>JAVBPO010000073.1:0-5016 GCA_031549565.1 Thermoguttaceae bacterium
ACTCACGGAGGGAAGAATCTGGTGCATCCGGCAACACGCATTATGTTGCGAACACGGCTTGAAACCAGATGCTTCGGAATACCTCAGCATGACATGATACCCCTATTTTGCCCAAACATACAAGGAAATTTGTGCGCACCCATTCTCATAAATTCTCGAAAATCCTCTTGCTTTTTTTTTTTCTATGACTACTATGAGGGGTGGTAGAGGTGAATATTCGTTTTTAATTAACGAGAATTTATGCTAGATTTTCGAAAAATGCCATGAAAAAATCATTTTTCAAAGTTTTTCGTCTTGTTTTCGCAGTCGCGTTTCTTTGGCTCGACGGGTCCGGCGAGCTTCTTTCGCAAATCCCCGGGGATGCCGTTCTTCTGGAAGGAGCGGAAAAAGATCGCGTCATTGCGGAAATCAACGCCAAATGGGATGCGCAGAAAACGGAGATTGTAACCGCGGAAATCGAATATCTGGCAGCCACTTTCAGAGCGGGTAAGGAACTGAAGCCGCTGACGCGGAATCAGATTTACGACATTTTGATGTCGGCTCGGCTGGAAACCAAGGACGATTATTTGACATTGATCGAACAATTGACCACCTTGGACCGTACCAAAGACGGCGAAGCGCTTAGTGGAAGAGTACGCTTGGTCCAAGACGACCCCAAGAAAAAACTTCGTAGTGATCTTCTTTCGTCCGGCATCGTACAGATTATCGCGGACGGCCTTTACATGGAGAATTTGAAAAGCGGAAAAACCGCTTCGATCTACAATCTCGGCGACTCCATGATGTGCCCCGAGTCGCTAGAGGACTTGCGATGGGTTTGCCCGGTGCCCATGGAATCCGTCAAAGGCGATGATATTAAAACGGTCTACCATATCGATGGGAACACCGTTTATTATGACTACGTGACTGGAAACTTTAAGGGCAGCATAAGAATAGATCGAGCCACCGGTTTGGTTTTTTACCAGAATACCCGTAATGCTTCTCATGACAACCTCTATGAAGAACATTACCAACTACTCCCATTTTTGGCTTCCGGCAATATCACGTTCCCGAGGCTCGTCGTTAAGGTGAAATACGATGTTTCCGAAAAAGACAAAATCACGGAATTATGGATAAAATATGTCGAGAAGGCGATTTTTAACAAGGATATTCCCGACCGCGAGTTTCAGATGGAGGCCCCCGCCCAATCGATGGTCGTCGACTTTCGTTCCGGTGTCAGTACTCCCCAAAAACATGAAGTGCATGTCGACGTTCCTGATATTGTGGAATTTGTCGATCACGGGGGAGAATCGGTCCTGCCCCAGGCAACCGCGTCATCATCCCGTTGGACGATAATTCTGTGCGTGAACGTCGTTGTGATTTTTGCAATACTTTTTCTGGTTTATCGCAACCGCCGAAAAAAAGTACGTGACGATTCGCGTTGACACATCCCGTTTTTTCAAAATTTGTGGAAAAGGAGATAGCTATGAGACTAAAATTATTTTTATTGAAGAACATTCGAGTATTCACATTGATGTTCTTCATTCTGCCGTGCCTTGTATTACTGGGACATTTCGCATTTTCCGGAACTCCCCTGTTGAACCACCGGTGCATTCCGGCAACCGAATGTTCGACGGGTGCGGACTCCTTCAGCCAATTGCCAAGTACGCGATGCGGCGGAAACAATTTAACCCTTACATGTTTTGGCACTTGCACCGGATCCGGTCAAACCCATTGGGATGATGCGCTTTGCATCGAATCCCCTGAAAATTCATGTTCGCTTTCCAAAAATGATTTGCCGAAGCATGATTTCAATTTAGCTTGTGGTCGAGTAGCTTATACGGGGGTTTACGGCGGCGTTTGCGGTTGCTGGGGATATCATACCACGAACCCGCCGACGGTCGTCGGCTATCAAGTCAACGTGACCGTTTGTGGAAAATAATAGCCTACCTTTCGAGGAATCATGGAGATGTCTCGAAGATACATTTTCCGGAACGGTTTTGTCCTCGCTTTTCTGTTGCCGATTGTCGCTTTCGGCTCCTGCCAAAAGAGAAGCTTGGCACCACTCCGGATCGAATCGAACCCTCACGAGGTGCCGCCGTACCTGTTGAGTGAAATTCGCGCGATGTCGAACGAGCAGCGGCGTGTGACGCCGGAATTCGTGATTCGTAACACGGGCGACCATCCGGCGTCGCTGGTTTTCCGTGGAACCGATTGCTCTTGTACCGGCGCATTCCATAAAGGAACTGAAATCATAAAAGGAGACGTCTTCGAGTTGGCTCCCGGGGGACATCTGCCCGTTACGCTGGAAGTTCAACTGCCGGAAGTTGCCGGAAAATATGAATATCACGCCTACTTCGGAAAGACGCCCGCCAGTACGGACTCTCCGCCGGTCGCCTTGACGATTGCGGGAAAAAACGAAACGGATATTCTCGTGGAGCCCTACTCGTTACTTCACGAATTCGAGGACACGACAACCTGGGAAGTTCAAAAAACATTAACGATCACGCGAACGGTCCGGGACCGCACGGTTACGGAAATGGGGGATCCGATTTTCGAATCGCTTCCGGAAATTTTGCAAATCCTCGAGATCAAAAAAGCGGGATCTTTACGCAGACTAAAAGACGATCTCGTTTCACAATCCTGGATCGTGAGAGTGAACATAGCTCTCACGGCGAATTCCCGCGCCAATTTTCAGTGTGTTGCACAGTTCACCTTTCCGGAGACGGAGCAGGAAAAATTTCCACCCGCCAAGAGCGTCACTTTGCATGTCAAGCGAAAAAGCGGAATAGACGCACCGGCGGGAATTCCTTTCGGCGTTGCGAAACCGGGGGAAACTGCAACGAAAAAAATTCTGATCCAATCAGTTGACGCCAAGCCGTTCAAAGTTCTTGGAATCGAAAGCACCGATCCGGCTTTCGGGTTTACCAGTTTTTCAGGACTGGCGGCATCCTCGTCTCACTGGCTCGAACTTTCTTTTATGCCGGAAAAAGCGGGAGAAACGAAAGGAATTCTTTCCATCACGACGGACCACCCCTCCGTTTCTCATCTGGAAATTCAAGCTTCCGGATGGGGAAAGGAGAACGGGGATTCGATCGGCAACTAACAGACCCGGATCGTTTCCATGTTGATGATCTTGGCGAATTTTTCGAGTTTGTCCGCGATGTGACCGACGCCGATCGCGCAGTGGTGCGCCGGACCGTGGCCGCTCCAGGCGTCGATGAACTTTCGGGCGCCGGTCGAAAAGCGGTACCGGCTGTTCGTGTTGCCGATTTCGAGAATCGGGCCGGGAACCGATTCCCCTTCCGCGATCAACAGCCGCAAATCGCCGTCCGGGGCGTCGATTACCGAAAGAACGGTTACAGGCCCGTTTTTCACGCTCATTTCGACGCTCAAACCGCTGCCGACCTTGCCGTGATACACCTTGAGCGGTTTCAGTTTCGTTTTTCCTTCCGCGATTTTCGTGTGTCCGGGCCCGTCGTGTCCCATGAGCACCACGTCGTCGTTGAAATCCATCGCGTAAAATTCCGTGAACGAACCACCGACGCCGAACGCGTCGAGAATCTTCATCGCCTGCACGTTTTTCACTTCATACTCCCCCGCGACCGGGACACCATGGGCGGTTAGGAGCGAATTGCCGACGATCACCGAACTGATCAGGTCGATATACGCGTCGTCCCCGGTCCCGTTGAAAAAGTAAGCGAGCGAACCGAGCCGATGCTTTTCCACCAGTTGATCCAGCGCAACGGCGGTCGTCGCGGCCCGGCGGATTTCCGTTTCGGAACAGTCCGCCTGCACGTCGAAATGTTTTTTGATTTCCGCGACCTTTTTGTCGATGTGCTTCGCGGTCGCTTTTTCCCGAACGGCTTTCAGTTCGCACATTTCCAGGTATTCAAAATGACAGCCGAACTGCGAGGAATGTTTCGTTAAATCGGAGTAAATATCGAGCATCCCGCAATACGGATGTCCGAGCAGTCCGACGCGGTTTTTCCGCATCGTTTCAGCGACGACCGCGGCGTCGATCCAGTCGGCGATTTCCTTCCACGCGATCGGATCGTCGTCGAGCACGCCGGTCACCTGCTGGAAACGGATCCCGGCGCGGAGAAACGCGTTGGCGATTTCCGGAACACTGCACGCCTGGCAACTGGACAACCATTCGCCGGTCATTTTCACGCGGTCGCCGAGGTTGTTGAACCACTTGTAATCGATCGCGGCGGTCGGCTGAAGATTCAGGACGACGACCGGGACGTTCGCTTTTTGGACGACCGGCAGGACCGTCGAAGAGAGCGCGTACGTGGAAACGTACAGGAAGATGAGTTTGACGTCTTCCCGTTTGAGTTGATCGGCGGCGTCCTGCGCGGCGAGCGGATTATCGACGAGTCCGCAATCGACGATTTCCACGCCGGGCCGGGCCATTTTTTCCGCGATTCGTTTCTGATAGCCGACCAGCCGGTCGTGCAGCCCCGCGAACTGGGGCCAATAAGTGTCCAAGCCGATTCCGTAAAGACCGATTTTAATGTTTTGTTTTTGCATGGTGTCAAGTGGATGGGGGAGGTGATTACGCTTTCGAATCAATAGCCGGTCCCGACGGCGCGACGGAGGCGGTAGGTTGCCAGGATGGCGTCGTAGATCGCGTTGCAGTAATTCATCGCCGCGGCCGTTTGCAGCGTTTGGGCGTCGAGAACTTCCGTGTGGTTGACGAGTCCTTCCTGAAACTGCCGCGTCACGACCCGGAGGTTTTCGTCCGATTGCGACTTACCGAGTTCCGCGACGGCGATCCGGCTGCGGGTTTCGTTTTCCGCGATCCACGACGAACGGACCTGTAATTGTATCAAAGATCGCGTCTCGTTGTACATTCGGGTCGACGCGGCGGCGTTTTGGATGGCGGTTCGCGCTTGGGCCCGGCTTTTCCCCCCGTCGATCGGCGTCCAACTCAGTCCGATCGTCCCGCTCCAAACCGATTCGTCCTTCAAGTACGAGTTTTGCAGATACGTATTTCCCCCCATTGCGACGATTTTCGGTCTCCGCTCCGCGTTGGAA
>JAVBPO010000079.1:0-4412 GCA_031549565.1 Thermoguttaceae bacterium
CCATTTGCGGATGCGGTAATAATGTGTCATTCGTGTTGTGATAATCAATCTCCGTTGAAGTGTACGCGAGGAATTTCCCGGTATTTCGGCAAGTCCATCAGGCTTTCCGGTAAGACACCGCGTTTGCACATTTCGGTCGTATGGATCATGAACATGAGATTACAGTAGGCCGCCGTAAGATGGTCTTCACCGTCTTCGACGCCTTGCTGGTATTTCAAGAGGTGTCGATGAGCCGAGGCCAACGACCTACTGAGTGGAATTCCAAGCTCCCAATTCCTCGGAGAGTATTTTTCGGCGCCGAGCCGCAACCAATCAGCCAGTTTTTCCGTTGCGAACGGCGAAATCAGTTCCGGTCTCGGTTTTCCGTCGGCGGTGTCGCGAACGGCGCCGGTGTCAAAAGTTTCCCGCTTCCCCCCGTCGTGCATCGGTTCCGTTTTCGGAGTATTCAATGTGACATGATAAAAATGTCCGTCGGAGCCGTGATACTGCACCGCCGTTTTGATGAACCCGGCTTTTCGCAGTTCCCGCAGCGCGGTTTCCTGCTCCTCGCTTATGGTGTCCAACGGTAGGATTTGCTCCAGTCCGTCCTCGGCAACGCGCCCGACAAGCCGGAAGTATTCGTCTTTCGCCGTTCCCGAAAGCGTTTCGTCGGAATGACATTGATACAACTGCGGCTGAAAATCAAAAATAGTTTGCATGGTTGTGAAAAAAATGTCTTGGGGATTGGGAATTAATGAGCGACGACGGCGTCCAGCATGGTCGCGGTGTACGATTTACGGGGCCAAACTTGGTCGAGATCAATTACGATACCGCGACAGTAATATTCGCGCTCGTCGCCGGAAGTATCGAACATGTCGAACGCGGCATGCGGCATTGACGTTTCGTAGCACCATGTCGGTTTGCCGAGTTCGGCGTATTTAGCGGCGTCCATTTTTTCCCGTTTGCTCTTACCGCACCAAAACACTTGAATTTCCCGCACCGCCTCATATTTCAGGGCTTCCTTGAGATTTTCGGCATGGTAGGGGCAGTTTTCGTCCTCGCAGCGATTTCTCGGAATTCCCGTTCGGCAAAGCAGGACCGTGCCGCCGTCATAGGCGTCGGCTTCGTCGTCGATTGCCCCGGAAAACGAAACGAGATCGTCCGACGCCCCATGAATGACCACGAGCCGATTGTGCTTCGCGAGTTCCCAAAGTTCTTCCGGGAAGACGTCCCGATATTCGCAGCCGTTGAGTTTGGCGGCAAGCGATTCTTTCGTTAAGGTTTTTTTCATGGCAAGATTGAAAAAGATTTATCGAACGGGAAAAACGACCGGGACATTTGAATCGTCTCCGGACAGAAAAACGTGCGTCGGCGCGACACCGTTCCACTTGCGGATCGCTTCCAGTTGGGCCATGCCGGGGCTGTTTTTCAGGGCCTCTCCTTTGATACGGATTGATTCCGCTTCCCCCTCGGCGGTCGCAACGGCTTTTTCCGCTTCGATTTTCGCTTTTTCGAGTTCGTAGCGGGCTTTCAAACTCTCTTGCTGTGCGACTTGTTTGCTCTCGATAGCCCGTTCGTAAGCGTCCGAAAAGTCGACATTGGTCAGCACCACGTCCTGAAATTCGACCAATTCGGCAAGTCGCGTCCGGCATGCAGCCAAGACGTCGGAGCGAATTATTTCGCGGTTTTCGATCACGAGTTCGGCAGTGTACTTCGAGACTTCCTGCTTCAGTATCTCGAACACGCGCGGCACCACTTGGTTGGCGTAGTCAGGCCCGACGGTCGTGAAGACCGACTGCGCCCGACTTTTCGGCAGCGACGTCATGATGTTCAGTTGTACCTGCAGAAGCTGCAAATCCTTGCTGAAACATTCGGTTTTCGTGGTATAATTCTGGATTCGCGTGTCGAGTACCGTGACCGCATGCCACGGAAAGACAAGGTGCATTCCCGGCTCCAGCGTTTGGCCGGTCACGCTTCCAAATGAGGTGACGATCCCGACGTGTCCCACCGGTACGGTGCGAATAGCGGCGGTTCCGCCGATCAAAACGACGAAAAACAGTACGACGCCAACTACGAGAGCGGCGATTTTCCATGAATCGGTTTGAGGTTTCTGATAAAAACACGTCATAAAATATCCTTTCATCTTGTGGGTTATTGAAATCGATGTAAAATACATCGAGACATTGAACGTTCGTTTGTTTCAGCAGGGCGAGCCGTCGATTCCAAGCACTTCCAGCAGCGCCACGACGCCGTCGTCCCAGCCGATATAGTCGTCGAAGGAATCGCAGTCGAGTTCTCCGTCGAGGTCGTCGTAGTCGATCCCCTGCATCTCCTCCTTGGGGATGCGAACGTCAACGATTGTGGCGTCGTTGTCCAAGAGAAGCGTGTACTCCTGCTTATGCTCGAGTAGGTATTTCCAGCGATCCTTGTCGGTTTTCAAGGCGTTCCAAGCCTCCGCAGCGGGGCGATATTTTTCGATCAATGCTTCGCAAGTCATCATTTTCCTTTCGTAAAGTTCGTTCATAGGTTCAATGGGAATGGCGGGACAAACCGGGCAAACAGCTTTTGATTTCGCTGTACGATTTTTCGATCCGGCGACAGGACAGCTCGAAATACCGCTTGTCGATCTCACAACCGACAAAGCGGCGTCCCGTCAAAAGACAGGCAATCGCGGTCGTTCCGCTTCCCAAAAACGGATCAAGCACGGTATCACCGGCGTCGCTGCTGTTGAGAATGCAGCGACGAAAAAGTTCGACCGGCTTCGGTGTCGGATGCTCACCGGGGGGATCGCGTGGAATCGACCAGAGATTCGACGGACGCCCCTGCCGAAGCAGAGACCGACCAAGATGCGCGTACAAAATCAATTCGACTTGATTCCCGTAATCCCCCGCCAAATCCCCCGCCGTCCAGTTCCGCTTGTCCCAAACGATGGTCGTCTTGATCTTGGTCCCGGCATCTTTGAGTGCCTGCTCCCACTGGCCGTAAACGTCGAATCGAGTGCAAAGATAAATCGCGGAATCCGGTTTGACCGCATCGACGAGCGGTTTGACGAACGCGAGGTTCGGTTTGGCGTCACCGGCGAGCATCTCCGGCGTTTTGGAAACCTTGCGATGGTTCGTTTTATAGGCGCAACCATACGGGGGATCGGTGACCACGAGATCCGCTTTTTCCAACTCGGGAAGCACATGCAAACAGTCGGCGTGATAAATCGTACAGTCGCCGATTCGAACTTGTTGAAAAGATTTCATGTCAAATCCTCCACGAGATTGGACTTGCCCGGCTGCTGTTTTCCGAAGATTTTTCCACGAAACGCGAATCGATTGTGAATGATCGCAACCAGTTCGACGCTGAAAAAACGTTTGCTGTGATGAATGACCGAAAAACCGTTTTGCCAATCGGGGGCCGTGACGTAGTCCGGCGTCAACGTCGAGAGGCATCCGGTCTCCCAAGCGCCGTAACAGTCGTTGATGTCAGTGTGGTAGAACGCTCCGAGACGGTGCGTATGCCCGTGAATCACGCAGCAGCCGTATCGCTCGAAATGTCGTTTGGCCGACATTCCGGACCAGCGGCTCACGAATTGGCCATGTGTGAACAAAAGGTGTCCGATCCGGTACGGTCGATCCTGCGGTTGAAATCGTATTCGAAGCGTTTGGAAATCGAGCAATTTTTCGAGCGACAGCGCCCGAAGCCCCGCGAGTGCTTTCGCCTCCGACATGAGGTATTTTCTCAAGCGATATTCGTGATTCCCCTCGGAATAGATGATTTGCGCCCGTGGAGCGGCGTCACGGATCGAAGTGAGCAAGTCGCGCACGGAATCGAGTTCCTCCTGAAGATTCAGGCGTCGCGTCGGGTCTTTATCGAATCGGCTCAGCGCCCAGAAATCACAGGCGTCACCCAACAGGTGGACACGACCCGGCTTCTGTTCGCGAATGAAATCTACCACCATTTTCACGGCGGTCTTGTTTTGGAACGGGCAATGAATGTCGGACAGACAGACCGAGAGCCCGGATTGTATTTTTGTTGTCATGAGAATACTTTCGTTGGAACCGGTTACCCGAACAGAAACGCGAGGGCGAGACCGGATAGAAGAGAGAGGAGCAGCAATTGCCACTGCTCAAAAGAAAATCCGTTTGGATCAGAACGGAACATTGTCGTCGTCATAAAATTCGTCCTCCGTGGGTTCGTCGAGATATTCCGAAACGCTGTGCGGCTTTTCGGTGAGCGTGTATTTGAGAATCTTTTCAAACCGTTCCCCGGCGATTTTTCGGACCGTGATATTTTCCGGAGCAGCGACACCGCCCGCCTTCGCGATCCGAACCGCTTGAAATGCCGTATCGGGGAGCGGATCGTTCGAACGTTCCTGCCACCACCGCTCGAATCTTTTACGAGCCCAGCCGCTATGTTCCGGACAAACCCATTCGGATTTGTATTCG
>JAVBPO010000137.1:0-32200 GCA_031549565.1 Thermoguttaceae bacterium
AACCGGCGTCAGCGAGTCAGTTTGGGGGCGTCAAAAGGAGAAAACAGGTCGAAAATCATGAAAATTCCCTCGAAACTCGATTATCGTGCGATTGAACCCGCTCGTTGATCCGAAAAACGGCATTTCCAGAGGTGCCCTTAAAAAACTTATCGACAAATTATGGAAAATATCACGCAACGATGTTTCGACGAATGTGGCGAGGAGATTCTCGACGGCGACCTGTTGCTGTTCCGTCGGCGTGGTCTCATCGCTTTGGCGGGCCGGGGGCGTCATTCACACGCGGCCAAGGCGGCATGGTGGAACGGGCGGCTGTTCGTTTTGGAAGTCCGGGAATTTCACGGCGGTCGGGCCGTGTTGCTAGAATCACTCGTGAAAAAATATCCGGGGCGAATCGACGTCTTCCGTGCCAATCCGGACAACCGCTGGCCGGCGTATCGCAGGGACAAAACCATTGAAATCATGCAGCGGTTCGCCGGTTGTGAATACGGTTACTGGAACGCGTTCGTCGCGGCATTGACGCACCTTCCCTACATCCGTCTGCTCGTGAAACCGAATCTGAATGACGCCACTGACTCCGCACGGATGTCCCGTCCTCCATTTTGTTCCCAGGCTTGTGCCATAGCCGATCGAATCGGCGGCGGTGTCGACCCGGTCCCGCACCTCGCCGACCGATTCACCGAACCCGCCGACCTGGCTCGAAGCGTTTTTTATCAATACCTGTTTACATTAAAATAAAAAGAACATTTATCTGACTCCTGACTCCTGACAACTATGCTCATCAAAGACCGTATCATCGACTTTCGGCGTGTTCCGGCGAAACAATTGACGCCGCACCCGAAAAATTGGCGATCTCATCCGGAGGATCAACGAAAGGTTCTCGGCGGCGTTCTCGCGGAAATCGGCTATGCGGATGCACTTTTGGCTCGGGAAATGCCGGACGGATCGTTGCAATTGATTGACGGACATCTTCGTGCGGAAGCGACGCCGGATCAGGATGTTCCGGTTTTGCTGCTCGACCTTAACGATTCGGAAACGGAAAAGCTTCTCACATTGTTCGATCCGATTTCTGCGATGGCGTCGTCGAACAAAGAGCTGCTCGAAGAATTGGTGGCGTCGATCGAAACGTCGAATGAATCGTTGCAAAAATTTCTCGAAGAATTATCGCTGCAGAATGAACCGCTAATGCCTTCCGAAAAGGACATCACAGTCCCGACGTTGTTTCAAATTCTCATCGATTGCGAAAACGAAACACAACAAAGGGAGTTGTATGAAGAATTGTCGGACCGTGGTGTCGCGATCAAGATTCTGAATATGTGAAAATGAATACGTTTGATGGAAGGAATAATACAAGTGTCGAATTTGGAATTTTCAGTCGAATGTCCCGTTTTTTCGTCGTTTCGTGTCGCGCAAATCGCAGGCATGTTCGATGTGCCCGTCGCCGCGAAATCGATACAGACATTCAAAGTCGATATGCCGCCCTTGGATGAGGATTGGCGAATCGGTTTGATCGTGGGACCTTCCGGGAGCGGAAAAAGCACGGTCGCGAGAAAACTGTTTGGAAATCAATTGTATGAGCCGGGAAACTGGTCCGATGACGCCGCGGTCGTGGACGGATTCGGAGATTCGCCGATCAAGGAAATCACAAGTCGGCTCACGGCGGTCGGTTTCAGTTCGCCGCCCGGCTGGATCAAACCGTATTCGGTTCTCAGCAACGGCGAAAAATTTCGTTGCGACCTTGCAAGGGCTTTGTCGGGAAGCGAGGAGATCACCGTGTTCGACGAATTCACGAGCGTCGTGGATCGAAATGTCGCCAAAGTGTCTTCCGCCGCGATCGCCAAAAGCGTCAAAGCGGGAAAAATCCCCGGTCGTTTCGTCGCGGTGACGTGTCACTATGATATCATGGAATGGTTGGAACCCGACTGGGTTCTCGATATGGCCGACGGGACCGTATCAAGGAGGTCCCTTCGCCGACCGGCAATCGAATTGCACGTCTATCGTTGCGGTCGCGACGCGTGGCCGTTGTTTGCGAGGCATCATTATTTAAGTGGAAGTTTATCCACGGCCGTACGGTGTTATCTTGCGGTCTGGGATAAGGAGCCGGTCGCGTTTTGTGCCGTGATTTCCTTGATGGGACACGTTGGAAGGCGACGAATCAGCCGTATCGTGACTCTCCCGGATTACCAGGGGATCGGAATCGGAGCCGCATTTCTCGAGGCCGTCGCGGAAATACATCGAGAAGAGAATTTGCGATTAAGTATCACGGCGTCACATCCTTCGATCATCCGGCATTGCGCAAATTCGAGACGATGGAAAACGACGAATTTGATGAAAACCGGCGCAAAACGAAAACAATCGGAAAACGGATGCAAAAATTCAAGCGGTCGTTGTGTGGTGTCGTTCGAATATCTCGGAGACGGAAAGGACGGGGCGTGTTATGGCGAAAAAGGGCGTCAAGAAGGCGGTGAAGAGGAAAGTCGGGCTCGATGAAGTGAAAAAACGAAAAATCATCGGCATTTTGATGGTCGGAGCGTCACGGGAAAACGCCGCGAAGTATATCGGCTGCTCACCGACGACCATCCGGAACGAAATACGACGTGATCCCGCGTTCGCTACGGAAGTTCAGCAGGCGGAAGAAGAATCGGAAGTGTTTTTTTTGCAAAAAATCCGAGCGGCTGCAAATAAAGAACAATATTGGCGTGCGGCCGCGTGGGCCTTGGAAAGACGGTGTCCGAACCGCTACGCTCCCCGTGGCGCGAAAACTTTGTCGGAAGAGCAGGTGATGAAATTGGTTTCGGATCTTGTCGAAATCGTGATACCGGAAATTCACGATACCGTTGAGAGAAGGAATATCATCCGCAAAGTCAATCGTCTCGTCCATAATATGAATCTCTCGGAAGAGACCTTCGTTGAAGCGCAAGAGGAGTCAGAGGAATGACGCCGGATAATACAAATGTCGATTTCGACCGTGATATTGGATATTTGCGACATTTTCTCCTCAAGTGCATCGACGAACATCGTCGGATCCGACGTGGATCCATGTGTGTATCAAAGAGAGACTTGTTGTCGTGGACAAAGTATTTTCTCGCGGATCATTGCAAGAAAGCCCCGTCGAAGATGCACTGCTGGCTCGGAAAACGATTGGACCGTTTAAGTGATGAACGTGGTGCCAAATTGAACATCCTCGCGCCCCGGGGAGCCGCGAAATCGACGATCGGGACTTTCGCCTACCCGCTCCGTGCAGCTTTGGAAGAGCTAGAGCCTTACATTTGGATCATTTCCGACACCATGTCGCAAGCACACGCCCATTTAGAGAATATCAAAGCGGAATTGCTTGACAACCGCAAGCTCCGGGAGCAGTATCAGGGAGGGACGGGCAAAGGACCGACATGGCGCAACGGATCGATCGTGTTACGAAACGGCGTCATGATCGAAGCGTTCGGAACGGGACAAAAACTTCGCGGACGCCGAAGAAAACAACATCGTCCAAGCCTGATCGTTTGCGACGACCTGCAGAACGACCGCCATATCGTTTCGTCATCGGCGCGAGAAAAGACGCGCTCATGGTTCCATGGAACTTTATTGAAAGCCGGCAATTCGGAGACGAACGTCGTGAATTTCGCAACGGCGTTACACAACGAAGCGATCGCGGTCGAACTGTTCGCCAAGCCCGGCTGGAACAGCGTAAGATTCCAGGCGATTCAAAATTGGCCCAAAAATATGTCGCTTTGGGAAGAGTGGGAAGCGATCTATGCAAACATCGACGATCCGAATTCGCTTATGAAAGCGGAATCGTTTTACAGGGCTCATCGTGATGCGATGAATGAAGAATGTGAGGTCCTCTGGCCCGAACATGAAGACATTTATTCATTGATGAAGATGCGTGTCGAAAGCGGCCGCGCGGCGTTCGAGAGAGAGAAGCAGAATTCGCCGGTCAATCCGGAGTATTGCGAATGGCCGGAATCGTACTTCGATGAAGCGATCTGGTTCGACGAAATGCCGTCGCGCAACGGAATCGTGTATCGCGTGATGTCACTCGACCCGAGCAAAGGGAAAGACTCGTCTCGTGGAGATTACTCGGCGTATATCATCATATCTCTTTGTGAGAACGGATGTTATTACGTTGACGCCGACCTGGCTAGAAGGAATGTATCGGAGATCGTTTCCCATGGCGTCGAGCTGTTCGAGCAGCACCGACCGGATGAATTCGTGATCGAGACGAATCAGTTTCAGGACTTGCTTTACAAGGATTTCATCGACGAATTCATAGTACGCAAAATTCACGAGTATCGCATGACACCGTTGGACAACCGGATCAATAAAATCGTGCGGATACGTCGTTTGGGACCGCTGTTGTCGAGCCGGCGATTACGGTTTCGGAATCATTCTCCTTCGGTGAAGCTCCTTGTCGAGCAATTGAAAATGTTTCCTGTGGGGGACCACGACGACGGTCCCGACGCCTTGGAGATGGCGTTACGGATCATTGGAGAGCGAACACAACCGCCGGGTCATACAGGCGATTACATGAGCAGGATGGTGTTTTAGTCCACTTATTATCTTACGGAGCGACAAATGATTTCAGATGATTTGAGTCAACAAATACTTGAAAAAGCGGACCGTCTCGAACGGTCGTTGATGGAATCCTTTCTTGATGGGGACGCGTGCCTCGTCGATCCTTCAGAGCCGTATCACGACGGTGACGGAGGATTCTGGCGACCTGTCGTGACGCCGTGCGGTTCAGGTTCGGACATTGTCGCTTTCGACGAATCATCCCTTGCATCCATCAGGCAACAGAGTCGCAACCTTGCTTCCTGCAATGAATTCGCGATCAATGCGATTGAAAACAGGGTCAATTACATCGTAGGATCCGGTCACAAATATCATGTGATACCGACCCATGAAGAAGACATCGAATTCTCACATCTTGTCCGAGACTACCTCGACCGATTTCGTGAGGAAAATCAGTGGACACGTCGACACCAGGAGATCGTGCGACGTCGCGATCGTGACGGAGAAGTGTTTCTCCGCTATTTCTCGGATTCCGATGGGATGACGCGGATTCGATTCGTCGAACCGGGCCAGGTGTCATGTCCGCGGAATCACCACGACCGGCCGGAGCATTCCTTCGGCATCCACACGCCGCCCCAAGACGTCGAAACGGTACTCGGGTATTGGATCGACGGAGAATACGTCCCGGCTACCGAGATTCAGCATCGCAAATCGAACGTCGATGTGAATGTCAAGCGTGGCATACCGCTTCTGTACCCGGTCCGCAAGAATTTCCGGAGAGTCGAAAAGCTGTTGCGCAACATGAGTATCGTCGCGGAAATTCAATCGGCGATCGCCTTGGTCCGAAAGCACTCGGGTGGGACGACGGATTCGATTCGACGTTATGCGGATTCTCATGGTCACGCAGCGAGTCAGGACCCGAGGACGGGCCAGACGATTAACGTCCAACGATTCACGCCGGGAACGATCATCGACACCTATGGCGGCACGGATTACGAGTTCCCGGTCGCGGCGATCGATGCGAGCCGGTACATCCTGATTTTGCAGGCGGAATTGCGGGCGATCGCTTCGAGGCTCGTGATTCCGGAATTCATGCTCACCAGTGACGCCTCGAATGCGAATTACTCTTCCACGATGGTCGCGGAAGGACCGGCGGTGCGAATGTTCGAGCGTTTGCAGTACGACACCATCAACGATGACTTGGCCGTGCTGCATCGCGTACTTGAACATGCGATTCTACAAGGAGTTATGCCGTATGACACCTTCAATCGTATCCGTTTGCATGCGATCCCGCCGATGCTCGCGGTTCGAGACCGTCTCAAGGAGGCGAAAGCGGACGAGATTCTCCTCAACTGCGGCGTTCTTTCGGCCCACACGATGTCGATGCGGTACGGCTTGGATCCCGGCAAGGAAACGAAATTGCAACGGCATTGCGATTGCCGGTAACGGCCGCATATCCTTTAACTCATCATTTTTTATGGAGGACTAATGTCGGAAATCATTCAGGAATACACGAAACCCGGTACGGGGCGGTTGAAAATCGACAAGCCGAACGGGATTCTGTTCGGCGTCAAGATTCTCGGCGCGAAAAGTCGGAACAAACGACGGTATCCGCTTGAAACGCTTCAAAAGGCGATTTCACTGTACGAAAACGCCAAAGTCAACCTCGATCACCCGGAAGGCGATCCGAACAAGCCGAGAAGTTACACCGATCGACTTGGCGTCATCCGTGAAGTTCAACTGCGCGGCGACGAAGGACTATACGCGGATTTTCATTTCAATCCGAATCATCCGCTCGCGGAGCAACTGTTGTGGGACGCGGAACATGCGCCGACGAACGTCGGATTTTCCCATAATGTCGAAGCAGTGCTACGCCGGGATAAGGAGGAAACGATTGTTGAGGAAATCCTCTCGGTCAGAAGCGTCGATCTCGTTGCCGATCCCGCGACGACCAAAGGGTTGTTCGAGTCGGTAGGCCCCGAAGTATGCCACCTCGAAAACCCGCCGCTTTCGTTGATAAAAGACGATGACGTTTGCGAATGCGAAACGCTTCGCAAAAGAACAAAAGCGATCGAAACACTGATCGAGCAAGTGTTTGCCGGAGTCAAGGATAAAGAATGCCGCTATGTGTCGTTTTTCAAATCTTCGTTTCTCGAAGCGGTTTATCGATGCAACGGGGAAGAGGAGGTGCGACGTCTCGTTTCGGATCGTCTGGAATTGGTTCAGCAGATCAGAGAGCAGAGTAACGAGAAGCATCTGACGCCACTCAGCGTAGCCGGCAGTCCTTTTGAGACGAAACCCGGTGAAAATCAGGACCGTCGTTCCTTCCTCGAAGCGATAACCGGGGATTGAACCTGGTTGATATCATACAATAAAACCTTTTTGCTATCTACAACAATTCACACAGGAGAAACATCATGGCAGACAAAATGCGTTGGCGTTACGGTGAGACCAATCCGGTGATCGCATTGGTTCCGACGACGGTCGCGGTCGAAATCGGCGATCTCGTTTATTATGAGAACGATGCGGCCAAACCCGCTTCCAACCAGACGAACCAGACAACGAAAGCGTTGAATCAATCGGTGTTTGCGGCCAAATTCCTCGGCGTTGCGATGCAGAAGAGTCCACTCGGGGAAGCGACGCCGATCCGGGTCGCAACGACGGGCGTGTTCGAGTATGACACCAACCCCAACACTTTCGTGCTCGGAGCACTCGTCGGAATCGACGAGCTTGCCGGTCGAACGGGCGTCGAGTGTCAAAAGTTGGACACGGCGGTTCTGGCCGGAGCGATCGGCCGGGTCGTGCGTCGCGAGCCTACGGCAAGCAACACGATTCTCGTCAACATCAAATCGAAAATCATCGAAGGCGGCGTTCTCTAATCGATCACAACCGCTTCACTTTTACCACACCATCACAACAGGAGAATAAACGTGAGTACAATCAAATACAAGGAATTGCGTAAACGCTTCGAGACGGACGGCCCGGAAAATACGGTCCGCCACCTCGGTGAGGCGTTGCGAAAAAAGGATCTCCGCGGCGAAGATTTCAGCATCAGAGAGCTTGCCGAAGCGTTGATACCGGGCGGGCATCACTGGATTCGCGAGCTTGATCCCCGGTCCGGTTCCGGGAGCGTGCTTTTGGAAGGGGACGGAATCGACACGTCCGCGTTTCTCGGCGTCACGAGCCAGATCATCTACAACAAGATTCTGGAGTCGTATAACTTGGAAGCGTTCGCGATGTCCAAGCTCGTCGAGACGATTCCGACGCGGTTCGACGGCGAGAAAATTCCGGGAACAACCGGCATCGCCGATTTCGGGCGCGAAATCAATCCCGGGATGCCATATCCGAACGTCGGTTTTTCCGAAGATTACGTCGAGACGCCGAACACGAGTAAACGTGGCCTGATCGTGCCCGTGACGAAAGAGGCGGTTTTCTTCGACCGGACGCACTTGATTCTCAGTCGTGCGGCGGAAGTCGGTGAAGTACTCGCGTTGAACAAGGAGAAACGTATTCTCGACGCCGTTCTCGGTGTCACGAACACGTTCAAGTGGAAGGGCAAGGGGTATAACACCTACTGTTCCGCGACGGCCGACCCCTACGTGAACATGATGTCCTCCAACCCGCTGGCCGATTGGACAAGCCTTGAAAACGCGGAAAATCTCTTCGCGAGCATGCTTGATCCGAACACGAAAGAACCGATCCTGGTCGAACCGGACACCGTCTTGGTGATGCCGCAAAAGCGTGGTATCGCTCATCGATTGTTCAACGCGTCCGAAGTCTCGTACACCGCCTCGGAAAGTACGACGATGTCGGCCATCGCGAATCCGTATGCCCGGTACAACGTCGTTTCGAGCCGATTGGCTTACAAGCGGCTTCTCGACAGCGGCGTCACGGCGGCCAACGCGGCGGGATACTGGTTTCTCGGCAATTTTCGCAAGGCGTTCGCTTACATGGAAAACTGGCCGATCACGGTGACGCAGTCGCCGTTGGGGAGCGAAGCGGACTTCACGCAAGATATCGTGGTCCGATTCAAAGCAAGCGAACGCGGTACGCCGGCAGTCCTCAACCCGCGCTACGTCGTCAAGTGTACGGCATAAGTAAGGTGACAGACGGCAGGCAACAGACGGCAGGAAATAGGTGACAGGTGGTAGAAGCCGACACCTACCATCTGGTGTCTGCTGTCTGCTATCTGCTGTCTAATATCTTCACACGACAACTTTCATTCCCCATAACACCATGACCGATTCTTTGGAACAACTGAAGACGATTCGTTCGCAAACCATGGCACGAATCGCGGAGATCACTGCCGAGCCGAAACCGTCGTATTCCATCGATGGGCAATCGGTTTCCTGGAGCGATTATCTGAAAACGCTTCGGGAAACGGTTTCCTGGTGCGATCGGATGATGAACGTCGAGAATCCGGGCGGCGTCATTTCACGGGGATATTGCCCCTAAAACAAACCGTATCACCACACCTGGCGGGTTGACGCCCGCCGCAAGTGAAACATGTTTCAAGACAATATTCTCAAAATCGCGGACGGTACGGAAAATATCGTTCTCCATCGGCCCGGCTCGGACCGGTACGAAGAAATTCGCGGCGTTTTACCACGGAAAACGAAAGAACAAGACAAACGTCGCGACCAGAGTTTGATACCGTATCAATGGCGAACATGGTACCTGCCGACGAGCGACGTCCCGGAAGCACCGCAGCCCGGACAAGAAATCCTCGATTCCCAATCGTTTCGGTGGATCATTACGAAAATCGATTCCTCCGAATTGCCGGGCTCATTACGTTGCGTCGCTCGACGACATGACGCCGTGTTCAGTTTGGACGAATACGTGGACTTGTTTCGCAAACGAGCCGACACCACTCCTTCCGGAGCCGTCGAGTACCTCTGGTTTCTCGTTCGAGCCGGGATAGCGTCGAAGTTTTCCGAAACGACCGTTTCCGAAAACGGTACCGAATCCCGTGAAATCGCGTTTCGTACGCCGGTCGAAGTTCACGCTCTGGACCGGCTCCGTTTCCCCGACGGATCGTACTGGCGGATCGTCAACGTCGTGACGCCGCAGGACGATCGTGATTGGACCGAACTGAAAATCGAAAAAATTCAACATTGATTCCTACATGTCCGTCGAAGAAATCCTGTTGCGCCGCTGGGGCGCGAGCGATTCGCTTTGTGAAATCGTCCCCGTTTCCCGTGTGTTTTCCAGCACAATGGCCGGTGCGAAGAAGCCGTTTATCGTACTCCTACGCGAGATCGTGAAGCCGACGTATCCGACAACGGGTACAACCGGTCCCGCGACCTTTACGCTTCGGCTCGAATTGCATCACGATTCGTTTGACGCCGCGGAGGAAATGCTGGACCGGGTCGTCGCGGAGTTGAACGGCGTTCGTTTCCCAACGGATGACGGACGAACGCTTATACTCCGATTCGTTGCCCGACACCACAATCGCCCCGGTGAAACCGACTGGACTTGTATCGCCGAATTTCGGGGCATGTTGGGGTAGAATGCAGACGGCAGACGGCAGACAATTATTCACTCTTCATTTTTCATTCTCCCAATGCCCATTCAAGAAATCGGCGGGTCGCCGAAAGAGCAGTATGATCGGGACGGGTTTTCCGCACAGCGCACTTTTCTCGTGCCGTGGGAAAACCGGACGCAATTCGCCCAAACGGTTCTCGGGACCGGTTCGACAACGGGTACGGACCAGGTTTTGACCTATCCGGGTCAGTCGCAAACGGTCGCGGTCCGTATGAAGATGGAGCCGCTCGATCCGGAAGCGATCGAGTTGAATTCCGTTCAAAACATCGCGACGGACCTGCCGAAGTACGGCGGATCGTATTGGAAATCGACCGTCTATTACGAGTCGATCAGCGACGACGATCGAAGCGACCTTCCCGACACGCCGGCAGGAAGCTGGATCACTTATCGGATGGAAATCGGTGCGGTCGAGGAAATCGTACCGCTGGCTGCATGGAAATGGTCGGATCGGCCGGACCTTGTTTTGCCCATCGACTTCAGCGGCGTCAAACGGATTCCGTACACGGAACACCATTTGACGTGGAACCAGGTTGTCGGGCCGCCGTGGTCGGCAATTTCGCGATTGCAGGGAAAAGTGAACCAACTCACCTTCGTCGGCTGCGAACCGGGGACGCTTCTTTTCGACGGCGCGGTCGGGAACAAGCTGTACAAGAAAGGAGACACCATCCAGGAGAACCCGTCCTCGTTCACTTGGCAGATTCGGTTCGTGTTCCGCGAACGATCGATCAAATCGGGCGGTCAGGTGTTCGGCTGGAACCATTTTTATCGCTCCTCTCCGCCGGGTTGGGTCGAACTGGTCGACGGGTCGAAGAAATTTTACGATTCGGGGGATTTTAACGAACTGTTCGTTCCGGAACCGTGAGCGATAAGCGAGCACCTGCGGTGCTCCGGCTAAACGGGGGATCGCATGCGGGCTTTTTCTTTTTTGCAAAAACGGTAAAATGGACTCCACGCGTTACATTCAGAGTCTAAACATTATCGTGTTCCTATGCAAACAGTCAGCGAATTGACGGAACTTCTCGGTCGATTGGATCGAATTCAACGACAACTTGGCGACCTTCATTCCCGGTTGCGGCGTGGGCCGCTGCTCCTGAAATCGCAGGAAGCGACCGCTCAAGCTCTTCATGAGAAGCTCGAACAGGCCAAGGCGAAACAGAAAGAGCTAATCTTGGACGTCAAGGAAAAAGAGCGAAAAAACCTCGAAAGCGAAAACGCGATCGCCCGACGGAAGACGCAGCTTGCCGAATCGAAAAACAACAAGGAATTCCAAGCGCTCAAAGCCCAAATCGCCGCCGACGAAGAAGCGAATTCGCAACTCGCCGACGAAGTTCTCGAAGCGATGGACGTGAGCGAAAAATTCGTCGAAACCGTCCGGGCCGCGGAAGAGGAATTCAATAAAACAGTTCGGCTCTACGAAACGACGAAGAAACAGTTTCAAGCCGAAGAACCGACCATTCAGGCGGATATTCAAAAGTATACCGAAGAACTCAAAGAAGCGGAAACCGGCCTGTCCCGGGAATTTCGTGAAGTCTACGAACGGCTCGTCAAATCGCACGGCGGCGATCAAGCTCTGTCCGTTGTCACGAATCAGAAATACTGCGGCGGCTGCAATCAAACACTCCCGATCAATTCCATTGCCCAAGTGATCCAAGGCCGCCCCGTCCCCTGCTCCTCCTGCGGTCGTTTGCTCTATGTCCCGGAGGGGTATCAGTTTGCGAGTAAGTGAGAGGGGAAATGAGATAATTTCTCAAATGCACTCCGATTATCACGAAAAATAATCACCATGGCGGAAACGACGTTTACCAACAGAATCAAGCGAGTTTACGTTGATGGTTGCGCGGTTGGCGGACTATTTAACCAATATGCGGAACAAACACGGCCGTTTTGGAGCGCCGTGCGGAGAGGTGAAATGACCATTATCGTTTCGGATATTTTGGAAGGCGAGATAGAACGAGCTCCGAAAGTCGTTCGCGAGTTTTTTGATACGCTGCCTATCAGTCAAATTGAGCGAGTTGCATCGACGAGCGAATCCAACATTTTAGCGGCCCGATACATCGCTGAAAACGTCGTTGGCCCTACTAGTCTCGACGACTGCAAACATATCGCGCTTGCGACGCTTGCCAAAGCCGATGTGCTTGTCAGTTGGAATTTCAGGCACATCTCAATATCACCAGAATCAAAGGATACAATGGCGTCAATATGATGCTGGGCTATTCTCAAATTGAAATACGAACACCGTTGGAGGTAATCCATGACGACTCAACTTGAAACCACGTTTACTTGGCCGGCCCCCATTCCCGGCTGGGATATGCTGAAGTGGAAGGATGAAACCCAAGCCGCGATCCTCCGTGAAACGGAAGGAATGACAGATGAGGAAGTTCGAGAATATTTTCATCAAGCCGTGGTGCGCGGAGAACAACGCCGCGCGAAACTTCTCGAACGTCAAAAGACGGAGACCGTGTGAGAAAGGGTTAAGGCTGCTTGCCGTCCTGCTTTTCTCCATTTTTTCCAAAACATACTTTCCACTTCACGGCATCGATATTTCGTACTTTATCCGCTCATGCAAGAATTAACCGAATCCAATTTCGACGAAATCGTACTGCAATCCCAAGTTCCGGCATTGGTGGACTTTTGGTCGCCGACGTGCGGACCGTGTCGGACGTTGGTTCCAATTCTGGACGCATTGGCTCAAGCGAACGGCGAAGAAGCCCTGATCGCGAAAGTCAACGTCTTCGACTGTCCGAACGTCGCTCAAAAATACGGCGTCAGTATGCTCCCGACGATCATGATTTTCAACGAAGGAGCCGTCGTCGAACGAATGATGGGGGTGCAATCCCAGGAAAAATTGCAGGACGCCTTGGACGAACTGCTTTGAAGATTTCACGGTTCAAATATGTTCCAATGCGTACAGCAGCGCGTTGATTCCGATATCCAGCGCGCTTTCCTGAGTGTAGCCTTTGCACTCCATCGAATTGAGTTTTTCCAGTGCGCAACTGATATCGTAGGGAGAAAAAACGACGCTGAGCCGGCCTTCCCGGCGAATGCCGCTCAATTCCGGGGCGAGATCCCGGACCGAGACGTCGATCTTGCGACCCGGCGATTTTTGCGGGAGTCGCATTTTCACTTTTTCGATCTGTTTCCCGCCGTATTCGTCGCTGTACAGCGGGTCGTCCAGCGGGATGAGCGTCAGCGGATCGTCCGGGAAAATCAGCTTCATCTCCTCTTCGAACGATTTCGTGAACGCCGCGGACGCACAGATCGAATTGACGAACAAAAAACCGCCGCGGTCGACGAACTTCCGCAACGCTTCCCGCTCCGTCGTTGAAAATCGAAATGCGTTGCGACCGTGCATGAACAGGATCGGATAATCCATCAGGTCCGGGGTCGTGAGCGCAATCTTTTCCACTTGGACCGAAACCGGCATCCCGTATTTGGCGACCGCTGCTTCCATCAGCCGTGGTATCGCCCGGGGCGCGCAGTTCGAACCGCCGCCGTGTTGCAGCAATCCGACCGAGATGAAACCGCGATCGATCGACTGCTGAAGTTTCGGCTCGATTTTGACTTCTTCGGACCGTTCGAGTTTCGTTTTCAGTTCTCGATCCGTTGCGTACGCTAAAACATTGCATCCGATCGCCAGTCCCGCGTCGATTTGCTCCTTGACGCTTTTGGCATACGGATCGCCGCGGTCGGCCAGCTTTGCGATTTCCCACAAACACGAAAGCGAAGGCCGAAACTGCGCAATCGACATCGGTTTCCGCTGCGCGACGGAACGGTATTCAACCTTCGTACTCGCATGGACGATTCGCGAGTCTTTGCGCACCGGCGGACAATAGATCACGCTCGTTTGGCAGCCGAAATCGATCCCTTCGATCGGTCGGATTTGCGACGGCGCGACCGCGATTTCGGCGCTCCAGACCGGATGATCCTGATCGAGCAGCCGTAGTTCATACTCTTCTTCCGGCAGCACTTTCCGCATAAGCGAGCGAAAACCGTCGTCGAAACTCTCGTCGTCGCCGTACGCTTCGGCGAAAATGAAGCCGCCCTGGTCGAGATATTGTCGCAATTTTTCGACGATCTTGTCGGCCCGATCCTTGTCGTGAGGGAGCGGGTTTTTGTTGCCGCAAAGATACAGGACCGGCGATTGCAGCAGATCCTCGGCCGATGCGTGTTCCCAATGAACCGTTTGCCAGGTCAGGTCCATTTTCCACTGTTTTTCGACGAACTGCGTCAGGTGGTTGACGTCCTGCGGGTGGATGTTCCAGGAATTGTCGTCGATTTCGTACTGAATTTTCGACAGGAGCAGCGGACGACGTCCCTTGGACAGGAAAAGCAGCGCAAACGGGGTCGCGAGGAGTTCGTCTTCGCCGTGCGCGAGCCGGTCGCCGTCTCCGCCCCAAGAGGCCGCGAACTGCGCCCGTCGCATCAGTTCCTTGGTTCCCTCGCGGTACCAGTCGTGCGATCCGAGAAAACGGTGTCCGGTCATGCGTCCGACCCGTTCGACGCCGTACATGTAATAATAATAGTACATGCCGCTCCCCCGTGGATTGACGGCGGGGGAAAATTCCCGACCGATCCAGTTGAGCCCCTGCTGGATAATCGTCGCACTGGTCGCGTTGGAATCGAGGCAACACTCGATCTGTTCTCCCTTGACGGCGGCACCACCTTGGTCGGACATCCCGGACGCGATGAGAAGGCTTGCGATTCCGGCACAGGTTCGGCTCCCCGTTGCGGCGGAGGAACCGGTATACCCCCACGCTCCGCCCGACTGCATTTTCTCCCAATACGTTTTCGCATCGGTCCAGACCGACGGATCGCAGTTGACGCCGACCCGCTCCGCTTCGTAAAGGGCAAGCACGGCGAATTGCGAGTTGGAAACGTCGGCATAAGTACTGCCCGGCGCTTCCCGACCGTACCCCCACCCCCCTTTGGTGTTACTTTTGTCGGATTTGACCTGCCATCCCTGGAGCCAATCGACGTTCTTGCGGATCAAGAGTTTGTCTCGCTCCGGCTCGGCAAGGCAGTAGACCATTGTTTGCAACGAAACGCAGTAAATCGCAGCGGAAACGGGAACTTTTTCCGGCGGAAATTTGCGCAGATAAGCCAACGCTTTTTGGATCGCGGGCTCCTGCGGCGACGTTCCACTGCTCAGAAGCGCCATGGCGTTCAACGCCGTATAGCCGACGATATGGTCGTTGGCGCGACCCCAGGAGCCGTCCCTGTTTTGCCGACCCTTGAGATAGATCACCGCCCGATCGATCTGGTCGTTCACTTCCCGAGGATCAAGATCCTCGGCGGCTCGAACGCCTAGCGGAAGGAGTAACAGCAGAAGGAGGGAAATAAGTCGCATGGAGACAAAACCGCTCCGTTAGCGGCGGGGCTTGCCCCGCGTTAGTGTGTGAGAAATGTTGCGTCCTGCCAAACGCCCTGAAGTGAAGCCGTTTGCACAGCCCAACCCGGGGCAAGCCCCGGCGCTAACGGCACGCGTCCGAATAAACGCAATACCAAACCAAATTCATCACGATAGCCTTCAGGGGCAGTTGGGAGTACAAATCCTGAAACCTGACGCCTGAAGTCTGATGTCTTCCCCTACGCTTTCGCTTTCGGGTTCGTGAATCGTAGTCCGTCGCCGCTGTGGTAGGAGGCGTATTCGGTCACGATCGCACCCTGCGGGCCGGCCATCATGAAATGCGGGGCTTCCAGGTCGGTCAGGTAATCCATGTCGCCGACGACGAGTTTCTTCCCCTTGAACGCGGTGATGGAACCGTCCTGCGACTTCGGGAGCGTCACGTCTTTCGGGACGTCCGCGGCGGATCCGCCTTCGGCGAAGGTCCAGATTTGGCCGTTTCGCACTTGCCAGCATTCATGTTTCGCCGGTTTGTCTTCGGCGGGGATGTGCTTGTGTTCGGCAATCATTTGTCCCGGCAGCAGGTAAATTTCGTGTCCGAAATAGCCGTGATCCTTGTCGTTGACGAAAAAGATGCCCGCCATACCGACATGGGAGAAATCTCCCAGGCCGAACTCAAGAATCCAGAAATCCTTGCTCTTCAGGACCGATTCGCCGAGCGAATAGCGATGGAAATCGAACATTTCCTTGTACGCGGCTCGGGCGACGTCTTCGTCGAATTTACCGTTTTTGTAAAAGTGTTCGTTCGGATATTGTGTCAAAGTACGTTCTCCTCTCGGGGTTCTACCGGTCCGGCCTTGTCGGCCTTCCCGTTGTTGCGCTAAAGCTTCCGAGGCGGGTAAAGCGGACAAAGCGGCTGCTCCGCCGACGAAAGTCATCCAATCACGTCGATTCATTATTCTGTCCTTTCAAGTTACAAGATCGTATGCTATACTCGGAAAAACCCCGAGGTTCGTAAATGAAGTATACCTCCACCGCCTCCGAAAGGGAAGCCTCCTAATGTCCCCGGCAACCGCACCATGAGCAACGATTTCGGGCCGTCCGTTTTTCCGCCGAACCTTCCGATCCCGGATCCGCCGGGAGCGAACCTGTTGGCGCGGATTCCCGTCTTCCTGGTCGGGATCGGATTGTTGGCGTACTTGGGTTACACTGTGTACCTGGAAGCGGTCGATTGGGAAATGATACGTAAGCCGGAAAGTTTCACGACAGCCCAGGGAGGACTCCCGACGGCGCCGCGGGCGATTCTCGCGCACTCCGGCACGAACGATTCGACGCGGTGTCTGGAATGCCACGATGCTCCCCTGTCGGAAGAAACCCAAAATATTCTCGATCCGAAGAAAAAGGAAGAAAAAGAAAAACTCGACGACTTGCCGGAAGGGGTCGATCCCGACTTTTTCGACGACGAAAAATTCTGGGCCCGCTCCGGTTTGACGTTCCGGACCGAAACCCGTAACAATCCGGGCGGCGCTCCGATCGGGCCGTTCTCGGGAGACCAAACGTGTTTGAAATGTCATCCGCTCGAGGACTTCGATCGGCAGCATCGCGGTCACCGTTTTCAACCGTTCGAAAATTGTTCGATGTGTCATGAAACGCACAAGCCCGTCGATAATCCGCTGTTGAAGGACAGTTATCTCACGACGTGTACGCGGTGTCATGATTCGCGTGATTAATAAAACACGGGATTGCCCCCGTGGTTAACGACATGTTGATTTGGCGATTACTCCTGGGAATTCCGTTGATCGTTGCGGTCGCGGGGGTGGCGTATCTGGATGTGTGGCTCTCCGATCACGTCCGGCTTCGGGGCGTGATCCTGTTCCCGCTGTTTCTGGTCGTCCTCGGCTTTCTGTGCGATGAGCTTTTGGACCTGCTCGAATCGGGCGGACTTCATCCGCGCCGCTCGACGGTTTGGGTCGGCACGTTCGTCATGGCGATTTGCTGCTGGCTCGCGTGCGCCGTCCAGGAATACAAGAGCGACATCATGGGGGAATCCGTTTCCCCCCACGGTTGGCATTGGGCGGCGACGGCGAGTTTGGTGACTCTTTTGGTCTTGGCGGGGGGCATCATCATCGCTTTTGCCGGGGAAATTCACCGTTACGCCCGGCCCGGCGGAACCTTGATCAACCTGGCCGGAGCCGTGTTCGCCATTTCGTACATCGGCCTGCTGTCCTGCTTCATCGTCCAGTTGAGAATGGCGTTCGGGATCGCGGCCGTTCTCTCGCTGGTCGTCGTTACGAAACTCTGCGATATCGGCGCGTATACGATCGGACGGATTTTCGGTCGACACAAGATGATCCCGACCGTTTCGCCCGGAAAAACCTTCGAAGGATTTCTCGGGGGTGTCGTTTTCGCGGTCCTCGGCTCCGGACTTTGGTTCAACGTCGTGATACCGTTCGCGTTCAGTACGCGATGGTTCGAGGGCAACCCGAGCCGGGCCTCGGTTCTCGGTTGGCTTTCTTTCGGTATCGCCGTCGCCGTCAGCGGCGTTTTGGGCGACTTGTCCGCTTCGCTGATCAAGCGGGACGTGAAGCGGAAAGATTCGAGTAGTTGGATGCCCGGCTTCGGCGGATTCCTCGACCTGTTCGATTCGCTGCTGATCGCCGCGCCGGTCGCCTACGCCTGGTGGGCGTTCCGCTTGGTGGGATAGGACGTGCGGGCGGGGCGACCACACTCCAATTAGGCTTTCGCCAGAAAGTTTCATGCCGGTTTTGCCATCCTGAGGTACTCCGAAGGATCTGGTTTCAAGCGGTGTTCGCAACACAATACGTGTTGGCCGGATACACCAGATTCTTCGCTCCGTGAGTACACTGCGCTCAAAATGACATCATTATCTCACTCGAATATTTTCGACATTTTACTTTCTGGCGAAAGCCTTAATCTTTCTTCAGCAACGTCTTGCCGCAACTCCAGCCTTTGCCGATCTTTTTTCCGAGGCCGTAATAATTTTTGGAGCCGCAATCGAAAATGATCGGCAAGACTTTTTCAATGTCGGGGAACCGGCCTGATTCGTCCAGGCAATCTTCGTCGGCTTTCACGTCTTTGATTTCGGCGATCATGATCGTGTGCGTACCGATCCGGTGGTGTTGGGCGAGCGAACATTCGAGGATCACCGGACATTCGGCGACGTACGGGGCGTCAACGTATTGAGCCCGAACCGGCGTGAAACCGCAGACGGCGAATTTATCGAACTTGCGTCCGGAAACGAGGCCTGAAAAATCGGTTTGTTCGACCAGTTTTTCGGACGGGACGCATACTGTAAACGATTTCCGCTCCAAGAGCGCATCGTGAGTCCAGCGCGGCGGCTGAATCGCGACCATAAGGCTGACCGGATCGGAAACGCAAATCCCGGCCCAGGCGGCGGTCATGAGATTCGGTTTCCCTTGCGGGTCGTAGGTCGCGATCAACAATGCCGGTTCCGGATACAAAAGCGGCGCCGGGCCGAGCGAACGTTTAGGTTTTACGGTCATGGGAATAGGCTGTAAGGGTAATTTTGGAGCATGGGCATCTTGCCCGTGACACAGAGTACGCCGTTAGGCGTTTCGAAACCTGGGATCGCGGGCTTCCAGCCTGCCAGTGGGCGGTTTGGCACCGTTTGCAGAGCGTCCAACCGTTTCATACTGCGGGCTGGAAGCCCGCAGACCCAGGTGCA
Source organism: Thermoguttaceae bacterium (assembly GCA_031549565.1). Classification (GTDB taxonomy): domain Bacteria; phylum Planctomycetota; class Planctomycetia; order Pirellulales; family Thermoguttaceae; genus JAVBSX01. Next base: position 19,101 of record JAVBPO010000137.1, read on the forward strand.
GGCAAGATGCCTGCGGTCCCAGGAAATACAGGCTGGAAGCCTGTGCTCCAGAACTATTTACTTTTGGGCGGCTCGCTGCACAACAGGCAGAGCGCTTCCCGGACCTGGGCGATTTGCGTTGCGGAAACTTTCATGTAGCGATGCTTGCCGTTGGCGTCCGGTTTGAAGGTCGTGTGTCCTTCTTCGTCGAGAACGACGGTTCCCGGCTCGGTCAAATCGAAATACCCACGATCCGGTCGGACGGCGTACAGGACGCTCGTCAAATCGAACGTCGCTTGGCTGTTTTCCAAGCCGCGATAGTAGCGGTACGCCTCTTTGAGCGGATGGTATTTCACGTAATTATAATCCTCCTGGATGCTCGCCGGCGTGTAATGAATCAAGTCGCCGATTTCGAATCCGCTGAACACGATCGGAGTCGGCCATTCGGCGATCAGTTTTTTCGCGGCGGGCAAATCGCAACCGATGTTGTATTCGACGTGCGTGTATTTCGGATCGAACGACCCGGCCATGATCGACAGAAGCCGTACTTTTTTGGCGAGCAATTCCTTACCGGACAGCGGCGAAATCGCGTCCGGGCCGGTATCCATCAGCCGGGCGAAATTGGTCGAAAAGCCGACCTGTATGACGACGACCGCTCCGTCCTGTTCGGCGGCAAGCGTTTTGCGAAGCATTGCGACCGCCTCGGGAAGCGTGTCACCCGGCTGAACGGCGTGCGGGAACGCGTCGTCCCCCTTCTCGTTTTTCATCAACACGACTTCTTTGAGGTAGCTGCCGTCGTCCGGCGTCACGCCGTCGCGGACCATGCCGATCGGGATGTTCGGTCGTCCGTAAAACGTATTGAGCAAGCTGACCATCGGAGCGGCGTACTTGTTGTCCTTCGTGATCGTCACGGCGAGCATCTTACATTCGCCGCGATTTTGCAGGGCGTGAATTACTCCCATCGCGAGGGTGTCATCGACGTCGTTGCCGATATCCGTATCGAAAATAATCCGAACCGGCCCGGCACCCTGGGCGAAAACCGTGGTTGTGTTTAGTAAAAGTCCGCACAGGAGTACCGCCGCAAGTGAAATCGTTTTCATAGTAAAAAATGGGTTAAAGTACTAATCGGTCACGTGAATCAAAAAATCGACGATCATTTCGGCGGAATGCGGCGTCATGACGTCGCTGACTTCCTCCTCGATCCGGCCGAGCAAACGGTTCGCGGACGGCATGGAGGAATACAGACGGTCGAGTTCTTCCGCTTTTGCCAGACCGGGAGCGTTTCTCGGGTAAAAGTGCATCACGGCCACCCCGGTTTCGGCGAGCGGCTCCAGGGAATCCGGGATCGGTTTATCACTCATCGTACAGTTTTGTACGATCGGATTTTCCGCGTAAATGCAGGAGACGCATTCCGGATTCGCCGCCGCCCAGGCGTAAGCGCACATCGCCGCGGCGCCGCTCCCTTCCAGAATCGGTCGTTTCGAGAATCCCCTTGCGACCAGGTGTTCATAAACCTTGTTCCAGTCTTTCAGTTGCGGACCGTCGGCATTATACGGCACGGGACCGACAACGATAGAAAATCCGTGGTCGAGCAGCGAAAGGTCCACGAGCGCGTCCGGCCCGGGAATACCGGCTCGAAAAACCCAGGGAACGTCCTCGGCCGGCTGCTCGGGCGCAATCACCGAAACCGTTCCTTCGACACCGGGGAGATCGAAATCGTACTTGTCGTACACGTAGGCGAATTCCGCGCCCCGGCAAACGAGCTGCTCCGGCTGGGCGGGAAATTTCCGGTAAACGTTTTCCGAAGAGTAAAACGCGGTTCGGGTCGTTTGTCCGACCACAAAGGCCGGATCGGTCTTCACGGTTTCCCGGGTACTTTTTTCAATGAAATCGGCGAGGAACTTCGGATCTTTCAAACTGTGCGGATGATGCCCGGCTCCTTCCTTGATCACGACGGAAATTCGACCCCCGTACTGCCGGTAAACGGTCTCGATCACATTGGACACGCGACCGAGCAGCGGATCAATGCTGCCGTTGACGTGAAGCAGCGGGACGTCGTTTTCCGCAAGGAGTTGCAGTTTCGAAAATATTTCCGCATTTCCCGCCGGGTTATCGGCGTAGATGCAGGAAACGCGGTCCGGATGGTTCACGCCCCAAAGATAAGCGTACTCCCCGCCCCGGGACATGCCGATAAACGCGGGTTTGGCGGACAAGCCCTGTTCTTTCGTGAGAAAATCGTACCAAAGTTCCCACGCCTTGTCCGGCTTGAGAGAGTGGTTTGCGGAGATATACGCAACGCAATAACCGCGACGGAGCAGCTCCATTTCGGTTTGCGGTTCATGATTCCAGTAGCAGCCGCGCCAAATCCAGGGCAGGCCGGGCGCGAATTTTTTCGGAACGACGAGAATGCAGCGCCTTGTTCCGGGTTCGCTCTCACGAACGCCGTCCCCTTCTCCCGCGACCGGATTCAGCGGCGTAATCGTTTCTGCGTCGAGATTCAGCAGAAAGTCGTACCGATCGAACCCGTGCCAAGCGGAATGAGGCTGCGAAAACTTCGGTGTTTCCGCCGCATCGCCGAAACCGGGCAGAAAAAGAAAACAGAAAATTAGGAGACGCTTCATGGATCTCGAATGGTGATCGAAAGTGGACCGCCGTAGTCGTTTATTCCACAGGAACACCCATTTTAGGGACAAGAGAACCAAAAAGCAAGATCGTCGGCACGGAGTCCAAAATTCGGCAAACACGGCTCCATCGCGGTCGCCGAGCGATTGCATCTTCCGATGGTGACCGTTCTGTGAGAACGATTTCCGATTTCCCGATCAAACATCCAAGACCGTCAAAAAAACGGTCGCCTTGCGTGCGGGCCGCGAATTCAATCGTTGGACTCGTGGTTTGCGGCGGTTTCGTCCGGAACGTCCGGGCCTTTCAGAGGCTCGTCGGTCGGTATGGCGTCATTTTTCTCCGTCCGGACATCCGGTGGACAAGAACACAGGAGGACATACGTGTACTAATACACGTGCAAATCAATCGCTTTTTGAGCAAGCTCTATGTATTCATCGTCACGGGAGTTTGCTAACCCGAATATTTCACTGGCGGGTATTTCTTGAAGAAGGCCGTTGTGCTAAAGTGTTGTTTAGAAACAACTTACAAAACATTCCAGCAACATACGGCCATCACACAGTGTAGCATGAAATCCACGTCTTACGCAAGTCCCGCCCCGAAAAACAAGAAAACCGACGTCCAATCCACCAGATTCTTCACTCCGTGAGTACACTGCGTTCAGAATGACAAACCCTGCCCGTCAATTTCTGGCGGAAGCCTTATATTGCGACAATTCATTGTCATGTGCCACGTAATCTTATCCGTAGCGCCCAAAAACTTCGGAACGCCTATTGACTTTACCAGAGCCGATGCGAACAATTCAAAACAAGTGTACTTGCGTATTCACCGTGGAAAAGTTCAACCAGTACGATAACATAAGACGTCAAAGCAAAAATACAGGAAGCCGCTCGATGAGGTATTCCCTTCTCTTCATTATCATTCTGGTACTTTCAAACACTTTCACTTTCGGCCAAGGGAATCCGTTTGGTAGCCGCCGACTTGCCGCCTTACCGCAACAGCCCGCTCCTTCCAGCAGTTCTGCCATCCCGTCCGTACCGATGACACCAGATGTTAAGGACGCAACATCTTCTGTTCCGTCAAAGAATAATGCGGCCCCGTCAGCCCTCGCGGTATCGGCGGAACCGTCTCACGAAGAAACCACGAAACCTCTGACCGAAAAGGAAGAAGGGGAAATTCAGCGTTATTACGGCTGGTTCAGCAGCTTGAGCAGTCCGGACGATATGTTCAAGTATATTCGTCGAACCTACATGCGACGCGATTACAAAGCGACGGAACTCGTTTTGCCGACGAAAAAGTCACGCTACACGAGATCGGACGATCAGAGTCGTAACACCTTATGCCAATGGAATTACATCATTGATCGGCTGGAGAATGTCGTGATGAGGCCGTTTCCGACCGATGGAACGACACTGTATCAACAGCGTTTTCGAACCGTCGACGGCGAAATCGAACTGGAATTCGCGAAAGAAGCGGATGGCAATTGGCACTTCGCTCCCTCCACAATCGAACAAACACCTACCCTTTATCGACGCGTACTCGGTTCTCCACCGATTCGGTACGGATTCTTCGTCAAGTGGTTGCCCGACTGGTCGTTTCATATCGTCGGCGGCCTTTCCTATTTCCAGTGGACGATGCTTGCCATCGGCTTGTTCGCCGGTTGGATCGTCTACCGCTTCGTCCGGATATTGTGCCACGCCATCACCTGGTGTTGGGTGTACGCTCGTTACCGACGCGGCGTCACAAAGGAAATGAAGGATGTCTGGAAACCGTTTGCCGCCATCGTGGCCGCCTATGTGTGGTACTATGCCGTTCACGACGTGATCTTGAACCCGGAGCTGAACGATATCGCCTACTATTGCTGCACGATTTTTGCGATTTGCATGGGCATTTTCGTCGCACTGCGTTTTGTCGACATGATTGCCGAACAACTTCGACTCAAATATCGCGGTTCAAATGCCCATATCGACAACATCGTCGTTCCCTTGGTCACTCGTTGTATTAAAATCATCGCATTCTGCATCGGCATTCTCGCCCTGGCCAACGTGTTCGATTGGCCTCTTGTCGGAATCATCAGCGGAATGGGGATCGGTGGGATCGCAGTCGCATTCGCGGCCAAGGAAACGCTCGGCGATCTGTTCGGTTCAGTTACCGTACTCGTCGATGAACCGTTCAAGGTCGGCGATTGGATTTTGACCGGGAATATCGAGGGGACCGTCGAGAACGTCGGAATGCGTAGTACGCGAATCCGGACGTTTTATAATTCGCTGGTCACGATTCCGAACAACCAACTGACCACGGCGGTCATCGACAATATGGGCCAACGACGGTACAGGCGTTTTCGCACATTTATATCCGTCTGCTACGATACGCCGCCGGATAAAATCGAGCAGTTTTGCGAAGGGATTCGTGAACTGATTCGGTTGCATCCGAACATGCGCAAAGACGGTTTCATGGTCGAACTGAATGAGATGCGAGCCTCTTCGCTCGACATTCTGATGAACGTATTTTTCATCTGTCCGGACACCGCAGCAGAGTACAAGGCTCGCTCGCAGTTGTTGCGAGACATTCTGAAGCTGGCCAAGGCGATCAACGTACAACTTGCGTTTCCGACTCAAACGCTTCATTTGTTTTCCGATCAAAACGCTGACGAAAGCACATCGGAAGAGTCCTCCTCAAAATCCCTTCTGCAGGTCGGGCGCGACATTGCCGCCCAAATTTGCGCGGAAGAACGGCAGGAAAATATGAAACGCTCAGCGCGGGTTCAGAGCGACCCGTGACTTTGCAAGACATCTTTCGTGAAAACCTCGCCGTGAAACGCATAGGCGCCGTAAAAATTCGATCTACCGAGCAATAGTTTTTAGGTACAGGCTACCGCCATGATATCAAGCGATGATCGTTCTTTGAAATACCTTCTCAAGCCGGCCTTGAGTTTCGCATTTTTCGCGATTGCGCTCCTCGCTTGCCACCATCTTCTCATTGAGGTCAGGCCGGGAGCGATTCGAGAAGCTCTTCACAACGTTTCCCCGTTCTCCTTTTCCGCGGCATTGGCGGCAACGGCGTTCAGCTTTCTCATGTTGATCGGTTACGAATATACGGCAGCGAAGTATGCCGGAACAAATCTTCCCTTGAAAACGCTGGCTTTCGGCGGTTTTTGTGCCTTTGCCGTCTCGAATTCCGTCGGATTCTCGTTTTTTTCCGGAGGAACGGTTCGCTATCGCCTTTATTCGCCCTATGGTCTAAGCGGAGCGGATATCGCCAAAATGACGCTGTTCTCTTCCGGCGCGTTTCTCTCGATACTCCCCGTTCTTTTTTTCTTGGTCGTACTCACCAACGGCGTCTATGCGGCCTCGCTATTAAAAGTCTCGGAATCCCTTCTTGTCATGATCGCCGCGGTCCCGATCATTTTTTATGCGTTTACGTTCGGATATTTATACCGAGGACGTCTTCCGAAATCGTCGCGATATACCTGGTTTTCACGAATCCATTCCTATCCGATCGAGCTTCCCGGTTTGCGACTTGGCGTCACGCAACTGGTCTTTACGATCCTCGATCTTCTCGCGGCCGGATCGGTCTTGTACGTCTTGTTGCCCAGTCCGCCGCATTATGGCATTTTTATGCTCGTCTACCTTCTTGCCATTGCCGTGGGCGTTCTCAGCAACATCCCCGGCGGACTCGGTGTTTTCGAAACGATTATACTTGCCGCCTTCTCAAGTTCCCTCGATGCGGCCACGACGACCGCCGCATTGTTCTTGTACCGCTTGGTTTATTACGCCCTTCCGCTATTCACCGCTTGTCTTTTACTTTTGGGTAACGAACTCTATCATAAAAAAGATAATCTTGGACGACTGGTTCGTTCCGGTTCCGGCTTGACGCCGCCGATTATGGCCATTCTCGTTTTTTTAGCCGGTCTACTCCTCATTTTCTCCGGATCGACGCCGACTTGGAGCGAACATTTAAAGCTCCTGCGAGTCCTTCTTCCGACGCCGCTGATCGACACGTTTCATCTGGTGGCCGCCGTTATCGGCGTTTTCTGCCTGCTGCTGGCCAACGGATTATACAAACGTCTTTCCGGAGCGTGGTTGTTGACGTCGATTTTATTGGTTTTCGGCGGAATTTTCGCCTTGTTGAAGGGGCTCGACTGGGGGACGGCTTCATTTCTGCTGTTCACCGCCGCCCTATTGATTTCCTCCCGCCGTTCCTTTCATCGGACAAGTCGCATGAACCGACTTTCCTTCTCGTTTCCCTACCTCATGGTCGTCTGCGGTATCCTAGCCGTCGCCGGTTGGCTCGTGTTTTTCTGCTACAAAAACACGGAGTACACCCAGGAGCTTTGGTGGCAATTCGGCCTTCACGCCAATGCTTCCCGATCACTTCGTGCATTGTTTGTTTGTGCCGTCATCGTTCTTTGCGTCGGCGTTCGTTGGTTGATGCGTTCGCCGTTTCATGGCAGGCTTCCGACCGACGCGGAATTGAAGGAGGCCGAAATCCTCTCTAAAAAATCGAGCAGACCGGATACCGCCTTGGTTCTCTCCGGCGACAAAATGCTTCTTTTCAACGAAGAAAAAGACGCTTTTCTCATGTACGGACGATATCGCAAGAGCTTGATTTCACTCTACGATCCCGTCGGTCCGCCGGAAAAACGTTCGGAATTGGTCTGGCAATTCATGGACCAGTGCGACCGCTATTTGTTGCGTCCTGTTTTTTATCAGGTCGCGACGGAAAATTTGCCGATGTACCTGGACATCGGCCTGACCGCCTTCAAAATCGGCGAAGAAGCCGTCGTCGATTTGGCGGAGTTTGATCTTCAATCCTCCAAGGCAAAAGAACTGCGGCATATCTATCGTCGCGGCTTGAGTGAAGGGCTTTCCTTGGAAATCTACGAACCGGGCCGGGCTCCTGTTTCGGAATTGGCACGAATTTCAGACCAATGGTTAAAACTCAAACATGTCCGTGAAAAAGGCTTTTCACTCGGACGCTTCGACGAGACTTACCTCAATCATTTCCGTATCGCGGCATTGCAACGAAATCAACAAATCGTCGCCTTTGCCAATCTGTTCGAACCGGACGGATGCGGATGCTTCAGCTTCGATCTGATGCGTTATGCGGACGAAGCTCCCAAGTCGACCATGACATTTTTCATCGTCGCCCTTGCGCAGCATTTCAAGGAGAAAGGATTGCGTCAAATGACGCTCGGCATGGCACCGCTTTCCGGCATGGCCATTTACCGGAAGGTTCCCCTTGCACAGAAATTAGAATCGTTGATGTATCAAAAGGGGGGATATTTCTATAATTTTCACGGCCTGCGCAGCTTCAAGGAAAAGTTTCATCCGCACTGGGAATCGCGATACATTGTCATTCCGAGAAACGAGAATCTGCTTTTCGCAATTGCCGACGCTTCCCTCCTGATCGCCGGCGGCTTCACCGGCATGATCGGGAAATAACGGCGGTTCACGACATGCCGATTTATATCCGAGGTGATTTTCTCCAATTGAGCCGATGCACCCTATCCGGCAACCGTGCTATGCGCTTTTCGTGATCGGAGCGGGGAGCGAGAGAATATCTTGATGCCCCTCGACGACCGCTTCGTTGACCACGTATTTCGAACCGGACGGTAAGTCGGGCAATTCGTACATAATATCCAGCATCACGCTTTCGATGATGGACCGGAGTCCCCTCGCGCCGGTTTTTTTCTCCATCGCTTTACGGGCGATCGCGGAAAGAGCGTCGTCCGTAAAATCGATATGGGCCTCTTCCATATTGAAAAGCCGTTGGTACTGCTTGACCAAGGCGTTGCGAGGTTCCCGGAGTACGCGAATCAGGGCGGTTTCGTCCAGTTGTTCCAGCGTCGACAGAACCGGCAGCCGACCGATCAACTCCGGAATCAAGCCGAAATGGAGCACGTCCTCGGAGTTCACCATGCTCAAAAGCTCGTTGCTTCGCTTTTCGGCGTTGATGGAAAGCGTCTGACCGAATCCGATCGATTTCTTCCCGAGTCGCTGCCCGACGATGTCTTCGATTCCAACGAACGTACCGCCGCAGATGAAGAGGATGTTCGTCGTATCGAGCTGGATATACTGTTGTTCCGGATGCTTGCGCCCTCCTTGCGGCGGGACGTTGGCAACGGTTCCTTCGAGCATTTTGAGCAGCGCCTGTTGGACCCCTTCACCGGAAACATCGCGGGTGATCGACACGTTTTGGCTCGTTTTACCGATTTTGTCGATTTCGTCGATGTAGACGATTCCTCGTTGGGCCGCTTCCACGTCGAAATCGGCGGCGTGCAAAAGTTTGAGCAGCAGGTTTTCGACATCTTCGCCGACGTAACCGGCTTCGGTCAAAGTCGTTGCGTCGCCGATCGCGAACGGAACATCGAGAATCTTCGCAAGCGTTTGCGCAAGCAGAGTCTTACCGGAACCGGTCGGGCCGATGAGCAGAACATTCGACTTGTCCAGCGTTACGGAATCGTCGGACTCGACGTTGACCAGGCGTTTGTAGTGATTGTGGACCGCAACGGCGAGGACTTTTTTCGCATAATCCTGACCGACGACATAGTCGCCGAGTTGCGCAACGATTTCGCGAGGCGAGGGAATTCGGGACAATGGTTTCGCCGTTCCGCCGCGCCGACGTCGCTCCTGTTGCAGGATCGATTGGCAAAGCTCGATACAATCGCCGCAAATATAAACGTCGCTCGGCCCCTCGACCAGCGGGCCGACGTCCCGGAAACTCTTGCGACAAAACGAGCAAAACGCGTTCTTTTTGGTGGTGTTGCGACCGGTGGAATTGAAGTCCCGTCCAGAGGACATAGTGAACCCTTTCAGTGAATGCCGTTACTCATTGACCACGGTCCGAAAAATTACGGGAAAAACGATTTCCCAAAATCCCGCGGACTTCTTCACGCGACCAAAATGTGTTGGTCGGGCAAAATTCCCGAAGCCGGCTCATCTCTATCCTCTCTTACGAATTCGGGCACATGCCGTCTTTCGTCGAGATATTGCCGACATCAATGATTCATCGAAGCGGTTTGTAACGATTACAGAGCCTCTTCCGGCATCCTTCCGTTGAATCGAGTCCTCCCTTTACGCCCCTGCCAAGCTGGAGCGACCGCTGGACAGTCCGCTTATCGACCGTGGTTCGATCTCATCTTTGCAAAAGCGGATCGAGTTGGTTTCTTCGTTGTAATTACGACAGGCGGAACCGAGTGTATGTAAAAAAATTGAATAAATGACAGACGATAAGTGATAGGTAAAGTGATAAGTGATAGGTGATAAGAAATGGTAATCGCAATAATTCTATCACTTATCACCTATCAAATGTCTGTTTGGCGGGCTTTGGAGGAATCTTTCTCCATGTCGACCCGGCGTCCGCAATCGGAGTATTCCACGCGATTCATGAAATTCATGATCAGGAAAACGCCCCGACCGGACGCTCGTTCGAGATTTTCCGGCGCTCGCGGATCCATAATGGACTTGGGATCGAACCCTTCTCCCTCGTCCTCGATTTGAATTTTGGCGAGCACCTCCGAAATCTGGCAGGAGAAGTGAACCTTCTTCAGTGGATCCCCCTGATTTCCGTGGTGAACCGCGTTGGCCAGCGCTTCTTCCATCGCCATTTCGACGGCAAAAATATCGTGTGAGGTCCACCCACCGGTCTTGAGTTGGTCAAGAACCTCCTGGATCAGGTTGTGCGCGACGGTCATATCCGAGCGAAAATCGCACTTGCGTGACCAAATCCATGGAGTAGCGGGCACAGTGAAACCTCCCTTGAGGAAGAGGAAAGCAAACGGGTCAGGCCGATCGTCGATTCATCGCGCTCCCGGTTCGATATCGGCGAGCAATGCGAGCATTTTCGTGCCATCCTCTTCCGTCTTTTTGATCTGGAAAACCGTGTCCAATCGCGTGATTCGGAACGCTTCCATGATGTTGTCGTCGATGCAGCAAAGAACCAAGGAAGCCTCGGCATCCTTAGCTTTCTTATTCAACGTGATCAGCGCGCGAAGAGCCGAGCTGGACATGAAGAGCACCCGCTCGAAATTGACCAGAAGCTTGGTGTTCTTCTGGTTTTCCAGGAGATCGAGCAACTGATCTCCCCATTCCTGAATGACGAGATCATCATTGAGTTTCATGTCTCGACAAATCGCGACGGTTACATCGCCCACTTTTTTCGTGTCTATTCTCGACATCGGCATGATCGGTTCTCCTTGGAGTCTTTTTCATAATCAGCGAACCTGGAGAAGAAAAGAGATCGTGAATCCTTTGTCCTAATCGACACGAAAGACGACCAGTCGGGTCGTCTCGAAAACGTATGGACTCACTTGGCGGGGCCGTACATCATCGAGTATAATGACGCACTCGATTGGAGCGAATTTCGTGAAAAAATTCTCCGGCGACCGCCGATCGACTCGCTCCCTCAAAAACCTCTCCTCCGTTGAACAGGGCGCTGTTATACTCCATTTTTCGCACAAATGCAAACCGTGTCAATCGGATTTTCACCAGTTTCCGTTCCGAATCGTCAGCGGCGGCGTGGTTTTTTCGGCAATTTCATTTCATCCGTTGCTTTCCATTATGTCTTTTCTTTTCGTCATTCGCGGCAACGATCAGGGAGGTCGGTTCGAGCTCCGGGAAACGGTGGTTTCCATCGGTCGGGAAACGAACAACCTCTTTCAGATTCACGACCCGGAGGTTTCGAGGAAACATGCCGAGATCCGAAAAATTGACGGTCAAGACGTTCTTTTCGATACGCAAAGCTCCAATGGACTGTTTGTCAATGGAAAGCGAATCAAAAGCGTTAACCTTCACAGCGGCGATCAAATCCAAATCGGTAGGTCGCTGCTTCTTTATACGAAAAACGATACGGAACAGGGAAGTTCGCTCGGAAGTATCGGGGTCGAAATCGACGCCGACTCCGTCGATCCTTCTTCCGCAATCGTTGCGACCGTTCCGAAAGAAGAAGGAACTTGGCTATTCGACGGGCTGACCGACGATATCGCGGAAATCCGGCAAAGCCCTTGGTTGCGAAAAGCTCGCGGACATCTGAAAATGATGTACCACACCGCCTTGGTCGTCAGCCAGACGCTCGATACGGATCGACTGCTCCACCGGATGATCGACTTAATGTTCGATTGGGTGCATATCGATCGGGTTTGCGTTTTGTTTTACGATGCGGAGTTGAAAAAACTCATTCCCCAGGTTTCCCGAACGCGGGATATTTCCCAATCGCAGACGCCGATGAGAATCAGTCAAACGATTCTCGATTACGTCATGAATAACGAGGAAGGGATATTGTCCAACGACGCCGGTCTGGACGAGCGTTGGGATCCGGGAGCGAGTATCCTCTCCGAATCGATTCGTGAAGTGATTTGCGTACCGATGCGGGGCCGATACGGAACGATCGGTGTGATTTATCTGGACGCGTCCGGGTTCGGCGACGTCCCGGAAACGGGCGAACCACCTGATCCGCAGGAAAAGAAACGCCGATTCAACAGGGATCACTTGAAATTGATGGGTGCGATTGCCCACCAAGCCGCGCTGGCCGTGGAAGATACCCGATATTATCGGGGAATGGTCCAAGCGGAGCGGCTCGGAGCCGTCGGACAAACCGTCGCCGTGCTTTCGCACGATATTAAAAACATTCTCCAGGGGATCACCGGGGGGAGTTTTCTGATCGAAAAAGGGTTGGCCGAACACGATGAGAACATCATTTCCCAAGGCTGGGGGATCGTGCAGAAGAATCAAGGGTTGATTTCCGATATGATTCTCGACATGCTCACGTTGAGCAAGGAGCGGGAACCTTCGCTTTCGTTCGAGAATATCAACCGAATCACGTCCGACGTGGTCGAGTTGATGCAGGGGCGCGTTTTGCCGCTCGGAATTCAGTTGGATTGGTTGCCGGACCTGACGATTCCTTCGTTCTGTTTCGATTCCAAACAGATGGCTCGTGCGATTACGAATATTTTAACCAACGCGATCGACGCCGCGGCGGAGCGGGACAACGAAGAATCCGAACCGAAAATCGGACGGGTTAACATTGCGACGATTTTGAACGATCCGCTCGGGCGCGTGGAAATTCTGATCGACGACAACGGTCCCGGAATTCCGCCGGAGCAGCTCAATCAACTTTTCCGACCGTTTCAATCGACGAAAAAGGGACAAGGAACCGGCTTGGGGCTCGCGGTCACGCAAAAAATCCTCAAGGAGCACAACGGCAACGTCCGCCTGACAAACTCCCCGCTCGGCGGCGCCCGATTCGTTCTGGAACTCCCACTCCTGATGTCCGACGAGTTTCCCACCAAAACGGAAAAGGAAATGTGACTGAGGAGTCAGGGGGCGGGAGTCAGGAGTCAGGTTGCGCTTTATTGGAGCTTGAGGGGTGCGCGCAAATTTTCCGGGTCGTGAGTTGTCCTTCTGAACGAAGTGTACTCACGGAGGGAAGAATCTGGTGCATCCGGCAACACGCATTATGTTGCGAACACGGCTTGAAACCAGATGCTTCGGAATACCTCGGCA
>JAVBPO010000100.1:0-31801 GCA_031549565.1 Thermoguttaceae bacterium
AACCGGCGTCAGCGAGTCAGTTTGGGGGCGTCAAAAGGAGAAAACAGGTCGAAAATCATGAAAATTCCCTCGAAACTCGATTATCGTGCGATTGAACCCGCTCGTTGATCCGAAAAACGGCATTTCCAGAGGTGCCCTGTAAAAGATTGTGAATTTTTTGACAATGTTAGCGAGATCGGGAGTGAAACGACCATCTCGCGGCTTACTTCTCGGAGCGGAAGCTCCTGCCGCCTACCGGGGCTCCCGGGTTATGAAAACACCCACATTATCAGCCTCCAACCTGCAAAGACATCATGATTCACCGAATTTGTGCCGCCGCAATCGTTGTGTTTTGGGGAGTTTCCCTCCTCTCGTCCGCGGAATATGCCGTTGAGCCGTTTTCCTCCGTCGCTAAGCCGAAAGAGCTCACGATGATGTCCAACTGGACCGGACACCTGATCCGTAATGGTGCCACGGTCGACGAATCCCGGCATTCGACGGCCATTCCGTTCAGCTTTCGCTGCGGCGACCGCCCCAGTACCGAATGGATCCACGTCGACAATGCCGCCGTCGAATCCGGCGATTGGAACAAGGACGCCAAGACACATGTTCTCCGTTGGACCGACGAACCGACCGGATTGACGTGCGAAATGCACTTGACCGAATACCGGGACTTCCCGGCCATGACCTGGGTCGTGCACCTGAAAAACGACGGGAACGCCGAGACCGCCCCGATCCATGATTTCAAGGCGCTGGACACGTTCTGGAAACGGGGCGACGACACCATGCCGCTTCTGCACCGCTCTCAGGGCTCCGACGGGCGGACCGATGATTTCGTACTGGTCAGCGAGGAAATGCGCAAGTCGATGTGGACGAATTCCCGAACGGTTCGTATGGATTATCAGGCGAACTCCGATTTTCGTCGAGCCTCCAACTATTCGCTGTTCGATTCCGATACGCGTCCGTCGGCGACCTGGTTGCCGTTTTTCAATCTTCAAACCGGGCCGGACGGTCTGATCGTCGGGATCGGTTGGAATGGACTTTGGTTCGCGGAAATCGGACACGACGGCAATGGACATTGCCCGCTGTCCGCCGGAATGGAGCATTTGAATACGAAACTCCTCCCCGGCGAAGCGATTCGGTCGCCGCGGATGCTCGTGTTCTATTGGTCGGACGAATTCCTGCACGGTCAAAACATGTTCCGCCGGTTCGTTTTGAAGCACTTTCATCCGCAAACGGACGGCCGACCGACACCGCTTCCGGTCTGCTGCTCCACTTGGGGCGGAACCGCGACCGGGGAGCATCTGAAAATGATCGAAAAAATCGTCGACAAGAAACTGCCGTACGATTACTATTGGATCGACGCCGGCTGGTACGGGAAAAGCGAAACGGATTGTCCCAACGTTTTTCAAGGAGACTGGGGAACCGTCGGCGATTGGATCGTCAACCGACATCGTCATCCCGACACGCTCAAGCCGATCAGCGACGCGATCAAGAAAGCGAACATGAAGTTCCTGCTCTGGTTCGAACCGATTCGAACCACGTACGGAACCGACGTAACGCTCGTCCATCCCGAGTGGTTCCTGAAAACGTCGCCGCAGCCGGACAAAGGGAGCAACGTGCTTTTGGACTTGGGCAATCCCGAAGCGAGACAGTACATTACCGACACGGTTTCCCGTTTGATTAGTGAAAACGGAATCGACTGTTACCGCGAGGATTTCAATATCGATCCGTATCCGTTTTGGACGTGGAACGAAGAACCGGACCGCGTCGGCATGCGGGAAATTCGTTTCGTCGAAGGAACTTACGCGATGTGGGACGAATTATTGCGGCGTCATCCGGGCCTGTTGATCGACAACTGCGCCAGCGGCGGACGGCGGATCGAACTGGAAACGATGAGCCGCAGCGTACCGCTTTGGCGCACCGATTATAATTGCTTTCCGTATCTGGTCACGGAAGCGACGCAAGCGCACACATATGGAATCACGCACTGGCTTCCCGCCAACGCGATCAGTCCGTTTTTGAGCGGACCGGACACTTATCAAAGTCGTTCGGCGCTTTCGTCGGGCGTCGTTTTGAGTTTGGAGGAAGTCGGTAACCGTACGCTCCCGTCCGCGGACGACGATTGGACATGGCAGCGGGACCGGATTCTGGAAGCGCAGCGGATCAAGCCGTATTTCTTCGGCGATTATTATCCGCTCGTCGCCGGGGGACACGCATCGGACACGTGGTTGGCGTATCATCTTTACCTTCCGGAGAAGGAGGAAGGGGTTTTGATTGCGTTCCGGCGTCCGAACTCGAACGTCGTTTCCGCGACTTTCGATCTTTTAACGATTCGCCCGGACGCGGATTACGAGTTCGAGGACATCGACCGGAACGAAAAAACGGTTCGCAGCGGGAAAGAAATTCGCGCCGAAGGTTTCCGGGTCACGACGGATTCCCCTCGCGAAAGCCGCGTGATTTTCTATCGCCGGAGTTCGAATTGACCTCAGGCTCTCGCCTGAAAGTAAAATACCCCTTTTTATTTTCTTTTTTCACCACAGAGAGCACAGAGAAGACTTGAATTCAAACTCTCTGTGAACTCTGAGCTCTCTGTGGTTTAAAAAATTTGAGGAGGTTTGGGTATAATATTTTTGAGCGATAGCCTAATACTTGTACGGCCTCACTTATTTTGACCTTTTTCGCGAATTCCGTTTGAATCCGCTACGAGGCTTCAGGCTTCAGCCTTCTTGTTTCAGATTCCAGATGTCGGCCCATCCCTGTTATTCTGAAGCCTGAAGCCTATTGCCTGAAGCCTTGCCCACGAAAACGGATTTCGTAAGTCAGACAGTACAAATGCCGTTCAAGGCATCTTGAAGCTCCAAGCATTGATGTTGTGATATCAGCCGCTGCGATGATTTTCGCTTCTCAGTTTCAACTGCGGCTTTTCGATCGTGACCGTCGTGCCCGGGGCGACGGAGTAGGTCAACCAGACGCTTGAGCCGATCACGGAATCGTGTCCGATGACGGTGTCACCGCCGAGGACCGTCGCGCTGGCGTAGATGATGACGTTGTCTTCGAGCGTCGGATGCCGCTTCGTCGTGCGGACCAGTTGGCCCGACGCGTCTTTCGGAAAGCTCAACGCGCCCAGCGTGACGCCTTGGTACAGCTTGACCCAGTTGCCGATCACGCACGTTTCGCCGATCACGACGCCGGTTCCGTGGTCGATGAAGAAATGATCGCCGATCGTCGCGCCGGGATGAATGTCGATCCCGGTCCAACTGTGCGCTTTCTCGCTCATCATTCGCGGTATCAACGGCACCCCGAGCCGGTGCAGCGCGTTGGCCAGACGGTAGATCGTGACCGCTTCAAGGCCAGGATAGCAGAAAATCACTTCGTCGAGCGATTTGCACGCCGGATCGCCGGCGTACGCTGCTTCGACGTCCTTGACCAAAAGATCGCGAAGGGCCGGAATCTGTTGGAGAAACGCGATCGCTTTGGAACGACCGAGCCCTTCGTATTCGAAACGTTTTTCCGGGGTGCAGCTTTGGTTGTCTCCCCGTGTATGACAAAGCGCGCGGGAAATCTGCACGGAAAGCCGTTCGTACAAACGGTCCGTGATCTCACCGACGTGATAAACGACGTTCATCATGTGGAGCCGGTCGCGGCGGCGATAGCCGGGAAAGAGAATCTCCTTCAGATCGTCGAGGATCCGCTCGACCGTTTCGTAATTCGGCAGCGGGCAGTGGTCCAAATGGTGCATCGAACCGCTCGTCTTGTACGACTGAACGATCCGATCCGTCAGTTCCGGCAGAAAATTTTTCGTTTGAAGATCCAGGGACATGATTCGCAAAAATAAAAAAGCAAGGGAGATACAATACAAAAATTCTACCGATTTGTGGAAGCATGTCAAACCGAAGCTCATTCGCCGTCTCAGTATCGAACCGGACCGTCGATTGATTCGTCGTCGAATTCCCTGTAGAATAAACGTCTGCGTGTTCTCTCCGAGTTCTCGATTTTCGCTTTTCAGGTGCTTCATGCGAATCCGATTGATATTATTCGTTCTTTTGATCCTCCTTCCGGTACTGTCGCTTTCGGCGCAGGTGGAGCTTCGGACCCAAACGTGGGACAACACCCCCACCGGTTTCAAAGTATTTGAGAAGGCGATCGGTGAAAACCATTTGCTCAACTTCCTCACCTTTCCCGAAGCGAAACTGGTCCAAGCGGACGAGGTCGATTCGCCGCAGCTTTTGGTCGACGGTTTGGCCGGCGATCTCGGCGGACACGGTCGGGTCGCAATCCACGGGAGTCCGTCCCGGCTCGTTTACTACCTCGGCAAACCGCGAACGATTGCCGAAATCCGGGTCTGCACCGGCAATATCGACCAGCGCGGCAATCAGGACTTCGAGATCCGGCTCGCGGACAATTCGTCCAAACCGGGTGAAATGCCGATGTTTCCCGCCGAGGCGACGCTTTCTTCCGGCGATAAAGTCCTCGGAGCCAACGGCGGCGGCGTCATGTCCGTCTTCGCCGAACAAAACGGTCAACCGCTCTTCGGCGACCGGAAATACGATTGGATCGAGTTTAAACTTTGGAGAACTTATCCTTTTGGGAGGAGCGGAGTACCGGCTAAAAGGGAGAACAAATCCGACTCGTGGGGGGCGGCGATCGAGTTGCAGGTTCTCGGCGATCCCAACGATCCGAATCTGTTCGCTTCCGACGCCGAACGGCAGATGTTCCTTGCGAAAAAGGAATCGGAAAAGATCGAGAAAGAACTTGCCGCACTCGGCAGCGACGTCGCGTTTGCAATGAAAAATCCCGGCTCGCTGCGGCTTGCGATCGAGGATTTGTCGAAAAAATTTCCCGACGAGTACGACGCGAAAAAATACCTTGCACAAATGGACGGGTTCGAAAAAGAGTTCGCTGCCGCGAAAGGGAAACCGTCGACCGATTTCCTCAACTTGGCTAAGCGGTTCGCCGAGTTCCGTCGTGAAGCATTGCTCGCCAATCCGCTGTTGAAATTCGACGAACTCCTGTTCCGTCGAGCCCAGAATCCCGGCTTGGAAGCGAACTGGATTTCCAACTGTGCCCGGTGGAAAGGGAATTACGGTAATTCGCTCGTTACCGTGAAACCGACCGACCCGACCGGACCGCTGAAAACCGTGATCGAAGGACCGAAAGGCTCTTTCGTCGGCGATATTGCGCTCCATTGGAACGCCGACAAAATGCTCGTAACCGCGCTGGCGGACGATTTGACCTGGCAGGTATTCGAGGTGAATCTCGACGGAACGGGATTCAAACAGGTTTCCCCGTCGATCGGAACCGACATCGACAATGCCGAAGGGTGTTATGTCCCGGACGGCTCCGTCTTGTTCATTTCAACCGCGTCGATGATGGGGGTTCCGTGCATCGATGGTAGTTCGCAGGTCGGCAACATTTATCGAATCGACGAGGACGGAACGGTCCGGCAACTCACGTTCGAACAGGATCAGGACTGGTGCCCGGTCGCACTGCCGAACGGTCGCATCATGTACCTCCGCTGGGAGTACACCGACACGGCGCATTATTTCACGCGAATCCTGTTCAGCATGAACCCGGACGGAACGAATCAGGTCGAGCATTACGGAAGCAACTCGTTCTGGCCGAACAGTTTGTTCTACGCCAAACCGGTCCCGAACCATCCGACGAAATTCGCCGGAATCGTTTCGGGGCATCACGGCGTCGCGCGGATGGGTGAACTGGTCGTGTTTGATCCTTCGAAAGGTCGTAAGGAGGCGGACGGCGTCGTCCAGCGGATTCCCGGGTACGGACAGAAAGTCGAACCGATTATCGAAGATCAACTCGTCGACAATTCCTGGCCGAAATTTTTGTTCCCCGCGCCTTTGGATGAAAACTATTATCTCGTGTCCTGCCAAATGGACTCGCAATCGCCGTGGGGACTTTACCTGGTCGACACGTTCGACAACCTGCTGCTTCTCCGCGAAGAGCCGGGCTATTTCCTGCTCGAACCGACGCCGGTCGTCAAACGCCCGACGCCGCCGGTCCTCGCGCCCCGGGTCGATACGGACCAGACGGACGCGACCGTTTTCCTCACGGACATTTATATGGGAGACGGTTTGAAAAACGTGCCGCGCGGGACGGTGAAGAAACTGCGGATTTTTGCTTACAGTTATTCCTACCGTGGAATCGGCGGACACCAGTATTTCGGCATGGAAAGCTCCTGGGACGCCAAACGGATTCTCGGCGAAGTTCCCGTGTACGAGGACGGCAGCGCGATGTTCACGATCCCCGCGAATACGCCCATCGCCCTGCAACCGCTCGACGAGCAAGGTCGGGCGCTGCAACTGATGCGGACCTGGTTCGTCGGAATGCCCGGCGAAACGGTTTCGTGCATCGGGTGTCATGAACCGCAAAACACCGTGACGCCGTCGAAATCGACGATCGCACGCACGAAAATTCCGACGCCGATCGAACCGTTCTACGGACCGGAGCGGCCGTTTACGTACGAAGCGGAAATCCAACCGGTCCTGGACAAATACTGCGTCGGGTGTCACAACGGCGACGAGGATCACAAAACGATCCCGAACTTCGCCGACACGAACAAGGGACCGATGCACTTCTCGAATTCGTATCACGCCTTGGCGCGGTTCGTTCGTCGGCCCGGTCCGGAAAGCGACGTCCACATGCTTCAGCCGCTCGAATTCCACGCGTCGACCAGCGAGCTGTTCCAGAAACTCGCCAAAGGACATTCCGGAGTGCAGATCGACGAGGAATCGCTGCGAAAACTTTTCACCTGGGCCGATTTGAACGTCCCGTATTACGGAACCTGGCTGGAAGTCGCCGAAGCGGCCCGCGGCAAAGGGAAAGCCGGGCTCCAGGAAGTGAACCAGCGGTACGTCGAACTGAAGGAGATGTACGCGAATATCAAACTCGACTACGAGGAAGATTCGTATCTCGGCGAAAAGCAGAAGGAAAAAATCGCGTTCGTCGAACCGATGAAACTTCCGAAGCCGGACTATACCGCTCCGCGGGTCGCGAACTGGCCGTTTAACGCCGAAACCGCGAAGAAGATGCAAGCGGACGGCGTCGCGTCGATCACGCAAAACGTCAAGCTGGACGAGCAAACGACGCTGAATCTCGTGCGGATTCCCGCCGGACGCTTCGTCATGGGGGACGACAAAGGCAATCGCGACGAACTCCCCCGAGCGGCAGTCGCGATTGAAAAACCGTTCTGGATGCTTACCACGGAAGTTTCCAACGCGCTGTACAAGAAGTACGACCCGAATCACGATTCGCGGTACATCGACCAGTGGAACAAGGATCACACGACCCCCGGTTATCCGGCGAACAAACCGGACCAACCGGTGATCCGGATCGACTGGAACGAAGCGAATGATTTCTGCAAATGGTTGAGCGAAAAGACGGGCAAAAAATTCCGACTCCCGACCGAAGCGGAGTGGGAATGGGCCGCCCGAGCCGGAACCGACACGCCGATGTGGTACGGAAAACCGGACGTCGATTTCGGAATGTTCGAGAATCTCGCCGACGAAAGCACGCGAAAATTCGTGGTCGCCGGCGTGAATCCGCAACCGATCCCCCACGCCGATTGGCAAGCGTTCCTTCCACGAGCCGAAGGGGTCAACGACGGCCAGATGATCGCGGAAAAAATGGCGGCCTATCAAGCGAATCCTTGGGGGGTGTACGACATGCACGGCGGTGTCTGCGAATGGACGGCGTCCGACTACAAACCGTACCCGTTCACACCGAGCCCGGAAGGTTCGACTTTACCGAAAGTCGTCCGCGGCGGGTCTTGGAACGACCGCCCGAAATTCGCCCGGAGTGGATATCGACGTTACTACGAACCTTGGCAAAAGGTCTATAACGTCGGCTTCCGAGTGATTATGGAATGATTGCGGTACACTCAAAACACTTGAACGACTTTATGATCGCGGAAATCCTCTCCATCGGCGACGAATTGACTTGCGGAAAGATTCTTGACACCAACTCGCAGTGGTTGGCCCGGGAATTGTCCGACCTGGGAATCCGCGTGCTTTATCACACGACCGTCGGCGACGATTTGGACGCCAATATCGACGTCTTTCGGATCGCCGCACGACGCGCCGACGTGATTCTTGCGACCGGCGGACTCGGACCGACCGCAGACGACTTGACCCGGGAATCGATCGCCGCGATGCTCGACGTTCCCCTGGAACAAAATGCCGAGGCACTGCAAAGTATTCAAACGCTTTTCCGGAAACGAGGCCGCGAAATGCCGTCGGCCAACGAAAAACAGGCGTCCATTCCCCGAGGAGGAAAAGCGATTCCCAACCCGAACGGAACCGCCCCGGGCGTCGATGTCGCGGTCGACGGAGAGAAACCGTTTCGAATCATTGCCCTACCCGGCGTTCCGGCGGAAATGAAAGAAATGTGGAACGACACCGTCCGGGATGAATTGGAAGCGTACTGCCAACGGATCACCGGACGAAAACAGGTGATCCGTTCCCGGTCGATTCACAGCTTCGGCGCCGGCGAGAGCCAGGTCGAAGCGATGCTGCCGGACATCGTCAACCGCTCCCATTTTCCGACGGTCGGTATCACGGCCGACTGCGCAACGATTACACTCCGGATTCAATCGCAAGCCCCGACGGAAGCGGAATGTTTCGAACAGATGGAACCGACCGCCCGGCTCATTTACGAAAAACTCGGCCCGCTCATCTACGGGGAAGGGGACCACACGCTCGCCGACGTCGTTTGCGAACTCCTGGAAAAGCGGAACCAAACGCTCGCCGTGATGGAGTGGGGAACCCGGGGTTTGCTCGACGATGCCGTCGCGTCTTCTCCGCATTCGGCGAACGTATTTCGCGGCGGTTTGATCGTTCGGTCCGCCGACGCCCTGAAAAGCGCGATCCGGTTTTCCAGCACTCTGGCGGAAGAGCAGGAGATTCCTGCCGATTTTTCGGAAACGACGCTCGAACAGAATCCGGAGTTGAACAACCAAATCGTTGCGCTGATGTGTCGGCATGCGCTGAAAATCTTTCACAGCGACTTTTCACTCGCGATCGGTCCGTATCCCGACGGGGGAAAAAACGGCGTCCCGGTGTTCGTCGGATTCGGCGTGATGGGTCAAAACGGCGTCGCAACGGTCCTCACCGAACCGCATCCGTACGGCGGACACCCGGCGATCATCGACGATCTTTACACGAAACGGGCCCTGAACCTGCTTCGCTTAAAGGGATAAAACCAAAGAGCCGCACGGGGAGCGAAGCGTAACTTGCGGAACAGGTTCACGCGTCCACTGTTCCGCAAGGTGCGCTCTCGCTCCCCATGCGGCTCTTTAACAACGGCGAGAGGGCTCATTTACACTCAAATTGCTCTTTCGCGAAACGGAGATATTGGTCCCAATCGTATTCCGTGATGTCGTGTTTGCCGGTCCGGTTGTGGTATCGGATCGTTTTTCCAACCGGCGTGTCGGGAGCGGGCATCTCCTTCACGTCGCCGAATCCGTCCGTTCCGAGCAGTTTGTAGACCGGATCGGCGTGAACACAGGCGAGAAACTCTCCCTTGGGATCGGCCCAGGCGTCTTCCGTAGCACTGGCGACGTAAACGGGCCGTGGCGCGATCAGGGCAATCAGTTCGTGCTGATCGACGGGACAGTCGTTGATTCGGGTGTTGTACTGCTTGCAATTGCCGCACAACCAATGCGGAAAAACCGTATTCATGCGGAAAATCGTTTCGCCGAATTCCCGTCGGGAAAGAGCCGCTCCGCCGCAGCCGGAATCGTTGGAGATCACCAATGCGAAACGCTGATCCGTCGCTCCCGCCC
The DNA here is from genome assembly GCA_031549565.1 of Thermoguttaceae bacterium. Classification (GTDB taxonomy): domain Bacteria; phylum Planctomycetota; class Planctomycetia; order Pirellulales; family Thermoguttaceae; genus JAVBSX01. Next base: position 9,782 of record JAVBPO010000100.1, read on the forward strand.
AAAGCGCCGTCTTGCCGAGCCGCGAATGTCCGACGACCGCGATCTTTTTCCAGTCGATCGTTTCGGCGTCCTGCTCCAAAGCGGCAAGCGAGGAAATCATGCTCAAGCCCCACGCCCAAGCGGCGATCGCGCCCCAATCGTCGCCGGTCGATTCCGTTTTCTCCTCCTTATCGAAAACCCCTTGAATTCCTTCCTTACGCCCGCCGGGAAAGTCGGGAACGACGTCGCAATAATAAGCCGTGATCAAAGCGAAGCCGGAATCGATAATCTTTTCGACCGGCCAACGGGAAGCCGCCGAGCCCCGGCTCGATTCCTCCGCCTGGACTCGCAGATATTCGTTGTCTTTTTTCACCCAAATGAGCGGCAAATCAATTCCCGGGTCGCTGCAAACCGTGTGATTGCCGTTGAAATTGTATCCGATAAACGCGGGGATCGTTCCCGGTTCCGGCGTTTGACCGTTGATTCGGTTCGGCAGGTAGATCAGGACGTTGATCATCTGCCCACGTTTGTTGGTCACCCGCCAGTTCGGATCGTCCTGAGTCAGCGTGATTTCCATCTGGATTCGCGTCGCTTTTCCGCCGAGGGCATTTTCATCCTTGTCGGCAACCTCGGATTTCGTCGCGAGATTGGATTGACGCATCCTTTCAATCGGAACATCTCCGTAGACGTTTTCCTTGAAAAGCTCCAGGAGTTCCGGACGACGTTTCTCGCTCCACTGCTCGGCGTTTTCGATTTCCTCACCATCGAGCGCCAAAAGCGGATCAGGCAGGATGTATTGAGGAACTTTCGACTCTTCGTTGATTACGGGAGGAACTTCGGCGGAAAAAACAAACGTGTTTTCGTTAGGATCCAAAAGACTCATCAGCAAAACTCCGAGCAGGGTTATAAAGGTCAATTTGTATGCGGTCATGTCCTTGCTTCCTCTGGGGGTTGGAACATCCAATTGTGGAAAAGCACTTCCACATTTACTCGCAGCACGTAATTGTACCCGAAAAGGACGCCGCTTGAAAGCAGGCGGTCGTCCTCCAGGATCGGTCCCAAGTCTGGCCCAAAAATCTCACCACTTCAGCACCGCGCCCGTGTCGGCGCTGGTTGCCAATGTCGTGTACTTTGCCAGGTACCCGGTTTTGATGCGGGGTTCCTGCGGTTTCCAGTTTTTTTTGCGTTGTTGAAATTCCTCGTCGGTCAGTTTGACGTTCAGCGACCGGGCGGGAATATCGATTTCGATCGTGTCGCCGTTTTGAAGCAAGCCAATCGGTCCGCCCGATGCCGCTTCCGGGGAAACGTGCCCGATGCACGCGCCCGCCGTGCCGCCGGAAAAACGACCGTCGGTAATCAAAGCGACCGAATCGTCCAGCTTGACCCCCTTGATCGCCGAGGTCGGAGCGAGCATCTCCTGCATTCCCGGGCCGCCTTTGGGGCCTTCGTACCGCACAATCACGACGTCCCCCGCTTTGATTTTGCCCGCGACGATCCCGTTGTAGGCGTCCGGTTCCGAATCGAAAATCACCGCAGGGCCGGTATGCTTCATCATGTTCGGCAAAACGCCCGCCGTTTTCACGACCGCGCCGTCCGGAGCGAGGTTGCCGTACAGAATCGCAAGTCCGCCGGTCTGCGAATAGGCTTTCTCACACGTCCGAATACAATCGAGCGGATCGAAATCGAGCTTGATGTCCGCGACCGATTCCGCCGCGCACGGAACGCTCATCCCTTTGTTCGTCCGCTTTTGACCGGGCTGGGCGGCGTACATTTTCAGGGCTTCCTTGGACACTTTCGGATCGCGAAGATCGTAAGCCGTGATCGTTTCCCCGAACGATTTGCCGCCGACGGTCGGAACGTTTTCGTTCAACAAACCGGGCCGTCCGCGTCGGATTTCGCCGAGGATCGTTTGAATTCCGCCTGAATTATGCACGTCCTCGATATGGTACGCGCAGTTCGGCGACACCTTGCAGATGTTCGGCGTCTTTTCGCTCAATTCGTTGAACCGTTTCATCGAGTAATTCAAACCCGCTTCGTTGGCGACGGCAAGCAGGTGTAGCACGGTGTTCGAGCTTCCCCCCATCGCCAGATCGAGCACCATTGCGTTGTCGACCGATTGCTGCGTAATGATTTCCCGGGGGAGAACGCCTTTTTTTCCGGCGTTGAATTCCGCGACCATTTCGAGGATCCGCCGGGCCGCGTGGGCGTAGATTTTTTTCCGCTCTTCGCTCGTCGCGATCAGCGTTCCGTTGCCGGGCAGCGCGATTCCGATCGCTTCGCACAGGCAGTTCATGCTGTTCGCCGTGAACATACCGGAGCAGGACCCGCAAGTCGGGCACGCTTTTCGTTCGATTTCGAGCAGTTCCTCGGCGGAAAGTTTGCCCTGCTGTTTTCCAGCGGAGCTTGCGAACACGTCGATCAAATCGAGCGGTTTGCCTTGGGCGTCACGTCCGGCTTCCATCGGGCCGCCGCTTGCGAAGATCGTGGGGATATTACAGCGGACCGCAGCCATGAGCATTCCGGGCGTAATTTTGTCGCAGTTCGGAATGCAGATCATTCCGTCGAATTTGTGCGCTTGCAGCATCACTTCAACGGAGTCGGCGATGATCTCACGGCTGGCGAGCGAGTATTTCATCCCGTCGTGTCCCATCGCGATACCGTCGCACACGCCGATCGTGTTGAACACGAACGGAACGCCCCCCGCGTCGATCACGCACTGCTTGACGTATTCGGCAACGTCGTTGAGGTGAACGTGTCCCGGGATGATGTCGATATGCGAACTGACGATCGCGATGAACGGTTTCTTGAAATCCTCTTCCGATAAACCGCATGCGCGGAGCAAACTACGATGGGGAGCCCGGGAATCGCCGACTTTGACGGTATCTGATCGCATAATCGTTTCTTTCGTGTTGATTGCCTCGTTGAGCCCGAGAACCGATAGGTTCCGGAGAAATATTTCTATTTCCGCATTTTACCAAGAACGCCGCTCCCGATAATCCCCGGTGTTTATTCGGAATCGTCCGCGACGGCGTCGAGCAGGCCGCTTGCTTCGAGAAATCGGTAGTAAAGCAGATAGAGCGTCGGCACCAGCGCCAGGACGAGAACGGTCGAGAACATCAAACCGAAACTCAAGCTGACTGCCATCGGGACCATGAACTGCGCCTGGAGCGACGTTTCCATCATCAGTGGCGCCACACCGGCGATGGTGGTCACCGACGTCAAAAACACCGGCCGAAGCCGCCGTGCTCCCGCATGGACCAGAATCTCGCGCAGGGCGTCGCCCGCCCCGTGCCGTTCCTTGATTTGTGCGTTTATATAATCGATCAACACGATCGAGTCGTTGATCACCACCCCGATCAGCGCAACCATGCCGAACAGGCTCAACAGCGTCACTTCCAGCCCCATGACCAGATGCCCGACGACCGCGCCGATGATACTGAACGGGATGATCGCCATGATGATCAGCGGTTGAATGTACGAACGGAATTCGAGCGTCAACAGGATGAAAATCGCGAACAGGGCGCCGAACATGCCGAGCATGAGTCCCTGGATCGATTCGGCGTTCTGTTCCGCCTGTCCTTCCCAAGCGACGTCGATCCCGGCATATTTGTCTTGTTTCAACAGCGGCGGCAGGAAGTTCGTTTTCAAATCGCCGAGAATGACACCAGGCGTGTTGCTGTTCGTGTCCAGGTCGGTCCGAATCGTGACGGAACGCCGCTGTTCGGTTCGGCGAATCTGCGAATAGCCCCGTTCGACCGTGATCTCGGCCAGTTCGGTCAACGGTCGTTCGACGCCGCCGATGCGGAGCCGGATGTCGTCGAACACTTTGAGCGAATTGCGGTCCTCTTCCGGGAAACGGACCATGAGTTTGACTTCGTGACGCCCCCGCTGGAGACGCATCACCTCTTCGCCGAAGTACGACGCCCGCATCGCCGAAGCGAGGTCGTTCGTCGTGACGCCAAGCGCCCGGGCGGAATCCTTGACGCGGATCCGATACTCCCATTTGCCCGGAAGCGAGTTGTCCGAGATGTCCGACACGCCCGGGTACGTCGCCAGTTTCGCCTTCGTCAATTCGACGAGCTCTTCCATCGCGTTCATGTTTTCCGGTTCGGCGAGGAAACTGAATTCGATCAGCCGTCCGCCGGGTCCGTCTTCGATGTCGCCGAACGTGACACTATCCGCCCCGGGAAAAACGCCCGACATTTCCCGCCATTGGTCGATGATTTGCTGGCTGGAGACGGTCCGTTTGTCGGTGTCGATCAGTTCGACGAGCACCCGTCCGCGATGGCTTCCGTCGGCGGCGTCATCCGGCATCGCGACTCCCATCGAGTTGACCGGTCCGACGACCGATTGGACGTTTTTGATCGGCGACGGAATCCCCCGGCGGACATACTCCGCGGCGAGCTCGTCCAAGGTCCGTTCGATTCGGCGGACCGATTGCTCCGTCAATTCCACGCCGGTTCCGTCGGGATAGGCGACGACCGCCTGAATCTGGTACGCGTCGCTTTTGGGGAACATGACGTACGAAATCCAACCGGCGGCGAACCCGGCCGAGAAGAGCGTGATCAACCCGAGGAACGGAGCGATGAGCATCAGCGGATACGTAAGGAAAAACGTCAGGACCGGCTTGTAGAGTCGCTCGGAAAACGTTTCCAAAATCCGGTCGGCGAACCGGTTGATTTTCGGGGAGTAACCGACGAGCCTGCGAAACGGGTACAGGAAAAAATCGAGCGTTTTCACCACCGCGAGAAACGGCCATCCGAACGCGATTTTCAACGAAAACGGCATCGTGTTCACCGCTCCGGTCATGGAGCCGAGCCGGAAATGATTTCCGAGGTGAGCCGGGAGGATGAACACGCTTTCGAACAGCGAAACGAGAAGCATCGCGATAACCGCCGTCGGGACGACCTTGAAGAATTTCCCCATGATTCCCGGCACGAAAAGAAGCGGAACGAACGCGATAACCGTCGTGAGGACCGCCGAAATCACCGAGGGAATGACTTCGACCGTTCCGTCCGTCGCGGCCTGGATCGTGCTTTTTCCCAACTGGCGGTGGTGGTAGATGTTTTCGCCGACGATGATGGCGTCATCGACGAGGATTCCGAGGACCATGATAAACGCGAACATCGAGAGCATGTTGAGCGTTTCTCCGCCCCCGTACAGAAAGATTCCCGCCCCGCACATCGAAATCGGAATCCCGAGCGCGACCCAGAACGCGAGCCGGAATTCGAGAAAAAACATGAGCAGAAGCAGGACGAGCAAAAACCCTTGCCAACCGTTTTTCACGAGCAGCGAAAGCCGGTCTTCGACGAACTGCGAGTAATCGGAGAACAACTCGATTTCATAACCGGGCGGCAGGAATTCGGCGGCGTCGTTTTGGAGGAACGACTTGAGTTCCCCGGCGATTTTCAACGTGTCTTCGCCGGTCGTTTTCGTAACAAGGATGGAGAGCCCGGGCCGGCCGTCGATTCGGCTGATCGCCGTGACGTCGACGAAATCGTCCTTGACGGTCCCGAGATCGCCGACGGTCAGCACGACGCCGCTTTCGTGCGTGACCAGCGGAATCTTCGCGATTTCGTCGCCGGTTTTGCGTTTGTCCTTGCCGCGTACGAGAATCTCCTGCCCCCGGGTCCGGATCATGCCGCCGGGGACTTCGATGTTCTGTCGCTGGAGAATCCGGGCCGCTTCGTCGAGAGTCAAGCCGTATTTGCGGAGCGTTTCCTCGGACAGTTCGACGTCGATCTGGTACGCCGCGACGCCGGACAGTTCCGCATCCTTGACCGCCGGAAGGAGTTTCATCCGGTCGCGAATCCGCTCGGTGACTTCGCGCAACCTGCGCCGCGCTTCGGGGGAATCGTCTTCCGGTCCCATGACGCCGATTCGCGCAACCGGTTCCCGGATCGTGACCTGGAACACGCTTTTGTTCTCGGCCATCCCCGGCGGAAAATTCGGGATGCTGTCGACCTGGTTGCGAACTTCGTTGAGCACTTTCTGCACGTCCCGGATACTGCTTTCCAGTTCGAGAATCACGACGCCGCTCCCTTCGCCGGCGATGGAGGTCATTTTTTTGATCCCTTCGATCGACTGGACGCGTTCTTCGACCCGTTGACAGATTCCTTCCTCGACTTCTTCGGGGCTGGCACCGGGGTACGGCACGCTGACGACGAGAATTTCCAACTGGAAGACCGGAAAGAGTTCCCGACGCATCATTCCGAAGCTGAGCCCGCCGATGAGCAAAATGGCAAACGCCAAAGTGTTCATCGCCGGAGCGTTGCGGATGGTCCAGGAAATCAAGGTACGCATCGGAAGCTAATTCATTTTGACATCCATGCCGTTTTCGGCGTAACCGAGCGGGGAGCGGACGACTTTCGTGCCGGGGGGAAAATCACTTTCGGCCCGGAGTGTTACGGTTTCCTTTTCGAAACGCACCACTTCGACCGGCACGATTTTCAATTTACCGTTCTCGACGACGAAAACGCGGTTGCCCGGCTGGAGCGAGGATTCCGGAATTTTCAGCAACGGCACCGTTGGGCGGACCGCGATTTCCACGGAAACGAACATGCCTCGCAGCAGCACGGGAATGTCCGATTCGAGCGTCGTGGTCGTTTCACGGCGTCCCTGCCGGATCGTGCGGGTCATTCGTTTCGGTTGTGACACCTCGACGCGGCACGGCACGGTCCGGGTTTGCGGGTCCAGACCGCTGCCGTCGTACCGGACCAGAACGCCGTCCCAACAGTATTCCTGATCGGCGAGCCGGTAGACGACTTTCGCTTGCGCCTTCGGGATTTTGTACACGCTCCCGATATCGTCCCCTTCACTTTCCTGCTGCCAGAGCCAGTAAAGATCGTTCGTCCGCAGATGACACAGGACCTCGACGAACGTGGTGTCTTCGAGCTTGACCGCGATTTTTCCCGCCGTAACATAGGAATCCTTTTCGACCGGCGCTTCAACGATCACACCGTCGACCGGCGCGACGATTTTCGTGCGTTCCAAATCGATTTCCGCCCGCTTGAGCGCGATTTTCGCGCGGTCCCGGGCCGCTTCCAGACCGAGCCGTCGCTGATTGACGAGTGAAATCTGATTCTCAAGCTGAGCTGCGGCAGTTTCGGCGACGAGCGTTGCCCGACGGGCCTGATCCGCTTCCGATTCGGAGACGGACAGCGTTTTCACGAGCGATTCGGCGCGGACAAGCTCCTTTTCTTGTAGCGTGAGTTCTTTTTTGGACAGCTCCAGGAGCCGCGAAATGTTCTCGTTTTCAGTCTTGTTTTCAACGATCGCCTGGTCCGCCTGTTCCAGTTCGTGCTCGAAACGTTCGATGTCGAGATGGTAGTCGGTCGGGTCGATCAACAAGAGTTGCGTTCCTTTGGCGACGAAGCTTCCCGCGCGAATGTCTTCCGATTTTTCGACGACCCGCCCGGCAACCTGCGCGGCGATTTCGATTTCACGAAACGGAACGACCACCCCGTCGGCAACGATTGTGATTCCGTCATCGACCGTTTCCACCTCGGCCGTTACGACCAAGGGGCGCTTATCAGTCGTATCTTCGCGGGTCTTCGGCACCTTTTTCAAGAACATCATCCCCACCGCCCCGAGAATACTCAGAGTCAGAATCGCAAGCGGTAAAAAGAGGCGAAAAAATTCTTTTCGAGACACAGGACGCTGGTTTTATGTGTATCGCTACATGTTACGTATTCACCCTATTTTATCACTGCGTTCAGGTTTCACCAGTAGTTGTACTGTCTGACTTGCGAAATCCGTTTTTTGGGGCATGGCTTCAGGCTTCAGACTTCAGGAGTCAGGAGTCAGGAGTCAGGAGTCAGGAGTCAGGAGTTGACATGAGAGCGTTTAGTAATCCAGGTACAGTTTCTGCATTTCCTTCGGATCGACGCCGATCTTTTCCCGCAGGAAGCGATCGACGCTCCCGGAATCGCTTCGGATCTTCGCCAAAGCGGCTTGCAGGTATTCCGGTCGGGTTTCGAACAGTGAACGCAACGACGGACACAGGGCGATTTGCGTCGCGTATTTCTTGTCGACGACGACGTTGGACAACAAATAATCTTCGAGAATCGTTTCTTCGTCGACGCCGAGGGCGAACAAGATCAGTGCCGCGACCATTCCCGTCCGATCTTTGCCCGCCATGCAGTGGAACAACAGCGGCGTCCCGTGTTCTTCCAGGAGCAACGTGAAAATCCGTCGGTACACTTCAAGGCAGTGCGGCTCGACGACCAGATTCTCGTACATTTCCATCATCGCGTCCCGGGTCTGGTCGGTCGAAAGCGTACTGATTTTCGCGTCGGTATCGCCGAGAAGGTTCCGAATCTTCGGATCGACCCCGTCGAGCGATCCGCCGCTGCGGCCGGCAAAGGCGGACATGAACGCGGGCGTGTCCATCGAACAAGTGATCCTGTTGTGCAACGAAACCGGCGTTCGGTCCGGGCGTCGGTTGATCTCCCACTCGATCCGTAAATCGACGATCGTCAACAGCGGCAGCGACCGCAGCGTGAGCAAATCCGCGTCCGACAAACGGCTCAATTCGTCGGAGCGGAAAATTCTCCCGCTTCGGATGGTCCGGCCGTCGGCGCTTTTCAAGCCGCCCAGGTCACGGAAATTGCAGACTCCTTGCAGTGTAATGGGTTTTCGGTTCTTAGCCACGGAAATCATTTCAGGACTCCTAGATCAGTTCGAGAGTTGTGCCGCTATTTTCCAGACTTCGCGCAAGATCATCCGGCGGCAACCGGTTCGTGATAATCAGGTCGATTTGTTTCAATGGGATGCAACGAAAATTACCCGGGGCGTTGAATTTACTGTCGTCCGCGAGAACGCAGATCGAGTTCGAACGCTCCGCGACCTTGCGTTTGACGGCCGCGTCTTCATGTTCGCCGATGTAAATGCCGTCGGCCCGGATTCCGCACGTTCCGAGAACGGCAAGGTCGAACCGGAGGTGCTCGATTTGAGCAAGGGTATCACTTCCGTAACAATAACGGTGTTTTCGATTCAATTTCCCGCCGAGCATACGGACCGTACATTTTTTGTGGGAAAGTCGTTCGACGTTGTCCAGGGAATGCGTGTAAATCTCCAAATTATCCGTAACATAATCGCAAAGCTCCTCGACCGTGGTCGAAACGTCGAAAAAGCAGACCTGATGTCGCGCCAGGTGAGCGGCGGCGAACCGAGCGATTTTTTTCTTGATTTCCCGATTGATCGACGCCCGTTTACCGTAACCGAGAATTTCGTGATGCAGTTCGACGGGAGCAATTCCGCCGTGCGTCCGAATCGCGGCGCCCTGTTCGACAAGCCGAACGATGTCCCGTCGGGCCGTATCCCTTGAAATCGCAAGGGCTTCCATAATCTCCGTTTTCGAGAGCGATTTTTTCTCTTTGAGAATCTGGACGATTCGATAAAGCCGTTCTTCCTGGTACATGGATCGGGTTTTGAGGAATCAAAAAGCATGTATAAGCACATTTAAGCACTTAAAAGCGATTCAACAAGGAGGGGGGTAGGAGGTGAAGTTGAATACGAGTAACGATTTTGACGCAGAAAAACCGCAATTTCCGACTCGACCATCTGATTTCACAACAAACCAAGGTGAGATATAATGCGATTCCTCGAAATGAATGATTCTTTTACCCATATACGTTATCATGTTTTCCCCGCAGAAGTACGGTTATCTTCTTGATGCGATTCTTTGGAACCTCGATTATCTGACGATTGGCGTCATCGCTTTAGGGGGCATGATCGGCATCACGATTTGGGCGATGCGAACTGCGAAGAATCATTGCATTCTCCCTTGGGCTTGGGGGATGACTCTTGTTATCCTCTTGATCGGAGGAATCGTGACCCGCTCCGTCGATCTTCAATCCCGTCAAAAAGCCAACAATGTCTATTCCGATTTGGCCAATGGAATCGGCGTCGTTTTAGAGGAAATGGGACATGCGAAACTGATCACCGATCCGGTCGTGGTACAAGAACCGGAAAAACTGGTCAGCGATCCTCTCTATCAAAGACTGCTCGAAACGATCATACGATTACGCGCTACCAATCGAATCATCGCCAATATTACCACTCTTCGCTGCTTTGACGGAAAGAACTTCGTCTATGTCCTCGGTCCCGAATGCGATTACGATCGCGATGAAAAACTCGTCGGCCCCTTGGAACAATACGAATTACCGGGAGACGATTACGGTCCCATCGGCGACGAGCCGATTTTGGAAAAGACTTTTTTGAAACAAGTTCCGTTTTTTACCGACTTTCCTCTCTATGCCGAAGGAGACCCCTGGATTTATGCCGGCATTCCTTTGTTCGACGAACATTCGCAACTGGATGCCATATTGGTCGTTGATTTTTACTCGGACATTTGGCTTCGGAACGTCAAAGCGGCACGCCACATTCCCCTTTGGGGAACGATGGCCGTTCTTTTCCTGATTCACGCCTCGACGATCGCCATTCTCGTTCTCCAACGTTCCATCCAAACGGCCAATGACGCCAAGGCGAAGCTCACGGAAAGCGAATTGAAATATCGCAACATCTTCGATAATTCTCACGACGCCATCGCGATGTTTCAGGATGGCAAGTATGTCTTATGCAACCGAAAAACATTAGCGGTTTTCGGCGTCGATGAACACGAACTGCTGGGGAAAACTCCGTTGGATTTTTCGCCGGAATTTCAACCTGACGGAGCGCGATCCGCCGAAAAGCTCGCCGAACTGATGGCCAATGTCGCCGCGAACGTTCCGGAACAACGCTTCGAGTGGATGCATTTGGATTCCCAAGGCAAACCGTTTCTGGCGGATATCCAGTTGAGTTCGATCGAGATCGGGGGGCGGCAAGCGGGATTGGCGATTCTCCATGATCTTTCGGAGCAGCGTCGGGCCGTCGAAGCGGAGCAGGCTTCCCGGGCGAAAAGCGATTTTCTCGCGCACATGAGCCATGAAATCCGGACGCCGCTCAATGGTGTCATCGGGCTCTCCGACCTTTTGATCGGTACGAGCCTGAATCCCAAGCAGGAGGAATACGCCCGAATGATCAAGGAGTCGGGTAAATCCCTTCTTTTCCTGATCAACGACATCCTGGATTTTTCCAAGATCGAAGCGGGCAAACTGGAATTGGAGGGGGAAGAATTCAATCCGAGAATGACGTTGCAATCGGTTTTCAGTATTCTCGCCTCCCGTGCCAACGACAAGAACATCGAATTGTGTAGCGTCATTGCGCCGGAAGTGCCACCGACGGTCGTCGGTGACGAGGGCCGGGTACGTCAGATTCTTTTGAATCTTGTCGCCAATGCCATCAAATTCACGGAACATGGTGGTGTTACCGTGGAGATGACGATGGATGAAACCACGAAAAACACGGCAACGCTTCGATTTCGAATCATCGATTCGGGAATCGGCATTCCCGCCGAGCGCCTTGATCGGTTGTTTCAATCGTTTTCGCAAGTCGACACCTCCTATTCCCGCAAATACGGCGGTACGGGTCTAGGGCTGGCGATTTCCAAGGGACTTGTACAACTGATGAATGGCACCCTCGGGGTGGAAAGCGTTCAAGGTCAAGGTTCCACGTTCTGGTTTACCGTGCCGCTGGAGATCGGCGAGCAACACACGACGATCGACTATGAAAATCGACTTCGGCGGATGAAAAACCTGTTCAAACTTCGTGCCGTCGTCGTGGACGATAATCTTGTCCAGCGAGTTGCCTTGCTCAATCAGCTTCGCGGTTGGGGCATGATCGCCGAAGCGTATTCCCGCAGGGAGGAAGTGGTACAAGTCATGATTCATGCCGCCCGTCGAAACGATCCTGTCGTTCTGGCAATCGTGGACGACACGATCGAAGGCGAAGCGGGAAGCGAATTGATTGAGGCGATTTCCCGTGAACCGCTATTAAGCGAAACCGCCGTTATTCTTTTGACACCGCTCGTCGAGCAGACGGGAATGAAGAAAGCCCCGCCGGTGGACGACGATCGAAATGATAAAATTCGCACGCTCAACAAGCCGATTTTCAGCTCCGCTTTGTTTGACGCGGTGATCTCGGTTTTGATTCCCGATAGTCAGGTATTGGAGAATATTCCCGAAGTCTCCGATACGGACACGGGCATTCACTTGGTCAAACGTCCGGATTCGATGCGTCGACCGCTCGTGCTGGTCGCCGAAGACAATCGCATCAATCAAATGGTCATCCGGGAAATGCTCAGCGGTTTCGACATGGATTGCGAGATCGTCGACGATGGTGCCAAGGCTTGCCAAAGCGAGGGAAACAAAGAGTATGATTTGATCCTCATGGATTGCCAGATGCCGGAAATGGACGGCTTCGAGGCGACGCGGAGCATCCGTGAACGTGAAAAAAACGAGGGGACTTCACGTCGCATACCGATTATCGCACTGACGGCCAACGCGACCCAGGGGGACGAACAACGATGTTTGGACGCCGGAATGGACGCTTATTGCAGCAAGCCGATCAATCCAAAGGTTCTTTATCGAACTCTCCTGAATTGGCTTCAATGGGCGAAGAACGATGAATAAGACCGACGGTTCACCGAGGAGAGACGCATCGGCTTTATGCGCTTTCCGAAGAGACGCCAATCGTGTACAATACGGTGTTCCCCCTCCACTTTTCTCTTTGTTGTTGTATCAGGAATTTTGACAATCCCGACCGGTCGGAGAAAACACAACAGGCGGTCTCCAACAATTCTTCAGACGAATGTTTTCCAATTTCAGTTTTCGGACGAAGCTCTTTTTTCTCGTAACCGGCGTCGTAATCGTTTCGTTTGCGGTTCTGACGATCATCGTTTCCCTCCGAACGTATGAGATGGCGAAAAACGACGCGTTCACCCTCGCCCAGGAAACGGCCGACAAATATCAGAATGAAATTCGAGCGGAATTACAAGGAGCGAGAATTACGGCGGAAACCTTGTCCACGGTCTTCGAGACGCTCAAGGATATGAATCTCACGGATCGGACCATGATGAACAATATCCTGAAAAACGCGTTGGCGAAAAAGGAGTACATCACCGCGTTTTGCATCGCCTACGATCCCGACGCGCTGGACGGCAAGGACAAGGAGTTCGCCGGAGACAAGCCGACCTACGACGAAACCGGACGATACGCCCCTTATTGGAACAAACTCGGAACCAATATCGAAGTCGAACCGCTCCCCGCGATCGATACGGAAGACTGGTACATCGAACCGAAAAAAACACTGCACGAATACATTACCGACCCGTATCCTTATCCTCTCCAGGAACGCGAGGTCATGTTGGCGAGCCTGATATTCCCGATTCTCCATCAAGAAAAATTCATCGGGATCATTTCCTCCGACATTGTCCTGGACAAGCTGCAGGAAATGGTGACCAAGGTCAATCCCTACAATCAGGAAGGGCATACCGTGATCTTTTCCAACGCGGGAATGATCGTGGCCCATCCGGATAAGATTTTTTTGGGTAAGGATCTTACCGAAGGTTTGATTTATCGGATGCTGGTCGCCGATCATTCCAGAATTCCCATTGCCGTCCAACACGCCCTCCGATATTTGGAGAGTCACCCGGTTCGGGATCAGGCCGACCGGGAACAAATCGATCAATACGACAAAAACAAGAAATTCGTCGAAATGATCGAGGAATACGCGACGACATTCGATTCGACGAAACTTGATTTTTCTTCGTTGACTCCGGAAATGACCCAGGCAATCCTTCAAGCGGATCCGAAGCGGTCGCAGTTCGCGTCGGAAGCCAAGGACGCGATCGCAAACGGCAAGCCGTATATTTCCAACGGGACCGGTTTTTACACCGTTTATGTTCCGATCCGGTTTAGTGAAGTGACCAAACCGTGGTCCGTTGCCGTCAGTATTCCGATGAACAAAGTCCTCAACAATGCCAACGGCATCCGGAATTACGTGATTGCCGCCTCGACGATTTCCGTGTGTATTCTCGCTTTCATGCTCTACCTCATCGCCGGAAGCGTGACAAGGCCGATTCTCAAACTGGCTCACACCGCGAAAATTCTCGGCGAAGGCAATTTCGATACGGAAGTTCCTCGCATACAAACCAAAGATGAAATCGGCGCCCTGTCCACGGCTTTCAGGTTTATGGTCGACGAAATCAATAAGCTCATCAAGGAGTTGCAGGACAACGCCAAGACGCTGGAGGAAAAAAACGTCTATTTGAACCGGCTCAACGAATTGAAAGACGAATTTTTGGCCAATACCTCGCACGAATTGCGCACGCCGATCAACGGCATCATCGGCATCGTCGAATCGATGATCGACGGCGCGACCGGTTTCCTGACCGACGAACAAAAATACAATTTGGCAGTCGTTTCCAACAGCGGAAAACGGTTGTCCAATTTGGTCAACGACATTCTCGATTTTACCAAGCTGAAGAACAACGATATCGAACTGCAGCTTAAACCGGTCGATCTGAAACCGATCGTCGAAACCGTTCTCGTTTTGTCCAAGCCCTTGATCAAGGGAAAAGATTTGATTTTGGAAGAAATGATCGACGATTCGTTGCCGCTCGTTCAGGCCGACGAAAACCGAATTCAACAGATCTTGTACAATTTAATCGGAAACGCCGTCAAATTTACCGAAAAAGGAAAGGTCGTCGTTTCCGCGCGGACTCTCGATGGAATGGTCGCCGTTTCCGTTCAGGATACCGGGATCGGTATCGCGGCGGACAAATTCGAGAAAATTTTCGAGTCGTTCGAGCAAGCCGACGGTTCCACGGCGCGCGAATACGGCGGCACCGGATTGGGACTTTCCATTACGAAAAAAATCGTCGAACTGCACGGGGGTACCATCCACGTCGAATCCCGCCCGGGCGAAGGGTCGCGGTTCACGTTTACCGTTCCTCAATCGACGGCGACCGCCGAGGAAATCGCGGATTCGGAAAAGCCGAAAACGATTATCGATATGGAAAGTTTCGCCGTCGACGATCCGACGCATCAACCGGAGCAGGATGCCGAAGCGGAAGGAAATTACCGAATTCTCGTCGTCGACGACGAACCGGTCAACATTCAGGTGTTGCTCAATCTCCTCTCGGTCCGGCATTATTCGGTCGTCAAGGCGTACAACGGTCCCGAGGCGTTGGCCCTGTTTGAAAAAGGGGAAAAATTCGATCTCGTTTTGCTGGACGTGATGATGCCGAAAATGTCCGGCTACGATGTATGCAGACAATTGAGAAGCCGGTTTTCGTTGTTCGAGCTTCCCATCGTCATGTTGACGGCGAAGAATCAGGTGCGGGATATCGTTTACGGTTTTCAAGCCGGGGCGAACGACTACATCCCCAAGCCGTTCGACAAGGAAGAACTGCTCGCCCGGGTCAAAACGCTGCTCGAATTGAAGGGAGCGATGGTCGCGGCATCGGCGGCCAACAAAGCGAAAAGCCTTTTCCTGGCCAACATGAGTCATGAATTACGCACGCCGCTCAACGCCGTGGTCGGCTTGACCGATCTTTTGCTCAAGACGCCGATGGACGAGCGGCAACGGGATTACACGAAGAAAATGCGACAGGCGTCTTCATCGTTGCTTGGTATCATCAACAACATCCTGGATTTCTCGGAAGTCGATGCCGGCCGGATGAAACTCCATCGCGTCGTTTTCGATTTGCGAAACATGTTCGACGATCTTGCCGGGTATTTCCGGGAACGCAATCCGGATTCGGTGATCGCCCTCCGTTTCAACTGTGATGACACCATACCGGACGCCTTGTCCGGCGATGCGGTTCGTTTGAAGCAAGTGTTCGTGAACTTGATCGACAACGCCTACAAATTCTCCGAAAAAGGGGCTATTACGGTGGACGCCGTCGTTGCGCGACGCGATCCGAACAACGTCCTGATCGACTTCCGCGTCGCGGACACCGGAATCGGTATGAGCTCCGTGCAAATGAAAGAGCTTTTTGACGCGTTCACTCAAGCGGACAATTCGGCGACCCGAAAATACGGCGGTACCGGTATCGGGTTGACGATCACACGCGAAATGGTCGAACTGATGGGCGGCAAGATTTCCGTATCGGGAAAAGAAGGAGAGGGAACCGTCTTCACATTTTCCTGTTCGTTCCCGATTCCCGAGGGAGCGGGAACTCCCTGGGAAAAAACAGCAGACGCAAAACCGATCCCGAACGACCATAATGCCGTATTGCAAGGAATGCGAGTCTTGCTGGTCGAAGACAACAAAATCAATGCCATCATCGCGACCGAGTTGCTCAAGTCCGTCGGCGTCGAGGTGACCGGCGCGGTCAATGGTGCCGAGGCGTTGGAGCGACTCGCGGAAGCTGCCAGGACTCATGAAGCTCCGATTTTCGATCTGATCCTGATGGACCTGCAAATGCCGGTCATGGACGGCTATGAAGCGACGAAAATCATCAAAAGTACGCCGGAATACAAGGACATCCCCGTATTTGCGTTGACGGCGCATGCGTTCGCGGAAGAGCGTGAACGGTGTCTCTCCTTGGGAATGCAGGAACATATCACCAAGCCTGTCGACGTTGAACTTTTCTATGAAGCCCTGCGCCATGTCGCTCCGCATCAATGAATGTCGAATACCGGAACAACGCAACGGCTAAGCCGATAAACTGGGAATACGAGGGATAGGCCTGTGACGCTCGAATAACGACGAAGCCTGTTCAGACGACTTTTTGTAAGGCTTCTATGAAAAACGTGTCGCTCCTGTCATGCTGAGGTACTCCGAAGCATCTGGTTTCAAGCCGTGCCCGTTTTGAATAGCGTGTTGGCGGATCCACCAGATTCTTCACTTCGTGAGTACGCTACGTTCAGAATGGCAAAACTTGCCCGCCAATTTCTGCGAAAGTCTGGCACCAACATTCATACCTTTGATTACGGAAAACGCGCTTGGAATGATTTTACTCTTGCGGGGGGGTTGTCGAAAGCCGGAGGCGAAGTAGAATGCTTTACACAATGAAGGTCGGTTGGTCGTGTGTGTGAAAAATATTCGACAAAATTGAATTTCATTTTTTCTGATTTGAACTGAGGGAACGTATTCCGGAGAAATTCTGTTTTTTTCCGAGAGGTTCCTTGACCGCTGGTTATGCGCTTGTTATAATAGGCGGTATATGCTTGATGTTCGCGCACGTCTTCTGTAAGTGCTACCCGTCCTAGTTTGGGGGGGATGTTTTTCTGAAAGACGTTTTTCGCGGCGGCAACTCCCACGACGAAGTATCGTAAGCGGATTGGCCCGGCATTTCATTTGGACTCATCGCGGTTTTTCCGCCCCATAATTTTGAGAGAAAGTTGAAGAGGTGTTCTCATGCGGAACGTATTTGACGCAATCCTGGAAACGGGACACGACGAAGATTTCATCCCGGTAGTGACCGACGATTTCAACCCGACGGACGCGCCCGCCGGTTCTCCCGCGAAACTCGAAGTCCTCGCGGAACGAGTTCGTAAGGGACTGCCGCTTTGGCATCCGGAAGACCGCGTGGATTACGCCGGTTTGACGGGAGCGGTTCGCCCCAGAGATTAGTGGATTGCGCCAACCTTGACCGACTTGTTCTATGAGGCGGCGGGGTATGTTGGTTTGAGCTTGAACGGGCGTTGTCGAATGACGCCCATGGGGTGGTAATTGCTTTTGTCGCCCAAACTTTCCCGCGCAGTTTTTCGATCGCGCCGAAACGACAAACCTTCACGCACTGAGCCGGCTGCTCGTTCTCTGCGGCATTGGCTCGTTCCTTCCTCTGAATCAGTAAACGCGTTTTTTGGGAAAATCGGTAGACAGGGTGGATTATTTCAATTTTGCTGAATATTCCACCGATAAAAGTCGAAGAGCGGGGGCGCTCTTTTTTCGGCAAATACGTTGTCTACGGAAAATAGTCACAATACGCAAGAGATCAAGGAAAACCGAGAGGATTCTTTGAATGAGGAATTCGATCGGATGGTCGCGACTTTTGCGATTCCGAAGAATATCGATCCCGTCCTGTTGGAAGCGTGGTTGCGTCGCGAAAGAAAGGCGTTTCTTGAAAAGCACTTGGGAACGGAAATACCACCGGCGCCGAAAACGGCCCCTCTGCCGCTCACTTACGCCGGATATTTGTCCATGGTCGTTATGATCATTGTGATTCTTTTGGGGCTGCTCGACGGCACGGAGCCGGCTCAAATCCTGCAAAAAGCCTTTTTTGCGATGCTTTGTTTTTTTGGAATCGGATTTTTGATCGGTTTCTTGATCGACACCAGCGTCCGCGAATCGGCCCGGGAAATGGTCCTCGAAGTCGTCCGCCGCAGCGAAATGCAGCAAGCGACCGTTGACGGCGAGGCGACGGAAGTTCCGCAGGCTCCGTGATTCCCTGCCGGGCTTCCCGCGTATGAAACGATATTAGACAATTTCGGGGAAAGATTGTGAATTTTTTACGATGCTAGCGAGATCGGGAGTGAAACGACCATCTCGCGGCTTACTCATCGGAGCGGAAGCTCCAGCCGACTACCGGGGCTCCCGGGCTATGATGAACGGTTTTTTACATCTGTTGGGAATTGCTTTTTCCGGAGCATTGGGAACCGCCGCCCGATTCGGCGTCAATCACGGGGCTTCGGCTTTGTGGGGAACATCGCATCCTTGGGGGACGACCATCGTCAATCTTCTCGGCTGCTTTTTGTTCGGACTTGCCAGCGGACTGATCGCGCACGAGTGCATTCCCGCCCACTGGAAAAACATTCTGTTGACAGGCTTTCTCGGTGGATTCACGACTTTTTCCGCGTTTGCCTTTGAAAACCAACAATTCCTGCTCGCGCGACGTTGGGACGGGTTAGCCATTCACCTGATCGGGCAAAACGTGCTCGGCGTCGTCGCGGTCATTCTCGGGCTGTTGATCGTCGGCTGGTTTTTCGGAACGACCGAAACCGTATTCGCACGTTAAACTTGGAGGAAACGACTCTTCGTCCTATCCCGTTGTACAACTCTCATTGAAAAATAGTCGCAACGGTCTAAAATACCCCATAGGGGTATAGGGTATGCCCCCGACACCGATAGAATCGAACCCCTCGGGGAGGCAATAAAATGACCGCTCAAGATAACACTGTTACACCGTCCTGTTGTTCCGTTCGGAAGCCGCCGGATGCGACCTCGGAATACGCTCCCTCTTGCTGCTCCTGTCGAAGCACGCAGGCCAAACCGCCGGAAACCGCGTGGGAGAAATTTCGGGAATTCTTCTCTTCGGTTCCGGTTCAACTGACGTTGACCTCGATTTCCGGACTTGCTCTGCTCGCGAGTCTTTTCGGACACATTGTGGAGATGCTTCCATTTCATCCGGCGTGGATCGCTATCGTCGTTTCCGGAACGCCGTTGCTGTGGGGCGCCGTTCGGGAACTGAGCCGTCGGCATATCACCGCCGAAGTTCTCGTTTCCACGGCTATCCTTGCGACGATTTACACGCAGAACTACTTTGCCGGCGGGGAAGTCGCGTTCATCATGATGCTCGGACATCTGCTGGAAAACTGGACGATCCGCCGCGCAAGAGCCGGAATCGAAAAGTTGATCCAGCTCACGCCGCAAACGGCACGAAAAATTTCCGAAGACCAACTGTCCAGCGGAGAGTCCATCATCCCGGCTTCGGAAGTTTTCGTCGGCGATACGCTCCGCGTTTTGCCCGGCGAAGCGATTCCGGTCGATGGACGAATCTTGTCCGGGAACACGTCCATAGATCAGCAACTCCTCACCGGCGAGCCGCTTCCGGTCGACAAAGCGGTCGGCGAAGACGTTTTCGCCGGGACGATCAACCGGTTCGGAACCTTCACGATGCAAGCGACCCAAGTCGGCGAGGACAGCTCACTTGCTCGGATGATTCGGCTCGTTCGGGAAGCGGAAATGAAGAAAGCGCCGATGGAACGGATCACGGACCGCTGGGCCGCGTTCCTGGTCCCGACCGCGATTTTGACGGCGATCCTCGTCGGGTTGGCAACGCAAAATCTCATGCGGGCGGTTACGATTTTGGTCGTGTTCTGTCCCTGTTCACTCGTTTTAGCGACCCCGACGGCGATCGTCGCCGCGATCGGCTGTGCGGCGAGATACGGAATCCTGATCCGAAGCGGCGAAGTGCTTGAATTGCTAGGCAAAATTACGACGATTGCGTTTGATAAAACCGGAACGCTCACTTTGGGCAAACCGGTCCTCGGAACCGTGCGTTCTTTGACGAACCAGCGGACCGACGACGAACTGTTGACGCTCGCGGCTTCGGTCGAACAACATTCGGAACATCCGCTGTCCCGCTGCATCGTCGAGGCGGCCGAGGGAAAACATCTCACGCTTTCCGAACGGGTCGAAGCGGAAATTTTACCCGGTCGCGGTATTCAAGGATTATTGAAACCGTGTCCGAAATGCGATCCCGGTGCGCCGGTTACGAATATCCTGATCGGCAACGAAAAGCTCCTCGCGGAAAATGGAATCGAACTGTCCGAATCGGCGAAATCCGCGGCCGGCGAAAATTTTCAACGGGGAGAAACCGTCGTTTGGGTCGCGGCCGATGCGGCGGTTTGCGGCTTTCTTTCGCTCACCGATTCGGTGCGCAAGACCGCTTCGGAAACGGTCGGGCTTTTGAAAAAGGAAAAGATCGACCTGATCCTATTAACCGGCGACCAGGAAAACGCGT
The DNA here is from genome assembly GCA_031549565.1 of Thermoguttaceae bacterium. Taxonomy (GTDB): domain Bacteria; phylum Planctomycetota; class Planctomycetia; order Pirellulales; family Thermoguttaceae; genus JAVBSX01. The sequence continues at coordinate 30,336 of JAVBPO010000100.1, forward strand.
CGAAAAACATCGCGGAACAAGTCGGGCTCACGTCGGTTTACGCCGGGCTTTTGCCCGAAGACAAGCAGCGGCTCGTCGCCGACCAGCAGTCCGACGGAAAGATTCTCGCGATGATCGGCGATGGTATCAACGACGCGCCGGCCTTGAAAACGGCGAACATCGGGATCGCGATGGGCAAGATCGGGAGCGATTTGGCGATCGAAGCGGCGGACATCACCCTGGTCGGGGACGACATTTCCCGGATCCCGTTTTTGGTACGCCTTTCGAAAAAAACGATCCGGACGATCTTGGGAAACATCACATTGTCGATGAGCATCAATTTCGTCGCGGTGATCCTCGCGGCAACCGGCGTGATCAACCCGGTGATCGGCGCTTTGGTCCACAACGCCGGTTCGCTCCTGGTCGTGTTCAACGCGTCACTGTTGCTCGGCGTGAAATGGGAGAAACTGTAAAACGTTCCGGAGGTCAATCGGTGTCGTTACGGTTTTCCAAAAACAACCGTTTTGTCGCGACATTTGCGACGAACGCGTCGTCATGCTCGACGAATACCAATGTCGGCCGGTATTCGACGAGCATGTTTTCGATCTGAATTCGTGAGATCACGTCGATGTAATTGAGCGGTTCGTCCCAAAGGTAAGCGAACCCGCATGGACTCCATCGGCGCCGGCGTGATCGTCCGGCCCGTTCCGCAGGAGACCATGGACCGAATTCGTTGCGAAAAAAGACGATAGCCGTATTGTTCGATCCGCTTAGTGATGATAAAATCATCCGTGGTTTTGGGACATGTTTGATTTGAAATTAGATTTTGATTTTTTACCTTTCTTCTCAAGGAGCTCGACGATGCCCGCCGAACCGACTCGCCACCAGAACACGATTGACAACTGCCCCGAATATGAGATTCGAATTATGGGATTATGGCGATCGAATGCTGCCCATGCCAACAAGGGTGCGATCCCGAAGCACAAAACGGGCATACTGAGATCTATGTCGATGCCAGGCGTTATGGAACGATGGGGGCAAGATAACAAACGCAAAAAACAATCATTCCATGATTGAACTATTGATATGGAAAATCAACGACGATTTGCGAGGCTGAGCATGTCGTCAATTTCTCAATAAAAGTACGCTCTGAGCAGTCGAAAAATCGTCATCTGGATCAAAAAGAAAAGCAGTATCTTCTTCATCCGGTGTTCCGGATTCTTTAGGTTCCAATACCAGATGGTCATCCATCCTGCGATGTACGCTATCATTTCCAGGAGTGTTCCTAATACGAATGGCACTGTAAACTTTACCCCAAGTTCGGCAGCCGTGCCATGATCGGAAGAATTTCCTCCCGTTCAGAGGCTGGTGTGATTTTTCGTGTTAATTTGGGCGGTTTGGGCGGCGGTTCGTTTGCTTTTGCCGGCGCCAAGAGCCATCGCCAAAACGCCGCTCTCCGTCCAACTCATGCCCCGATGCTTGCATCG
>JAVBPO010000104.1:0-24079 GCA_031549565.1 Thermoguttaceae bacterium
GGGGAAGCGCCCTTGGTCCACGTGACCGGGCTTGACTCATGAAGGATACGTCACGAAGAGCATGAAAGCAAAGAAGTGTGCGGGATGACCAACCTATTCCCGTCCAAAGCCGACTCGCGGCGGAGCCGCTTCCGTCCAATGGGGCATCCCCACTCATTCGACGGTCAGTCCTCCAAATTTTCGATCCCGACGAGCATAATCGTGGATCGCTTCTTGGAGCGTTTCGGCGGTAAAGTCGGGCCAACAGGTCGGCGTGACCCAGATTTCCGAATAACTGAGCTGCCAAAGCAGATAGTTGCTCAGCCGCATTTCGCCCGCCGTCCGGATCAATAAGTCGGGGTCGGGCATTCCTTTCGTGTAGAGGTGCTCGGAGATTACGGCTTCGTTGACTTCGTCCGCCTTGATTTCATCGGCAAGGATCGACTTGACGGCGTCGACGATTTCGCCGCGACTTCCGTAGTTGATCGCCAAGCAGAGGCACAAACCGTCGTTGTCCGCGCAAAGACGGACGCTCTCGTCCATTTCCGCAAGCACGGAGTCCGGAATCCCCGTTCGGCTGCCGATGATCGCGAGCCGTATGTTGTTTTTGAGCATTGTCGGACGCTCTGCGACAATGTACGCCGAAAGAAGTTGCATGAGCAGTTCGAGCTCTTTCTTCGGACGTTTCCAGTTTTCGCTGGACAGACAATAAAGCGTGAGCTGTCGGATTCCGATTTCGCTGCAATATTCGGTGATCTTCCGAACGACCTCCGCGCCGACTTTATGCCCTTCGAAACGCGGCAATCCCCGGCTGTTGGCCCAGCGGCCGTTGCCGTCCATGATGATCGCGATATGCTCGGGAATTTTGTCGCACATAAAAGAGCCGCACGCGAAGCTTGCGGAACATCAAACGCTTTCAATTTTTCAAAATTTTCCTCAAACCGATCGCATCGAATACACGCCGGAAAACACTTCCCGCGCCGGACCGGTTTTGTACACGTGATTGTCGGCGGCGGACCATTCGATTTCCAAGTCGCCGCCGGTTAAGTGAATCAACACCTTTCGTTCGCAGTTCCCGGTCAGTACTCCCGCAACCGCGACGGCGCACGCCCCGGTTCCACAGGCAAGCGTTTCGCCACTGCCGCGTTCCCACACCCGCATTTTCAGTTCCGTCGGCGAAATTCGCTCGACGAATTCGACATTGACCCGACGCGGAAAGCGGGGATCGGTTTCGATTTTCGGACCGAGTCCGAGCACGTTTTCGTTGTTCGGCAAAAGGTCGAACGTAATACAGTGCGGATTCCCCATCGAAACACAGGTTACGCGGAATTCTCGATCCAGACCGGTCCAAGAGACATTGACGACCGGTTCCGCATCGCCGACGGAAGAACGCAAAAGCGTCGGAATTTCCACCGGGTTCAAAATCGGTTCTCCCATATCGACGCGGACCTTATCGATTCGGCCTGATTGGGGATTCGGGAACAGTTGCAGCGTTTTCGGTCCCGCTCCCGTTTCGATCACGAGCGTTTCCTTGCGGCAAATGTCGTGGTCGTAAAGGAATTTCGCGACGCAGCGGATCGCGTTCCCGCACATTTCCCCTTCGGATCCGTCGGCGTTGAACATGCGCATTTGCGCGTCGGCGGACTCGCTCGGTAAAATCAAAACGAGCCCGTCCCCGCCGACCCCGAAATGCCGGTCGGAAATCGCAACGGCCAATCGCTCCGGTTGCTCAGGGATCGGTTGCTCGAAACAATTAACGTAAACGTAATCGTTTCCCGCCCCTTCCATTTTCGTGAATTTGATGGACATCTTTACAGGCTGTAGACTGTAGCCTTAGGCTTTCGCCAGAAAGTTGCATGCCGATTTTGTCATCCTGAGGTACTCCGAAGGATCTGGTTTCAGGCAGTGTTCGCAACGCAATGCGTGTGGGCCGGATACGCCAGATTCTTCGCTTCGTGAGTACACTGCGCTCAGAATGACATCGTTTCTCACTTGGATATTTTCGACATTTACTTTCTGGCGAAAGCCTTACTCATTTATCATTTTCCGTTTCCAAGCTCGCGATTTTATCGAGTCGACGGGCATGTCGGCCTCCCTCGAATTGGGTCGAGACCCAGATGTCGACCAGACGATCGATCATTTTCTCGCTGAGCATATCTCCCGAGAGACACAGCACATTCAAATCGTTGTGCCGACGACTCAATTCGGCGGTCAGTTCGTCGGAAACCGGGGCGGCCCGGATACCGGGATATTTGTTCGCGACGATGCACATTCCCAAGCCGGTTCCGCAGATCAAAATTCCCCGGTCCGCTTCTCCATTGCTGATTTCCCGGGCGACCTGTCCGGCGATGTCGGGATAATCGACCGGTTCCGCATCCTCCATGGTCGGACCGTGATCTTTCACTTCATGCCCGAGTTGCCGCACCATATCGCACAACTTCATGCGGATCAAAACGCCGTGGTGATCGCTGCCGATGGAAATGATCATGAGGAAAGAAGGAGCAAAGGGGGAAGGGGAAAAGTCAATCTCAAAAAAAGTCAAAGAAAATTCTACCTCCAAATCAGATTTACGCAATGAACCACAGGCGGCAGGGCCGCCAGCCAAAACGAGCTGCCGCTCGGAAAAGTGTTCGCTTCCGATGGGCGCTTATTTCGTGAAAATAATTCAAGATGTTCAGTGTCAGTAATACAGCGTGAGTAAAGACATAAGCGGGCACCTTCGGTGCTCCGGTTCAACGTAGGTGTCTTATTTCAGTTCCCATCTCGCGAAACCGATTCGCTCTTCGGGACCGAACGCTTCGACGAGAAATGTTGAACGCCCTTCGATTCGCTCGGGAAATTGCAGACGGCAGATTCCGTCGGAATCCGATGCGGTCGTCCACTGCAAGAAAGATTCGTGGGCTTCGGACGGGGGCTTTTCCGGCGTCGTCGTGAGCGAATTCACTTGTGCAACGGGTTTTTCCAAGTATTCGCCCAGCTGCGTCGCTCGCAGATCGTGCATCATGGAAACGCCGAACAAAACGCACAGAATCCCGGTGATCGTCGCAACGGTCAGCGGCACATATCCGGAAACCATTCGCAGCAGGAAAAGGAGAACGGTAATCAACGAAACGACGACACCACCGACGGTCGCGAGAATCGTGAAGAAATCGAGCATCTCCGTGAACACCGGTTTGCGCTGAGCGAGACTCGTTTCCAGTTCCTCGCGGATTTGATTTTTGTTTTCGATCAAGGTCGGAGCGGGAACGGCTTCGGACGGCGGGAGCGTTCCTTTCCCCCAGGACACCCGGACGGTCGCGGCAACGGGTTTTCCGGTTTCGTCCGTGATTTTCAGGGCCGTGGGAACCTCGGCCGCGGATTCGACGGGATCCACGGCTGCAACTTTTAACGTGCGATTTCCATGTCGAAATACGGAACAACTCGCGACTTCTTTCGGAGGATTTGTCGTCGGATCGAAAAGGGAAATTTGCATCAAGCCGATCTGCGAGTCATTTTCCGGAACGGTAATGGTCTTCGGAGCCTCCGGCATTTGCGACGTCTTGATCGCGATTTGAGCGAGCGGAATTCCAGCCCGGGAAATCGAAGCGATCAGCGCCTGTTCCGATTGATGGGAACGAACCTGAAACCGAATCGGTTGCGTCGTATCGAACTGTTCCCGATCCGCAGTCAACGAAATCGCCGTCTGATCAGAAGGTTGCGCGACCTGTAGGCTCGAAGAGAGCGATTCGGAAGCATCCCGGGGACTTTCGGACGCTCTCTCTTGGCTCGGGAGCGTCGGTAATTCGGACGGTGTTCGAAGTTGAGCCGAACCGACTGCGGGAAGAGTCGCCGGCGCTGCTTTTTTTTCCTCAAAGGCAAGGGCGACCGATTGCGGCGGCTTCGCCTTTTCCATGGGGACATTTTCGTTGGGTACAGAGAAGGAATTTTTGTCGCCGACAGCGTCCTTTCCTGCCCCCATTCCGCCGCTCATTCCTCCCATTCCGCCGCCGCTCATTCCCATTCCGCCGTTTTCCACGCCCAACCCGTTTTTTTGCCCTCGCATGGCCGGGGCCATCGCGTTTTGGCTATTGGAATAATACGGCGGCGGAACACGGCGGCCCGGGACGGAAGGATGATTTTCGCTCTCTTTCATCAATCTCATGAGGGCGGCGGGGGAATCCTCTTCCGCGGAGTGATCCACCGCGGAATGTTCCACTGCGGCGAGCGCCGCGACTTCCGTCGGCGGAAATTTCGGCGCGGACGGGGGATCGACGACCGGGATCGAACGACGAACGCTTCGAGCAGCTCCCGATTCTCCGGCTGTGATTTCCAGATACACGTTTTCCGGAAGATTCGACGGATTTTCCAAGGACAGCCGCAAATCCCCGTCAGAATCGGTTTTCTCCTGGTAAGTTGCGATCTTTTCGCCGAGCTCGCTGAGCAATCGGACGCGGACCGGAAGCTGTTTCGGGTTTCCCGCAAGATCGGAAACGTCGACGGAAATCGTGTTCTGTGTCGCTCGGGCAAGGACGCTCGGAGCGGCAACGTGAATTTGCAACAATTTGTCCGCGATCAGCGACTGCGTCTGTCGGATCCGGAGAAAGCCGAGAATTGTCAGCGCCAAAAACAGAAGCGAGCAAACCGTCAAAACACGGTTGGAGCGAAGGTATTTTGAAGAAAATCGCCCGGAAAACGGGCTCCAAATCGTTCGGGAAGCAGGACTTGACGCAATAACCGTTTTTCGGACGAAATCCGATTTTTCCACAACCTTCGGCGGCACATGCCGTACCGAGGAGCCTGAAATTGAATCCAAAACGACCGGAAAGCTGCCTGTAATTTCTTCAGGGAGATCCGGGGGTGGGCAGACGGTTCTCTTTTCGCCCTCGAAATCAGTGTTTTCACGGACTCCATTCCCTGAATGTCGGGCGTACCGTCCGTCCGGGGGAACGACGAACGCAAGAGGCCGGGTTGGAATTCTCCGAGCCGCTTGAGCGATCTGCGACGCGCTTCGCTTGACCTCGTCGTATTCTTTCGCAACCGCCGGTTCTTTATCAATACGGACCCTGAGCCGCTCCGCTTCCGTTTCCGAAAGCAAATCATAATGCAGCTCCCAAAGTTGGTCCGTAAGTTGAGGCATAAAAGGGTGGAAGGGTGGAAGGGTGGAAGGGGTTTATGTGTCAAATATTCTCATTTCTTATTTCTCATTTCTCATTTCATTTCTCACGCAGTTTCTCGATTGCTCTTCTCATTCGGGTTTTCACGGTTCCTTCCGGGGTGTCGAGCAGTTCGGCGATTTGACGGTAGGTGAAATCGCCATTTTGCCGAAGTAGAAAAACTTCACGGTCCGGCTCGTCCAATTCCGCGATCTGCTGCTCCAACAGGAGCATTTGCTCGTTTTCCGAAGCGAGCTGGTCCGGCGTTTGATGTTCGGCAAAAGCCGGTCCGGGCACGTCGGGCATCTCTTTTCTCTTCCGGTTCCAAGCCGTTTTACGAATGTCCCGACCGACGTTCAACGTGATCCGAAAAACCCACGCTTTGAGGTTCTTGACGTCCGGAACCTGGTCCAAATTCTTCCAGCATCGCAAAAACGCTTCCTGAAGAGCGTCCTGGGCATCTTGGAGGTTGCCGACGATGTAATACACCGTTCCCAACAGTTCGCTCTGGTGCTGTTGGAACAGACCCTCCAACGCCGCGGCCCCATCTTCCGACGGGTCTTCGGTCGGGGACCCGTTTGAAACGGAAGAAGGGGAATCAGAACCGCGCATAAAAACACCGCCGTATGTAGGACGATGGAAACGTGTGGAAGTTTTAAAAGAAAGAGCTTTACTTTTTAAGTTCTTTGATCCGAATATTCCGAACTTCGACTTTCATCGGCGGACCGACATGGGCCTGAATCGCGATGATTCCGGTTTTGCGGCGTTCTTTGACATCGTTGTCGATGCAGACGCTCATCAGATGGCCGTTGATCTTGTTCATGAACGCGAAACCGTCCGCCGTCACTTCGTAGTCGTTCCAGTCCTCGACTTTGATCTTCTCCTTGAGGTCTTCGTTGGTCGCGTACTGGAGAAGCATTTTCGACTGATGATCGTCGCCGACTTCCGCGATCTGGCCGCGATGGGCGAGAATACCACGGAAACCTTCGCCGTAAAGAATCCCGGTAAAGTTGTTGTCGCCGTCGAAATCCGCCTGGTATCCCGAAACGCGGTACGGAATGTCTCCGTCCATGATCCACGAGCGGTATTGAACGCCGGAGTTCCCCCCTTTGGTCAGGCGATATTCGAACTTGAGAACGAAATTCTCAAATTCACGACCCTTGAGGATCAGGAACGTATTGACGTCGATTTTTTTCGATCCTTCGGCTTCCGTTTGTCCGACGATGCAGCCGTTTTCGGCCCGCCACAATTCCGGATTGCCTTCCCAACCGGTCAAATCTTTGCCGTTGAATAAAGGAACGAAACCGTCTTTATCCGGTTTCGCCTCTTCGGCAAGAACGCCGGAAGCGGCAAAGCAAAGGGCGACGGACAACACGAACACGCAATTCCACGAAATTTTCTTCATTTGAATAGTACTCCCAAGTCTATGAGGGGCGGTTAATCGTCACGACGAATCGGGGCAGTAAGCCTCCAATCCCGGATTATACTGATGTTCCGCACGCAAACAAGAAGCAGTGAAACTTCTGTGTCTGTCGCCAGTCCTTCAACGGCCAACACTCCTGCCGCTTCACTCCATTTCGTCGTAATGCCTGCTTCCTTCCTGGATTGCGTTACGGTTGAGTCTTTCGATGTTTTTGCGATGTTCGTACTTCGCTTCACGGCGTAGGTCGGCGTCGCAAGGAACGAAACCCGGCGTACCGCAGCGGGGGCGTTCACGGAGCGTTTGGGCTCCTTCCCGGACAATTGCGACCGCTTCGGCGTGTTCGGCAGAGTTCGGGTCCGCGATCTTGGCCAGGCACGGGCTCAACTCCGGACGGTCGAAACTCACATAAGGTCCGCCGTAAGCGTCGAAAGAGCGCAAATCGAAAAACGGAATGTCCGTCAGTTGCGTCAGCCGATCGAGTTGCTTCTTCTCCAACGGACAGCGGCCCCCCATGTTTTCCGGGAACGCACAGGAATAATCCGGGTAGTAAACGCCGTTCAAGTCGACCCAAGTGATGAGCCGGTCCATCTCTTCGTTCTCCAAACGGAGTTCGGCGTGTTCTTTGACGTTTCGCTCTTCCAACTCCTTAATCAAACGGCTTCGATGCGATCCCCAGGATCGCGCCGGCTGCAACTCCGCGGGACCGGCCCCGATCGCGGACACGTAACCTTTTCGCCAAAGCTCGACGTACGACACGTTAAAAACGAGATCCTGATCGCCGGAAAGCAGCAGCTTTTCGCCCGCCGGTTGCCCGAAATCGTGACAGGAAACGCAGTGCTTGTCGAAAACCGGCTGAACCTCGGCGAGGTAGCCGAACTTTCTCGCCGGACCGCACCAATCGGCCAAACGGTGCGGCTGCCGTTTCATCGCCAACGTATTGCCCGTGAGACTTTTCGGCGTGTTGAGGCGGTCCTCGTGACACCCGACGCAGCCGACGACTTCCCCCGATTGCAGGATTGTGCCGCTACGCATCGTTTGGACCATTTTGCCGTTTTCATCGAGCGCCTGGAAATAAAGAAACGTGTCCGCCGGGACCGTGAAGCTTGCCGAACCGTCCGGCTCGACCGGGACCGTTCCAAGTATCCGCTTACTTTCCAAACTGTGCCAGTTCATCCCCGGCGCAGTGTATCCCTGTCCGAACCATTGCCCTGCCGCCCAATGCCGCTTTTCCGGTGTTTCGACGACCCGAAGCGATTTGATCGACCCCGGCTCGACCCCTTCCATGTGCGTGCCTTCATAGACGTTGGCCAGATAAAGCGTCCCTTCCCCGTGCTCGTCGTACTCGCGGCGGTCGGAAAGGATTTCCGGACGTGTTCGCGACGCCAACGGCATCGGATCGAAACAGCCGGACGCTTCCCGATGGAGGAGAATTTCGTTCCCGAAAAGGTCGATCAGATAAATTCCCATCACGCCGCTTTTATCCACGTATCGGGAGCAGAGAAAATACTTGTCGCTCAACGGAAACGGATCTTCGTATTTGATCGCGACGGTATGCTCGGAGTTGTCGCAATCGAAAGAGCCCCCTTCCCGAACATGCTCGATCTGGTCGGCGGGCCAGGTTCGGAGTACAGGTTTTTTCCCGTCGAGCCCGAGCCGCCGATCGACCAGGGCGAGCGCTCCCATTTCCCGGGCATGGTGCGGACCGAAAACGCAGAGCATCAGGTTCGATCCCGGAATCAGCCGCGGGTTGTACACCGCTCCGGGAACCGTGGTGTTATTTCCCCAATAAATCGATTGGTTCGTCCCGTCCGGATTGACCGTCCAGATTGCGTGCGCGTCTCCGAAATTGCGGTCGACGTAGTCCCAGCGGTGATACAGGATCCGTCCGTCGGGAAGCTGCTCGGCGTTATGATCGAACAGCGTGTTTTTCGTAATCTGAACGATATTCGCTCCGTCCGATTCCATTCGGTACAGGTTCGCGGCAATGTCCCGGGAACACATGTTGTACTTCGGTTCCCGGGTCGACGAAAAGAGGATCGAATCGTCGGCCAGGTAGATCGGGTCGAAGTCCGCGACATCCTTGGCGAACGTCAACTGGGTCAATCGTCCGGCGGAATACTCGTCGCCGTTCTTTTGAAGCACCATCTCCCAGATTTTGTAGTCTTCTTCGCGGTTTTTACGGAAGGAAAACACGATCTTGCCCGCATCGAAATAGACGTCGGGATCGCGAATGACGCCGTCGCGGGTTTTCAGGAGCGTCGTCGTTTTTTCCGTAACGGGATCGAACAGTTTCAACGCCGCTCCGGGCGAAAAGAAATTCTTGTGCTCGCACTGGAAGTCGGGATTGAATTCGTCGCTGTTGAAAAGCGTATCGATCGCGTGATACTTCGAATCATAATGGTGTCGCGACACGAAACAGATCGGTTGACGCCGCACAAGGGGATGCGACAACGCGATTTCCCGCTTCAGTTTTTCCAGTGCGTCCGTCGTCGCAACGTCCGGCACGAAATCCGATGCCGCGACTTTTTCGGAAAAGGCGTCGAGTTTCTTTCTTAATTCCTCGCCCCGAACCGTATAATCCGCGAAAGTTTTCTCCAGGTCCTCGACCATTTGACGGAGCCCGTCGAGATTGGCCGAGTTCTGGAATTCCGCGAGCTTTTCCTCCCGCTGACGCCGCAAAACCGGTTCGAATCGCTTGGCAGTCGCGGCGTCGTCGATCCGACCGATCAACTCGATCTGGTCGAGCGTGACGTGTCCCCAACTTTGCGTTTCGTGATCGACGACGCGAAAAAACGCCGTTTTGCCAAGGTACGCGGAAACGTCCCATTTTTCATCGAACAGGACTTCGTGCATCCGGCCGCGCGCTTGGAGCACTTCGACGACGTTCCCATTTTCGTCGGGCAAGCACAGCGAGAAATAGGCGTTCGGATGATCGCCGCCCCCGATGCGAAACGTGATTTCCGGCCCTTCGATCCGAAACGACGGCGATTCGACGATCCCGGTCATCGTATCGTTCGAAGGGAAACCCGGCTGCTGCTCGACGGTCGAAAAATAATACTTGCCGGTTTTATTGTACTTGTTTCCCGGCTGGTCGGGATACCGGTTGTGGTAAAATTCCCGATCGCTGACGATCCGGTCGAATTTCCCTTCGACGATTGTCCAACCTTGCAGGTCGCCGGTTTCGAAATCGTAAACGATTTTGCCGGAATCCTGCGCAAAAACCGTCGATTGAAGTAAAGTCCAACCCAAAATGAAAATGAACGTTTTTTTCATGATCGGTTTCGTGAACGAAAATAGTTTCAAAAGATCGTAAAAATGAAATTTCCGGACTTTCTTGACAACGCCCGGGCATTTCTGTCTAATCGCGGTTTGGGCCGTGTTGCGCGACCAATAACCCCGATTGTATTGCGGGGTTTTCATCGACGCAACCATGCTTTCGATATTCTTCGCAACTCGACGACAAAAGGAAGAACGACCGATGAACATGTTCGATCTGACAGGTAAAAAAGCTCTCGTGACCGGGGCAGCGGTCGGGATCGGGCGGGGATACGCCGTCGCTCTCGCCAAAGCCGGGGCCGATGTCGCGATCATCGATCTGGACGGCGATACCGGCCCGAAAACCGCCGAGGAAATCCGCTCCTACAGTCGCAGTTCCCTGTTCCTGCGATGTGATGTCACGCAAAAGGAACAGGTCGACGCGATGGTCGATGCCGTCGTTCGGGAGTTCGGGCGGCTCGATATCGGCGTCAACAACGCCGGAATCGGCATCCTCGGCGGCGACGTCGATTTTTCCCTCGACGACTGGAACAAAGTGATCGGCGTCAACCTGACCGGCATGTACCTGTGCGCCCAAGCGGAAGCGAGACATTTTTTAAAACAGAATCCCGTCGGCGGCAAGATTATCAACACGGCGTCCATGTCGGCCCGAATTTGCAACTGCAACGCCTCGTACAACGCGTCCAAAGGGGGCGTCGTCGAAATGACCCGGATGCTCGCCGCCCAATGGGGAGCGTACAATATCAACGTCAACTGCATCAGTCCGAGTTACATCCTCTCCCCGATGCACGCTTCGACGCCGATGGAAGTCCGGGCACGAATCCGGGAACTGACGCCGCTCGGGTATGTTCAGCGTCCGGAAGACCTGTACGGGCCCGTCGTTTTTCTCGCCTCGGACGCCTCCAATTACGTTACGGGACACGACCTGTTGGTCGACGGCGGACACACGCTCAACGCTTGGTTGACGCCGCTGGGCCGTGCCGTGCCGCCACGAATTTCGCCGCAGGAGGAAATCGTCCAACTCCAACACGACCTGACCGCGATGGGACTCCCCTTCGACGAAAACGGTATCAACGAATCGCTCCACCCCGAAATCGCCGGCGCCTTCAAAGCGGCTTTCGGAATCGAATAACTTTCTCCTCACCTATGCCCTATGCCCCATTCCCTATGCCCTGATCTCCAACAACTCGCTTCGATGATCGACCTCAGCGCGGTGCGTGCCGAGTCCGATTGGAACGACGTGCAATCAGTGGCCCGGCTCGCGCGGGAATATTCGTGCGTCGCCGCGTTTTCGCTGCCCGGCTTTACGAAGGAGCTGATCGAACTGCTTCAAGGTTCGCAAACGCTCGTCGGCGGAGCGGTCGGTTTTCCGGGCGGCGGCGAAACGACGGCGTCCAAAGTCGCTCAAGCGAAAGAACTCGTCGCCTTCGGTTGCCGCGAAATCGATATGGTCCAAAACATCGGCAAATTTCTTTCGGGCCGCTATCACGAGGTCGAAGACGATATTCGTGCCGTCCGCCAGTCGATCGGTGTGGTGCCGCTGAAAGTGATTCTCGAATGTACTTACCTGACACCGGACCAAATCGCCAGGGCGTCGGAACTCGCGGTCCGGGCTGGTGCCACTTGGATCAAAACCGGAACCGGCTGGACTTCGACCGGAACGACGTTGGAGCAGGTTCGCATCATCAAGCAGACCGTCGGTCATGACGCCAAAGTAAAAGCCGCCGGCGGCGTTCGCGATTTGGACACATTGCTCGAAATGCACCGCCTCGGCGCCGAACGGTTCGGCATCGGTTACAAAACGGCGAAAGCGATCTTCGAGCAACTCGCTCACAAGCAGTAGAACTCACCATGCGCCCTTGGATCCTCTCCCACGATCTCGGAACCGGCGGGAATAAAGCTTCACTTTTCGATGCCGACGGGATGCGGCTCGCTTCGGTGTTCGAGCCGTACGAAACGCTTTATCCCGCCCCGAACCGACATGAACAACGGCCCGACGATTGGTGGAACGCCGTCGTTCGCAGCACGCGACGCCTTTTTGAGAACGTCAAAGAGAAAGGCGTCACGGGCGACCAAGTCGGTGCGATTGCGATTTCCGGGCACAGTCTCGGCTGCGTTCCCCTGGATGACGCCGGAAGATTACTCCGTGAAACGACGCCGATCTGGTCCGATCGCCGGGCCGATGCGGAAGCGGCGACGTTCTTCCGGGATTTCGATCCGGCGGTCTGGTATCAACGAACCGGCAACGGCTTTCCGGCGGCGCATTACACGCTCTTCAAAATCCTCTGGTATCAGAACCATGAGCCGGAACTTTTTCGCCGAATCGCCAAAGTGATCGGGACGAAAGACTACGTCAATTACCGCCTGACCGGGACGATCGCGACCGATTTCAGTTACGCGTCCGGTTGCGGTGCGTACGATTTGACCGCCTGGAATTACGACGGGGAGCTTCTCAAGCATTCCGGATTGAACGAAAACCTATTTCCGAAACCGGTTCCCTCGACGGAGATCCTCGGCATGTTGACGCCGGAAGCCGCTGAACAACTCGGGCTTTCCCGCTCCGTCGCCGTCGCGGCCGGTGGTGTCGACAATTCCTGCATGGCGCTCGGAGCGGGCTGCTTCTTGCCCGGTCGCTCCTACGCGTCGTTGGGCTCCTCGTCGTGGATCGCCGTCGCGGATTCGAAACCGCTGCTCGACGGCCGCACAAAACCTTATGTTTTCACGCATGTCGTTCCCGGCCTGTTCGCGTCGGCTTTGGCGATTTTCTCCAGCGGCACCACGTTCCGTTGGCTCCGGGACCAGCTTTGCCGCGACCTGCTCCAGCAAGCGGAAAAAGAAAATCGCAGCGTTTACGAGTTGATGCTTGAAGAAGCGTGCGGCTCTCCCGTCGGAACCAAAGGAATACTGCACAACCCGAGTCTCGGCGGCGGTTCTTCGCTCGATCCGAGTCCGGAGATTCGCGGGGCGTATCTCGGGCTCGATTTATCGCACACCCGGGCCGACCTGATTCGTGCGACGATGGAAGGGATCGCGCTAAACCTCCGTCTGGTGCTCGATGAATTTCGTTCCCTGAGTGAGATCCGCGACGAAATGACGGTCGTCGGCGGTGGAGCGACCGGAGAATTGTGGCGTCGAATTTACGCCGACGTTTTGCGAATCACGATCGAAACGACGAACATCGGCCAAGACGCCGCCGCGCTCGGAGCCGCGGCATTGGCGGCGGTCGGAACGGGACTTTGGAGCGACTTCACGAAAATCGATTCCGCCCTGAAAATCGAAGACCGCTGTGTTCCGTTGGAAGCAAACGCCGTGCAATACGATCACATTCTCAAACGGTTCCGGGAAGATGTACGATTTCTGGCCGCACGGTGAACCGGATCGATCACGAAGGCGGAAGGTAAACGTACCGAATCGAAAACCAGAATCCGAGTCCGAGAAAAACCAGCCCCGCGATGATTCGTAGGAACCGTTCGATCCGTCCGACAGCGGTAAAAGTTTTGCCGAGCGTTTGGGCGTTGATCGCGAGGATCGCCGCGAACGTGAACACCGGAACCGCGACGCCCACGCCGAATCCCGCCGCGAAAACGGTTGGCGATTGAAATCGGGACGCAATCGCGATCGTCGCCAAAAACGTCGCCGCCGAAGTCGGGCAAAACGCCAATGCGAACAGTCCCCCCAGCGGCAGCGAGCCCCAAATTCCCATACGATCCGCGATTCTTTTCGCTTTCTCTCCTTGAACGCTTCCGAAGTGAAACGAAATCAAGCCGAGAAACATGACGCCGATCACGATGAAAATCGGACCGAGATATCCGTGAATCCTCGACTGCAACAGCCGCGTCAAGGTCTCACCGCCGAAAAACATCGGCGAGAGCGCCAAAAGCGCGAGAACGACGTAGACGGCGGTTTGGCCGATCGTGTAAAGCAGTCCGGAAAAAAGGATTTCGCCGCCAGAGGAGACTTTTCGCGCCAAATAAGAAATCGCGGCGATATTCGTCGTCAGCGCACAAGGACTGATCGACGTTTGCAGGCCGAGAAAAAAAACGCCCGACAGCGCGAAACACCATTCCCAAGTCATTGAATAATAACCCACGGCTCGGGGAGCGGCGCGACGATTTTCAACGGCTCGCGGGTCATCGGATGGTTCAGTGCGATGTACCGGGCGTGCAGCGCGATCGCGTTGTCCCGGGGCTGCTCGCTTTGCGGCCCGAACGGCTGTGTGGAGCCATACTGAACGTCCCCGAGAATCGGAAAGCCCCGCGACGATGCTTGGACGCGAATCTGGTGCATCCGACCGGTTTCCAAACGGATTTCCAACCACGTTCCCCAAGGAAACCGCCCGGCGACCCGATAATGCAAAATCGCTTCCCGAGCCAGCGGATCGATTGGCGCAACCGTTTCGGCGTGCGCCTGGTTCGGAACTTTTCGGATGTAATCGGTCCAGGTTCCTTCGTCCGGCTCGACGTTCCCTTCGACCAGAGCCCAGTACATTTTGTCGATCTGCCGTGCTTCGAACTGTTCCGAAAGTCGCCGGGTCGCCCGGGAATGTTTTCCGAACAGAATCACGCCGGAAACCGGTCGATCCAGCCGATGCGGAACGCCGACGTATCCGTTTTCGCCGCGACCTTCGTGAGCGATCAAGTGTTCGCGGACCCGCTGCTCCAGATTGTCGATTCCGAGCGGGGCTTGCGTTAAAAGGCCCGCCGGCTTGTTCAAGGCCAACAGCGGCCCTTCTTCGTAAAGAATATCGAGCATAAACGATTTCCTATTCCGATTGGCTCAGCAGTTCATGAAACTTTTTGATCCAAGCCGGATGTGCGGGCCAAGCGGGGGCGGTTACGAAAAGATCGTCCGAAACGGCTCCGGTCATGGGAATATCGACGTATTCCGCTCCGGCGAGCCGAACTTCCGGGGCACAGGCCGGGTAGGCGGAGATGCGGCGTCCGCGAATCACGTCGGCGGCGGCGAGAAGCTGCGAACCGTGACAGATCGCGGCGACCGGCTTTTTGTTGCCGACGAAATAACGAACGATTTTGAGCACCTCGTCGTTGAGCCGCAGATATTCCGGAGCACGTCCGCCGGGAATCAAAAGTCCGGCGTAGAACGACGGTTTGACCTTATCGAAGTCGGCATTGAGGGCAAAGTTATGGCCTCGCTTTTCGCTGTACGTTTGATCCCCTTCGAAATCGTGGATCGCCGTCCGAATCACGTCGCCGCTCTTCTTTTCAGGACAAACCACATCGACGCTGTAGCCAAGCACCTGCAGCGCTTGAAACGGCACCATCAGTTCATAATCTTCCACAAAATCGCCGGCAATAATCAGGATGTTGGTCATGGGAGTCGTCAGTGGTCGGTAGTCAGTAGTCAGGAGTCAGAAAATACGGAGCGGGAAGCGTAGGCGAGCGTTGAAGGGAAATTCATAATTAGTAATTCATAATTCATCATTCATAATTCCCCAAGTCCGCTCGCACCATTTCACGAACGAGTTCCTTAAAGGTTCGTTTTGGGGTCCAGCCGAGAATTTTTTTCGCTTTCGTCGCGTCCCCCTGGAGGTGGTCGACATCGGCGGGGCGGTAAAATTGCGGATCAATTTCGACCCAAACTTGTCCGGTTTTCGCGTCGATTCCTTTCGTGCGCGAACAGTTTCCGGTCCAGTGGATCTCGATTCCGATCTCTTCAAACGCCAGTTCAATGAATTCCCGAACGCTGTGCGTTTCTCCGGTCGCGAAAACGTAGTCGTCCGGCGCGTCGTGCTGGAGGGTTTTCCACATTCCTTCGACGTAATCGGCGGCGTTGCCCCAGTCGCGGCGGGCTTCGATGTTGCCGACGTAAAGGCGTAACCTCGGATCGGCGGCTTCTCCATTCTCGACCGCCTTGGCGATTCGCGACACGGCCAGGGAAATCTTACGTGAAACGAACGTCTCGCCGCGCATCGGACTTTCATGGTTGAACATGATCCCGTTGCATGCAAAAAGATTATACGATTCCCGATAATTAACAACCGCCCAATAGGCGTAAAGTTTTGCGACGCCGTAAGGACTTCGCGGATAAAACGGCGTCGTTTCCGTTTGCGGCGTTTCGTGAACCTTTCCGAAAAGCTCCGAAGTCGAAGCCTGGTAAAACCGTGTTTTCGCGTTCAGCCCGCAAACGCGGACCGCTTCGAGAAGTCGCAAGGTTCCCAAGGCATTGACGTTCGCCGTGTATTCCGGGGAGTCGAACGAAACGTGAACATGCGATTGGGCGGCCAGATTATAGATTTCGTCCGGCGCCGTTTCCCGCACGATCTGCGTCAGGTTCGCCGAGTCGGTCATGTCGCCACTGTGCAGCCGCAGCCGTTCGGGAAACCGCTCCGTAATCGCCGCGATCCGACTCGTATTCGGCAGCGAACACCGCCGAACGAGCCCATGAACGAAATACCCTTTTTCCAGCAGATATTCCGCCAAATAAGCCCCGTCCTGGCCTGTAATTCCGGTGATGAAAGCGGTGGGCATGGAAATTGGGGAAAGGCTGAAAGTGAAAAGAGGAAGTAAAATAAGAAATAAGAAATAATAAATTTTGTAAATTTTCACTCAATTTATTTCTTATTTCTTATTTCTTATTTAAACTTTCCCTCTCTCACTTCGTCGCAATATTTTTTCACCGCGTCGGTAATGATTTTTCCGAGGTTGGCGTAGACTTTGACGTGTTTGGGGGCTGTGTCCTCGAAACCGAGCAGGTCGTGGTAGACGAGGACCTGTCCGTCGCAGTGAGGACCGGCTCCGATGCCGATGGTCGGGATTTCAACCGACCGCGTGACTTCTTCGGCGATTTCCGGCGGGAGACATTCCAAAACGGCGGAAAACGCGCCGGCGTCCTGGATCGAGTCGAGGTCCCGTTGAAGCTGCTCGGAATCCCGCTGCAACGTGAACCGACCGAGCATTTTGATCTTCTGCGGCTGCAATCCGCAATGGCCCATCACGGGAATTCCGGCTTCGACGACCGCTTTGATCGTCTGGTACCGATTCTCGCCCCCTTCGATTTTCACGGCGTCGGCGAGCGTGTTTTTGAGGATCTTCGCGGCGGTCCGAACCGCTTCTTTCGGGCCGAGTTGGCAGTAGGGAAACGGAATATCGACGACGACCAGTGCGTTTTCCACGGCGCGAACGACCATTTCGGCGTGATAGATCATCTCCTCGACCGTGACTGGGAGCGTCGTCGATTTACCTTGCACGACGTTGCCGAGGCTGTCGCCGACGAGAATAATATCGACGCCCGCCGCATCGACGAGCTTGGCGCTCGGATAGTCGTAGGCCGTAATCACACTGATTTTCGGCCCACTCTTCTTGCGTTCTCGTATCCTGGGAACGGTGATTTTGGGCATGGTGAAGGAGGCGGGTGTCAGGAGGCAGGAGTACTGCCGATGGCGAAAGCAAGCGTAAAACAACGGTTAAAACCCTCACATATTCTATCGCGGGCTTTAGGATTGTGAAGTGCTGAAACATGAGACGTTTGGGTTTGGTCAGACCGCTAACAAGTTTTGGGATTGTTGGATTTTTTGCGTCACTCTCCGAATTTCAACGAATTCTAAAAAGAGTGTGATCGACTTTTCCTTGTGGCATCACAGTATTATCGACAACATAGATTCTACCATATCGATCAACAGTAAGTTGAAGACCGCCGGCTTGAAAACGTCCCGGTTTGTTCTCATAAAATCAAATTTTTGAGCGGCAGCCCAACCGGATCGCCAAAGGCGTCCGCGCATTACGCACGGTTCAATTCCGCCAAACCAGCAGAACTATAAAAAACGGCCCGCCCAACATGCTCGTGATAATTCCCACGGGCAGATTCCCGACCCCGAGTGCCGTACAGGCAATCGTATCGCAAACGGCGAGGAAAAAAGCACCGAACAGGAACGTCGCCGGGGCGAGAAACCGGTGGTCCGGCCCGGTGAAAAACCGGCAGATATGCGGAACCATGATCCCGACAAACCCGATCGGTCCGGCAACGGCGACCATCGCGCCGATCATGATCGACGTGAGCAGGAAAAGCCCCGTCCGCAATTTGTGGATGTCGATTCCCAAAGCGACGGCCCGATCGTTTCCCGTAACGATCACGTTCAGCGTTCGTCCGAGCAACAGGAGGATCGCCGAACCGCCCAGCACGATCGGCGCGACTTGGGCGATCGTCGCGGTCGTTGCCGTATCGAATCCGCCCATGGTGTACCGGAGCATACGAAACGTTTGGGACGGATCGGAAATATACTGCAAAAACAGGATCATGCTCGAAAAGAAGAAATTCACCGCGACTCCGGCGAGGAGCATCCGCTCGCTGGAAACGTCCCGGGACAGGGAAAGCACGTAAACGACGCTCATCGCGAGCATTGCTCCGCCGAAGGCGAACCAAACCGAAGCCGGCTGTCCGAGAAACAGCGAAACCATCGAGCCGGCGCACAACGTGGACAACGCCGCCCCGAACGACGCGCCGCTTGCGACTCCCAAAGTATACGGGGTCGCCAAGGGATTGCGAAACAGGGCCTGAAACACCATACCGCAAAGCGAGAGCCCCGCGCCGACGAGCATTGCGAAAACGGTCCGCGGAAAGCGCGATTCCCAGTAGATCCGATGTTCGAAACGGAGTGAGGGATCGTGAATCCGCTCCCCGTAGAACCACTCGCCGAGCGACGTTTTGTACAGAACCTCCGTCGGCTGAACGACGACTTTACCGATCATCGGAAGCACGAAAAGCGAGCCGAGTACCAGGCAAACCAGCGGAAGGTATTTCAACCACAAAAATTTCACGGAACGGAAAGCGAAGACGATCGCCGAATCATAGAGGAAAACCGGGTATTATACGGCGAAAGCGTCTTCGCGGAAGCGTGATTGACCCGGAAAAGATTTTGGCGTTTTCCAATACGGTTTTTAATCGGGGCGGGTTCAATGTTGTTCGCGAACAACGTATAATCGGCGGGTGTAAACTCCTTGAGTCGTACTTCCTTTGAAAATCGATGTTCCGCTTGATTCTCGTATTTTTTCTGCTGACGTCTTTTACGTCGGACGTTTCTGCGCAAGGGCGTCGGAACCGTGGGCGGCCTGAAAGACCGGCTGCGACGGAGGAACAAGCCCCGGCGGAACAGGGTGCCGTTGAAAAACCGGCTTCCGTCGATCCGGGAACCGTACCGGATCTCGCGACTCCCGCGGACGAAGTCGTACCGCTGACCGTCGTGAATCCCTTGTCGACCGATTCGATCGTCCCGCCCGACATTCCGCTGAAAGTCGTGCGCTATGCGAGTCGTCTTCTCGAAAAATACGACAAGAACCAAAGCGGCTTTCTCGAGCGCGAGGAATGGTCCCAAATGCCCGGTTCGCCGCAAAGCATCGACACGGACGGCGATTTTATCATCTCGCTGGACGAACTGATCCGATTCATCTCGCTTTACGGGGACGTGCGAACGATTCACCGCCCGAACCCGCCGCCGATTCCCGCGCGGTTGGCTTGGGACGCAAGCACGGCGTCCGATTTTCATCCGTTCAGCGCTCCTTTGAAACCGAAAAAAGGCCCGGAAGAGCCGAAGCCGGAAGAACCGAAAACCGACGAGACGGAAAAAATCGATGAAAATCAAATTGTCGGCGAAACGACTCCTGAAACGGAAGCCGAAAAAGCGGCGGTCGCCGAGGAATCGCCGCCCGGCGACGAGTCCGAAGAAAAAGATGAGGAGCTCGAAGCGTTGTCTTACGAAAAAGTTTTCGCCGGTCAATTTCAACCGAGTGAACGGAAATATTACGTACCCCTGAACGAATTGAAAGGCGTTCCGAATTGGTTCGTGCTCCGCGACAAAAACGGCGACGGACAGCTTTCGATGGTGGAGTTCGATCCGACGCTTTCCCCGGCGGGTCTTGCGACGTTCGGGCGGTTGGATAAAAACGGCGACGGTTTTCTCACTCCGGACGAAGTCCGCGTCGAACAAAAATGACAGCATCCCTTATCTGCTCCGAAATTCGACGAAATCCGAACCGAAACGGTTTGACGCTCATTGAGATTTTGATCGCGATCGTAATCTTCGGCGGCGTCGTCGCGATTTTGGGAGAAGTCGGACGGGAAGGCTTACGCAGCGCCGCTTATGCCCGGGATACGACCCAAGCGGAGTTGATTTGCGAAAGCCTCATGGGAATGCTTCGCGTCGGTTTGATCACTTTGGATAATCAAACCGATGTTCCTTTGGATTCGAATTATCCGGATACGAACGCCGGAACCGCGAGCAGTCGCAGCGAACCGCGTTGGTATTATTCCGTCGAAGTGTATTCCGCGAGCGAAGACGGACTGCTGGAAGTCGTGATTACTGTTCGTCAAAATTCGCCGAACGAACGGCGGCCCGTGACTTGCCGCATGCTCCGCTGGATGATCGACCCGGAGTACCTCGTCGAGATGGAAGAGGAAATGGAGGAAATCCTGAATCCGGAACAAGAAGAATAAAGAGCCGCATGCGCAGCTTGCGGAACATCAAACGGTGTCATTTTTTCCAAAATTCAAGCACGGGGCAAGCCCCGCCGCTAACGATGCGAATATCAATTCTCCTACTGCTGCTGTTCCCCTGTATTACTCTTGCCCAAGAGAAAAGTGATTCGCCGTTTCGCTGGGAGGAAATTTCCGATAAATCGATTCGATTAGCCGAAGCGGACCGACCGGTTTGGGTGTACAATTTCGGTCCGATCACGCGGGACGACTTGCCGAAAACCGAGAAGCGTCGAACCCGGTCGTGCTATATTCATCCGCTGTACGGATTGCGCGGCGAAATTCTGACCGACGATTTTCCCGACGATCATTACCACCATCACGGCGTTTTCTGGACTTGGCCGCACGTCGGAATTCACCAGCCGGACGGTCGCGTCGATCAATACAGCGTCTGGGAAGACCTCGGCGATTTGAAGCAGCGGTTCGTGCGTTGGGAACGGAAGGAAGCGGACGAAAAATCCGCGACGCTCGCCGTCGAAAACGGCTGGTTTCTCGGCGATGAAAAGCTGATGATCGAAAAAGTCGAGATTAAGACGCACACGAAACAGGATCATCCGGAACTGGGCGGAACCCGGGCGATCGATTTGAATTTTGTTTGGATTCCGACCGAAAAGCCGATCACGCTTCGCGGCGCGGAGGAAAAATCGTACGGCGGGCTGACGGTTCGGTTCCGTCCTCGTCCGAACCGACCGGACGAAGAAAAGATCACGACCATTACGGTTCCGGATGGTGTCGCGGACGGGGATCTTCCTGAAAAGCCGCTCGCTTGGGCGGACATGACCTCGCGGTTCGCCGCGGACGAGCATAGAAGCGGGGCGGCGATTTTCGTTCCGCCGACGCATCCGGATTTTCCGCCGACCTGGTTGACGCGATACTACGGCCCGCTGTGTGTCGGTTGGCCCGGCGCCGACGGAAAGACGTTCCAAAAGGGCGAAGAAATCCGGTTGACCTACCGCCTTTGGATCCACGAAACCGCGGCCGACGTCGGGCAGATTCGGAAAGCGTACGAGGTGCAAATGAAGGAATTCAAACCATGATCGTCCACTCGAACAACGACCTGCTTCGACGAGGCGACCAGAAGTTTCTGGTTCTGCTGTTGTCGTTTGCGTTCGTTTATTTTACCGGAACGACCGTGTGGAGTTCGCGAACGAAAGAGCCGGAAACCGTGCGGCAATCCGCGACGGACGGACCGAAGTTTCAAGTCGACCTGAACACCGCCGACGAAGCGGAACTGCTCCTGCTGCCCGGCATCGGAACGACGTTAGCGCGGCGGATCCTCGATTATCGAACCGAACACGGCCCATTCCGCAAGAACGAAGAAATCACCCACATCACCGGAATCGGCCCCAAAAAATCCGCAAAAATCCTACCGATGTTGAAGGAAATAAGTAGTCAGTAGTCAGGAGTCAGAAATCAGTAGTCAGAAATCAGAAAAAGTATACCGGCTTCCCATTTCATATTTCTTATTTCTTATTTGTCAGTTGTTATTTCTCATCCCCCCCCTTTCTCCCACATTTTTCAATCACATGAAACCATTTGTTTGTTCGTTTGTTTTGTTTTTCGCATCTTTTAATCTGTTCGCCGCCGAGGAGTTCGTGCTTTGGAAGGACGGTGCCCCGAACGCGGTCGGGACGGAAGTGAAAGATATTCCGAAACTGCTCCTGTATCCGGCGCCGGAATCGAGCCGCAATGGGACCGCCGTCGTTGTCTGTCCCGGCGGCGGATACGGCGGTTTGGCCATGGATCACGAAGGGGACCAGATCGGCAAATGGTTCCAATCGATCGGCGTGTCCGCGTTCATTCTCGACTATCGTCATCGCGGCAAAGGGTACGGCCATCCGAATCCGCTCCTGGACGTCCAGCGTGCGATCCGAACCGTCCGAGCCAATGCGGCGAAGTGGAACGTCCAGCCGGACCGCATTGGCGTCATGGGTTTTTCAGCAGGCGGACACTTGGCGTCAACGGCCGGAACGCATTTCGATGCGGGCAAACCGGACAGTTCCGATCCGGTCGAAAAAATGAGCTGTCGTCCCGACTTTATGATTCTCTGCTATCCGGTGATCATGTTCGATTCGGAGAAAACGCATCGGGGAACGCAGCAGAATCTACTCGGCGAGAATCCCTCGAAAGAGCTGGTCGATTCTTATTCCAACGAAAAAATGGTGACCGACAAGACGCCGCCGACGTTTATTTTCCAGACGGACGAGGATACACCCGTTCCGGCGGAAAACGCGGTTTCGTTTTACCTGGCGCTAAGAAAGCACAAGGTTCCCGCGGAGATGCACATCTTTCAAAAAGGCCCTCACGGCGTCGGCCTTGCCCAAGGTCAGCCCGGCAACGAAATCTGGCCGGAGCTTTGCCGTATCTGGATGGAAGGGATTTGGAAGTAGTCGTTCGTCAATGCTAGGCTTTTGCCGGAAAGTAAAATGCCGAAAATACCCGAGTGAGATAATGATGTCATTCTGAGCGCAGTGTACTCACGAAGCGAAGAATCTGGTGTATCCGGCCAACACGCATTGTGTTGCGAACACCGCTTGATACCAGATCCTTCGGAGCACCTCAGGATGACAAAACCGGCATGGAACTTTCTGGCAAAAGTTTGTATGAAAAACCGGTAGCTCCCTGCCCAGTGTGAGTTTCACCTAAGCTTTTGCAAAATGGGTTGAGATATGGTAGAATCGGCGTTCGTAGCGGTCTGGAGACCGCTTGAAAAAATTGCCCCCTTTGGAAAAGGACGTCCATGCCCATCGTTACGCCCCCCAAAATCGTGCGTGATGCCGTCGACGGCTTTCTCGCGGACAAATTCAAAAACAATCCCCATCGGGATCATCTCGCCAATTATCTCACCGGCCTCATGATCTCCGACAACAAAACCGTTGCCGGTATCACCGCCGAAATGCCCAACGCCTCCGATCAATCCTGCCTCAACCGCTTCCTCACCCAAGTCGAGTGGGACGAGAATGCGTCAACGACGCTCGCATCGAGTGGCACCAGCAATTCGACGACTCCCGATTCCACCCGCGAGGCGTCATCGCCATCGACGATGTGCTCATCGACAAGACCGGCAAGTTCATCAAGGACGGAACGAATCGCGGCTACGTCGGCGATCTGAAATTCAATCGCAAGCCGACGTACAAAGGCGTCGAACGACAGGCGGTCGGATTCGCGAAAACGATACCACCATCGGATCGCAAGCCGGTGGCGGTGGACGGTGTCAAGCAATGGCATTTGAGCGTGTGCGTGAAGATGCCGAACATCGACCACAAGGTCCGCGTCGTGATCTTGTGGCGGTACAAAAACGACGCGGAGCCGAGAAAGATTCTCGTGACGAACAAGATCCACTGGAACGCGGAGCGGATTATTGAAACGTAACGCGGTCGTTGGACGGGCACCGAAACATTCCACCGAGACGGAAAGCGGCAGTGTTGTTTGAATACTGGGGAATTGGGAGATTGTCAGCTTCGAGACGGCCGGGGTCAAACCCGACACACGTACATGGTCTTCTTGGCGTACAGTCTTTTGGTACGGGAACTGGATCAAACGAGTGTGAGTGGCTGGGCTGGTGTCAAGCTGTCGACGATCGGCGAGAGTTGCCGTGCGCTTTTGAAGGATTCGATACGGGGAATGATCGGCTGGATCGTGGAGGAAGTGGACTCGGCGCGGGCTTGTGGCGTCAACGTGGTCAAGCGACTGGACGTGGTGCTGCGTCGCCTCGGTCTTGGATCGATATCGCAACGTTAAATATTATCCGCTCGAATCATGTTGCTTTGACGCTGTGATTTAC
>JAVBPO010000126.1:0-18145 GCA_031549565.1 Thermoguttaceae bacterium
TTTCGGCGAATCTTCCGTTTCGTCTTTTTCCGTTCGGAGAATCGCCTGGATTTCTTGTTCGAGCATCGGGGTCGGCTTCCCGGACGCGCCCGTGAAATCACCGATTCCAGGGGTGTCACGAACCAGGAAGTACGTTTCCTCGGTCACCTCGACGTTGATCATCAGATAGCCGGGATACAATTTCTTCTTGACGATCCGTTTTTTTCCGTTGCGAACCTCGGTAATCTTTTCCGTCGGGATCAGGATGTCGCCGAAGTAAACGTCCAGTCCGGCGATACCGACGCGACGCATCAGGGCGTCACGGATCGACTCTTCCCGATTAACCTGTACCTTCAGGACATACCAATTTTTTTTCGAGCCGGGAACGTAATTCGGATCGATTTCTTCTTCTTTTTCTTTTTTCTCTTTGCCCTTTTTTTCCGGTTGCGGCTCGACCGGTTTCGTTTTGCGGACCCTTATCTTTTTAACTTCTTTCTCTGCCTTGGGCGTTTCTCCCACCGGTTCCGTCGTGGGAACGTCGGCGACTTCCGGCTGCGCCGCGACTGCAATTTCTTCGACGACCTGATCGTCGAGTACGTCCGATTCATTCATTTTCGAGGCTCCCGTAGATAAGGGTCATTTGCTTCCAGTATTTTCGACCGTCATCGAAGCTAAATGATTTTGAAGAAAAAATGAAAAATCGTGTACCAAAACAGGTCGAAAAAGTAAACCACCAGCGCCAGCAGCGCCAATATAGTCAATACGACGATCGTCGAGGAGTAAGTTTCCGCGTAGGAGGGCCAGGAGACTTTCATCATTTCCGCTTCGACGGCCACGAGAAAATCGGCGAACGGTCCCCAGTTGATGGTCCGGAAAGCCAACCAAACGCCGCACAGCGCGATTACCAAAGCGAGGATGCCCTGCGCCATGGGATTGAGCCAGCCGTTAGTGTGGTAATAACACGTATAGGCACCACAGCAGAAAATCACCGCGATCGCGATCCCGGTCAACCGGCGAGCGACCTTTCCCTGCGAGGGCTTATACAAATCCGCCCGAATCAACTCCTGAAAATAACCGTTCATTGCGTTTCGAATTCCAAATTACGAATTCCAAATTACTAATCGATCATTACACACCATGGAAATCCATTCGTAATTCTGAATTAGTAATTCGTAATTGACAAAACAGGGGAGGAGGGAATCGAACCCCCACCAGCGGTTTTGGAGACCGCAGTTCTACCACTAAACTACTCCCCTGAATTTAATTATGAATTCAGAATTATGAATTACGAATTGGGGGAGCGGCGACGGTGTCGGGGCAATTCGTAATTCATAATTCGTAATTCATAATTTACTTAAGCACCTTCGTCACGACGCCGGAGCCGACGGTTCGACCGCCTTCGCGGATGGCGAAGCGGACGTTTTCGGTCATGGCGATCGGCGAGATGAGTTCGACTTTCAGCTTGACGTTGTCGCCGGGCATACACATTTCGGCGTCACCGAGAAGGTTGAGCGAACCGGTCACGTCGGTCGTCCGGAAGTAGAACTGCGGGCGGTATCCGCTGAAGAACGGAGTGGCGCGACCGCCTTCCTCTTTCGAGAGGACGTAAACTTCGGCTTCGAATTCGGTGTGCGGGGTGATCGAGCCCGGCTTGCAGAGCACTTGGCCGCGTTGAATTTCTTCGCGTTTAACACCACGGAGAAGGAGCCCGACGTTGTCGCCGGCCTGGCCTTGATCGAGCGTCTTGTTGAACATTTCGACGCCGGTACAAACGACTTTACGTTTTTCATCGGTGAAGCCGACGATTTCGACTTCTTCACCGACCTTGACCATACCGCGTTCGATACGACCGGTGGCGACGGTTCCACGACCTTCGATCGAGAAGACGTCTTCGACCGCCATGAGGAACGGCTTGTCCTGTTCCCGCGGCGGTTCCGGGATGAAGCTGTCCAACGCGTCCATCAGTTCGCCGATGCACTTGTTCGCGGCCGGATCGGCGGGCTTCATTTGGGCGTCACGGGCGACACCGCGGATGATCGGCGTATCGTCGCCGGGGAAGTTGTACTTGTTGAGCAAGTCGCGAACTTCGAGTTCGACCAGTTCGAGCAGTTCCGGGTCGTCCAACAGGTCGCACTTGTTGAGGAAGACGACGAGTTTCGGGACGTTGACCTGACGAGCCAGGAGCACGTGTTCGCGGGTTTGCGGCATCGGGCCGGCGTCGGCGGCGACGACGAGGATCGCACCGTCCATCTGGGCGGCACCGGTGATCATGTTCTTGATGAAGTCCGCGTGGCCCGGGCAGTCGATGTGAGCGTAGTGACGTTTTTCGGTTTCGTATTCGACGTGGGCGACGGCGATGGTCACCGTTTTTGTGGCGTCACGAACGGTACCGCCCTTGGCGATATCGGCATAGCTTTTTACCTTGGCCAGACCCTTTTCGGCCTGGACCGCCAAAATGGCACTGGTCAGCGTCGTTTTACCGTGGTCGATGTGCCCGATCGTTCCGACGTTGACGTGCGGTTTCGTTCTCTGAAATACGTCTTTCGCCATGATAAATATCTCCCTGTAGAAAAAAGGAATTGCGCGTGTCGCGTGTTTCGTGAGCCGCCAAATCATCGTAACCGTCTCACGAGACACGCATTACGACTCACGTTGTTTCATAAATCCGTAGTCGGCAGCCAGTAGTCGGTCGTCAGAAAGAAATGCTGACCGCCGGCTACCAACCACTGGCTACTTACCAAAAAGCTGCTGGTGGGAATCGAACCCACGACCTCATCCTTACCAAGGATGTGCTCTACCGACTGAGCTACGGCAGCGGGTGAATTATTAATTATGAATTATGAATTATGAATCGAGAAATAATTCCGACACCGATGCCTGAGCAAACATTCGGACATTTCGCGTAATTCAAAACTCACAATTCACAATTCATAATTCACCCTAAGCGGGTGAAGGGAATCGAACCCTCGTCTTTAGCTTGGAAGGCTATGGCTCTACCATTGAGCTACACCCGCCTGAAGGAATTAAGAATTCTGAATTCTGAATAATGGACTCCGTTTATCCCAATCGCTTGGATTGGCCGAAATTCATAATTCATAATCCATAATTCATAATTTCCCTCTTTGAGTGGGGGATGGAGGATTCGAACCTCCGAAGTCGTTGACAACAGATTTACAGTCTGCCCCCTTTGGCCACTCGGGAAATCCCCCTACTTAGAGAATTCTGAATCTTGAATTCTGAATTACGAACTTCGGCTTTTCATGTCGCCTCGGACTTGCCGAAAATTCATAATTCATAATTCATAATTCATAATTCCCCTTGGCAGAGCTAGTGATGGGACTTGAACCCGCAACCTGTTGATTACAAATCAACTGCTCTGCCAATTGAGCTACACTAGCAGCGCTATTATCAAATAGGTCGTGAAAGAATACCGCAAAAGAATGAGGCGACAAGGGGGGGAGAAGGATTCCGGCAGTCGAAAACGCCGGAAAACGGACGCGCAATGCCGCCGATTCAAGGCGGAAAAACCGCGGGTACCTTCGGTACTCCGGCTAAACGAGGGGTTAGGGGGATTCCTGGCTAGAAGCCGTGTGCGAGTGGCCCGCTTCCGTTTCGCCGTCGCACATCTTGATGTAAGCCGCCTCGTCAATGTCGTCGTTGATCGTGTCGACATGTCCGTCGGCAAAAGTGGCAATCACAATGCCCGGATGATTCGACGACGGTCGGGCACAGGAAAATTGACCGTCGTATCGATGATCGATCTTATCACTATTATTGACCCGGATGTATTCGTTAATCCAATGCAGCCGTTCGATGTCATCATCACCAAACCTCGCTTTGATTCCGACGCCCCACTGAAAACCGATGTCTCCGATCGCCCCCCCGTCGCGAGAGCCGTATCCCGGAAGGACTGTATCATCGGCGACCTTTTCCACTTGCCAAAACTGGTTGGGGCCCGTAAGCGTCTCGACTTCCGTCCGGGTTCTCAGCCAATAGGTCGCTTGGCGGTTTTCCGTGAGCATGATCGTATTGCTCACGCCGTTTTTAATACCGTCCAGCGTGATCTTTTTGGCGCCTTGGACTCGCTTATCGACGAAAAGACCGCAGTGCATCGCCGTGGTCGCGCCGACCGTCCCGTCATCATCGTACTGGCCGCAGTTGACGACATAACTGAGCGCGTCTTTGTACGAATCGCTGGCTTTGTCGGAATCGGAAGGGCAAATGAGCCCTTTGATACGCGGAGCCGTTTCGGCAATGCCGACCAGATCCGTCGAGCTCGCCTTGAGGTACCCCTGATACCAAGCTTCCTGCTGAAGCCCGACGAGAATCGACACGATCCAACTGACCTCTTTCCCCTGTTTTTTGCTGACCAGCCCGGGCAGGGTCCCGTTGGCGGTCGTGGTGTTCGCGAGAAGGACTTTGGCGATTTCGGACTGGTTATGAGTGCACTGCATTCGCCTCATCGCCTCCCGGGCCGCGTTGACCCCGGCCAGAAGCAACCCCATCAATACGGAAATAACTGTAATAACAACAAGAAGTTCGACGAGCGTAAAACCTCGTCGGGAGTTAGAACGGATGATATTCATGATAAACCTCCCACCAATTAGAATGGGTAAAAAAACGGAAAAAATGTGCCAGTCGGTAAAAAATCGATTCCACCGAGAACGCCCCATACTCCTATTCTCCCATAAAAGGGAAGAATTTTCCAGAGCGAATAAGAAAAAAATCGAGTATTTTTGAAGCGATTGAATTTTTGCAATGTGGTACGTTTCAGTAATTCAGGTCAAGGTCAGGCAGGATATGGTTGAAAAATGAAAGGTGTTGACCTGATTTTTGGTGCAATCCCTTTATTCCACACAATCCCCGTTTTCCTTCGCTCGCTCTCTTGCCAAATTGCTTTTGGTGAATTATTATCGATTTTGTGAGGCAGCGGCTTCTTTTGTATGCTATTTTACGGATGTGGGATAAGCCGCTCAGTATTTTCTTGCGTGGTTTTCTCTTGAAAGATAAAAAATAGGAAAGGTCAATTTCCGTTGACGAACACGTTCGGGGAGACACAGATGATTTGGCGAAAAAAGAGATTTACTCCATTCCTTGCTTGCATGGTTCTCATGCTGGTCGTTGGATTCGTTGCGGCCCAAACGACCACTAACAATACGAACAACAATACCAATAATAATAACAATAACAACAACAATAACAATAATAACAACAATAACGACAACAACGACGGGTACAGCAACTCGGGTATCGTGATTGACGCTCGGGGCGTGTTGGCTTCGGCGACGAGACGTGCTCCGAATCCGCGACTTGTTCCCCAGTCCAAGTTCGCCTTGCCCCGCGACATCGACCGTAAGAGCGAAATGCGATTAATTTCGCTCAACCGTTTGGAAAGGGCGATCACCGACAACAACGGAAAGATCACCGATGAAATGCGGTATCTGTGCGGCATTCTTCGACTTAAATACGTCTTCTTCTACGAAGAAACCGGCGATATCGTCGTCGGCGGACCCGCTGAGGGCTGGACCCAGGGAGCCGATGGGGCAATCGTCGGTAAGAGTACCGGGCGGCCCGTGCTCGAGCTTGAAGATTTGGTCGTTGCTCTCCGCGCTTACCCGGCCGGCGGCTCGAAAGCGGACATCGTCGGTTGCTCCATCGATCCGACGCAGGACGGTCTCGCCAAGATGCAAGCGTTCACGAAGAATTTCGGTCCGATGTCGTTCAACACGCAAGTCGCAGAGCAGCAGAAAGTCCATTTCGTCAACGGCATTCGCGAAACACTCGGATATCACGACATTCGCGTCGACGGCGTCTCCCCGAACACGCACTTGGCTCAGGTTCTGGTCGCCGCGGATTATCGGATGAAGCTGATCGGTCTCGGTTTTGAGAATCCCGGCGTAAAGATGGTTACTTACATCTCCAACGCCAACCCGGCAAGCATGGGAAACAACGCGTTGATCCGTTGGTACTTCGTTCCGAACTACGAATGTGTGAAAAAGACCGACGACGGCTCGGCAATGGAATTGGTCGGTGACGGCGTCAAACTCGTCGATGAGGCGGAAATGGTCAAATCGACCGGCGAACGGCTCACCGGACGCTCCTCAGGCCGGAATCGGGCCAGCCAGGCGTTCGTGAAAAGCTTCACGAGCCAATACCCGAGAATTGCGCACGCCGCTCCCGTTTACGCCCAGCTTCGCAACGTGATCGACATGCTTGTTTGTGCCGCGCACATTCAAAAGGAAGGGTTCTACGAAAAGAGCGGTTGGAGCATGGATTACCTCGGCTCCGAAGAGAATTACGCGGTAGAAACCCATCGGACGCCGGAAAAAGTCGCTTCGGTCGTTGCCCGGGTCGAAAGCGCCAACGGCAACCAATTCGCCGCGCCGGTCAGCGGCGGCGTCGTGATCCAGCCGGAAAACGCGCTTGACACCAACTTGGCCAAAGCGACCGAAAAGCAGCAGATCGAAAAAACGAAAGAACGCGTTCAACTCGAACTTGCCCCCGGCCAATGGTGGTGGGACGTCGATACGACGAAAAAATAACGTCCGGGTAATGTCCTCACGTGTTCCCGC
This sequence comes from Thermoguttaceae bacterium, assembly GCA_031549565.1. Taxonomy (GTDB): domain Bacteria; phylum Planctomycetota; class Planctomycetia; order Pirellulales; family Thermoguttaceae; genus JAVBSX01. The sequence goes on from JAVBPO010000126.1 coordinate 6,552, forward strand.
TCAGGACTGCGATCGTAAGGATTTCAACGTCTCTTCGACAAGACCATCCAGGCGATTCCGGACGCGACGCAGCCGATGAGTACTGCGGCTCCGTAAACGAGCACCGGGGTTTTCGCCCCGTAGCCGGTTAGGGTGGAGCCGACGCCGACAACCATGATCGACATGCAGAACGCGATGATCGTGCTTTGCAACCGGACTTTTTGGGCTTCCGGACTCAAAGGGCCGACCGGTTCGTCGTCTTCCTCTTCTTCGCTTTTTTTGGCTTTGGATTTTTTAGCCGCGGTTTTCGCGGCTGGCGCGGCGTCTGTTTTCCCCCCTTTGGCGACCATTTGAACGGCGTCTTTCGGGTAGTACTTGGCAATCGCGTCGTTAATCTGCGACGGTGTACAAATCGCGCAGCGAACCGGCATCTCGAACAACATCCGCAGTTCCTCTTCGACGTCCGGATTGACCGGCGTCGGGGAAGCAAGAATGAGCTGCCCATGGTCGGTCATGACCGGGACGAACGAATGTTGCCGGGCCGTATTCGGATTGATCTGCGGAGCAATCGCTTCGTCGACGCCGACGTCGTCCAAACTGATAAAAGGAAGCCCAATCGATTCGGCGTAAGCGAGCATCACGATTTCCGGCTGAGCGACCTTCTGCTGCAGAACCGCTTGCTGAAGATCGATTCCGAGCGTATCGGCGTAGTTCTTGATCTGTTTCATCCGCTCTTCCGGCACGATTTTGTTCAACAGCAGGATATCCTCCAGCGAGCGGCGTCGTCTCGGTGTTGATGCTCCTTTGCGACCCAAGGAAGCGTCGTATTCGGACTTGCGTTCCTGGTCGGTCAGGCAGAGCATCGCTTTGGCGAGCTCGTTGAGCAACTGTTGCGACTCCTCCCCGAATTCACCGGTCGCGTATTTCCGGACATGCGCGTTCAGTTGCCGATATTGTTTGCGAATGATACCCGAATTATCCTCGAACGGCTTGAGTTTCAGGAGCTGATAATAACTCAGCGGCCGATTCGTTTCGGCAATTTGCAACCAATCCTTATAAACGTCGATACGAGCCATGAGATCAATATTGCGATTTACATGTATATTTTTCAATACAGTTCGGTTGTTGAGTATACTTCTGTCGTAAACCGCTGTCAATGCAACGCTTCTTCTGAAAGGAATTTCCGGGTTGAAACAATGGTAGGGACGGTTATAATCGCAGAGTGCCGTGCAGCGAATCGATCGAAAAACCAACACTTACCGGGACTTCCATGAGCTTCAAACCTAATCTCATTCCGCTCCTTTGCTTTTTGACGCTCTGCCTTTGTTCGACCGCTTGGGGGGAGGAAAACGGGAACGGCGACTATATCCGTATCACTCGGGCCGAGGGACAAAAAAAACCGAAGTCGCTCGACACGGCGATTGTCCGGTATGAAGGTAAACCGAAAATCGCAAAAGGCCGCTCCGTTCAGATCGATTTGATCGCCGCGGTTCATCTTGGGGACAAAAGATACTATGAAGAATTGAACGAACGGTTCAAGAAATACGACGTCGTTCTTTATGAGCTGGTCATTCCCGAAGGAACCGAATTGAACGAAGAACTGTTTGCTCGTCGAAAAGAGCAAAAGGGGTCGAACAATCCTCTTTCGGCGATTCAGAACGGCTTGTCGGACCTTTTGGGACTGGAGTTTCAGTTGGAAGTCGTCGACTACACGCCGAAAAATTTCGTTCACGCCGATATGACGGCCGAGGAGTTTCTCAAACGCGTCGCGCAGCGTGGGGATGTCGCGGGCGTGTTTTCCCGGGCGATGCTGCACAGTTTGTCCCAGGATTCGTCGCAACAATCGGGCCGGATCGAAGGGCGTTTGTTCGGTTCTCTTTTCACGAAGAATAAAACATTGACGCTTAAACGGATTTTCGCGGAGGAAATGGTCAACCAAATGGATACGTCGATGTGGATTATCTCGGGAGACGAAGGTTCGGCGATCATTTCCGATCGTAACGCGATCGCCCTGAAACGGCTCCGTGAACAAATCGTCGCCGGAAAAGAGAAAATCGCGATCTTTTACGGCGCTGCTCACTTGAAAGAGTTTGCGCAATCGATTCAAAACGATTTTCAAATGAAAAAAACCAAGACTGAGTGGATTGTTGCCTGGGATTTGACGAAATAAGGATTGCCGCAGCAGCGGTGATTTTGCGCGAATGTGTCAAAGTATCACGATCCTGCTTAATATAATGATTATTGGCCCTGGAGCGGTTGTCCGGGGCTCTTTGTAGAAATGGTCCGAGTCAAAATCGCCGGAATCGGTTCTTATTTGCCGACACGGCGGGTTCACAATAACGAATTAGCGCAATCGCTCGATACGTCGGACGAGTGGATCGTTTCCCATACGGGTATTTCCTATCGACATTTGGCGTCGGAAACCGATTCGGCTTCGAGTATGGGGTTGTCCGCCGCCCGGGACGCGTTGGAAATGGCGGAAGTCGACCCGAGCGAACTGGGCAAAATCATTCTCAGCACGACGACGGCCGATTTCGCCCCCATTCCGGCAACCGCTTGCTTGATTCAGCGGGAGCTCGGCGCGATCAACGCCGCCGCTTTCGATTTGGCGGCCGCTTGCTGTGGGTTCGTGTACGGCTTGGAAATGCTCCGCGGAATGATGCAGTTCGATTCCCGTCCGACGCTTCTGATCGGGTCGGAATTGATGTCGCGCATCGTCGACTGGAAGGACAAAAAAATCTGCGTCCTGTTCGGCGACGGAGCCGGGGCGGCCGTACTCAAAACGGTCGATGAAGCCGCGGGACTCGGATTCGATACGGAACCGGCCGAAATCGTCGATACTTTCATGCGGGCCGACGGATCCGGGGCGGATTTCCTCCAGATCGAAGGCGGTTCCCGAACGCCCGATTCCCGTAACGAAACCAGTGCCAGTACGCTCGTGATGGACGGACGGTCCGTGTTCGCGTTCGCGATCCGAACCATGCCGGAAGTGATTTCGACGCTCTTGACCCGAAACCGGATGAAGATCGCCGACGTCGATTGGATCGTTCCGCACCAGGCGAATTATCGAATCATTAAATCGGCGGCGTCACGGCTGAACATTCCGCTGGAACGATTTTTCCTGAACGTCGACGAGGTCGCGAACACGGCCTCGGCGTCGATCCCCATCGCGCTGACCGAGATGCGGCGCAGAGGAATGCTCCAAAGCGGAACGAAAATCATCACGGTCGGCTTCGGAGCCGGTTTGACCTACGGCGGGAATCTGATCGTCTGGTAAAGCGGCACTATTATTCCCGGGACGCCCGCTCGTAAAAGGGCTTGGTCGATATTCAGTTGTCGCAAGGTACGAATATCGTTGCGAGATTGGTTTTGGGCTTTCGCCAGAAATTGGAGGCCAAGTTTTGTCATTCTGAATGTAGTGTACTCACGAAGTGAAGAATCTGGTGGATCCGCCAACACACTATTCAAAACGGGCACGGCTGGAAACCAGATGCTTCGGAGTACCTCAGCATGACATGAGCGAAACGTTATTCATAAACTTGCCGTTTATTTTCTGCGAAAACCTTGAACCGCCGACAGTGGGGCGAGATTGGTTTCCGCCCCGATGGTCGCAGATCCAAAAAAAATCGTCGAAAATCCGTGGAAAGGGAACGGAATCAAAACCCGAAATCGTCGGTCTGAATCACTTCCTGCTTCGCGTTCGGGTCGTACGCTAATTCCGCTTTCTGGTGGACCGCCAAGCCGTCGACGTAAATCGCCTTGTACGGCTTGACGGGACAGATATGTTCGCACGCTCCGCAACCGACGCACAGCTCCGGACGCACCTCGGGGATCGTCAGGAATTTTTCCGGCGGTCCGAACGGCACCATTTTCACGGCCCCGGTCGGGCAGTGTTCGCCGCACGCTCCGCAGTTGGAACCCTGTGTGTGAACGACGCAGTTTTCCTGGAGAAAATGAACCCGCCCGATCTGGACCAGGTGCTTTTCTTCCTTCGAGTGCAGCGGCTCAAGTGCGTGAGACGGACAGACTTGCGTACAAATCGTACAGTCGTAGTTGCAAAACTTGTTCTTGAACTTGACGACCGGCTGCAAAAAGCCGTTGACGCCATATTCCGTCAATGCCGGTTCCAGGATTCCCGCCGGGCATTTGCTCACGCAAAGATGACACCCCGTACAGCGTTTTTGAAACGTCTTGATGTCCGTTCCGCCGGGCGGAAAGATCGGATGCGTCATTTCGTAGGAGACCCGGCTGGTTCCCGACGGCAACACGCTCGGAACGGCGGCGCCGGATTTCGCGGATCCGCCGGACAAAAGGTACGCAAACGGCGTCGAACGGAGGAGCCAATGCCCCAGTACCAAACCCAGCGAAACGTGAATCCAGCGGCGTCGCGGCTCCACAAGTTTTCTTGCCGCGATCGTTTCCGTTTCGGTCGACGCGGGTCGTTTCGTCAGTGGTATTATATTATACGTGATCGCCTCCTTGCGACATGCGGGAAGACAGTTGAAACACGATACGCAACGGCTCAAGTCGACTTCGCGGCTTTCAACGTCGATGCATCCACCTTTGCAGACCGCCACGCACCTCATGCAGCCGATGCACTTTTCGTTCAACCGTATCCGAAACAGCGAAAACCGGGAAAGCAGCCCTAAAAGCGTACCGACCGGACAGATCGCATTGCAATACCAGCGACCGTACCGGAACGAAAGAGAGCCGACCAGTACGAGAATCGCCGTCGAAACGAACATCGCCGGAGCATTCAGGTAAATCGGCATGTAAAACACCGAATAAATGCCCGACCCTTGCGCAATGGACGCGACGAGATTGTTGACCAGTAGCACCACCGGACGAAACAAGTTCGTCACCATGCGACCGTAATTCGAATACGGATCGACCAGCGAAAGAAGCACCGGTAGCGGCATGAAAAAACCGACCGCCAGTATGGCTAAAAACCCGTATCGCAAAACGCGTCGCGAAAACGTCGGAGGATCGTATTGATACCGCTTCTTGCGTTGAAACAGCTTCGCGATTCGGGAAAAAACGTCCTGAAGAATTCCGAGCGGGCAGACGGCGGAGCAGTAAACCCGCCCGAACAGGAGCGTCGCGATCGCCCAACACGCCGCGCCGATAAAAGCACCGCCGAGCAGCAGCGGGACAAGCTGCGCTTGCGCCGACAAATGCCAATTCAAGGGAACGACTTCGCGGTAATCGATGAACAAAAGCGACAGCGGCACAAAAAACAAAACCGCCACGACCAGCCGGAGCGTTTTCAGAATCACAAGATTTTTCGTGTTGTGAGAGATGTTTTTACACTCTCCAAGTCCAGATTACGACAAACGAATTCAAGAGCCAATTCCCACTTCGACCCTCAGAGTCCATTATAGAACGGGAGCGATTGTAAGAAAGGGGCGGCAAGACCGTTAACGGCGAGTATCGTTCTCGAAATTCCGCCGGATTTGCTGGAGGGAATCGGAGCCGTAACGAAGGAGAAAAGCGTCGGCGATTTCGAGAGCGACGGCGTTTTCCAAGACGACGGACGCCGCGGGAACGGCGCAGGTATCACTCCGTTCAAATGCGGCGTCAAGGGGCGTTCGGGTCCGGAGATCGACCGAAGCGAGCGGTTTACGCAACGTCGGAATCGGTTTCATCGCCGCGCGAAGGGTGATCGGTTCGCCATTGCTGATTCCGCCTTCGATTCCACCGGCCTCGTTTTGAGTACGGTAAAACCCTTTTTCCTCACTGTGGAAAATCGGATCGTGTATCCGGGAGCCGGGTTGGACGGCGCATTCGAAGCCCGCTCCGAATTCGACCGCTTTGATCGCCTGGACGCTCATCACCGCCTGCGCGAGTCGGGCGTCGAGTTTCCGGTCCCATTGGGCGTGCGAGCCGAGTCCGACGGGAACGCCGTACGCGTGAACCTCGATCAACCCGCCGAGTGTATCCCCTTGTTCGCGCGTTTGATCGATCAACCGTTTCGCTTCTTCATCCCTTTCGGGGCAAAAGGAAAAAACGACGCTGCGGTTGCGGAGCGACACCATTTCCTCCAGGGAGAGATTCGAATCGGGAATCCATTCGCACTTCCCGATGCTTCGAACGAAACCGATGATAATGACACCGAAGATTTCCAAGAGTTGACGACAAAGCGCTCCGGCGGCGACCCGAGCGGCGGTTTCCCGGGCGCTGGCCCGTTCAAGAATCGGACGGATCGGCTGTTCGTATTTCAACGAGCCGCTCAAATCGGCGTGCCCGGGCCGGGGAGCGTCGATTTCCGGCATTTCGTCGATTTTGTGGTCTTTATTGCCGACCCAAAGCGAAAGCGGCGCCCCGGTCGTTTGACCTTTCCAGAGGCCGGTCAGAAACTCGACACGATCGCTCTCGATTTTTTGTCGACCGCCGCGACCGTATCCGCCCTGACGCCGCTTTAATTCGGCGTCGATCGCCGCGCAATCGACGACCAGCCCGGCGGGAAACCCGTCCAACAGGGCCAGGATTCCTTTTCCGTGAGTTTCACCGGCGGAAAAATAACGCATGGGATTCAATAGGGGTTGACGATTGAAGCGAGAGAATCTTGGAGCAAATTTACTTCGCCCCTTTGAGCCGTTTCGGGACCATAATCACGGTCGGTTGGACGTCGAATTCGATTCCGTTGAGCGATCGGGGCATGTACGGAAGCATATTGTCCGCGGTCGGTTGGCGATAGTACCCTTTGTAAGTCTCGAAAATTTTCGCGATTTCCGGGGTCAACTCGACCATTCCCTGCGGCCCCATCGTTCCGACTTCGTTGAAACGACCGACCGTAACGATGCTCGAATAGCGGTCGTGGAATTCGTATGCGTCCACCCCCTGTTTTCGAAGTGCGGCGCAGAGTTCGCTGGCGTTGATTCCCGCTTTGGCCAAGGTTTTGCCGTCCATTTTTTTATCGCCGCGCCCGTCGAGAATCTGTTTGACCCTGTCCGGACGAATCTCGATGTCCCCGGTAAACGTCGCGACGCGGACCGTAAATCGGGCCGGATTGTTCAGCAAGCTGTATTTGCTGTCGGAGTTGAGACGTTCGACGAACGCGTCCACGTACCCTTTTTTATTCGCGAAATCGGGCGGAAGCATCGGGTTCGGTGTTCCGAACGCGTTGGAAAGCGGCGATTGCCTCATCGTTCGAACCTGGACGATTTCCGACTTGAGCGTTTCCGGAAAACTCGTTTTGATCGTTTTGAGAGCTTTCTTGAAATCTTCGTCTTCCGTCGATTGGAAATCTCCCACCATAACGGCGTACTCTTTCACGACCGGTTTGACGTACCGTTCTTTGAGATACTGTTTCTTCTCCGCGGCTTTCATTCCATCGGCAACCTTGAATTCGAACTTTTGATCGTAAAGATAAGCGTTGAGCTTGTATTTTTTTCGCAGTTCGTAAACGAGCTTGTTTGCTCGCTCCTCGGGATTGTCCCCGGTAAAGCGTTTGACCATGATCATCCACGGTCCATTGCTCGCTTCGAGTCGATAAACTTTTTTCGGATCGGCGTCGACCCGTTTCGGACTGAGCAGGTTAAGCCCCAGATTCGCGGCCTGAGCCGGAACGCTGAGCGAGACGAACGAACAGAATATCGCAATGAGGACGAATCGTTTCATGGGATTCAAGAGGTTAGGGGGGTAAAGAGCCGCACGTGAAGCGAAGCGAAACTTGCGGAACGGAGAGAATTCTGCGATTTTACACCGTTCCGCAAACTGCGCTGTATTACCAACTTCAAACATCGTAAATTTTTTCACGAGGTAAGCGCCCATCGGAAGCGAACACTTCTCCGAGCGGCAGCTCGTTTTGGCTGGCGGGCCTGCCGCCCTGCGCTTCGTGTGCGGCTCTTTAGGTTTATCGGTTAAATCGAATAGGGTGATTAGATAAACTTTTCTGAATGCGATGATAGACGCAATAAAATATCGATCCCTTAGCGGAAATGCGGTTTCTCCACAATCGACTTATCCCCAGAGCGGTGAAACTATGCTAAAATCTTTCGTCGGAGGATCGACACGAACGTCAATGGAAAGTCTCTCTATTCACCGTAAACCCTTATTTTCGGAGGGTTCCATGAACATTCTTTATGCCGCCAGCGAAGCGGTTCCGTTTGCTAAAACAGGCGGTTTAGCGGACGTGAGTAATTCGCTGCCCAAAGCGCTTTCCCGCCAGGGCAACACCGTTCGCGTCGTCCTTCCCGCCTATCGACAGGTTTTCCAGTCTGGACAGCAAATCACCGACCTGAAGACCGAGATCGCGGTTCCGGTCGGTGGTCGGATCGTCAAAGGAAATCTTTTGGAAAGCCGCATTCCTAACTCCGATGTTCAAGTGATCCTGATTCAGAACGATCACTATTATTACCGGGAGGGAATATACAACCAAAATGGTGAGGATTACGGCGATAATTGCGAACGGTTCATTTTCTTTTCCCGGGGCGTGATGGAACTGATCGAAACGATGCAATGGGACATCGACATTCTCCACACGAACGATTGGCAAACCGGCCTGATTCCGGCTTATCTGGAGATTCTTTATCGGGACAAACCTCTTTACTCGAAAATCGCGACGCTTCACACGATTCACAATCTCGCGTATCAGGGCGTCTTTTGGCATTGGGACATGCCGCTGACCGGGATCGACTGGGAATACTTCACGTTCGACAAGATGGAGTTTTACGGCAAGTTGAACCTCCTGAAAACCGGCGTGATGTTCGCGATGGGAATCAGCACGGTCAGCCCGCGATACGCCCAGGAAATCCAGACGCCGCATTACGGCTGCTCCATGGAATCGGTTTTACAGTTTCGAAGCAACGCCCTCCGTGGAATCCTCAACGGCGTTTGTACGGAAGCCTGGAATCCCGCAAACGACCCGCATATCGCGGCGAAATATACGACCGAAAACGTGTTCGAGAAGAAACCGATTTGCAAAGCATCGCTCCAGAACGAAATGGGGTTGGACGAAAATCCGAAAACTCCGCTCATGGGAATCGTCGGACGGCTTGCGGAACAGAAAGGGATCGACCTGATTTTGGACACCGCGCCCGACTGGATTCGCAATCACAATCTCCAGTACTGCTTTTTGGGGACGGGCGACTCCGGAATCGAACAACGGCTCATGAAACTTCAAGAGGAGTTTCCTCGCAACGTCGCGGCTCGGCTGACGTTTTCGAACGAAATTGCGCACAAAATCGAAGCGGGCAGCGACATGTTTCTCATGCCGAGCCGATACGAGCCGTGCGGCTTGAACCAGATGTACAGCCAGCTTTACGGAACGGTCCCGATCGTTCACGAAACCGGCGGTTTGGCCGATACGATCGTCGACGCCGACGAAGCCGCGATCGCCGCCGGAACCGCGAGCGGTTTCAGTTTCGCGTCGGAATCCGCGCACGAATTGAATCTCACACTCTGGCGGGCGTTGCAATGCTTTTACGACCGTCCCGAAATCTGGCGTCAAATCATGCTCACCGGAATGCGACTGGATTGGTCCTGGAAACGAAGCGCCCGGGAATACATGGATTTTTACGAAGAACTGGCGTCATTCTTCGACCGTTAATTTTGCCCACTGACGAACACTCTCCTTCTTCCCCCTTTTGTAATGACAAATTCCCGCTCCGCTTTCTTGTTGTGCGCTTTATTAATTCTGTCGCTCTCCCCGCTTTTCGCGGCGGAGAATGAAATTCGTTCCGCTTTGCAGCCTCTGGTCGATTCCGGCGAAATGCCCGGGTTCGTGACGATCGTCGCGACGAAAGACAAAATCGTACAAATCGACACGATCGGGTACGCCGATGTCGAAGCGAAAAAACCGATGAAAGAGGACACGATTTTCTGGATCGCGTCGACGTCCAAACCGATCGCCGCTGCCGCGCTGATGATCCTCGTTGATGAAGGGAAAGTCGACTTGGACGCGCCGATCGCGAATTACCTTTCCGACTACGGCGATTTCGCGAACCAAAAAGTCGCCGTGAAAAACGACGACGGAACCGTGCTGCTGAAAAAACCGAACGCACTTCCGACGGTGCGGCAGGCGCTTTCCCATACGAGCGGTTTTGCGTTCTTTTCGCCGTTCATGGTGAAGTACGGAATCGATTCGCTCCCGCCGACGAAATTGGCGACGGTCGTTTCCATGATGAATTTCGATGACGAACCGGGAGACGGTTACAATTATTCCAACGTCGGAATCGACCTGACTTCGGCGATTGTCGAAAAGGTGTCCGGAATGTCGTTCGACGAATTTCTTTCCAAGCGAATTTTCCAACCGCTCGGAATGAACACGACGTTTTTCGTTCCGACAAACGAACAGGTCGAGCGGATCGCGAAATCGTACGGTTTCGGCAAGGAAAAGAATCGAATTGGTGTCATGGAGATCAGTCAACTGACGTATCCGTTGGACGGAGCGAACCGTTTCCCGGAAGCGGGCGGCGGACTTTTTTCGACGGCGTCGGACACGCTCCGCTTCTTTCAGATGCTTGCTCGCGGCGGCGAACTGGACGGTCGGCGGATCCTTTCCGAAGCGGCTGTTGAAGAAATGACGAAGAAGCAAACCGGCAACCGCCCGGAGAGTTACGGACTGGGGATGGGCGTCAACGGAATCGACTTCGGACACGGCGGCGCTCACGGCAACGACGCCTACGTCGAAAATTCAACCGGCATGATCCGAATCTACATGGTCCAAGTCGCCGGCGTCCCGAAACAAGGAGAAGCGAAAACCCGCTTCGACCAAGCCGCGGCAAAAGTGTTTCAGAATCCATGAAACGTTTTTGAGCCGGAAGATGTGCGACAACCAAGTCGTGATTGATTGGGAGAGTCATCCAATAGAGGGTGATCATTTGAGGCCTTGAAGTGGTGTCAACACCCCCGGCGCAAGCTCTCGTTGTACGGCGACCATTTGTCGTCGTTTTTCCGCGATGGAGCGGCTCTTTTTTCTCGCTCATGCTGAAACAAGGGTTGGAGTAGAGGATGTCAAAAACGGTTTTTCCCCCTCTTGTAATTTGTCATCGCCCGTCCCGCGAATTATTCCTCGCGGCCGTCCCACGAATCCTTTCACTAGGCCGTTATTTCCTATGGCTTCTATCGCCAGCAAAAGGCAGCTTGGAATAAAAAAGGCATATCCATCAGGCGAAAAAAAGGGTAAACTGGACGCATGATGTAATAGACATTCTTCAGGAATTTTTTGCCATTCATAACGGCGTTGTCGAATAATTTTACGACCAGAGCCTTGTTTTCAGCGTACTACCGAAAGTGGGCGGCGAGCCTTCGCCGACGAAAATCCTCAAAATCGGTTTGTACGGAGATCAATTCATGGCACGGAACGCAAAATCAACCGAAAATTGTCAAAACGGGAAAAATAAAACCACAAAAAAATCGACGCCGAAAAACGACAAGCAGCTCCGAACGAAAACCGCGAAAAATCGTCAATGGGAAGGAATGTATTTCTACTGTGTCATCTATCCTTACTCTTTGCTGTCACTTGAGTTAGAATCGATTTGTTGATATTTCAAGCACGATTCGATCGCTTCTTTCGTACGATTAAGCCGTCGCGTGCTTCGAAAACAGGCGTATTCCTCCGGAGAGCAAACCTTCAACCTCTCGCCGGTCAACACGCTCGCGAAACATTCCCG
>JAVBPO010000118.1:0-9276 GCA_031549565.1 Thermoguttaceae bacterium
GTTCGGCATTTCCGCGGCGTACGGTTCGAGCAGCTTTCCGAAATGGTACGGCGAAAAGACGAGCGTCGTTTCCGGCAGCTTCTCCGCTTCGTCCAAACGCTTCATCGCTTTTTTCAAAACGTCGAGCAAATCCGGATCGAAGCCGGCGGTGAAACAGAACCGGTCTTCCCGGATCCCGAAATTGACGTACGCGGCTTTTTCCCGTAGCGATGCCGGATAGTTTTCCGTCCCCTTCATGTCCTTGATCGGCAGCGCGATCGTCGAGATGCGGAAATCATCCTGCTTCGCGGTGTTGAAAAATACTTTCCCTTTCAAATGCGCGGCCCGGGGATCGGTGTTGATTTTCAGTTGCGCTCCCGTCAGGATCGCGACGATCTTCTCCCCTTCGGTAATGCTGAATGCGCCGACCGTGTTTCCGCCGGGCCGGACCGTGATCGCCCCTTCGACCACTCCGCGTTCCACAATGTTGTGCGCGATTGCCTCGAATTTATGCACGGATTCGATTTCCAATTGGTCCTTCGTCGCCCGAAGCGCGGTCGTGAGCGATTTGTCCCAGGTTCCGCCGACGAATTGCCCGACCGCTCCGGAAAACGCTTCCGTAAGTTCGCCGGGCGTTTTCGCGCCGTCTTTCGCTTGGGCTTGCGCTTCCGCTTTGGCTTTTGCGGCTTCATCGGCTTGTTGTTTCGCTTTTTCCGCGTCCTGTTCGGCAAACTGCTGCTGCTCGGCGATCATTTTCGTTTCAATGTCCCGGAACAAATATCGCACAAGCGCGTGGGCGGTCCGCTTTTGATTCGCGTCCATTTCGTCGGCGATGATCCCGGCGTACAACGCTCCGTCCGGCTGGAAAAACGCCCGAACCACGGTTTGACGCTGCGATTGCCGGTCGATGTACTGCGACAGTTGTCCACCGGGAACGACGTGAACCGCCGTTTCCAGCGTGATCTCACCGGTCGCGTCGTTTCGTTTGACGCCACGGAAAATCGTTTCGACTTCGTTGACCAGAACGCGCCCGAAGCCGAGCAATCCGGCAAGCATCTCTTTTTGTTCCGGGCCGAATTTCGCCTTTTTCGGATCGGAAAACAACACGATCAACTCGCCGATGCTGAGCAGTCCGTTCCCCAAACGTCGGGGAAGTCCGTCCATGTAAACGTAGTCGGAGAGGAGATATTTCCCTTCCGTTTGCGGTAGGAGCGTCAACGGATCGTCCGGCAAAAACGGGATCAGTGTTTGCGGTACGAAATAGCCCCAATTCCCTTTTTGTACCACGACCGTTCCCTGGGGAAATCGCACGTACGGATTGTCGCCGAGAAAAACCCAACGGTATCCGGCTTTTTCACGAGGTATCACGATCCCGGGCCGGGCCGATTCGGCGCCGAACATGGTCAGAAATTCGTGGGCGGCCGCATCGCCCGGTTTGAGCGGCACGAACAGCATCGGGAACGTCGACGCCCCGTCGGTCATGAGGACGAAGCCGGACTTGCGATCCGTATCGAGGAAATTTCCGCCCCACGATTCGGCGGAGGAACGGAAATCGGAGTACAGATCCCGGATCCCGGAATCGGCGGCGATTTTTTGGAGCGTCGCGTCGAGTTCGGCGAGGTTTTGCAGCGACACCATGTACGCCGGTTTCAGTTCGCCGACCGGGGCCTTTTGCGTCTGGAGCATCCCCTTGAGAACACCGACCATGGGGGCGTCCTGCGGGGAATTTGCCGTCGCGTTGGACAGTTGGTTGTTGAGGGTTTCACGGAGAAAATTCAACATCGGCCGATCCTGCGAATCCTGTGTCGGGCGGTCACTTTGAGCCTGTCGGATATTGTCCCGAAGCTGCTGAAGCCGCTGCCCGCGATTCGGCCGGGATCCCCGCTGCGCGAACGATTCCGGTCCGGACAAGGCAACGAACAACAACGATAAAACGGAAGTGAGAAGTATTTTTTTCATTGAGCGGATACATTCCACAGTCCCCTCTCCCCCAGTAGTCTGGGGGAGAGGGTTAGGGTGAGGGGGGGGATCTGGTTGCCGCTTCACCCTCACCCTAGCCCTCTCCCAGAGGAAGAGGGGACCGCTTTATGGTTGCGTTAAACTAACAAAAACCGATATCTCAGCAGGAAACAAAACGAACGTTCTTAATTCCCCGGCGCACTACCCACGCCCGGAAAATAGTATACAAACAGTATAGGAGAAACCGCCGAACCCGGCAACGGAATCCCGGGCGGAGGCTTTCTTTCGCTTACACCATTATTGGCATGCACATACAGATCGACAACTTGGGCGTGATCCGCAAGGCTGAATTCGAGGTCGGCGACTTGACGATCATCTGCGGCGATAACAACACCGGCAAAACGTATATCAGCTATGCGCTGTACGGATTTCTCGATTTCTGGTGGAAATCGTTCGACCTGGTCGCGAAAGTATGCGGCAGCCGGGATCCGGCCGACATTGCCGACGGAAACGAAGTCGCCGACCAATGTTTGAAACTCAAGGATCTGCTCCTGTTGCAAGCGTCCCGGGATTATGTGAGATTCGCTCCGGACATCTTTGCGACCTCGAAAGATTTTTTGGCGGATTTCACGTTCAGCGCGAATTTTTCCGACGAGCGGTTCACCTGGGACACGCTCAGCGCGCTTTTGGGCAAACAGTGGGAAACCGCCCGCAATCAAGCGGCGCACGGTAATGTCGCGGACGCTCCGACGAAAGCGCAATGGGATTACGTGCTGAAAAAAACGCTTTCGACGCACGTTCCGAACCCCTTTCTCATTACGGCGGAGCGGTCGGGGATCCTGAATCTTTGGAACGAACTGGACACGGCCCGGGAACCGTGGAGCACGTTCGGGGGGGCCGCGCGGGAAAAAGGGGAATCGACGCTCCCGCTGCCGATCCAACGGAACATCGATTTCGTCCGTGCGATCCGCAACGATCGTTTTCGTACGCCGAGTACGCTTATGGTCGATCAACCGAACTTCTTCGACGATTTCGAGCCGCTGTTCGGCGGAACGTTCGAGGTTCACGACGGAACGCATTTTTTCGTTCCGGAAAACGAATCGACCGTGAAACTGCGCATGCCGCAAAGTTCCAGTTCGGTCCGCTCGCTGTTCCTCCTGTACTATTATCTGCGATATCTCGCCCAGCCGGGGGACATTCTCATGATCGACGAACCGGAGTTGAATCTGCACCCGGAAAAGCAGCGACTCGTCGCCCGGCTTTTTGCCCGGCTGGTTCATTACGGAATCCGGGTTTTCGCGACGACACACAGCGATTACCTGATTCGGGAACTCAACGTCCTGATCATGCTCGGACCGCGCAAGGAGGAATTCGGCAAGATCGTCGCGCGGGAAAAGTACCGGAACGACGATTTTTTAAGCGTCCCGCAGCTTCACGTTTACACGGCGGAACCGCTCCCGACGGAAGGGGAAACCCCGGACGGCTTCACGCTCTATCCGACGGAAATCGATCAGCAGCGCGGTATTGAAGTGAAAACATTCGACCGGACGATATTTCGCACGAACAGCATCATGGAAAAGCTGATCTACGGGAGTTGACGCCCCATACGATCGACCGAGGCCCGTCAAGAGCGAAACACGCTTCGGACGAAGTCGAGGAGTTTATCCGGCTTCTCTTCCGGATCGGAAATCGCATTCGGCAGTGGAATGTACGCTTTCATTTCGCTGGTGGTACGCAGCGGGAATGGAATTTTCTTTTTCAATTCCTCGATCAAATTGCGGGACACGAACTCCAGCACGAGGAACGATTTGTTCGCGTCGTCGAGGAATTCCGTTTCGAGATGGATCGAGCGAATCCGATACCGATGCGCCGCGGCGCGAATTTGCGCCAAAATCAAAAGCCGCTTCACTTCCCGGGGCGGTTTGCCGAAACGGTCGAGCATTTCGCCCCGAATATCGTCCAGTTCTTTATCGTTCGTAATTCGCGTGATCCGGCGGTACAGGTCGATCTTCATCCGCTGGTTCGGAACGTACGATTTTGGAATCAGCGCACGCCCCGGCAGATCGATTTCGACTTGGATCTGTTCCCGTTGCGGCATCTGCTTGAGCGTGCGGACCGCTCCTTCGAGAAACTGGCAGTACATTTCGTACCCGACGGTCGCGATGTGTCCGCTCTGCTGTGTTCCGAGAATGTTGCCAGCCCCGCGAATTTCCAAGTCGCGCATCGCCAGATTGAATCCGGCGCCGAGGTGAGAAAATTCCTCGATCGCCCGGAGCCGCTTGGCCGCGATCGGCGTGAGCGGTTGGTTCGCGTCGAGCAGCAAATAACAGTACGCCTGGTTTTTGTAACGCCCGACCCGGCCGCGAAGTTGGTGCAAATCAGCCAATCCGTACATGTCCGAACGGTCGATGAAAATCGTGTTCGCGTTCGGAATGTCCAGCCCGCTCTCGATGATCGTCGTGCAAACGAGCACGTCGAATTCATGGTTGACGAATTCGCGCATCACCGCTTCCAAATCGTCTTCGTGCATCTGGGCGTGTCCGATTCCGATTTTCGCTTCCGGAACGATTTTGTGCAGTTTTTCCGCCGTCTCTTCGATGTCCATGACGCGATTATGCACGAAAAACACCTGGCCGCCGCGTCCGAGCTCGCGGACAATCGCGGAGCGAATGAGATTTTCGTCGAACCGGACCAGCCGGGTCTCGACGGCCATACGGTCTTCCGGCGGGGTTTCGAGGTTGGAAATGTCCCGAAGTCCGACGAGCGAAAAATGGAGCGTCCGCGGAATCGGGGTCGCGGTGAGCGTGAGAATATCGACCGTTTGCCGCAGTTTCTTGAGCCGTTCCTTGTGATCGACGCCGAAACGTTGCTCTTCGTCGATCACGACCAAGCCGAGGTTATGGAACCGTACGTCTTTCGACACCACGCGGTGGGTCCCGATCACGACGTCGATCGTTCCCAGGGCGAGTTCCTCGACGATTCTCGCCTGTTCTTTTTTCGACTGGAATCGGGACAAGGCGGCGATCGTGAACGGGAACTCCCGCATCCGGTCGGAAAACGTGCGATAATGCTGTTCGGCGAGGATCGTCGTCGGGACGAGCACGGCGACCTGGTATCCGGCATCAACCGCTTTAAACGCCGCCCGCATCGCGAGTTCCGTCTTGCCGAACCCGACGTCGCCGCAGATGAGTCGGTCCATCGGGCGGGACAGCCGCATGTCCCCTTTGATCGCTTCGATCGCGGCGAGCTGGTCCTCGGTTTCATTGTACGGAAACGCGGCGTCAAACTCAAATTGCCAATCGGTGTCGTCCGGATACGCGATTCCGGGGAAGGTCGACCTCGCGGCCTGGAGATCGATCATCTCGACGGCGAGATCGAACACGGCGTCCTGGACCGCTTTTTTGTGTTTGCTCCAAAGCCGGCCGCCGAGTTTGGCGAGGATCGGTTTCGATTTTGTCCCGCCGACGTACTTCTGGACCATCGCGATTTTCGAAACGGGAACGTAAAGAGTCGCGTCGTCGGCGAATTCGAGTTTGAGATGCTCTTCCTCCTGCTGCCCCTTGGAGATCACTTCCAGTCCGCGAAAGCGTCCGATTCCGTGCGCCACGTGAACGACCAGATCGCCGGGTTTCAGTTCGGTAAACGAATCGATCACCTGCCCGAGCTGACGCCGCCGCGTGCGACGAATTTCATGCCGGTCGAACAACTGGGCGCTGCCGATGAGAATCAAAGAAGAGGACAGAGGACAGAGGACAGAGGACAGGAAAGAAATTCCAAATTCCAAATTACGAATTACCGGCCTTGAGAAAGGTTTGCCATTTGAGTCCCCCCTGTCGTCTGTCGTCTGTTGTCTGTCCTCTCGTATACAAAATCCTTGTGACAAATTCCCGACCGCGAAACGTAACCGGTTTTCCCGCTTCGGTTTCGTTTCGGCAAATGTTTCGAGCAGTCGCGTGATTTCCGCTTCGGTCGGGCAGACGATTGCGATCGTTCCTTCGGTCTCGTCCAACACGCTCCGAACCGTCGGCAGATCGCCGTGCAGCCGCTCGACCGATTGGATCGGCAAATGGTAGACGTCGTCCAGATATCCTTGGGCGAGGTTGGACAAACTTACCGTTTGAAATTTCAAAAGTCGCTTGAGCACGTCCGACGTTTTCAGCAGCGGACTCGATTCGAACCGTTCCCGATAGATTCGCCCTTGCGATTCGAGTTCCTGAGGCCCCAGGAGTACGACAATGGTGTCCTGCGGCAGATAATCGGCCAGTTGCGAGGAAAAGATTTCGTCGGCCCGAACCCGAGACAGGTCGATTTGCGTGAGTGATTTCACGGACCGCTGCGTCGCGATATCGAACGTCCGGATCGATTCGATTTCGTCGCCGAAAAATTCGATCCGAACCGGCTTGTCCCAATCCGGCGCGAACACATCAATCAGACTTCCGCGCACGGCGTATTCGCCGGGCAAATCGACGCCGGGCGTCGAGTGATACTCCCCGTCGAGGAGTTGACGGATCAACTGCTGTTGCGGAAATTCTTCGCCGGCCTTGAGCAAACAGGTCCGGTCCCGAAGCATTTGAGGATCGGGAACGGGCTGGAGAATCGCGGAGATGGAGGTAGTGAGGAGAGACGGCGGACGGCAGACGGCAGACGGCAGATTTTTTTTCTCTTTCTGCTTTCTGCCGTCTGATGCCTGACGCCTTTTCAACACTCGTATTCTGGAGCCGAATAAATCGTCGGCGTGGGCGAGGACGGCGGAGGGGGAGAGTTCGTCGTCTTCCCGGGGCGTTTGCGAATCGATATAACGTAGGTTTTCCAGGGCGGGAAATGTCTCGATGTCCGCCGTCGTGAAAAGAGCGAGATCGTCCGCCGTTTTGTCGATCCGGTCGCTTTGCGGTATCACGAGGCAGATCGGTCGTTCGGGAAACGCTTCGGCAAGAGCCGCGACCAAAAGAGCGCACGAGCTTCCCTGCACACCGTCGAGCGAAACGGAGCGGCCGGCCTTGAGCGAACAGATCGCGGCGGCGAATTCCGGAAGTTCCAAAACCGCCGTGGGAACCTTCCGCAAATCGAGGATGTGGTCTTTCACGGAGACTCCTTTGTTGATCGGAGAGAGACACACACTATTCAAACCGGTCGCCGACCCGGATGCGATAACCGTTGATGAATCCCGCGGCGTCGATCATCGCTTTGCCGGGGTACTGAATTTTGACGATTCGTATCCAATGCTTTCCGGCCGCGACGATCAGTTGGTCGTCGTGCGCTTTGACGACGGTTCCCGGCAGAATCGGCGTCGGTGGAAGCGGATCGGTCGGCAGCAACGGGTTTTCCGTCAATAAACGGGTTTCGCCGAGAATCAATCGGATCGGATCTTCATTGCTCTTTCTCTTCCAATGCGTACACGACTTCGGCCAAGCGACCAGAGCACGGACATGGTTGTGGATTGCGGAAGCGTCGGCGTTCCAGTCGAGAATCGCTTCTTCCTTCTTCAATTTCGGGGCTTTGGTGATGTCTTCCGCCCGTTGGGGGTAAGCGGGAAGGCGACCGGTTTCCATCTGCCGGATCGTCTGAACGACGTACCATGATCCGATTTCCGAAAGGCGATGCTCGACGCTGATCGCGTTTTCGTCGGGATCAATGGAAATCTCCGGGCTCTTGGCGACGACCGGTCCGGCGTCGACGGCGGGAATCATGTGAATGATACTGATCCCGGTAAACTTGTCGCCGCTGAGAATCGCACGATTGATCGGCGCGGCTCCCCGATATCTCGGAAGCAGCGATCCA
This sequence comes from Thermoguttaceae bacterium, assembly GCA_031549565.1. Lineage (GTDB taxonomy): Bacteria > Planctomycetota > Planctomycetia > Pirellulales > Thermoguttaceae > JAVBSX01. The sequence continues at coordinate 7,717 of JAVBPO010000118.1, forward strand.
TGCAGATTCAACCCGCCCATTCGGGCCGTTTTCAGGACCATCGAAGATAGAATCCGACCGTAATCGCAAACGAACAACAAGTCCGCCGCAAGAAGATAGAGAAGATCCGCCGATTCCTGAGTATTGACGTTTTCCGGATCGTAAATGGGCAGATCGTACTCCATCGCCGCGGCTCTCATCGGCGTGAGAGGCGTTTTTTGGCCCCGGTGGGAGCGGATCGGCATTGTGACCACGGCGAGAATCTCATGGTCCGCTTCGATCAACCGCTTGAGCGAAGGAACCGCGAACCCGCCGGTGCCCATTACGATAATGCGCATGGTGAGTTGTAGTAGTCGGTAGTCGGTAGCCAGGGGGTGTTTGAAAATTCAATCCTGAAAATGTCGACCTACTGTCATTCTGAGGCACCCCGAAGAATCTGGTTTCACGAAGGTAACGCTCTCGAAAAACCAGAACGTATTTGTTCGGAGGCCAGATGCTTCGTTTCACTCAGCATGACAAAGCTCTAACTTTTACGGTATTTAAGTATTCAATTATCAAACACCTCCTGTCAGCCGTCTGCCGACTAAATTACCACACCCGACGGTTTATTCAAGATCGTCGGGAACCGCGACGACGCCGTGACCGGCGGGAAGTTTTGCTCCGGTGGACGCCGTGATTTCCATGGTGAACGGGGACGCGGTGAAACCTTTTCGACGGACCAAGGCGGCCAGATTTTTTTCGTCGAAAAGCGGCGTATGACACGTTAAGAGCAAAAAGAGCGGCTTTTCGTCAAGCAAATCGAAGCAGCTTTTGACAAGCTCCGGCAGATCGCGGTCGATTTGCCAAACATCCCCCCTCCCTCCATGCCCGTAACTCGGCGGATCGAGGATGATTCCGTCGTATTTCCGGTTTCGTTTCAGTTCCCGATGAACGAACCGCACGGCGTCCTCGGCAATCCAGCGGATCGGGGCGTCGGACAGGCCGGAAATCTCGGCATTCCTCCGTGCCCGGGCGAGCAGGTTCTTCGCCGAATCGATATGGACGACTTGTGCGCCCGCCGAGGCTGCCGCAAGAGTACTTCCGCCGGTGTAGGCGAACAAGTTCAGGATTTTGGGCGGCTCTTCCCGTTTCGCGGCTCGGGAAACGAGTTCGGCGATCCGTTGCCAGTTGATTTGCTGCTCCGGAAAAACGCCGAGATGTCCGAACGGCGAGCATTTCAATTCCAGCGTAATCGGCGGAAAAGAAACCGGCCAAACCGTTTCGGCTGAAAGATTTGCGTGGAAAAACACCCAACGGCCCCGCTCCGCCCCCTGTCGGTCCGGAACGAATTTCGCGTCAACCGATTTCCAAAGTTCCGGCTTGCGAATCGCGAACCCTTCGGCAGCCGGAGAAGGACGTTCCAAAAGAAACCCGCCCAAGCGTTCCAGTTTGCGACCTTCACCGAAATCGAGAAGCTCGTAATTCATGGAGGGCTCTGAGAGAAGGCGGTAAAATGGGTAAAAGGCACACAAAGACTGAGGAATTTCGATCTGAAAAGATGGTCCCCTCTCCCCCGGTATTTCGGGGGAGAGGGTCAGGGTG
>JAVBPO010000164.1:0-11379 GCA_031549565.1 Thermoguttaceae bacterium
CCGCTTGCGATCGAGACCGTGCCGGAGTTCGTGAAGCTCCGTGCGGCCACGTCGCCCGTGATCCCGAGCAAGCCGCTGGGCGACACCACGACGTCCAGCAACGTCGCCGTTCGCGGGTCGACTTTCGCGGCGTCACGCAACAGGTCCGACTGGATTTTTCCGGCGGTCCCGGCGTACGTCACCTTCCCGGCGGGCTTGTTCAGCCTAAACGTCAGGTCGAGCGAACCCGCCTGGATCGCCTGGTCCTGCGTCCCGTCGAGCGTGATACTGCCGTTGACGCCCGTCGTGTAGGACACCGGATTGACCGACGTGATCGTCAGATCGCCCGTCAAACGTACGTCGGCGTCATTGTGAAGCGTAATGGCATTCGAGCCGGACAGATAGGTCAGCGCATCGAGCCGGACCGGCTGTTCGGGCGTTTCGACGAACGGCGTCGTGAAGTCGGCGGCGTCACGGTCGAACGGGATGGAATCACTCCAGGCCGTCGTTCCACCGGACACGGTTGCACGGACCCGCAATCGATACGTCGCGACAGGCGTAGGAAGTGCGCCTCGCAACAGGACGGCCCCAGCCGACCGACCCATAACGTATTCGCTGTATTCCTGCGTGACGCCTCCGATCACCGCCGCCATGCGGTAATAATAGTCCGAGCTGTCTGACGCCTGCGTGAACGTCTGACTCGCCTTGCTGGTACTTTCGAGGTAACTCCAGGTCTTTCCGCCGTTTAAGCTTCTTTGGATCATGTAGCTCGTCGCCCCCGGGATCGCCTCCCACGCGATCACGAACGACGATGCGTCAGGCGTCACGACAAACGTGGACGCGTCCACCTTGGTCGGCGAGGCAGACCATGAACCCGTGAGAGACGTTGCGGCTGTTCCTGTTCCTTCGACGAGACACCAGGAACCACCGTCAGTGTTGGTGTACTGAGCTTCATACGAAGTTGCGCCGGAAAAGGGGCTCCACCGAAATGTATGGGCATATCCGGATTTCGCGGTGCGCTGAAGGCTTTGCGGTGCCCACGACTCGCCGGGCCTTCGGTCGAAGACGATTTTGGACCCGGCGGAATTGGTCCGCGGCATCACCAAGGCGCCGACGCGACTCCCGCCCAGGAGCAGGCGTTTTCCGGCCCATTCGAGGCGGTTGCAATCGAGTGACGCCGCCGTAACCAGATCGCCGTTGTAGCCGATGGTCGCGATCTTATCGACGGTCACGGGCTGATCGATGACGCAATCGGCGGATCCGCGATCGTACACGGCGATATCACCGGCCCCGGGCACGACGGCCCCGGCGGCACCACCGGATACGGTGGACCACACGGGATCGCGGAACTTGGAAGCGGCGCTTGCGACGTAGTAGTACGTGGCCATTACTGGACGGGTTCGGTGTCAGGTTCGGTGTCAGACTCCGGCTCGATTTCCGGATCGGGTTCGACCACGGGCGGCGGGACGGGACGCGGTTCAAGCCGCAGATGGGTCGTCATGTGCAAATCGCATTGATGCCCCTCGGCTTCGGGAATGTAGTCCCCGAACGTGATTTCCAGTTCCGGCTCCAGATCGGCCAGCTTGGTCTTGACGGACTCGGAAAGCTCCCAGTACTCTTCCGGCGTCATGGGCCGGTTGGTCCGGATCGCGATATTGCTGAAAAACCCGGTCCCGATGTCCGAGACCTTTTTATATTTCTGGCCGAATCGATTCTGCTTCTCGATCGGCGACAACTCGAAATCGGTTTCATTCAGCGGTTCCGGTTCGGCGAATTCGTTCAGGGGCATGGCTAAAATATTTTGGTTGGAGTGGTGTCGATTTTAGGATCAGTTTTGATGGCGACCGTTGCTTCTTGGGCGTGACCGGACTTGCTCATCTCCTCCCGAAGAGCCTTGACTTCCCATTTAACGCTGCTGGCTTCCTGGTTGAGTTTTTCAAGAGCCTTCCGGTGACAGACCGCCTGATACCAGCAAAGGCCGATCAAGGCCGATGTCGCGGTGATGTTTTCAAAACTTGTCGGAGTAATTTGAGCGAATAGTGAACATACGCCCATGGCACCGAATACGATTGCATTTCTCATTACGCCCTCCAGTTGGCCGGGAACGGGACGCGAACCCGTTCGGTTTCCTTGATCGTCGTCGTTTCCGGTAGCACCACATACGGTTGACCGTAGATCGTGGCGGTCAAGACGAACCGTTCCAGCGTCGCCCGATCCATCCAGCACATATCGGCGGGCTCGCCTTCGTCGGACGTGCCGTAAATCCTTCCGTGCGAATTGATCCAACCGACGTATTCCGTTCCGTTGACGACGCGGTACCCGACGAAGCTGGTCGCATGAGCCCACGACCCTCGCAGGACCGCAATCTTGACGCCGTTCTTGTCCATCGCCGAACCGCTGACGGCGGTACTGTTTCCGAGCGCGACGCCAAGACCGGCACGACAGCATTGGATGATCTGATCGGCCAGCGTGTTCTTGCTCCCCGGCAGGAACGCCAACGCCGTTTGATGCAGCTTCGCCGCGGCCATGTGAGGCCTGTAATTCGGGACGTTGATATTGTCCGGCCCGACCAGCGATTCCGGAAAATGCCCGAATTCGTTGGCGAACTTCGCCATCGTCACGACGTTCTGCCCGCCGCGTGTCGATTCCCCTTTGGAGATGTACCACGTCACGATCGGGTTGCACGGATCGTAAATGAACGGCATCCCGACCGCGATGGAGGTCAAGACGGCACCACGAAACGCAAACTCGTCTCCGTGCCCCATGCAGGACGGCCTGTTTTTTTGTGAAAACGCGAAACGCCGCGATTTGCAGCGGTGATCCGGAAGATGTTCGAGGACGACCCACGGGAGGACACACTGTTTTCGGCCACCCCGGATTTCATCGTGGAGCTTGCATTGTTCGTCGATGTACCGTTCGAACGTGGCGTCCCAGGAGAAAATCGGCATGTCGCCCACTTCCCAAACGGTCGAATACGACGGGGCCGCCGCTTGGAGGGCGTCGCACAATTCGAGCGCGTCGTCGGTCGCCGGAAGACAACCGTTGATGCAAACGCCGTTCTGGATTTCAGGTGTCCACGTTTTATTCATTTCAACTCCTCGATCATGCCGTCGAGTTTTGTTTGCAATTCCGTCAAGGTGTCACAACCGTTGACGCGGGCGTCGAACTCCTCAACGAAGGAATCCCAATCGGGGGATCCGTACAGCGGGGCGGCGCATTTGATCGCATCCGCCCTGGCTGCAAGCAGGCCGTTGTACTTTTCGCTCTTCAGGTTTTGGCTTACCGCTCGAAGCCGGTCCAGGAGGTTTTGGCATTTCTCCGACTGGCCCTGCGGTACGAGGCTCTTCAGCCCCCACGGATTCAGTAATGACGTCAACCTTTGGATTGTCGTTTGGATCGAACGGGGGAGCCGAAACGACAGGCCCGACTCCCCCGCGACAAAAGGGTGAATCACCGTGACGCCGAGAATCAGGCCGAGCACAAACGACCAATTCCAGAACAGGGTTTTCCCGAGTTCGTAGGCCTTGCGTGAAAACGACTTCCGGTTGAGCGACCGGGCGAACATCGCCTTGAGTTCGTCGAACTCGGCCCGCAGTTCTTTGTATTCGTTGGAGTTCGGCATTTTACTTCTTGAAAAGACTGATCAACTGGATGATCAAAGCGATGGCGTTGAAAATCACAACGGGATTTTCGGCCTTATTTTCGGACGCGACCGCAACGGCCCGGTTCACGGCCATGCAATCGATCGGAATGACACCGCATTCGGCGACTTTGGCCGGAATCACTTTGCAGATCGCCGCCCAGGCCTTGTCGTCGTTGATGATGCTCAACGCGGTCGAGACCACCATGTCGTCGATTTTCGTCGCGGTGAGCAGTGCCAGCGTCTGCCCGTAACCGAGTAGGATGCGAATCCACTCTCGAAGCACGTCCGTATCGGCGAGCCCGGGATATTTTCGGATATGCGACCGCAACGCGAGCAGCGTCGGAAAATTCCGGATAACGCTCCACATGGATCCGAGGCTAGTGATACTGGCGAGGAAGGTGTTGTACATGGTTTTACTTACAATAAAGGCGGGCCAGAGGGTGGTTTTTCGAGAGACCGGAAAAATCTCCCTTTTGTGCGGCGAGACGCCATTCCAATATTTCTTCATATCGTGTTTGATGTTGTTTCAACAAACACAAGCCGGATTCGGCATTGTCAATATTCACAGGCTCCGGTTTTTGGCTGCGTCTCTCTTTTGTCTTTGCCTTTGCGATTCGCGAAACGGTGGTACGGCTCACGCCCGTCAGCGAGGCGATTTCTCGATAAGAGTATCGACGCGCCGACAAGAGCCGCTTAATCCACTTTGTTTTATCTCGCGGTACCGTCATTAAATAACAGCTTCAAAAACAAAGCTCAATCCGGAAAGACTTGCCGTCGTTCCGGCCAAAACACATTTGACGCGAGCGTATTGCGGCGAGTCCGTTGCCGGTCGAAAGCGTTTCAGTAGCGAAGCGCATCCGGACGCGGTGCCGGTTTGCTTCCAGTCATTCACCGTAATTGTTTGCACGTTCGCAGCCTGGAATGTTTTGTCGTTGGAAAACTCCAGCGTGTAAGACAGCGAGTTCGACGCAGCCAGATTTGCCGCCGTCATGGTCGGTGACGTCAACAGCAACTCCACCGGGTCGATCCGAGCTCCGCGTCGGGTCAACTCTCCGAGGTCAATCGCTTCCGTATAGACCGGCGTTGCCGCTGCCGTGGGGAAGGCGGTCTTTTTCTGTAAAAGCGCGTCTTTTTGCGAGTAGGAAAATTCAGACATTGGATTTATGGCTGTGAAATATTGAGGTTGGTATATAACGGAACGGTCTCGTTTACGATGCGAGATATCGCGGCTCGTTCGTCAAAAGCTGATCGCAATAGACGATCGGGATTCCGTCGAAATTGTCCGGCGGCGGCGGATCGACGCCGATGATCGCTCCCGTGCCTTTGGCGTTGGCGATGGAGACCGTATTGCGACTTGCCGCCAGAAGCAGCCCGCATTGCCGGGGCATGTAGATCGCTTTTGGGCGCATGGAACTGTGAAACGACATCAGAGCGCGCCGCATCGTAACATCATCAAGGATCGTTCGATTGATCGTGCCTTGGTTCGCCGTCGATACGTCGATATTGGCAATCCGGTAAACGGCGTCCTTATGCATCATTTTCACGGCGGGATAGAACTCCATGAACTGTTTGTACGCCTTGAACTGGCCTCCATCCTCGTCGTACACGGTTTCCAATTCCGGATCCGAAAGCGTAATCGAACCGTTCCTGCCGTAGACCCACGACACGCCGTTGCCGAGCCCCCAGAACACGAACCAGATTGAAGCCAGGCTGGCTCCGGTTCCTCCGGCGTCGTGAACTCGTTTCGGATCACAGAAATCGTGAAGACCTTGGAATCCGATATCGGTTCCTCCGTGGTCGGTTCTGCGTCCGTAAAAGAATTGCTTTTCCAGTGAAATGATATTCGCGCGGATGATTCCTTTCCCCTCTTCCTCCATGTATCGGGCGCCGCGACTCTTGTTCTTGTCGATAATCGACTTGTCGCACTGCCACAACGAGGAACAGGTCGCCAACTCAATAAGGCGTTTTTCGTATTCCCCCTTACCGGGCTTGACGCCCTTGTTGGCGATACGAAATGGCTGTATTTTCGGCAATCCCGTTCGAACCATGGACTTGATAACATCCTCGTCCGTTTCTTCCACGGCAATCGGAACCTGTCGATTGTAAATCACATCGTACCCGGACACGGTCGGACACGATTCCATACATTCGTCCAGGAGTTCCTGTCCTCCGTCGAATCCATCGAATTTGACAACATCGGTTAAAGCAACGTTTAGCGGCATAGTTTGTCCTTTCCTGAAATGATAAACTGTAAGTATGGTGTCTGTTGCAAAACTTACGCTCCGAAAAATCCCTTTAACGCATCGCGAAACGTTCCCTTCGCCCCCGTCTTGGAGTGCGAGTCTTTTCGGTCGGACGAATCTTTTTTGTTATCGGAAACAACTACGCCCGGCAAAGCGGCCTTGTAGGAAGTGACTTCGGATTCGAGTTTCTTTTTGTCTTCCAACCAAGCCTTTTCGGCGTCCTTGATCTTGTCGAATTCCGTCTTCAATTTTTCGTACTCGGATTTCAACTTGTCACGGTCTTCGGTTAATGCTTTGATTTCGTTTTGAGCCTTTTCCTGATCGGCAACCAACGTCGCCAGTTGCTCTTTTTGCTGGGCGACAAGGAATTTTTCGTGTTCCTTTTCGGCATCTTCAAAGGAGGTGATCTCGGCATCAACAAAGTACTTGACCGCCTGATCTTGTCCGAATGCGTCGATAAATTTTTGAAGGTCTTTTTCCATTGGTTTCGGCCTTTCGCTATCTAAAATGGTTGTCGTCGTGGATGAATCAACGCCGTGCGGACAGACCGCCGCGCCGTACATTCCCCATTTCCGAATAATTGTCCCGGGTCCGTGGACCGTCTTTCCGTTGACTTTCGCGGTGTCGTTTTTTCCGAGGTCCTCGAATTCCATCTTGCCGTTTTGAGGATTCCCCCAAGTCATCGACACCTCATAGGGCATTTGATGACGGGCTAAATCGACGATTTTCGCCGCCCTGTCGGATTTGTCGCGGGAGATGAATTTCGCATCGCAATATAAGTCCCCCTTGGAATGATCCCTGGTTTCGATCACGCCGATTTCTTCGTTCGCGTCGTGATTCCAGTCGAGCACAAGCGTTTCTTTGTGCCAAACCATTCCGTCGAAATCCGTGATGATTCGCCCCAACCACCAATGATCCAACCAGTCGCCGGTACGGACTTTCAATCGAACCGGCGTTTCCACAACGCCGTCGTCGCTGATAACGGCGTCGGCCAGCACGTCTTCGACGAGACCGCAACGGTCGGTCAGCCTACCGTTTTGCTTTTCCAGTAGTTTTTCGATTCGATGTTTTGCCATTGGATCGCTTGGCTTTTTCCGGCGTCTCTTTCGCGTATTCCGTGCTCGACGTCACACTGATCGGGTTTTGCGGCGGCGTTCCGAATTGCAGTAGCATTCCACATTCAAATGCCTTCGCCATGGCCGCCTTGGTTTTTTCGATGTTTCTATCGAAATTCGTATTGATTTTTTCGCATTCGTCGTAAGGATTGGACAGTCCGAAATAAATCGCGAGTGCCGACGCGGTGACTTCTTCGCTCGGCTTGAACCAAGCCACGCCGTCGGGAATAATCTTGAATTTGCAATCATCAATCGTCCAGCCTTGCGGCAGTCGCAACCGTCCTTCGATAATCCTCATCATCAGGAAAAACCGGATGATTTCCCGAATGGTCTCACGATGCGACTTTCGTTTGTGCTCACACGCCTTTCGGTAGAGGTTCGTTTCGCCGATGGAGCCGTAAAAATTTTGTGACTCTCCGTCCCACCAACAATAGGGGATATCGAGCGCCTTCAATGTTTCACGACACAAGTACGCAATGAGGCTCATCGTTTCCTCGGAGGGGGTTTTCGATTCAAGGATTTCCGCCGAATCTTCATGGTCCATTTCCAAATGAAAAACACCGCGATTCGACTTGATGTCCCACTCATAATCCTCGGATTTTTTCCCCGCCTCATCGCCGACGTTGATCGGATTGCCTTCTTCGTCGTACTGTATACCGGGCAGACTGTCCGGAGCTTTGCGTTTCGTGTACAGTCCAATGATCTGCCCCAATTTGACCTTTGCCGTCGCCGCTGTCACCGTGTCGAACAAATCAATGGTGGTGTCCACGACCGGGGCCAGTGGTGAGGTTCCGCGAACCGATTCCGAATCAAACTCAAAGTATCCGTGAAGGATCGCGTCTTTTGCATCGACGACCTTCCACAGGTCACCTGCTTTCCCCGTTTTGACGTTACGCTGACGAATTGCATAACGCAAAACCCGGTCGGTATGCGGTTCCAATTCAAGCCCTTGTTGCCACTGATCGCTTGGCGGGGACGGGTGATCGATTCGATCGTAATTGAAAATTTTGACACGACCGCCCGGCATGTCCCTGCACTTTAAAATCAACGCATCCCCGAAAAGCGTCCGTCCGGCTTGAATTAAACGGGCAAACGAATGAATACCGTGTCGCGCGGACAAGTCGAATACCTCCGGGTTTTGCAATTCGGAAACGATTTCATCCAACTGTTTATCCACCTCGTCATTTCCCGTATTCGGTTCGAACTTGCAGTCCGCGATCCAGCTTTGATCTTGACGGACGGCCCATCGCGTCAACGAATGATTCCGGGCCATGTCGTTGATCGCGGAATTCATCGTGGACCGTTTCGTTTTACTCAAAACGATATGGTCCGGTCGGGTATCGATCATTTTGATACCGCGATTGGACGATTGTTCGCTTCCGGCAAAGGAATCCTTTTTCAAGTGCGGTCGCTCGACGGTCGGCTTCCGCGATTCGTCAAACGTTCCACTCGGCATCACGATCGATCGTGAGTAAAGGGATTTATCCATTGCTGAAATTGAATTGTGTAAACCGCTGTAGCCGTCCCGTACGAAACGCTTCTTTGCGTTGCTCCGCGTTTTCGTCGTCCCTCTGGTCCCGCAAGCCGTGCGTCGTTACGGTTTCGCCGTCGCGGACAACCGTCTTGATCGCCCTGGAATCATCCCGTTCCGGCTGTATTTGATTTGCGTTATTGTCCGACATTTTTTCACAGAGTGGCTCCACGTATTTGCTTCCAGATTACACGCGAGTTCAAAAAATACCAAGTGCAAATGTTCGTTTTACGAACATTTGAAAAAAGAATTCCAGAATCACTCGGGAATTTCAGTGCGAAACTCACATCGCCTTTTTTTGCAACGTCGGCAGCTGGCGTAACGTGTCACAAAATAACGACGAGTTTTTTTGCATTTTCCGCCAATAGGAACGCTCCGTTTCCCCTCATAAGGGGTGTGCGACGTACAGCCGCATCTCGGACACGGGCTCCCGAACGGCACTCTCGGCACTGTTTCCCGATTCACGTTTTTCATTAAACAACAACCTTTTTGAATCCACGCTTTCTAGTTGCGCGACGTGCGGACGTGCTGCCGGCTGGATTGATTTCATTATGAAGCAGAAACCCCAGTTTTGCTCCAAGCAATTCGCCGACTGCGATGTTGGCGCACAAGCAATCAAGCCAGTGATTCTGATTACGGTCGGAATTTTCCCACATGATTTTTTCACGACCGGAAATCTTGTCTTCCTTCAAAAAGGGTTTTTCGGAAAACAAGTGGTCAATAAAAAACCGATTATGATCCAATGATGAATACCTTCCGTCTCCGCCGTTAAATGAAACGCTCCCGGAATACCCCAAGGAGACTTTCAGACGATTGTGGAGCCACGTTTTTATAATATTCACGTCGGCTCCGATCCTGGCCGGCCCGTCCTTGAATGTCAGTTCGACGTTCTCGTAACACATGCTTCCAACGAAACTTTCCCGGTTATTCACGTCCTTTCGCCGCTGGTATTCCGCAATCGGTTTTTTGCTGGGCGTGACCCCTATCCCATAGTACGGGTAAACAAATCCTCGGACCGGATAATCCTTGGCGACATCATGAACAACTTTTTGGTTCCATTTCTCGTCAATGGAAACAAGATTCGTGCCACGAATTCTCCCCTCTTCCGTCGTCCATTTTTTCCGATGGAGATAATTGAGAAGCTCGACAATCCCGTTGTAAATCCGAACGTCTTTGTCTTTTCCTGATAGCGGATTCGGGCAGTCGGATTCAGTAAAAACCAATCGTTCCTGGTTCGGATAAGTGCCGTGCTCGATCTTTCTGATCGTGAAATCGCGGGAAATCGCCGAAACCGTGTAGAACAAAATGTTTTCATGAATATCGATGTGGGCGACGATGTTCATGGCGGAATTTTGAGCAATTCCCGACAATGTCGAAACGCAAAGACTTTCCACGTGACTCCGTTCCGGCATGTGAAACAGGTATGCTCCTTCGGAGTGCGGGTCGTTTTGATATTCCGACCAAAAAACCACCCGATCCTTGTAGAGCAAATTCATGAAGTGCTGAATACCGGACACTTCAAACTCTTCCGGGTGGTACCGCTCGGGCCAATAGACCTCTCCTCCTTCATCCATTTCCCGGCGGTGGCTTCTGTAGAATTCCAGCCCTTTTTTATAACCGTGTTCCAGGCAATGACTGCGGTATCGATCCCAAAGGATCATGTTTTTCGGCCACCCGGTAACGGCCTTGTAAACCTCACCGCCCCAATCTGGGTATTTTTTCTTGTCGAGGATTTGATCGACCAGGTCGTTTTGCCGCATTTTCGTCCCGGCCAGAAGAATCGACACGCCTTTTCTCGGGCCGCCGAGTCCGGCAACAGAGGCGTTCAAGACTTCCAGCCGTGTCGCCGACTGAACGACACTTCTTGCCGACTTTCGGGTTTGTGGATCGTCGGCAAGAACGATATCGGGGCGAAGCGCCCGACCGTCGACCGTGATGTGCAACTGTCCCTCAATCGCCCCCTCGATACCGTTAACGGTAAGAACGGCACAGGATGCCTTTGATCCGGGGCAGAGCGGAAAGACTATTCGGTCTGAAAGCCATTCGATCCCCGTTGAGACCCCGTCGATATTTTGTCCGGCGCATCGACGGGATTCATTGTTAAGTTTGACGATACCATGCAGCTCCGGCGAAAAATCATCGATCAGCTTTTGGTTGAACCGAAGAACTTTTTTAATCCGCTTAAGGATGTCAAGCGCTTTATGACCCGTTGATGCAATGAGCACGCCAAAACTTCTTCGACCGGTAAGGATCGCCCAAAGAAGTCCGGCGAGAAAAAGCGACGTCTTCCCGCTTCCTCGCGGCATGGCCAACGCAAAACGGAGCGACCCGTTAACCGCTTGCTCAACCTTTTCGATGACTTTCAGGTGGTCCGGGCTCCAGTCCAATGCAAAAAGCGAATCCGGATCCTTTTTGTCTCGCAAGTAAGTCTCGCAAAATAAGCGGAACGATTCACAAGCCTTTTTGTACCGGACGGCGTTCTTGCGGCGTGGCGGCGGTCCGATGTTCTGTGAATCGAAAGTCTGTAAACGACGCCGTTCGCGTTCACGTTCACGCTTTCTGTCGACATCAATATCCGGCATAACCTCAGGGACAACACTACCTCGTATTAGGATGGTACTTAGTGTAGGTCGGCAGCGACCATCTAAGTAGTACCTTATCGTGTCAGTAATATATGTCTTGTTAATTGTTTACTGTTTCAGTATTGCGTGCGAATACCTGGCATCTCACCTCCTCGACGCCTCCCTGCCTCTGACGACCGAATCTTCATCCCGTTGATTGAACTGTACCATTGTGTTTCCGGTTCGATTGCTGTAATGCCTGTACACGGACCTTGCGTGCATCCTGTCGCGATATTGTCGCCTTTTC
>JAVBPO010000091.1:0-4340 GCA_031549565.1 Thermoguttaceae bacterium
GGGAAGCGCCCTTGGTCCACGTGACCGGGCTTGACTCATGAAGGATACGTCACGAAGAGCATGAAAGCAAAGAAGTGTGCGGGATGACCAACCTATTCCCGTCCAAAGCCGACTCGCGGCGGAGCCGCTTCCGTCCAAATATGTCAAGTGGGGAGATTAGACCGCAATTTTTCAGTGTCTATCGCCCATTTTATCCAAATTTACAACCAAATTTGGGCGCACCCGGTGTTCTCCTCTTATTCATCGGTGTTGCATCGCCCGCTGGAACCGCCTATAATCCGGGCGTAGGTCTTTTGGCCCGGGCGAGATTTGCAGGAATGGCAGGTATTATCATGTCTCGATTTATTAATCCCTATAGCGACTTCGGTTTCAAGAAACTTTTCGGCGAAGAAGCGTCGAAGGAGTTTTTGATTGACTTTCTCAATACGATGCTTCCTGAAAAGCACCAGATCGCCGACTTGACGTTTAAAGACAGAGAAAAGCTGCGCGACGTCCAGGAGAGTCGGGGGGCCTACTACGATATTTTCTGCACTTCGGAGAAAGGGGAGGAATTCATTGTCGAGATGCAAAACGAGAGCATCCCGACATTCAAGGAGCGTTCGATTTTTTACGCCTACATGACCTTCCGCGAAAGCGTCCGACGAGGCGTGAAATGGAAACAGATGAAATTCGTCCCGATCTATGTCGTCGCGATCATGAATTACCTGTTTGAGTCCCGCGATCACGATGAACCGAAAAAACTGTACTACAGTGTGCAGTTCAAGGATCAGGACAACGACGTGTTTTACGACGGCATCACGATGAAGTTCATCCAGATGCCCTTGTTCACCAAGTCCCAGAACCAATTGGACAATCATTTTGAAAAATGGTTGTATTTTCTGAAAAATCTGCCGACGATGGATGTGATTCCTGAGATCATGCAAGAACCGGTTTTCGAGCGAGCGTTCGACGTTGCGGAAATCGCCAATCTGTCGCCCGAGGCTTACGACGCCTACGAAAAAAGCATGTTCGATTTCGCAACGGATATGGAAATTGTCGAATACGCGAAACAAGAAGCTCAAAAAATCGGCCATACGATCGGCTATGACGAGGGAAGACAACAGGGAATACAACAAGGAATGCAACAAGGAATGCAGCAAATCGCGGTCAACATGAAAAAAGCCGGCGAATCCCCGGAAAAAATCACGGCTTACACGGGACTTTCCCACGACGAAATCGAACGACTTTAATTGATGAATGACATTATGCCATTACTCTCGTATCGCATCCAGGACCAAACGGAAGTTCGTGAACTGTATTTGACGGTGATCCCGGCGGAGAACTTCACCTGCCAAAATGAATTCCAAGGACACGGTCGATCCGTTGCGGATTATGAGCGGCAAGTCGTTTCCCTCTTGAGCGAAATTCGCGAAGTTCTGGAAAATGAAGGTTTCAACGGACACGTCGTCACGCAAACCATTTTTTTGAACGATCCGGGACAAAAACAACTCGTTCGCAAAATTCTTTCGCACTTCTACGGTCCCGACGCTCCGGCAACGACTTTTGTCCGTCAAAAGCCGTGCGGGGATCACGAAATCGCTTTGGAACTGTTCGCTGTCCGACCACGACTTGCGGATGACGCCAATTTTGAGATTTCCCGCACTTCCGACAAGGCGGCTCAGCTTCGCTACGGGGACTTCCGATGGATTTACCTCGCCGATATCGTTCCGGAAGAACCGCCGATCGGCGCTTATGCGAGATCCTTCAGTGCGTTCACGATTCTGGGAAATTTGCTCGACCGAAACGGTTTTCAACCGGAACAACTGGTCCGAACTTGGCTGTACCAAGGGCTTTTGGTGCTTCCCGAAAAAGACACCCAGCGTTACAAGGAACTGAACCGGGCAAGGGCGGATTTTTTTGACGGACGGAAGTTTCTTTCCGCAACGCTTCCAGAAAACTACCAGGGCCCGACTGTTTATCCGGCTAGTACCGGCATCGGTACGGACGACGTCGACCTGGTCGTCGGGGCGGTCGCGTTTTCTACGACGCGAACGGATGTGCTTACCGTTCCCTTGGAAAATCCGAATCAAACTCCGGCTTTTGATTACGGATCCGTTTATAGCCCGCAAAGTCCGAAATTCGCCCGGGCCATGGGAATGAAACTGGGAAATTCGCTGAAGATTTTCGTTTCGGGAACCGCCGGTATCACGGATTCCGAAAGTCGTTTCGAAAACGATCCCGTCGGACAAACGGAATTGACCTTGGACAACATCGCCGCGTTGATTTCAGGCTCTAATCTCCAAAAGCACGGAATCGACGGCTTCTCGCCCGAGCTGCGCGACCTTGCGGTCGCGAGAGTTTACGTCAAACGAATCGCCGATTACGAATTGATCCGGGAAGTCTGCCAGAGACGCTGCCCGGACACGCCGATGCTTTTCACGATCGCCGATGTTTGCCGTCCGGAGCTGTTGGTCGAAATCGAAGGAATCGTGTCCTTGTAGACAACAAGTCAGCCGGTTTGTTTGATCCCGAGAGCCCGGGCGATTTGACGGATCGCCTGACGAATGCGGTCTTCCTTTTCCACCAAGGCGAGTCTTAAAAATCCTTCGCCTGCCGGACCGAACGCCGCCCCGGGACTGACGACGACATCCGCTTCTTTGAGCAATTTCATCGCGAAATCCATTGAACTCATCTGATCCGACCACGGTTTGGGGATTTGTTGCCAAACGAACATCGACGCTTTCGGACGGACCACCGGCCAACCGAGCCGGGCCAAACCATCGCAGAGAACGTCGCGGCGTTTTTGGTACACTTTCGCCTGATCCACGACCGCTTGATCGCCGTCCCGGAGTGCGACGATCGCCGCGATTTGGACCGGGGCAAATGTTCCGTAATCATAATAACTTTTGATCGTCGAAAGCGCTCGGATCATTTCCCTGTTGCCGCAGCAAAAACCGACGCGCCAGCCAGCCATACTGTACCCTTTGCTCATCGTGCTCAGTTCGACGCCGACGTCCATTGCGCCCGGCGTTGCGAGGAAACTCGGGGCTTGATATCCGTCGAAACAAACGTCGGCATAGGCCATGTCGCTGATCACCATGAAGCCGTATTTCTTGGCGAGTTTGACGACATCGACGAAAAATTCCTTCTCGACGACCGTTGCCGTCGGGTTATGCGGATAGTTGACGACGAACACTTTCGGTTTCGGGTAAAGATGTTCGCAGGTGTACGCGACGTTTGAGAGCAGTTTTTCCGGATCGGTTACGTCGAACAGCAGTTCATTGGCTCCGGCCAGTGCAACGGCATACATGTGAGCCGGATACGACGGAGCGGGGACGATCACTGTATCTCCGGCTCCCAAGAGGGCAAGACACATGTGGGAAAATCCTTCTTTGGATCCGAGACAGACGACCGCTTCGGTTTCCGGATCGAGCGGGATTCCGAATCGCTTTTGGTATCGCAGACAGATTTCCCGGCGGAGTTTGAGCATTCCTTTGGCGTGGGAATAGCCGTGCAGCTTCGGGTCCCGGGCCGATTCGATCAGCTTATCGATCACGACATCACTCGGGGGATCGGAAGGGCTTCCCATACCGAGGTCGATCACATCGTCTCCAGAGCGACGCTTGGCGTATTTGAGGTTGTTCAGCTCCGCGAAAAGATACGGCGGAAGTCGCTGAACCCGCGAAGAAACGTTGATTGTGAACGGCTTTGCATTTTCGACCGGCTGATCTTCCCGGACTTCCTCGATGATGTTCGGCATGGGCGTAAGGGTTAAAATCACTTTAGTTCAACTGTGCTAAAGTGTACCGCCCTGCTCGAAATCGTCAAGTCCAAAACCGATGCCAGTGAAGGAGAAAAGGGGTCGGGAAAATGGATCGGGAGTGAATACACTGCGATTGTTCAACCGTGCGTCAAGTGTAAAGCCGTGAGAAAGGAGAAAATCATGTAACGACAATATGTACAATTCTTTCGTTGGGTACCTTGCAGGATGAGCCTGCCCGGTAAGGTTGGCCGACCGCCGGAAGCGAGTTTTGCGTGGGGATGAGCAATCATTACTGCGAGAGGCGTTGTCGAATAATTTTACGACCAGAGCCTTGTTTTCAGCGTACTACCGAAAGTGAGCGGCGAGCCTTCGCCGACGAAAATCCTCAAAATCGGTTTGTACGGAGATCAATTCATGGCACGGAACGCAAAATCAACCGAAAATTGTCAAAACGGGAAAAATACCTTGTGACCGGTGATTATTGACAAGCCGGGAAGGCGAGCCACTCGCGGATCGTCCAAACGTGGTCGGTCAGTCCGGCGGACATCGACGGACTGCATGGGCCCGGACGACCGCCCGGACGACGTAACGTCCGAAC
>JAVBPO010000151.1:0-57163 GCA_031549565.1 Thermoguttaceae bacterium
GAAAGGTCGGTTTGCACCAAACGGAAATCGGGAGCCTGTTTTCCGACAGTCGGCAAATCGCCGTTGACCCGGATCGGGGTTCCCTTGAATGTTACGGTTGCCATGATTTGCTCCTTTCGTAAAGCGCCGAACGGCGTTCAGCGGCAAAATAGTCGATGTTGATACTCAATTTTATCGAGATTTTCACGGGAAGCAAGGAAAAAACGAAAATTTTGAATGCCGTTCGATTGGGCGGGTCGAATTGTTGAAAATCTATGGTAAAATATGCCGCCAAACCATCCAACAACAGGGAAATACCCATGCAAGCAGACGAAATTCTTTTGGACGTCGAAGACCGAATGGAAAAAGCGGTCGAAAAACTGAAACGGGACCTGACCGGTATTCGAACGGGTCGCGCGAACCCCGGACTCTTCGCCTCGATCAAGGTCGAAGTTTACGGGGCCTTCTGTCCGCTCAAACAGGTCGCTACAGTCGCCTGTCCGGAGCCGAGCCAAATCGTGATTCGGCCGTTCGACGCCGGAACGCTTAAGGATATCGAAAAAGCGATTGTCGCCTCCGACCTCGGATACACGCCGAACAACGACGGTCGTGTCGTCCGGATCAACATTCCGCCGCTTTCGACACAAGTTCGTCAAACGATGGTCAAGCGGATCAAGGAACTTTGCGAAGACTCGAAAGTCGCGATTCGCAACGTCCGCCGCGACGGTAACAAACAGGCCGACAACTCGGAAAAGGACAAAATCTTCTCCGAAGACCGCCGCGATGAAACGAAAACGGAAATCCAGAACCTGACCAAACGGTTCGAGGACGAAGCGAGTGAACTGGCGAAAATTCGCGAAAAGGAAGTGCTCGAAAATTGATTGGCTTTACGCCGTCACGCTTCCGTTTTCGCCTGTTCCATCAGGTTTTCCAGAAGCGACTCGGCCCGGGCGGCGTTTTCGCCGAGCGTCATTGCGATCGTCTCGGCCATCTGAATCTGCTGTTCGAGCAGCTCCCGGGCTTGGGTGACCGTTCTCTCGCGGAGTTGATCCAGGCTCGTTTGGCTCGACCGCATCCCGGTGATGTTCATGAAGATGCCGATGTATTGCTTTTCTTGCGGCAATGCGTACAGGTATTCATGGCAGACCAGATGGTAGTTCGGGTGCTCGACCGTGATATCCATGATTTCGGTCGAACCGGAAGCGGCGAGTTTCTCGAACGGCTCCGGGTCGATCAGGTAGGAAATCGGTTTGCCGCACACCGCGCCGGAGCATTTGAAATAGGAACGAAACGCCGGATTCATGCTTAAAATAATCAGGTGTTCATCGAGAACAACGATGCCGTTCGGGCTCGTTTCAATAATCTTGTCGACCCGCTGCTCCGCCAAACGCTTGACGTACGGAATGCACATTTCCTGTTCCGCCAATCCCTCGATCACGGCGATCGCTTTTTCGCGGCAAGTCGAATAACCGCAGCCGCCGCAATCGAGCATCTGCTCCGGCGTCACTTTGCCCGACTTTTCAAGCACTTGGCGGATCGCGTCCTCGGAGATTTCCTTGTGAACGATCGGCGACTTGGCCAAGTCGTACCGGACCGTCAGCGAATCGATGAACGCGAGGTCTTCTTTCGTGAGGATGTCTTCTTCGAAGGTCGATTTGGGGAGCGTCGCTTCCGACTCTTTCGTGTATTCGATGATATTGTGCCGCGCTTCGTAGTTTCCGACGGGATGCCCGGACATATAGCCCGCCGCCGGACCACTGGCACAACCGGCGGGACAAAAGAGCGGTTCGATCACTTCGCCGGGCTTCGCTTCAGTGATCGCTTTGGAAATACCGTCGAACCCGCTGACTAATAGGACGTCGGGGTCGAGCATTTCATGCGACCATCCGCTGGTCAGAACGCAACCTCCTTCCAGAGGGAAAAGCCGGGCCCGGCCTCGGGGCGGTTCGTCGAAATCGCTTTCTTCGCAGCCGGACACTTCGATGTTTTCCTGCTTCATCCACTCGGCGAACTCCTCGAATGTCAAAACGCAGTCGATTTGGCCGGGGGTTCTGTTATATTTCGCCCCTTCGCTTTTTTTGGCGACACACGGTCCGATGAAAACGACGCGGACATTCGGCCCGAGCTTGCTTCGGATATGCGCGGCGTGGGCGACCATCGGGGAAACGACCGGAACCAGGTATCTCGCCCAAGCGGGTTGATATTTTTGCACGTATTCGACGACGGCGGGGCAGGACGTGCAAATGTTCGGTTCTTTCCGGTGTTTTTTGATGTAAAGCGAAGTCGCCTGGGCCACGAAATACGCTCCGATCGCGGTTTCGCCGACGTAAGAAAAACCGAGCCGCCGCAAAACAGAGGGAATCCGTTTTCGTTGCCAAGAGGGAAAATATCCGGCAAACGACGGGGCGAGCGAACAGGCGACCTTTTCCCCGCCGCGGAGAAGCTGAATCGCCGTTTCCAGATCGTTGCGGTACGCTTTGGCGTGTTGCGGACATTCCCGGACGCAAGTTCCGCAAGCGATACAGCGATCGTCGACAACGGACGCCTGGCCTTCGTTCATCCGAATCGCTTTGACGGGGCAGTACCGAACGCAACGAAAACAGTCGCGACACATCGCGTTGTTCGTATAAACAACTTGCGAATGACGTTTTAAGCTTTCCGGATATTCCATCTTTTTCAAAAATGCCTTTGGTTTGGTATTATGCCCCATGCGAGGAAAATAGACGACAGACGACAGAGGACAGACGACAGAGAGAGAATCGCTTCGCAATCTTGGTTTTCCTGTTGTCTGTCGTCTGTCCTCTATTTCCACCAAAAGAGTCAACTTACAGTTTTAGGCTTGACGAACCAGTGTGTTTCCTCTCGATTGCGTCCTCGTGTCAATCAGTTTACAATAAATCCAAGTTCGAGACAATTTGGTACAAGGCAAAAATTTCGGCAGTACTTTGGAAAAGAGGAATCCATGAAAAGCGACGATGCCCAACCGTAATGAAGATTTCGAGCGAAAAACTTAATCGCCGGCTCAAATGCGGTGTGCTCCTGGCGGTGTCGGGGGGGGCGGATTCGGTTGCGATGTTGCGGATTTGCGTGGAACGTCGGTCGGCGGATTCGATTCTTGCCGTTGCGCATGTCAATCACGATCTACGCGGCGACGAGTCGGAAGAGGATGCCCGATTCGTCCGAGCGCTCGCGGATCGGTTCGCGCTCCCTTATTTCGAGCATCGAATCGAAAAGCGGGACTGGTCGCTCGACGAAACCGGAAGCAGGGAATCGGCGGCTCGAAATATTCGATACGATTTTTTGACAAAAACGGCCCTGGAAAACGGATTGCGACATATCGCGACCGCCCATACGAAAAACGACCAGGTGGAAACCGTGCTGCACCGAATTCTCCGCGGGACCGGAATTGCCGGACTTGCAGGGATTCCCGCCGTGCGACCGCTCAACGATGCCGTGTCGCTGATTCGCCCGCTGCTCGACGTTTCGCGGGAAGAAATCGTCGACTATCTTGCGGATCTCGGACAGCCGTATCGGATCGATTCGACGAACGCGACCCCGGACTTCACGCGAAACCGGCTTCGTTTGGAGCTCTTACCCAAGCTTAGAGCGGAATACAACGCGAATCTCGACGACGCTCTTGGACGTCTTGCCGAACTGGCCGGAGACGTTCAAGCGATTCTCGACGAAAAAACGGCGACGCTCCGCCGGGAATGCGTGATTTTTGTTTCAGAAACAGAAATCCGGCTGAATCGTTCGCGACTGGTTCGTGAATCGCCGTTTGCGGTTCGCGAACTGCTTGTTTCGCTTTGGAAAGAACTCGACCGTCCTTTGCGTCGCATGGGATTCGAGGAATGGAACGTCCTGGAGAACGAAATCCGCGTTCCGCGAACGCCGCGTCTCCAATTGCCCGAGGGAGTGGAGATCACGGTCGATCTGAAAACGGAAATCGTACACATCCGTTTCGGCTAAACCGGCGAAAGATATTCCTGCCGCCCTGTGAAACTTAGAAGGGAGACAGTAAAATGGAAATCCGTTAGCCGGTTCGTCTGCGAACCGCAGTGGGCGGCTGCTTTCTGAAAATTGCGATGTCATTCATCCGTGTGCAGCCCGTCGCAGGCGACGGGGTTAACACACGCGGGGCAAACCCACGCCGCAAACGAGTCCTTATGCAACCCTCCCCCAAAAAGTCCCTGTTCTCCAGAATCGTGTCGTTTACGGGAACTCTCGTTTTTTTCAGCGTTCCGGTCGTCCTCCTTCTTGTCGGGCTGGTCGTCTGGAAAACGTCTTTCCTGTTCGGCGCGATCGAGCCGGAGAAAGCATCGCCGTTCCAGATTTTGCTGTTGCTCTGTGTCCGGGATATGGAAAACCAACCCCAGGAAACGGTCGATCGAATTTTGGCTCGTCTCGAAGAAACGGTAGGCCCTTCTTCCGGCGAGATGGTCGAACTGAAAATGAATTCCTTCGTCCGAAAAATCGTAACGGGCGAATTGACGCGACGTCGCAACGACATCGCCGGGTACACGTTGTTCGCGACGGCTTCCGGCGGTTCGCAAGCTGCGGAAAAAAACGAGGAAATTTTGGCCAAGACGAAACCGCTGGCCGAACGCAATATTCTTTTTCTCTTCAAAAGTTGGTATATTCGTGAGATGAACCGTTGTAATTCGGCTTCGGACCGGGAAAAGCAAGCGATTTTGCAGAAGTTCGTCGACGAATTGAAATGGTGGGGCCGTTTCAGCGAAAACGTTTACAAAGCGTGCGATATTCCTCCGCTTTCGCTGCTCGAAATGGGCAAGGAGTACGAGATGACGTTTGAGTATTACCGCAGGACAACCGATCCGCCCGTTTATCAGAAGATGCTCGTTTTCCGGGATAAACTGCAAGCCGCGTTCGTCGTTTCCGAAACGAAAAACCGCGTCAACCAGTTTCTCGGGCCCCTGTGGGGAAAGTAGTGATGAATTGCGAGTGTTCCGTTAACGGCGGGGCTTGCGCCGCGTTTGTTTGAGGGAATGTCTCTCTTCGAATCAGAGCCGCGCACGAAGTAAGCGGTATTGTGGTTTATCAATGTAAAAACGTTGCGATAAATTCGACTCGAACACCGCTTACTACGTGCGCGGCTCTGATTCGAAATGGGCCAATTTCCTCGCTGGTATTGGATTTATCCGAGATTAACCCAATTGACGGAATGAGAAAAGCCTCAATCCGGGAAAGGATGATAATATGATCGCGTCGCTCCTCTTTCTTGCCGTACTTTGCGCCGCTGCCGAAGAGCCGGTTGTCCATTGGGGCGGTTCGCCGCAGAGGAATAATGTCTCTCAAGCGACCGGGATCGTGGAAACCTGGAATCCGGGGCAATTCGACAAGCGGTCCGGCCAATGGATCGGCGGGGACAAAATGAAAAATATCGAGTGGGTTGCGAAACTCGGTGCAACGACTTATTCGACGCCGATCGTTTCCGGCGAAAAAGTGTTCTGCGGTACGAACAACAAGTCGGGGCTCGATCCGAAATATCCTGCCGACGTCGATTTGGGGGTTCTCGTCGTCCTCAATCTCGCCGATGGACGCTTCCTCGGGCAGTTTGCGTGGGAAAAACTCGACGGAGCCTTGGATTGGCCCGAACAGGGGCTCTGCTCCAATCCGACCGTTCAAGGCAATCGGCTTTGGGTCGTTTCCAACCGGAGCGAGGTCGTTTGCCTTAACACGGAGCCGGACGTCCCGGAAGTTCTGTGGTCCTTCAATATGATGGAACGCCTCAAGACCAAACCGCATCACATGAGCTGCTGCTCCGTGCTGATTCTCGACGATCTGCTCTTTACGGGAACGTCCAACGGTGTCGGGCCGGACGAAAAATCGGTCGTCGCGCCGTCCGCACCGAGTTTCATCGCCTTGGACAAAACCAGCGGCGAACTGATTTGGAGCGACGCGAGCCCGGGGGAAAACATTCTGGACGGCCAATGGGGCTCGCCGTGTGCTCTTCAGTGGACCGACGCAAGTGGAAAATCGAGAACACAAGTCGTCTTTCCCGGCGGAGACGGTTGGCTTTACGCGTTTGAAGTTCTTTCCAAGGAGGAAGCAGGACACGACCGACCGCGTATTTTGAAATCGTGGAAATTCGACTGTAATCCCAAGGATTCTGTTTGGAAAGGACACGGAAACGGCGATCGCAACATCCTGGTCGCAACGCCGGTCGTGCATCAGAACCGTGTTTTCATTGCGACCGGTCAGGATCCCGAGTCCGGCGAAGGCCCCGGCGTTCTTTGGTGTGTTGAGCCGCTTAAAATTCTCGAAAAATTCGGCGAACAGGCTCGTGAAAAAAACGTAAACCCGGATAGTTTCGTCGATGTCAGCGAAAACCTGGTCGTCGATTCGAGCGGAAAGCCGGTTCCCCCACGTCGCACCAAAGCGGTGGACGAATCCCAAGGAGAAAAGATCGTTCCAAATCCCGATTCGGCGGCGGTTTGGTCGTATCGGGGAAAGGATCCCGATTCCAAAGAGTTTGAGGACCGATTCCACCGGACGATCGGTTCGGTCGTCGTTACGGACGAAAACCTGCTTTTGGTTGGAGATTTTTCCGGCGTCGTTCACTGCCTGGAAGCCTCGTCCGGTAAATGTTGCTGGACTTACGACGTAATGTCCACCATTTGGGGAGGCGCCTTGGCAGTTGACGGTAAATTTTTCATTGGAGACTCCGAAGGTGATGTTGCAATTTTCAAGTCTTCCCCAAAATTACAGCTTTTCTCGGAAATTAACATGGGTTCGTCGATCTACGGTTCACCGACTGTCGCCGACGATTCGATGCTGATTTCAACCGACAAGAGTGTCTACTCACTAAAAAATCCCAAAAAATAATTATTTTTCGTAATTTGGATTACATTATTACCTTTTCTAAATTTCTCTCGAATCGTCTTTAGTACTGGAATTATTGTTTCTTCGCCCGCGTTGACCACGGTTCCTTGAAAAAGATATTACTGCTATATTTTTTACAGGTTGCACAGAAAAAATAACTGGTATAGAATATCGGGTGAAATTTGTCGTACGATGCCGAAACGACCTGCAATTTTACCGGCACGAAATTTTTACATGATTTCTGTCCAAAAGAAGAGAAGGAGTGATGTCTCAAATGTACACGATACAACCGATCAAGGAGTTAAGGGATCAGCAGGTTCGGTATGCCCCTCGCGAGAAAAAGATCGAGCAACTGGGCCGTGCGGAAAGGTTTTATCATGAAATCGATGAACATAAAGATTACTCTTATAGAGACATATGTTATCAAATTACGGAATACCGTCCGGAAATGTATTCCGACCTCCATTTTTCCGGAGAAAATGTCAAAGCGAATATTTTGCTTTTCATCGACGACCTCGCCGATTCGGTCGCGATTCCGCTGGAACATGTTCAAGAATTGACTTGGACGATCGAGCAGTTGAGCGAACGGTTCAACGTTTCCACGAAGACGATTGCCCGTTGGCGAAAAGTCGGCTTGATCAGCCGTCGCTTTCTCGTCGAGGGTAAAAAACGCGTCGGTTTCCTGAACGATTCCGTCGAACGCTTTATCGAGGCCAACCCGGATCGGATCCGTCGCGGGGAAACGTTCAGTCAACTGAGCGACGAGGAACGCCAGGCGATTATCCTGCGTGCGAAGAAAATGTCGGAAATGGGGGGGAGTCCGACCGAAGTCGCCCGGCAGCTCTCCGAAAGCACCGGTCGGAGCGTCGAAACGATTCGTTATACCCTCAAAGCGTTCGACGACGCTCACATGGAAAACGCGCTTTTCCCCAACCGGAACAGTCCGCTCCAAGAGGATAGCAAACGTCGCATCTATCACGATTTCCGCAAAGGGGATTCCATCGAAGAGATCGCGGAGCGGTACAAACGAACCAAGGGGAGTATTTACCGGATTGTCGGTAATTTTCGCGTTCGCCGGATCATGGAGCTGCCGTTGGATTTCGTCGACAGCGCCGAATTCGCGACCGCGAAGAGCGATCGGTTGGATACGGTTTACACCGGCCCGACTCCGTCGGGGGCTTCGGTTCCGAAACGTCGTAAACCGAGCTTGAGTTTCTCGGAATCGGACATTTATCCTCCAATCGGAGCCGATCCAGACGCGAATACCGTCGGATCGGAGGTTTTCGTGGAAGCGGACGACCAGAACGACACGAGCGGACTACCGCCGTATCTGGCCGGTTTGTATGAAATCCCGCTTCTCACGGCGGAGCAGGAAACGCACCTGTTCCGGAAAATGAACTATCTGAAGTATGAAGCGAGTTGTCTCAGAGCGACACTCGACGAGGAAAAACCGAAAGTCCACGTCATGTCGCGGATCGAAGAGCTTTACGACCAGGCCGTTCAGACGAAAAACGAGATCGTTGCGGCAAATCTGCGTTTGGTCGTTTCGATCGCGAAGAAGCATATCAGTCCGATTGCCGGCTTTTTCGAGCTGGTCAGCGACGGAAACCTTTCCTTGATGAAGGCGGTCGAAAAATTCGACTATTCCCGCGGCAATAAGTTCAGCACTTATGCGACTTGGGCGATCATGAGGAATTTCGCACGTTCGATTCCGGACGAGAAAAGGCATCGCGATCGATTTCGACCGAGTGAAACCGAGGTGTTCGAATCGACCGAGGATTTCCGCACGTCGCGAAGCATCGAGGAAAAGACCCAGTTGGAGCGGGAGCATCTCGTCAACTACCTGATGAGCGAACTCTCCGACCGGGAAAAACAGATTCTCGCGAGCCGATACGGCCTCGGTTGGAACGACTCGCCGCAAACCTTGCGTCAAATCGGAGCCGACATGGACGTTACGAAAGAACGCGTCCGCCAGATCGAAATCCGAGCCCTCGCCAAACTCCGAAAAGTCGCCGAAGAAGAACATTTGGAAATTCCATAGTCGTGAATACTGTTTAGCCGGAGCGTCGAAGACGCCCGCTCTTCGAGTTGCGATTGAAAATTCGATTCCTTTCATTACAATCGGATTTTCTTTCCTCTCTCGACGAAATCCATGAAATCCTTCTTTGACCGAACGTTCGGCGCGGCGTTTTTATCCGTTGTTCTCTATCTGCTCGCGATTCCGGCGGTGTTTTGCTGGGGTGTGAATCTTTGGCCGTTGATTTTCTTCGTTCCCGCGATTTGGGCTCGGTTGGTTCGAAGCGAAGCGTTCGCCGAGTCCCCGTTTCGTTATACGAAACTCTATCTCTGCTCGCTCCTGTTTTGGCTGATTACGACGTTTTGGGTCTGCTTTCCGCATCCGTTGACGAGCCTCGGCTGGATCGCGCTTTCGGTCTATTTGGCGTTTTATCTGCCGATTTTCATTGCCGTTTCGCGGCGTTTGACCCGAACGTATCCGCTTCCGACCTGGATCGTTTGCCCGATCGTGTGGGTTTGCGTCGAATGGTTCCGTAACCACGTCTTCGGCGGCATGTCGCTCGCGGCGCTGGAACACTCGCTGTACAAAGTCCCGATCCTGATTCAAACCGCCGCTCTGGGCGGACAGTATCTCGTCGGAGCGGAAATTGTTTTCCTAGGGTGTTGTCTGGAAAGAGTCGCTTTCCCAAGTCGCCGGAATACCGCAAAGCCCGGCTTTTTTTCCGGCAGGATCGCCCCATTTGTCGTCTGTGTTGTTGTCTTACTTTTACTGAATTTTTACGGAAAATTTCAGCTTTTCGGCCTTTTCCTCTCGAAGCGTCAACCGCTCCGCATCGCGATCACGCAAGGCAATTACCCCGTGATGCTCAACGCTCCGAAAGAGTGGTGGGATAAAACGTTCAAGCAATACTGCGATCTTAGCGATGCCGCTGTGAAGCAGGCGGAAGACGAGCAAAAGCCGCTCGATTTGATCATTTGGCCGGAAACCGTCTTCAAGTCCGCGCTGGTCGAGTTCGGCGACGGGTTTGTTCCCGATGAGTGGAAAGGAAAAGGGCTAACACCAGAAGAAATCCGGGAAGGATTAGCGAAGGAAGTCGAAGCGGCCGAGGAGCTTCCTCTCGAACTCGCTTCCCGTTGGAATACGTCGCTTCTGCTCGGCACGACGACGTATTCGCTCCAGCCGAATCGGGAAGATCGTTTCAACTCGGCGGTGCTCGTCGATCCGCACACTCAAACGGTCGGGCCGCGATACGACAAAGTCCACCTGGTCATGTTCGGGGAATACGTTCCGCTTGCGGAGTATCTGCCGGACAATTTCCCGCTGAAAACGCTCTGTCAAACCGCGAGTCGGGGAACGAAACCGGTCGCGATCCCGATTCCGGGAACCGAACGCTGCAAACTCAGTAATGAGCCGGTGCTTCTTTCGCCGAACATCTGTTTCGAAGGATTGATCCCGCATTTGATTCGGGGACAGATCGTCGAACTGCGTCGCCAGGGTAAAGAGCCGGATATTTTGGTCAATCTGTCGAACGTCGGCTGGTTTTACTTCACGTCGGAAACCGATCTGCAGTTCGCGGCCCAGATTTTTCGGGCGGTCGAGAATCGGAAGCCGTACATCACTGCGGCCAACGGCGGATTTTCCGCGTTCATCGACGCGCAAGGACAAATTATATGGCAGGGTAAGCGAAAGGAAGCGGTTTCGCACATCGCCGAATTCCGGATCAATCGCTATTCCAGCTTCTACACCGACCACGGCGACTTGTTCGCTTACGGCTGCTTGATTTTGACGTTGGGCCTCTGCTTGAAACGGCGAAAACTTACGATTCCAAACCGATCGCAAATTTCTCTTGACCCGCGGGGCGAAAATTGTTAGGATCCTCCGGTTTTTGATCCTATTGCCTACTGTACTCGAAGACAGAACCGGATTTTCCTGTGAATATCATGCACTGCGCGACCTTTTTCCCTCGAACCCGACTCACATTGACGCTTGTTTTGACGCTCATTTTCGCATGCAACGGTTTCACGCGCGGAGCCGAACAAGTCGTCGGGCACGAGTCGTATTCCTACTCCCCGTTTGCGCAGCCGTCCCCAAACTCTCCTTTTTATCCCCCGTCGGATGATTCCACGGTCCTCGCTTTCAATCAGCCGCCCCAGTATCCGCAACAGCAACCGCCCCTGTATTTGCAGCCGGGCTTTCAAGACAGCGAAAACACCGTCCCGCAGTATCTCGACCGACCGTACATGCCGTGGAGTGGAGAAGCAACGTCGCATCCCCGAAATAATTCCTATACGACTTGGAACAAAGCGCAAGGAACCGCTTGCGGACAGCAGACCGGGTACGGGTCCGGCTCGGATATCATTCCGCTTTCGCCCGGCTTTCCGAATTATGACCGCTGGAGTCAACAGATTACTTCACCGAGCTGTTGGCAGGTGCTCCCGGACGGCCTGATTTTCCCTTCGTACCTTGCCGGACCGAAAGAGCCGCGAATCTGCGGCGTGTGGAATCACGACAAAAATCTCGGCTGGATCTGGGACGCGACCGCCGGGGGACGTATGCCGCTCTTGCGGTACGGAACCAAGCAAAGCGTTCTTCCGGAAGGGTTTCAAATCGACGTGGAAGGGGCCGGAATGGTTCGGATCGATTATGAAAACGACCTGGACCTGCTTGCGGCGGATTTTCGAGCGGGGCTGCCGATCACGTTCGGAAATAAACGCACGCAATACAAGCTCGCGTATTACCATCTCAGTTCCCACTTGGGGGACGAGTACATGATTCGGCCCGGCGTTACGCGACAACGTATCAATTACGTTCGGGACGCGATCGTGTTCGCGGTCGCCTACCGCATCCAGCGGGACATCCGTATTTACGGTGAAGCCGCGTGGGCGTTTTTTACCGGCGAAACGACGGAACCGTGGGAATTCCAATTCGGAGCGGAATACAGCCCGATCTATCCGGCCAACCGCCAGTACGGCTCACCGTTTGTCGCGATTCACGCTCACCTACTCCAGGAACTCGATTTCGGCGGCAACCTCAATTTTCAGATCGGTTGGCAATGGAGAGGCCCGAGCAATCACCTGTTCCGCGTCGGCGTCCAATATTTCTGCGGAGCGAGCGACCAATACGAATTCCAGGATTGCTACGAAAGCAAAATCGGCATCGGACTCTGGGCCGACTTTTAGTCGCCGCGCAATTTTGCTATATTCGTCCTCAACCTCCAATCCAAGAGCCGGGGACGAAGCCCAGCGCAGTCCCCGGGCCCTCCCACTCATTCTCACCCCCGGGAGCCCCAACCATGTTCCGCAAATCCCTCCCCTTCGTTTTCGTACTCTTTCTCGCAACACCGTTCGCATGGTCCGCGACGCTCACCCCTTCGGACGTGTCCCGATTCGCCGTGATACCAAATACGGATTCGACGTTCCAATGGACGACCTCCGAGCCGGTCCCGGGCGAAAAACTCGCGTTCACGCTTTACGACGTGTACGGCAATGCGACGGACCTCCGAGGAACCGCGACGCTCGCCGACGGAATCGTTTCGGCGACCGTTGCCGTACCGCAAGGGTATTGGGAAATCGCGTTTGACGCCTTGGACGAGCGGTTCGGAATCGTTTCGCTTCCCGTCGCGGAAAAATGGGACACATTCTTCGCAATCGACGGGGCTCTGTCGTGGTTGGTCCGCGGCGACGAACTTCGCGAAGGAATGATCAAGTTAAGCAAACGCTCCGGAATCGGAATGATCCGTGAACGGCTTCGTTTTTCCAGCGTCGCCCCGGAAGAGGGAAAATTTGATTTTGACACCGCCGACCATTACGATCTGCTGCGGGAAACGTGCAAAAAACACGGCGTCGAAGTGCTCGAACTTTTTCATGACACCCCGAAGTGGATGGGCCGCGTCAAGGTTTACCCGGAAAACCTTATCCAGTTCGCCGACGCCGCGGACAGGTTCACCGAAAAATGGGAGCACACCTGGGGAGCAATCGAGCTGTGGAACGAGCCGGACATCTTTTTCGGCGGCGATCTTCCCGCGGATCAATACGTACCGATTGTGAAAGCATACGCCTATCGAGCGAAAAAACGCGGCGGAAAAACGCCGATCGTCGGCGGGGTGCTCGCGCTGCCAAACCAGGATTGGCTCGCCAATGCGAAAGCCAACGGAATGCTCGACCTGATCGATGTGTTTAGTTTTCACACTTACGATCGGGCTCCGAACATGGAATCGATCGTCGAAACGTATCGAAGGTACGTCGGCGACAATAAATTGTACGAAAACATGCCGCTTTGGTTGACCGAATGCGGTCGCCCCTGGAAAAAAGGCCCGGGCCGTCCTCCGGTCGAGCAGGATCTGGAAAGCGTAACCGATATCGTGATGAAAGGGGTCGAGTCGAAATGCTGCGGGATCGACCGGTACTTTCCGTTCGTCTTGCCGTATTACGAGGAAAACGACAACAACTTCGGAATGCTCGACAAGCAGGGAACGCCGCTCCGCTCGTTTTGCGGATACGCCCAGATGATCCACGCACTCGCTCATCACGAATACGTCGGCGATTTGAAACTCGAAACGCTAAAAATCGACAACGCCGATTCCGCCCCGCCGATTCTCCGGGCGAGAGTGTTTCGAAAACCGGAAGGCGGTCCGTCGGTCGTCGTACTCTACACCGGCAATATGACGCCGACGCGGTTTCAAACGACGTTCGCCGTTCAAAAAGCGGAAACCGTAACCGGCGAACCGTGCGAACCGACGGAAATTCGGTCCGGTCTCGTCTATCTTTACGCCGACACCATCGTCGATGAGGTGATCCAAAAGGACACCAACGCGATGGGGCTGCTTTCCTTCGCGAAAAAACCGTTCATCCCGAGAACACGCGACCAATACCTTTCGCCGGTCGTCCCGGTTTTCCGGTACGAGGAAAAGGTTTTACAACCGAATTCAAGGGGATACCGTCTTGATCCGGACGCCAAGGAAAGTCGCATCGCTTTTCAACTGTTCAATCTCTCGAAAACCGTGCAAAAGGGGTACATCGGCCGTCTGGTTCCGCAAGCCTATTTCGAGATCGAATCCGGCAAATCCGAAAACACCGCGATAGAGGATTGGGCGCTTCACGCCGATGATTCGATTTCCTATCATTACGATTATCAAAGTGGTGATGAAGAAAGACCATTCATCGGACGAGGTTGTTTGGATATTCGTTTTCTCGGCAATCCGACGCTCGAAGGACGGAAAAAAGCACATCCTGACGCCGTGAAGTTTCCAATGGAAAAAGAACGCTGGTCGCAGGGAATTCCCGCCAACGGTCAATTGGAAATCACGAATGTGGAGAGCGGCGTCAAGTTTAGCGCGACGTTCGGCGAAGGGGACAAGTGGTGTTACCCGCGAACGGCCTTGCCGGAAAACGTGAAAATCAAGTCGGACGGCGGCATCTTCGCGAAGATCCGTTGCACCGGCGAAGGAACGATTCCTCGGTTTTTCCTGTTTGAAGAGCCGAGTGGAGCGGGCTACCTGAGCGACGAACGTGCGGCCTGTCCCGCCGACGGAAAATGGTACATCATCTCGATCCCGTTCTCCGCGTTCACGCATAACAGCGCAACGCCCCCCGATCCGGACGGAAAGCTCGACTTCGACCGCATCCGGGAAATCTCCTACGGATTCAACGCGACCGGAGGTTCCGCGACGCTGGAAATCGGCGAACTTTGGATTTATTGTACCCGTTCACGAGCGCCCCGACAATGAGAGATAACTTTCATAACGCCGCATGTCGATTCGTCCGTCGGCGACGGCGTTTTTGACGGCACAGTCCGCCTCGAACGAATGAGTGCAGTCGGGAAAACGGCAATGATTTTCGTAAGGAGCCAGCTCGTGGTAGAACGCGAGTACTTCTTCGGGAATGATGTCCCAGAGTACGAATTCGCGGATGCCCGGCGTATCGACGACATATCCGCCGAAAGAGAGTTTCAAAAGCTCCGCCGTGGTCGTCGTGTGTTTTCCTTTTTGATTCTCGCGGGAAATCTCGGCGACGCGAAGATTTAAGCCGGGATCCAGAGCGTTTAAAAGCGACGATTTCCCGACGCCGCTTTGCCCGCTGACGACGCTTTCCCGGTCCTGAACGACCCGGCGCAATCGGTCGATCCCGAACCCGGTCGTCGCGGAAAGCGGTATCACCTTGTAGCCGATCTGCGAATAAACGCCGATCAGCGGTTGCAGCGTTGCCGGATCGACCAGGTCGATTTTATTGATACAGATAATCGGACGAATTCCCGATCGCTCTGCCGAAACGAGGAACCGGTCGATCAGGTTCGGCTTCAAAACCGGCTCCGCCGCACTGGTGATGATCAGGATCTGATCGACGTTCGTAACAATCAACTGTTTACGGTTCTTGCTCAGTCGTGAAATCGCTCCGGTTCGCGGCTCAATCCGTTCGATCGCTCCTTCGAGTCGAGGATTGTCGCGACCGCCGTGGACCACTTGCCGGAAAAGAACCCGATCTCCCGCAACGACGACATGCCGTTGGTCGGTCGACATGGTTCGCAGGATTCGGCGTGTCGTACACTGGTAAATCTGCCCTTGTTCGTTTTCGACGAAACTGATCAAACCGTGAACCCGAAGCACGCGACCCTGCCGACACGTTTCGGTATCACAGGCGGTGAGTGTGGAAAAGCCGAGGTCTTCCGTTTGAGCCGGCTCGACTTCCGCGGCCAACACGGTTCGACGCCGGACCAGCTCCCCTTTGCCGCTGATTCGTTCTTCCAAGACGGGATCGTCTTTTTCGAAACCGTGGTCTTGATACTGCTGCGTCCAATCCTTGGATCGGGTGCGTTGGACACGATTCTTACGGAATTCGACTCGAACTTTTTTGGGTTTGGTCATAAAAAAGGCTATAGGCTTCAGGCAACAGGCTTCAGGCTATAGGTTTATAGATCAAGGCGGATTCGGGGAAGAAAAATATGAACATTTTCCTACAGCCTATAGTCTATAGTCTACAGTCTTCCGACGACGGTTTTTTCAACCGGGATCGTTCCCCACTTCACGTCGACGGTCGCTTTGCCGTTTTTGTAATCGACGGTTCCGAAACCGGTCTCCGTGCTTAAAAACGAACGGAAATCGCCGACTTTGGAATCGACGTAAAGCGTTTTCGTCAAAGCGTCGTACCGCACGCCGGTCATCCCTTGGAGCAGACCGTAACTGGCCATAGCTCGGGCGTACCAGTGTCCGCATTCGTACTCGTTCATCGGGTTGCGCCGGGATCCGTCGTGCCGCGTTCGCAGTGTTCGGACGATTTCCAAACCTTCGTCGACGCAGCCGAGGAACATCAGGTGCGAAGCGACCTGGTACTCGATTCCGGTCCACACTTCGTCGCTGTACACGAACGGCAACAGCGGCTTACCGCCGTGGGGCCAAGTACAAAGGAGCAGACCGCCGTCGTCTCCCATCGCGTAAGACGGTCGCTGCGGATTGGAGTGTTCCGACAAATCCTTACGGAAATTGTACTTGTGGATCGCGAGCAGGTGCGATTTGACCAGTTTCGGGTCGATAATGTCCACGTCGATTCCGGCGGTCTTCGCCATCCAGAGCCCGAGAATACCGTCCGACAAACAACCGGTTCCGTACTGGTATTTCGCGCCCTGTTGGTTGACCGTTTCGGCGATTTTGCGGTATCCGGCGCTTTGATCGTTCGGATGGATCGGGTGGAAATTACGTTTCAAGCCGTCTTTCATCACGATCTGGATGAAATATTCGCCGTTGTAAAGATCGGCGACCATCCGCTTCTTTCCCTTTTCGAGAAGCTCCTTGTACTTGTCGACGTTTTCGCCCAGCGCGGTTCCCATTTCGACCGCGGCTTGCAGCGCTCCGAGGTAGAAGCTGCCGCAATGTCCGTCGGGTCCGAAATAGTTGATGTCGTACGTGTTGTGATGATCCTCTTCCAAAAGGCCCGTATGCCGTGGATCCCAGGTTTCGATCATGAAATTCAGGCTCAACGTGATTCGCGGCCAGTATTTTTTGAGCCAATTCCCGTCCCCTGAAATCTTCCATTCGCGGTACGCTTTGATGATACCGCCGAGTTGTCCGTCGGAAGCGTCGAACGCGACGCCGCCCGGGAAGACCGGCAAATTCGCGCGAAACGCCTGCCGCCCGGATTCGTCGGTTCCGGCGAAGTATTCCGTGTTTCGAAGCGAACGTTCCAGAGACGGGAACAAATGACAAATCGCCTGCGCATAGTTCCACACGTGTGTACACGATCCCGCGCAGCAGCCGCTCCCGTCGTTGCAACCTTCCCAGCACCAACGCTTTCCGTTGTGTTGCCGCAATACGGTCGGCGATTTCAAAATCGACAGGTTCGCCGCGACCGCTTCCAAAACTTCCGGCGGAAGCGTCGAATCGTAAAACGTATCGGTAAACACCCGGGTCCGGTTTTTCAGTTCGTCGTATTTTTGCGTCCAGAAATCGGCGGCTTCGTAAATCGATCGATGCTGACAGGCGTACCACGGAACGTACGTTTTCGGCGGTTTGCCGTCGGGACAACAGGGACTTCCCGGTTCGCAGCACGGCTCTTCCGCTTCATCCCCTTCGATCACAAGTGCGCTCAGGTCGACATCGTCCTTTTGTTTTTCGTTGAATTCCGCGGCCCAACTTCCGAAATCGGAACCTTCGAAGTCGGCAATGAGGACGAACCGACCGGGATCGGAGGTGATTTCGTTTTCCTTGCCGGTTCTCAGCGCGGAAATCGGCTCATCGCTCATGATGAAGTGGTCCGCGTTGATATGCCCCCAACCGTCGGTTTGTTCGTCGACGAGTTTGATGATCGCTTCTTTTCCGTTGAATTCGGCGATGTCCCACGTCGTCCAGTTCAGATATTCTTCATCTTTTCCCGCCGCGGTACGGACGACTTTTCCGTCGACAAGCAGTTGGGCGGGACAGCTCGAACCGCCGCCGATAAGGAAATGGAGGTACTTCTTATTGAGCGTGATCTTCGGCGAGGTGAGCGTTCCTGTTCCGGCGTCGCCGTTCGGATGGAACGTGTTGACCAGTTTCTTGCCGAGAAAGCCGCCGACCGGCTGCTGCCCTTTGGCGGTTCCGGCGACCGGTCCGACTTCAAAAGCCGGGCCGCTTCCCACCGCCGGGGATCCGACGGCGATGCCCGAAGTCGGAACGTACCAGACCGTGCAGAGTCGAACGACCTGGGATTGGCCCGGCGCCAAATCCAGCGGCACGTTGATCGTCGCGCCCGGGGCGTTCGATTCGACCGGCGGGTTGTCGATGATCCGGCCTTTTTGGACGTTGTCCCACGCGATCGTGAGCGGATCCCACCAACCGCCGCGGAACCAGCAGTGATCGACTTTCACGTTCGGAATGCGACCGTTTTCGCCGCGAACGTAGAACGCGAAACCGCCCGCTTTCGTTCGATTTTCCCCAACTTGGTCGAACAGGACGAAACCGTCCTCGATCGGACCGATCGAGCCGTTTCCACGCATGAAGTTGGACGTGTTGAACGTGAAGACCGCTTTTTGCGGCTTGCCGGACGTATTCGTCAACCGATACTCGATCGCGCCGATCGGATGACTCGACGAATCGGGATCGCCGGGAGTGAATGGGCTCCAGCCGAGCAGCTCCGCTTCAAGTGGGAACGACTTGTCTTTCAAGGCGATTGTCGCGAACGGGAACCGAAACTGGAACGAGCAATCCTTGAATCGGGGCAGTCCGTAGGTTGTACCGGGAGCACCGTTTCCGGAATTCGGGCGACCGAAGTATTTCCATTCGGGAATCGGACCTTCCAGAACCCGG
Source organism: Thermoguttaceae bacterium (assembly GCA_031549565.1). GTDB lineage: Bacteria > Planctomycetota > Planctomycetia > Pirellulales > Thermoguttaceae > JAVBSX01. The sequence continues at coordinate 18,612 of JAVBPO010000151.1, forward strand.
GCGGCGCTTTTATCCTCGGATTCGCCGAGAACGCAGATCGCCGCGAAGCAAGGCGGCTCTTTGAAGAAGTCCATCTCGTTCCGCACGGAGACGTGGGAAATCGCGCCGGTTCCTTCCAGGCAATACATTCCGGCTCCGATTCCGCCGATCGGGAAGGCGACCCGGTCGAGGTTTTTATCCGTGTAAACGCCGTTAAAAGGATGTTCCGCCCGAACGTTGAGCACGAAAATCAGGGTCACGATCAACACGGAAAAGACGGGAAGAAACAGTCGGAAAAAACGGTTGCGTCTCATGTTCTTTGGGGCTGAAGGAATGGTAGGAAGGCGAAGTCAGAGGTTTGGTTTCCGTGGAAAATAAGTAACAATCTTATGAATGTCGTGTATTTATGTCATTCTGAGGTACTCCGAAGAATCTGGTTTCAATCCTTGCCCGCTTGGCAATGCATGTTGGCAGGATACACCAGATTCTTCGCTTCGTGAGTACACTGCGCTCAGAATGACAAAATCTGGCTGCCAATTTCCGTCGACGTCTCACACCGGATTGTAGCAAAACCGTTTATCCGTTACAAGCACGCCGAAATTACGGGGGTTCGGGGGAATCGTCTTTTTGCCCCCCTTGTTTGTCTTTGAAAAATCACCTAGAATTTTTGGGATTATTATTGTCCGAGAAGAATAAGAAGACAAAAATATTTTCGCGATTCCGTTGCGTCGCTTATGTCGGATCTGCCCGCGGAAATAATTTTCGCGGTTTTCCCGAGAACTTTACCCGTTCGTTCCCCGTCCCTCCGCCCTCTCCACCCGTTCTATGTCCCTATCAGACCCGTCCAGACTTCTTTTGGGAGTCGGCGATTATGGTGCGACGGTCGCCAATGGCGGCACGATTAAGACCATGGCCCTCGGGTCGTGTATCGCGCTAATGATTTTGGATCGGGGAACGCGTTGCGTCGGAATGGACCATATCGCATTACCGGAATCGAGCGTTTCTCCGGATCGCGCCAAACAGCTCCCGGGGTATTTCGCGGATACGGGCATTCCCGCCCTGATGGAGCGTATGAAAAGAGTGGGAGGGAGTCTGTCCAAACCGTCCAACCTGATCGTGAAGATCGCCGGGGGCGCGAATGTCGCCGACCCGAATAACACGTTCAACATCGGCAAGCGGAATGTCCTTGCCGCGAAGAAAATCCTTTGGCAATTCGGACTCGGGCCCATGGCCGAAGACGTCGGCGGCTCCCACAGCCGAACCGTGACGCTCTACAAAGACACCGGCCGGATCGTTTTGTCGTGTCCCGGCCGTCCCGATTGGGAGCTTTGACACGATTCGTCCTTTTACGTGGTATATTAGAGTGGAAGCCGAAGACGCGGAGTACCGGCTAAAAAGGCTTATTCGATTGATTTGTTTTACTGTTTATTTCCCATTTCCGTTTCCGTGCGATGAAGAACATTGTGATAGCAGACGATTCCGCTTTGGCGCGAATGTTTATTCGCCGTTGCCTGGAAATCGCGGGGCTCGGCGATGCGAATTTTTACGAAGCGTCCGACGGCAATGAAGCGATTCAAAAAATGAAGGAAGTCGCCGCCGACTTGTTGGTAACCGATTTGACGATGCCGAACATGAACGGGATCGAGTTGATGCGGCGTATTTCCGTCAGTCCGCGGCTGAGCGGAACGCCGGTCTTGGTCGTAACCAGTGCGGGCAATGAAGAACAGCGTAAAGAGCTTATGGAACTGGGCGTGACACGCATCCTTTCCAAACCGATCAGCCCGCCGATGCTCGTCGAAGCGATCAGCGCAATCGCCCAAAAAGCCGCGGAACCGCTCTCGTAATCGCGAAAAACACCATTTTCTCAGTAACCATGGATCATAAGAGTTTCGGCCAATTGTTGTTTAACGCGGTTCGGGAAACCTTGGAAACGATGGCGTTTGCCGAGGTCGTGCCCTGTTCGTTCCAGATCGGGAACGAGGAATTTTCCGGCGTGGAGTCGGATTTCGATTTGGCGGACGGGAGTACTCCCGGGGTAGATTCGGATGTTCAGCCGCCGATCCAGACCGATTTTACAAAGGCCGAACAAAGCGATTGGGGTTCCGCACCCGCTGCCGGCGAAGATTCCTGGGGTGCCGCTCCCGCTTCCAACGACGAGGCTTGGGGAAGTACGACCGTCACTTCAGACGATTCCGGTGGAACCGACGCTTGGGGAAGCATTCCGGCTCCGGTGATTGAATCGGGCGGAGATCCGTGGGGCGGTGGCACGAATGTCGCTTCGAGTTTCCGGATGAAGGCAGGCGAAATCAACTTCAATTCACTGGTCGATAATCAAGAAGATTGGGTCTGGTCCTGCATGCGGGTCAATTCGCCGGACATTCATTCCGTCTGGTTCGTCGTCTCGAAATCGCTCGCAATGGAACTGGCCAACAACATGTACGCCGGCGAAGGTCTGACGCTCGACAGCCCGATCATTCGCGATCTGGTCGCCGAATTGACGAACGTGCTCGGCGGACGGCTGATGCTCCTTTTGGAAAAGATGGGGGGCCAATTCACGCTCGCCGTTCCGGACATCGGAGTCGGTTTGCCGACCATGCCCGATGCCGCAACGCTGGAAACCGTCTTGTGCAAAGTCCTCGTCGACGGCGAGTATCCGGTCATGTCGTCGATCTGCTTCAATAAGAAGTAGGATCAACTGTACTTGTCTTTGAAATTCGTCGAATCGTATTTATTCGATTTGAAATGCGTTTCGACGTCTTTGGTCGGCCCCGATTCGGGAGCCGCCGATTGCGAGGCGCTGCGATGCGGCGTTGCCGCTTTGTTCTCCGGCCTGCCGACGCCGAAAAAATCGATGCTCATCGGGTAGGTCCAGATAATCCCTTCGCTCGCTTTCACGGCACAGACGATCGGAAACACGATCGCGCAGATCACCAAAGCCGGCATCAACAGGAACCCGATGTACACGGGCCACAGCGCGATGCTGATCGCCATGTAAATCAGGAAGCTGATCCACCAGTTGAAAATAGCGCGACCGTGTTTGTCAACCCAATCGCTTTTTTCGCGACCGAGAAACCAGAGCAGAATCGTTGCAATAATCCCGAAAGGGCCGAAGACGGCAACCAAAAACTGCGAGAGGTGCAGGACCATGCAGTACGTGTTCTCGTCCAGCCCGAGTGGCAGTTCTCCTCCTTGGGGTTGAAAAAACTGCTGGAAGGAACTCCCCTCACTTTGCAGTATTTTGTTCTTTTCCCGTTGGAACTCTTCCTCGCTGAGAACGCCCCGTTCGCGGAGTTCCGCGATTTTGGCGAGATCGTCGTACTTTTTCATCGGATTCTCCCCAAAGAGCCGCATGCGAAGTGAAACGGAGCTTGCTGCGTTTCACATGCGGCTCTTTATTGTTGCTGTTGCGCTACTGGTTTTTATACCGATTCGCGGCGTCCACGAGCGGTTTGTCGCCGCCGCGTTCCTTGAGGTCTTTTTCATTCGCCAAAGCGATCACTTTGTCAAGCGCCTCGGCAAAGAAGTCCTTGTTCGGACGCCGCAGGAAATTATGGTGCGCCAATTCGACCACGGACTGCGCCGCATTGGTCTGGAGATTCGAGTCGTCGAGATATTCCAAAGCGAATTTGGCGCTGTCGAGCGTTCGAATCGCCGGGAGCCGGTCAAGGATCAACGCTTTTTCCTCACGTCGCGTCGAGGAATCGTTCATGATCTCTTTCAGATTTTCCAAACGCTTTTCCGCGGAAATCGCGATTCCGATCTGGTCGTCCGGGAGCGTGATCACACGGATATAACCGCGGAGGGCGCCGATACGGCTTCCTTCCGGCTCCCGTTCGCTTTTCGCGATTTCCAGCATTTTGTCCGCCGCTTCCGCGTTGGGCCAAGCGCTGATCGCTCGAACGGCGGCGTTATGGATTCTCGCGTCCTTGGAATCGAGACTCTTTTCGACGGCGGCAACGGCGTCCGGTCCGCCGATTCGGCCCAGGAACGAGAGGAGTTCCGGCGTGTTGGCGTTCGTCATTTTCGCGACGACCGGGTCGGCGTCTTTTTCGCAAATTCTCGCGACGATATTCTCCGCTTCGTCCCGCTGACGGCGATCCGTCAACAGCAGAGCCGCGTCGAGCAGGTCGCCGACGTTCTCTTTCGTCGCGAAACGACCGATGCTCCGAATCAATTCGATCCGGTTCGGGCAGTCCGCTTTCTTGGCGAACGCGAACATCACGGGGAGTGCCGGTTTGTAATATCGTTGACTCAGCACTTCGGTCAGCAGCGCGATTTTGCCGGAATCGGTTTCTTTTTTCAAATCGGCGAGCAGAGCTTCATCGAAACCGTTTGAGACGACGTTGGCAAGAACTTTCATCGTCAAACCGCGATCCAGCGCGATCCCTTCGTTGAGCAGGAACGGAATCTGGTCTTTCGTTCCGACCTGGATCAGGGCGAACATCGCGGCTCGTTTAAGCGTTTCGTCGTTGCTTTTCAAAGCGTCGAAGATTTGCGGGTAATATTTTGTCGCTTTCCGAACGGCCAGCCCGGAGATTGTGCTCGCTTTATCAAGGTTCGACTGCTTGGAATAGCCGTCCATCCACTTATCGAGTTCCGCGTCGCTCACGTACGGAATCGCGAGCGGGAGCATTTTTTCGTCCGAGAGTTTCGCCGGGACCGGTTCACGGTTTTCCAGCGCCGCCGCGATCCGTTTGGTCGGGTCGTTTTGGGACGCGTTTTTCAGAGCGTCGGCCGCTTCGGGACCGGGAATCGCGGAGAGCGTTCGGGCGGCTTCGTCGCCGATTTTCGTTTGCGGATCGTCAAGCAGTTTCGCGATTGCCGGAACCTCTTTCGCGCCGGCAGTCCACGCCAGTTCGTGGAGCAACCAAACTTTCGTGATCACCGGAATATCCTTGTCAAGCTGCTCGACCATCAGATCGTTGACGACCGCTTTAAGGTCCGCATTTCCGGGCGCACCGGCGGCCATGCAGTATTTCTGCCAACCTTGCTGCGCCGCTTCGCGCTGTGCGAGCCGCGAATCGTCGGCGCTCATGTCCGGTAACCATTTCGCGAAGTCGGAACGAATTTGGTCCGCCGCGATTTTATCCTGCGCGGCAACCAAACCGGCAAGTACGAAAATTAAACAAAGAGAAAGTGTGTATTGTTTCATGGAATGAGTAGTCAGGAGTCAGGAGGTCAGAAAACAGAGCGGGAAGCGTAAGCGAGCGTAAGAAATAAGAAATAAGAAATAAGAAAAATTCATTGCGATTTCGTTGATTTTCAGTATTGTTTCTTATTTTTTATTTCTTATTTCTTATTTAAAAATTTTCTCCTTACAAACGCGGGGCAAGCCCCGCCGCTAACGGTAATTCGTAATTCGTAATTCATAATTCATAATTCACAATTACACTTCGATCGCATACGGCGTTCGTTGCGGTCGGGTAATCATTCGGTTCGCCTGTTCGTCGTTTTCGAACAGGTATTTCTCCTGATTCCACTTCAGCGGGCGATTGAGTTTGTAACAGATATTCATCAACTGGCAGAACGCGGCGGTTCTCGCCCCGTATTCCAGGTCCTGGAACGGTCGCAACCGGTTTCTCACGCAGTAATCGAAGTCGTCGTAAATGTCCCCCTGCGGGCCGGAATAGCGGCGAATTTCGACCGGGCCGAGCGGCTTCGGCTTGATCGGATCGCTGTGATCGAACGAGCCTTCCGTTCCGACGAACCGGATGTCCGCGGAACCGTCGTTGACGTGATACATGCGGAGCCCGTCTTTGAACACGGCGCAGTAATACTTGCTCGGATTATTCTCCGTATTCGAAGGAAGAATTTCGACCGGATCCTCCAAGTCCTTGCTAAGTGCGTAAAGAGCTCCGCCGAATTTGTGGGCGCCCCAGTCGGCGAGGAATCCGTTGCAGTATTCTTCGTATTGACGCCAACCGCCGCCGTAATTGCCGCTCATCCGTTCCTCGTTGTACGGTGCGAGCGGAGCCTGGCCGAGCCAACGGTCCCAGTCCAATCCGTCCGGAACCCGCTGTTCCGGGAGATAGCAAGTTTTCGGCGGCGGGCCGATTCCGCAGAAGACTTCCTTGACCTGTCCGATCGCGCCGCTTTGAATGATCGGGGCCATGTACCAGCCGTAATCTTCCCAAACACGCTGGGAACCGGAGCTGGCGACGCGGTTGTATTTTCGAGCTCCTTCCACGATCTGCTGACCTTCGGCGAGGGTCAATGTGAGCGGTTTTTCGCAGAAAACGTCTTTGCCCGCCCGGCACGCTTCGACCGAGATTTTCGTGTGCCAGTGATCCGGCGTCGTGATCACGATGATGTCGAGATTGTCGTATGCAAGCGCGTCCTCGTACTTCGGAAAGATGAGGCAGGCCTTGTCGTTGTATTCCCGGTTGACGGTATCACGTGCGTCTTCGGCCCGCTGCTTGAAGCAGTCGCACACGCCGATGCAGCGGTATTTGCGAGTCCGGAAGGCGTGGAGCAGGTCGTGGCCGCGATTTCCGAAACCGACCAGGGCGGTCGTCAGTTTTTCGTTGGGCGGTGTCGCGCCGTCGAGACCGAGAATCCGGCCCGGCAAAAACAGCGGCGCGGCGACCGTCGCGGCCCCTGCGGCTAAAAAACCTCTACGGCTGATGTTCCGTGCATTCTTGTTCATACTGAGTGGTTCTCCGTAATGGATGTGTGGATAGAGTTCGACAGAAAACGAGAACGATATCGTGTAGTCTAACAAAAGACGACGAAGAAAAAAAGGGTCCAAGCAGGACTACTGAAATCCTTCCAGCGGATGTTTCATCGGATCAAGGGACGGGATCGCGTTGAGCGGGTTCAGAAAACTCGTTTCGCCGGTGAGGTAAATCTTCGACAGTTCTTCGACGTGTTTCCGCATGATCTCGCGCAGTCCGACCGGCTTGAGGACTTCCGCTTCCTTACCGTACCCGAGGATCCACCAGGAAATTTCGTTCAGTCCGGACACACGCACGCGGAAAATCAGGGAGCCGTCCCGTTCGTTTTTCTCGATCTGCTGCGTTTTGTGCCAACGGACCTCGGCCACGTTCTGCGCGACCAGCGGCGAAAAGCGGATCTCCACGTCGCTGTCCGGCCCCGGTTCCGGAATGAGACACCATGCGTTGCGTAAATAGCGGTCGAGCGAAAACGACTTGGGAATTTCGTAATGCATCACGGTCAATTGCTCTTCGAGAATCCGCCCGATGTGGAACGTCCGGATCCCCTTGAAAAGTCCCGCCCAACCGATCACGTACCACGCATGCCGGGCGAAGAGAACCTGGTACGGATGCAGCGTCGTGGAAATCGCGTCCGGATCTCTCGGGCTTTTGTACCGAATCGAGATGGCTTTGTTCGTAACAATCGCTTGCCGAATCGTCTCGAACGCGGAACGGGACGCGTCGTGCAAGTGAATCGGCGCTTTTTGAATCAGCACCTTTCCGGTCAAGGGGCGAAGCTGATCGGTGATTTTCTGCGGGAGGGCGCCGAACAGTTTACAGGTCGCTTCGCCGATGGCGTCGAACAGGGGAAAAGCGGGCTCTTTCGCGGCTTCGAAGCAGAGCGTCAACATCGTGAACGCTTCGTCGAGCGTGAACTGGACCGGCGGGAGATAAACCGGATCGGAAATCGAAACCCGATGCGTTTCCGGATGCGTCGAAATCACGATCCCCAATTCACGCAGCTTGTCGATGTCGCGGTAGATCGTTCGAATTCCGATATGGCAATACGCTGCCAAATCCTCGATTTTCGGACGTCCCCCCTGCGACAAACGGATAATGTTCAATAAACGCCGGACCCGCTCCAGATAAGTCGTTCGCGGTTTCGGTTTTGTGGAGCCGCCGCTTTTGCCGTTGGAAGAAGCCCCTTTGATTTTGGGCTTGGGCGTGTAGAAGAATTTTTTCCTGGAGCCGTTTCCTCCGGTAGACATTGTTGGCTTGCGCAATTATTCCGATTATCATGCTGTTATTCGTAATAGCCCGTTTTGCCTCATTTTACTCCCTGATAGGTGGGGAAATCTCGGCCCGTTTCTTAATCGGGGATTGTCCGCGCCCGCAGACAAGAAGCAAGCGGGGTCGATCTATTTTGTACTTCAAAACGTCAATAAATTAACAGACGACAGACGACAGAGAGAGAGTTGCTTTGCAATCCTTGGGAGTGGTTGATATTTTATTGCGGTATGGTTTTTCTGCTGTCTGCGGTCTGTCGTCTGCCTTCTTTAACAACAACATAAAGTTCTGACATTGACGAGCCACTACGGTAGACATTCCGTTTTTCCTCCAGGCGGATATAATTCTCAAAGTCGATTATGGAAATCTTCTCCTTAACCCCTCATTGATATGCATCCTACGATAGAGCAATGTATGAAAAACGGGCCGACGATCCTGGACGGCGGTTGGGGGACGGAACTGCAACTGCGGGGCTTGGAAATCGGTCTGCATCCGGACCTGTGGAATCTGTCCCACCCGGAAAAGGTGGAACAAGTCGCTCTGTCTTATGTCGAAGCGGGGAGCCAAATCATCCTGACTAATACGTTCGGTTCGACACGGTTTACGCTTTCCCGACACGGTTTTCAGGATAAAATCGCCGAAATCAATCGCGCCGGAGTCCGAATTTCGCAAAAAGCCGCAAGTGGTCATGCGAAAGTCTTCGCGTCGATGGGACCGACCGGATTGATGCTCATGTCCGGAAATGTCACCGCGGACGAAATGGAAAGCGCGTTCCATGAACAGGCGACCGCTCTGGCCCAAACGGAACCGGATGGAATCGTGATCGAAACGATGAGCGATCCGGACGAAGCGGTTCTCGCCGTCAAAGCCGCGAAGACGACCGGGCTTCCCGTCGTCGCTTGCATGGTGTTCGACTCCGGCAAAAACAAGGATCGGACCATGATGGGAACGACGCCGGAACAGGCCGTGGAACGTTTGACCGAAGCCGGTGCGGACGTGATCGGTTCCAACTGCGGCCAGGGCGTCGACGGATTCATCCCGATCTGCGAGCGGATGCGGAAAGTGACCGATCTGCCGCTTTGGATGAAAGCCAACGCCGGATTACCGGAAATCGTCGACGGAAAAGCGGTGTATCGGCAAACGCCGGACCAGTTCGCGGCGAAAATCGTCGAACTGGTGCAAGCGGGCGCGAATTTCGTCGGCGGCTGCTGCGGAACCAACCCAGCGTTCATCGCAGCGATTAAGAAAGCGTTGACAAAATAAAACAGAGCGGGAAGCGTAAGCGAGCGAATTCAAAAATTCGTTGACGAAAAAATTTATTCCGTCGCAGGCTCCGTAGGATCAAGGTTCAAATCCTGTGGCGTTTCGTCGAAACCTTCCGGCATTTGGAACGGCTCGTTCGGAGCCGGAACGGTCGGGTCGACTTGCGGCGTTTCCGTGGTGGGAGCGACTTGACTCGGTTGTGAGGCGTAAAAACCGATCAGGCGACTCATCGCCGGGCTGTTGAGCCTCTTGAGCGTCTTTTCCACTTCTTTGGCGTAAACTCCCTGAGGATTTTTCGAGAGGAGCTGTTCGTAGGTTTTCACGGCGGACGCGAGATCGTCCTGCCCCGTCCGAACGACGGCGAGAGACTCGTAGGTTTTCCCCAGATCATAGAGCACCTGTTCGTTCAGGAGCAAATCCGAACCCATTTTTTCCTTCGCCGCGAGGAAGAAACCGAGCGCTTTTTCGAGCTTTTCGCGAGCTTGGTCTTTCTGGACCGTGATTTCGTCGCACGCTTGGGCAAGGAGAACCTCGCCGGAAGTCAAACGAATTCGAACCGCGACTTCGCCGGACGAATAATCGTTGACCATCGCTTCGAGATTTTCAAGATTTCCCGACTCCATGGCCGCAAAATACTCGCCCCACGATTTGGTGCGACTGGAGCGCGAAACGTTCGACCAAATCAACCCGACACAAATAACGGCTAAAATACCGATCACCGTCCAGTAAATATGATTTTTGAAAGGGGCAATACCTTCCAAAAACGACGCGAGCCATTTCGCAAGGTTGTTCTCGGACAAATCGTGTCTACGGTCGCTCTTCATGGGTCTGTCGTAAAAGGAATTCGCGGGTCCATGACCGTTGAGGGGGAACGGAAAAAACGCAATGAGCAGTATAATTGGAATTCCGGGCTTTCGTCAAGGGCGCATCCCGGGAAAAGCAAGAGAAGATGCGAGACGGATTGGGTTTGGTCTTAGGCTTCGCCAGAAAGTAAAATGCCGAACCCGAGTGAGATAATGATGTCATTCTGAGCGCAGTGTACTCACGGAGCGAAGAATCTGGCGTATCCGGCCGACACGCATTGTGTTGCGAACACCGCTTGATACCAGATCCTTCGGAGTACCTCAGGATGACAAAACCGGCGTGGAATTTTCCGGCGAAAGCCTTACGTGATGAGCGTTTCGAGAATTTTCTCGGCGATTTGGGTTTTCAGGCCGTGTCCGGAATCGACGACGGTCCCTTCGCGGGACAGGATTTCGATTTCCGCTTCTTCCGATTGAATGGTCGTCGGACCGTTGAGGACGATGAAGTCGGCATTTTTCCGCTTCATTTTTTGGATCGCCCGATTTTTCGCGTCGTGGGTTTCCAGGGCGAACGCGACGATCATTTGATTCGGGCATTTGATTTGTCCCAAAGCCGCTAAAATGTCCGGCGTTTCCTCAAGTTCGAGCACGCCGGAAAACTCGGCTTTCGACAGTTTTTTTTTCGAGAACCGTTTCGGTTGATAATCACACGGAGCCGCCGCTCCAATCACGGCGTCACAACCGGGAAAGAGCCGTAGCGCAACCTCGCACATTTCCGTTGTCGAGACGACCTTGTACAATTCGACTTGCGAGGGATATTCCAAATCCACCGGGCCGGTAATGACGACGACTTCCAAGCCACGCCGCAAAGCCGCTTGGGCCAAAGCGCAGCCCATTTTGCCGCTGGACGCATTCGACAAAAAACGAACCGGGTCCAAATATTCCCGCGTCGGTCCGGAAGTGATCAATAGACGCTTGATGGTCAATGACACCTCCTTGAATCAGGAATTCCCTTGAAACGGATCGTCGACGACCGGAGTCGGCAGCGAAGGAGTTCCAGCCGAAACCGCCGGTTTTCCGGAAAAAGCGCGGACGACGATATTCAGTTTGTTCGCTTGGACGACGACGACTCGCGTGCCGGGATCAATCGGCTCCCCTTCGCTGACGGCGTCGTATTTGACACCATCGAGAAGAACGATACCGCTTGGCATCATACGGCTTTGAGCGGTCCCGGTTTGTCCGATCAATTGTTGGAGCGAATCCTTCTCCGGATCGGGAGCGAGCGCCGGGTCGTTTTCCGGCTCCAGGAGCATCCGACGTCCAATGGGGGTATGCGGCCAAATCGCGAATAACTGCCAAACCAAAACCGGCAGCCCGATCAGGAGCAGTCCGAGAAAGCTCAGTCCGAATTCCATTCCTTGGTGGAACGCGAAAACCACACTGGCGCAGAACGACGCGAACGAGAAAAACGCCAAGAGTCCCCCGGACGGCAAAAACAATTCCAGCACGGCGAACAGCAGCCCGCTCATGAGAAAAATAATCGTCCAAACCCAAGGAGACATATCGGGAATTCGAGAGGGGATTTTGAATAGAAGAGAACACAACTGACGGTTTGACATTTATACCACAGTCCATTCCCTCCCGGCAGCCCCCTAAGGGAACTGCAAAGTCTTGATTAGGCCCCCGCCAGAAAATAAGCGGCAAGTTTATGAATAACATACCGACTCATGTCATGCTGAGGTACTCCGAAGCATCTGGCTTCAGGTTTCAGGTTTCTGCTGTCGGCGCATCCTTGTTATTCTGAAGCCTATAGCCTATAGCCTGAAGCCTTGCCCACGAAAACTGATTTCGTAAGTCGGACAGTGCAATTAATAATCTCCGCGCGCTCATTCTTCGACTTTGCGGCTCTCAGACCTGTCGCCATGCGACTTTACATTGATCCGAGACGATGTAGAATGTGAAGATTCACCTTATTTCGTCTCACTTTATCCTGTTTTTCGATCCCTATGTCGAAACATTTGCTCTCCGGAAACGAAGCGATCGCGCGCGGTGCTTGGGAAGCCGGCGTGGCCGTTGCCGCCGGTTATCCCGGAACTCCGTCGACCGAAATCCTCGAAAACGTCGCCGCCCATTATAAAAACGACATCTACTGCGAATGGGCGCCGAACGAAAAGGTCGCGTTCGAAGTCGCCGCCGGAGCCGCTCTTGCCGGAGCTCGGGTGATCACGACGATGAAGCACGTCGGCCTGAATGTCGCCGCCGATCCGCTCATGACGCTCGCCTACATCGGAACCGTCGGCGGGTTTGTCGCGATCGTTGCCGACGATCCGGGAATGCACTCCTCGCAAAACGAGCAAGACACACGCCGCTTCGCCCAGTTCGCGAAAGTGCCCGTGCTCGAACCGGCCGATTCCGAAGAAGCGAAAGCGTTTATCAAATACGGAATCGAAATTTCCGAAAAATTTCAAACGCCGGTGATCTTGCGCAGCACGACCCGGGTCTCGCATTCCCGCAGCTTGGTTGAATTCGGCGAACGCAAGGAAACGGAACGTCCGATCGGGTTCGTCAAGGATCCGCCGAAATACGTGCCGATCCCCGCCTGGGCAAGACCGATGCGGGTGCGACTGGAACAGAAACTCGGCGAAATGGCGCAAGCGGCGTCGCAATCGCCGCTCAACCGGATCGAATGGCGCGACAAAAAATTCGGAATCGTCACGTCGGGAATCGCGTACCAATATGTCCGTGAGGTTTACCCGGACGCGTCGGTGCTGAAACTCGGCTGGAGCTTTCCGTTCCCGGACGATCTTGTCCGTGAATTCGCCGCCGGCGTCGAAAAAATCCTCGTCGTCGAAGAACTCGAAGATTTCAACGAAGAACATATCAAAGTCCTCGGAATCCCGTGCTCCGGAAAAGAGGTCATTCCGAATATCGGCGAGTTGACTCAAGACGTGTTGAGGGCGAAAGGACAGAAGACAGAGGACAGAGGACAGGAAGGAGGAATTCCGCTTCCGGCTCTTCCCGGCCGTCCGCCGGTTTTGTGTCCGGGGTGTCCGCATCGGGGGATATTTTACGCGTTGGGCAAGTTCGACGTCGTCGTAACCGGCGACATCGGGTGCTACAGTCTTGGCGTGATGCCGCCGCTTTCGCGGCTTGACACCATTCTCTGCATGGGAGGCGGCGTGTCCTTGGCGCACGGAATGGACAAGGCGAAGAATCCGAAGAAAGTCGTCGGGATCGTCGGCGATTCGACGTTTTTCCATTCCGGTATCACCGGCCTTTTGGACATTGCGTACAACAAAGGAGAATCGACGATCATCGTCGTGGACAACCGGATCACCGCCATGACCGGACACCAGGAGAACCCGGGAACCGGTTTGACGCTCATGGAAGAACCGACCGGCGCCGCGTCGATCGAACAGATCGGCAAAGCGGTCGGTATCAAGAACACGGTCGTCGTCGATCCGCGCAACGTGAAAGAAACGATCCAGGTTTTGAAAACCGCGATCGAATCGCCGGAGCCGTGGTTGATCGTTTCGAAATCCCCGTGTCCGCTGCATGTACGCAAACCGGTCGGACCGCCGTTGACCGTCGATTTCGACAAGTGCAAAAAATGCGGACTGTGCGTGAAACTCGGCTGTCCAGGCATCGAAAAAGACGGCGACCAAGTCCGGATCAACCCGCTTTTGTGTGCCGGCTGCAAGATGTGCGAAAACCTCTGCCCGGTCCAGGCGATCTCGGAATTGTAACGAACTGTCCGTAAGTGCATTAAAAATCATGTTGTCCCGCAAAGAACTTGTCGAACAGGCGATTACGTTTCAGAATCCTTCGCGGATCCCAATCTGGTACGTCAACTGCGACCAGACGGACGGTGATGTCATGGTGTACCATCTTTCGCTCGATCGGGAAGACGGTTCCGGGGACAACGAATGGGGGTATCACCTCCAGTCGATGAACGACGGAACGATGGGACATCCGACGATGGCGTTTCTTCCCGACTGGAACGCCTTCGAGGGGTTCAAACCGCCGGAAATCCGGGAAGAACAGCGGATGGAGCGGTTGCCCGACTTTCAAAAAGTCGCCGAGGACCGGTATCTGTTGGCGTCACTGGATCTGAGCGGGTTCACGGTCTACACGCTCCTTCGCGGATTCGAAAATTCCATGATGGACTTCCTCCTGGAAAAGGAACGTTTCGCGGAACTGATGGACATGATCGTCGATTTCGAGAACGCAATGACGTCGCTGGCCGCAAGACGAGGTTTTCACGGCATTCATTTCGTGGACGACTGGGCGACGCAAACCGGTCTGATGATTTCCCCGAAACTCTGGCGGGAACTGTTCAAGCCGCGATACAAGAAACAATTCGACCACGCCCACCGCGAAGGACTCCACGTTTGGTATCACTGCTGCGGCGACTGCACGGAAATCGTTCCCGACTTTTACGAAATCGGCGTCGACGTGATGAATATCGCGCAACCGAACGTCGTCGCTTTGGACAAGATCGGGCCCGAATTACGGCAAAAGCTTTGTTTTCTCATGCCGATCAGTTATCAGACCGTTTCGATTTCGGGGACCGTCGAGGAGATTTACCAAGAGGCGGAGCGAATGTACAAAATCCTCGGCGGCGAGTCCGGCGGATTCCTCGGATACGTCGAAGAATACGGCTGTATGGGAATGACGCCGCAAAATTACCGGGCCTGCTCCGAAGCGTTTCGGCGTTTGCGTTAGCCGGTTCGCCTGCGAACCGCTGCGCTTAATTTTCAAAATGAACGAGAGGCCCGTCGCAGGCGACGGGGCTAACACCATGTCAACGCTCCTGATCGCCGTCGTTTCCTTTTTCGGTTTCATCGTCGCCTACCGGACTTACGGGCTGTTTTTGTCGCGTAAAATATTCCAACTCCAAGACGACGAACCGGTCCCGAGCGTCGAGCAGCGGGACGACCTCGATTTCGTGCCGACGAACCGGTTCGTGATTTTCGGACATCATTTCACGTCGATCGCGGGGACCGGCCCGATCGTCGGTCCGGCGATCGCGATGATCTGGGGCTGGCTTCCGGCGCTGCTTTGGGTTGTTTTCGGTTCCATTTTCATCGGGGCGGTCCACGACTTCACGGCGTTGATCCTCTCGCTCCGCAATCGCGGCCAGACGCTCGGCGATATTTCCGGGAAAATCCTCTCCCCGTCCGCCCGGCTGCTGTTTTTGCTTTTGCTCACCTTTCTGCTCGCGATCGTCGTTGCTGTGTTCGGAAATGTGATTGCCGTAACATTCGAGAGCTATCCGCTGTCGGTGATCCCGACGATGGTGTCGATTCCGCTGGCGATGATTCTCGGCGTGTTGACGTATCGGTATGGTGTCTCGATTTTTTATTCGTCGCTCGTTGCACTCTTGATTCTCGGACTTTCCGTGTTCTACGCGGCGAATCATCCGGAGTTCGCCTTTCGGATGCCCGACCTTTCGGCGAGTTTTCCGATCTTGAACCCCGTGATTCTCTGGACGGCGGTGATTTTCGTTTACTGTTATTTCGCGTCGGTGCTCCCGGTTTGGCTGCTTCTGCAACCCCGGGATTACATCAACAGTCTGATTCTGTACGTGGCACTGGGGCTGATCGTCGTCGGGGTTTTCGTTGCAGGTGTCACGGGAAAGAGCAACCTCGCGGAATCCGCGCCGGCGGTGCGTCTTGCGGAAGCGAAGGAGTCCGGGGCGCCGCCGATTTTTCCGTTCCTGTTCATCACGGTCGCCTGCGGCGCGGTCAGCGGCTTTCACGCCCTGGTCAGCAGTGGCACCAGCTCGAAACAGGTCGCCCGAATGAAGGACGCCCAGTACATCGGGTATGGTGCCATGCTCCTGGAGGGGGCCCTCGCGGTGATCGTGATTCTCAGTTGCACTGCGGGGATCGGCATGGGGATCCCCAACACGACCTCGTCCGCGGAAGCAACCGGCTCTTTGACCGCGGCGGCGACGGGGGCGACTTCGGTTCCGGAAATCGTCCACGGACGCGACGCCTGGAATTTGCGTTACGCCCGGCCTTGGTCGGAGATGAACCTCGGCGAACAAGTCGGCATCTTCATCGAGGGTGGCGCGAATTTCATGCACGCGATCGGGGTGCCGTTGAAAATCGGACAGGGCATCGTCGCGATCCTGATCGCTTGTTTCGCGGCGACGACGATCGACGCTTCGCTCCGTTTGATGCGCTATGTTTTGGAAGAGCTCGGCGCAACATTTCAAATCAAGCCGATGAAGAACCGTTATTTCGCGACCGGTTTGGGATTGGCTTTGGCGACGGCTCTCGCGTTGTGTAAAGCGAATCCGGCGGCACCTTACGGGACGGGCGGAATGATTCTTTGGCCGCTTTTCGGCGCCGGAAACCAGGTCGTCGCCGGTTTGACGCTCCTGGTCGGCGGCGTTTACCTGATGCGCCGCAAAGTCTGGCCCGGCTATCTGCTGATTCCCGCCGCGATTATGATCACGCTTCCGCTCTGGGCGATGTCGCTGAACATTTTCAATGGGAAAACCGGCTTCTTCGCGAAAGGACAATTCCTGCTCGCCGCGATCGGGATCATCATTATTTTACTGACCTGCTGGTTGATTTACGAAGCGTACCGTGCGATCCAAAAGAACCGGGCGACGGACGATTGACGCCCCGGCCTTACGCCGCCCGGGGCCATGGTGTCATTCGACCGTGATCGTGCCAACGTCCAGCGGTTCGTCGCTCCGAGAGCCGGGGATTTCCGGGATCGTGAACTCCTGCGGGTTCGCCGAGCCGAGGTTTTTGAAATTCTCGTCGTACAAATCGACCCGAAGCATCCAGTTGCCCGCCGGAACGTCCTCCACACGAAAAGTCCCGTCCTTGGCGATCACCGCTTGATGTGCGATTTGCATCACCTGCGAGTTTTTTTCGTTCCACTTTTCACGCTCTTTCGTTGAAGGGGAGTTTTTTTCGTACTCTTCGTAGATCGCCTGAAGTTTTTTGCCCGATTCGGATTCGGTAAACGCGTTTCTCAATTCGTCCACTTTGGCCGGATCGTCTTTGACCTTTTCGATTTCTTTCCGAATTTGATCCATTTCTTCTTCCAACTCTTTCGGGAGCGGCGGCGGCACCATTCCCGGCGGAGGCGGCAGGACTTCGGAAATACAAACGCGTTGATTTTCCCCCGCGAAAATCTTCTCCAGTTCCGGCGTCATCGCGATTTTCCCGACGACGGGCCGACCGGTTCCCCCGAGTTGCACCGTTTGACTTTCGCCCGGCTTAACGGAAACCATCATTCCGTTGAGAGCGAATCCCATGGAACCGCCGCCGCCCGTCGAAACGTACAACATTTGATTCAAATAATAAACACCGGGCGCGACCTTTCGGAGCAGAAATCTTCCCTCTTCGTCGGTTTTCGCCGAATCGTGGATGTCAATTCTGGCAACACCACGCTGGCGGTCCACGGAACGAAGATCGACGGTTAACCCTTGTCCCGGCTTGCTTCCGATCCGGAGCGTTCCTTCGATTTTTCCCCACGGCTGGAGCTTGATCGGTGCGGCGTTCGGATGGATTGCGGTGTCATAAGTCTTCTCGAATTCCTCCTGCTCCACGCGGAGAAATCCGGCGTCATGGATCACGACAAACGCGTACTTTTCTCCGGCGGCGGTGTCAAGCTCCATCGGCAAGAGCTTGAAAACGCCGTCCTGGTCGGATTCGGCGGTTCGGTGGGCGTGTCCCTCCAAGTACGACATCGTCAGTCCGATTCCGTCCGAAGGGGAGGAAGTCGCGTAAATCACTTTCGCGTAAGATGCCGGCTTTCCGTCCGGCGTCACGATTCGACCGGTGCGAACAATGCTCCGCTCCGTTTCGATTTTTTGAATTTCGGCAAGTTTTTCCGGTGAAAACCGTTTCATGCGGAATACCAGTTCGATTTTCCCGGCGTTGTTATCGATGCTTTCCGAATCGCACTGCTCGTATCCGTCGGCTTCGACGCGTAAACGCCGTTCGGGATACGCACTCTCGAATCGACGCGAAAATGTCCCGTTTTTTTCGTTCGTGGTATCCTGAGTCTGCCAACTGGTTTGATGCGGCAAATTACGCAAGGCCGGCATTTCGAGATAAAACCCTTCGGTCACGCGAAACGAATCAATCGCCTTTCCCGTGGTGTCTTCGACGACTTTCCCCGTGATTTCCAGCGAATAAGCCAGCGTGATCGTTTTCGGTTCCATTCCCCCTTCGACGTCGACGGCACGTTGTCCCATGTGTCCCGGAGCTTCGATCGTGATCGCGAACGGTCCGAACGGGGCGTCATTCCACGTCCAAACCCCTTCGTCGTCGACGGGCAGAATGATCGATGCGGACCAGTTCTTTTCGTCCCGTAAGAAGCTGGAAAGTAGCGGCCCATAGGACTGGAACGGTCCCCAACTGTTGAGCCAGGCGTAAGCGTTGCGGATCGGTTTTCCGGCGGTGTCGACGATTTTCAAAACGAGCGGTTTCGCCGGAGGGAGTGTCAATTCGATAGGCTTGGCGTCAGGAAGCACCTTGGTTTCCGTCCAGAAACTCGCGAAGCCGGGGGCGGAGCCGACGACGAATGTCTTTCGGGAAATCGGGCAGTTGTTGAAAACGAATCGCCCTTCGGAATTCGCCTCGACTTTTCTGTAACGCTGCTCCTGACCGCCGTAAACATCGGAGAATTCCACTTCGACTTTTGCGCCGGCGATCGGTTTGCCGGAGTTGTCTTTAATGACGCCGCCGAAATCCAATCCTTTGCGGATGGTCGTCTTTCGGGAAAACGATCCATCGGCTGCCGGAGCGAAATCAGAGAATGTGACACCTTCGATTTCCGTCGGCAAATAATCCGGATGCAGTAAAAGCAAACCGCCCCGAGGTTCAGTGATATCCAACGGGAGCGAAGCGTAAGTCCAATGTCCTTCGGCGTCGGTCGTCGCTTCACAGGATGCACCTAAGTTGGGATCTCCATTCGTGTGACGCCCCATCGGATAGCTGAAGCTCACTTTGACATCGGCAATCGGTTTGCCTGTTTCATCGACAACGACACCACCGACGGTTTTCGCCTTTTCCAGCTTCACGCTGCACGCGGCGGGAAGATCGCCCGATTGATTTTCCAGCTCCCAGCGTGCATGAAACACCGTATAGCCGGGCTGTTGAACGGTAATCGTAAATGTACCGACATTCGATTTTTTCGGCAACTCGAAGACGGCTTTGCCGTCGGCATCCGTGTTGAATCGTTTGAAAATCCGTTGCTGATCGCGGTCGAACCGATGCGTTTTGCCGAACGCGTCGGGGATCGGTTTACCGTCCGGATCGAGAACAGTGAGCGTCATCGTCGGGTTCTCGGAATTCGTAATCGCCGAATCGAATGTTTCTTTGAGCGTCGATGGATTCTTTACGGGCCTATGTCGATTGGTGTTATTTTGAGCGTCTCCCGGATTGTTCGCGACGACGAACCGGAAGTGAAGAACTCCAGCGACGAGCAGGAGCAGTGCGAGAAATGCAATCGTAATCTTTTTCATAGCGGACTCCTTCGGTTGGGTGATGATCAAGTTCAATAATCGGGCACGTTGGGAGAGTTTTCCTCCGGCGAACGCGGAGCGGTTGAGCAGCAGGCTCGGCGTCGTTTCGTGGAGGGCGAGCATCGATTCGGCGAAATGGAGTTCCCCCAGTTCGTGATCGCCGAACGCCGCGGCGTCACACGCCCATTCCGTCGCTTCCTCGAATTTCAATGCGGCCAAATATGCCAGCGGATTGAACCAATGAAGCACGGCGAGAAAACGTACGGCACCACAAATCCACAGGTCGCGTTGCCGGTAATGCGCCAATTCGTGTCGCAAGATTCCCGACTGGATTCGCTCGTCGGTGTCTTCCCAAAAATCCCGTGGGACGACGACCGCAGGACCACGCGGCAACGGCACCAAAGCGGGTCCGATATTATCGGTCAAAAGCATTCGCAACTTCCGCGAATCGATGCCACGCTCTTGCAGCATCCGATTCCAGGGGACCGCGTCGGCTCCGTCCACTTCGGTTGCGGTTTTCAAAGCGGCGAGAAGAAAACAGTATCGAACGATTCTTCTCACGACGAAATAAACCAATCCAGCAGCCCAGATCGCAACAAGAGCCGGGAAAACATAGGGCCGAACCGCTTCGATCCGTTGCGAAAAGGAAACCGGCGGTTCGACCGGATCGGTTGCGATTTGCGGCGTCGCAATCTGCGGCAGCTGCGGCTGCGCCGCTATTTCCAAAGTCGGCTCAACCGAAATCGGCGTCACGATCAGGGGAGCTTCGGAAAAGACCTTCGGTTCGACGAGGATCGGTGGAGCGACAGGCGTCGGCTTTTCGGCTTCCGCGACGCGGTGCTCGACGGGAATGCTCACGGGAATTCCCGCCCCGAAAAATCCGAGCAAAAGCGTACAGCCCCAAATCGCGCGGTGCAAACCGGGACTACGCAACGGGAAAATGCGGAGAAATATCGACACCAACAGAACGGCAACGGTCAAAATCAGCGTTTTGACGCCAAGGAGCGAAACGATTTCCACGGAACTCATGATTCATTTCTCCCTTCGTATTTTTCGATGATTTTTTTCAAGGCTTCGATTTCGGACGGTTGAAAATCGCGTTTTTCCGCCAGGTGCAGCATCAGCGGAGCGATATTGTCGCCGCAGAACGATTCGAGCTTGTCGTAGTAGGGACCGCAAACGTCTTTCCGTTTCGCGGCGGCGTCATACAGGGCCGGATAGTGCCCGTCCCGCCGCAAAACGTTTTTGTCGACGAGCCGGTTCAGCCGCGTCTGCACGGTCGGATACGCGACCTTGCGGCCCTTGCCGAGCAGCTCCTGATGAACCTGCGTCACAGTCGCGGGACCGTGATTCCAGAGGATTTCCAATAACTCAAACTCGCCCGGAGCCAGTTTGACGGGAGGCGTCTTTTTGGGGGACATGAAATTTTTAAAAAGAAGAGTGTTACAGAGTAATACAATCATATTATTACTCTGTAATACTTTTGTCAAGAGTGTTGGGGACTTCTTTTAAAAAATTTAAAACAGTCCGCTGTCCCGATACCATCGGGCTGTTTGTTCGATCCGTTTTTGAAACGGTTGAGGAATGAAACCGAACTGTGTTCGGGCCTTTTCGTCGTCGCAGATCCAAGGGCCCCGAAGCGCTTCGCGGATTTTGTTCCAGTCGAACGGGACCTGTTTGCCGGTGATCTTTTTGACCACTTCGTAAAACAAACTCCCGACGACGCAGGCCATCGGGGGCGTTTTGAAGACGCGAATCTTTTCGATTCCGTACGCTTGAGCGATTTTCCGCCCGAAGTCGCCGAAGGTCACGAATTCCCCGCACGACGCATTGTAAATTCCCCGGCCAAGTTCCGGCGAAACATCCTCCGGCGTTGTGGGAAGGCTGTTTTTCGTGAGCCGTTCCCCGTCGACGGCGACCCGAGCGAGGAGGTTCGCCAAATCTTCCGCGTGAACGAACGAATAAAGATTATTGAAATAGCCGGGAATCAAATGAATACGCTGCTTGTAAATCATCTGAAACAACGCCGTGCTGGCGTGGTCCCCTTCCCCGATCACGTACGGCGGACGAACGATCGTGCAGGGAATCCGGTCCGCTCGATCACGGAGCTCCAACTCGGCCAAGTGTTTCGACTTTCCATAAGGGGAAATCGGCTTTGCAAAATCGGTTTCCGTAACCGGCTTGCCGTTCCGAGCCGGGCCCATTGCGGCGAGCGAAGAAATATGAATCAACCGCGGCGGACTTTGCCGGGCCAAGCACGCTTTGGCGGTGTTGATCGTTCCTTGGGTGTGAAGGTCGAAAAATCGGCGGTTGGCAACGACCTGCGCGACGCCGGCCATGTGAAACACGAAATCGACTGCATCGACCGCCGGGCGGAGCGAATCGAAATCCGTAACGTCTCCGTCGATGAATTCGACGGGATAGCGCTTCAAAAAACCACGGTCGGACGTCGGGCGGACAAGGCAGCGAACGTCGTAACCTTTTTCAATCAAATGCGGGACGACATGCCGCCCGATAAATCCGCTCGCCCCGGTAATCAGTGCTTTGGGCATGGTCAATAAGTGAAAGGTGATAAGTGAGAGATGATAGGCGATTTTGTTTTATATCACCTATCACCTATCACTTATCACTTTTTAAAAGTCCACGAGCCCAGGGATTGGTTGCTCTTGAGCTCGTCGGCGGCAACGGTCAGGGTGTCGTTGTCGGCTTGGGCGTGAACGACCGTCAGTTGTCGGCTTCCGATCGGGCCGCCGCCGACGATTTGCGCCCATTTGCGGTCTTCCGTCGGGGCGTCATATCGGAACGCGTGCTGATGGGCGCAGACGAGGAGCCGAACGCCGTTGCCGCTTAAAACCGGGCCCCAGAGTTTGGCCGCTTGTCCCTGGTAAGCGGCATAATGTTCGCGAACAAGTGACGAACCGTCCTGGAGATTCGGTCGCGGATCGAACAGCGGAATATGGCAAAATGCGACGATAAACGGAGCCGAAGCGATCTCCGGACGCTTGAGCGTTCGTTCCAGCCAATCCCGTTGCGCGATTCGATACGGTTCGAACTCGGCCATCCCCTGCCAGGCCTGATGCAAGTCCGGCTTGTCTTCGCCGGTATCCAAACCGACCAGCGCCAGCGGGCCTGTCCGAACGGCGAAATTACGGCCAAAGGGACGGTCCTCCGCGTTTTCATGTTCCCATGGCGTCAACGCGTGAACGAGATTTCTCGCCCAAACGCCGCGATAATCATGATTGCCGGGCACGAACAGGACCGGTTTTTCCGTGGCGAAATCGGCATCGCCGGGCCGCAGAACCGCCGCGACGACCTGGTCGGCGCTTTCAACGCTGTCGAACAGGTCGCCGTTCCAGATCGTGACGTCCGATTTCAGTTCGGCAAGACGCGTGGTCAACGCTTTGAGCGTCGGCTGATCCGCGTGAGTGTCGTTGATCACGGAAAAACTCCCGGTCTCCTTGTTCGGGCCCGGAGTCGTGAAGGAATACGTCGGCCCGAAAACCGCATCGCCGCGTTCGAAACGGTAACCGCTGATAAATCGAAACGGAACCGTCGCCGTACGGTAATAATAACGTGTATTCGGTTGGAGTCCTTCGAGCCGGATTTGCAGAAACCGCTCGTGATGTGGTCGCAAGCCGAATCGCGAACCATGCTCGGTCCGGTCGAGCCGATCAGGGTCGGTTCCGAACTCGACGTAACCGGTCGCCGGTTGCCCGACGGCCCAAACGACTGTAATTCCGTTTTCGCTTGGACACTGAAGAACCGGCGGGGAATCGACGAGCGGTAATTGCGGCGCTGCGTCTTCGGCGGAAAGCGAACCGGCTCCGAGAAGCCCGACTCCCGATAAACCGACTGTGGCGAGGAAACGGCGACGATTCTCAATCTGGTGTTGGTTGGGTTGCACGATGACTCATGGGAAAAAGGTTGGGAAAAACGATTCAACTCCCCCAGTTTACCATTTTATTCGCTTGAAATCTTCACCTGCGGAGTTTTTTTATTTCGCCCTATCGTTATTTGCGGGATTGAGTACTATAATGACGCGAGTCCCCCCCGTTTAGCCCGAGCACCGCAGGTGCCGGGGTACGATCTTTTTCCCGTTCCCACGGTGAGCCGAATATGTCACAAGAAACCCCGAAAACGCCTTCACCGAAACCGAATCAGGAAACCTCGAATGAGAGCGCTTCCGCCGAACTGCCGCAGACGCAAGTGTTCGTAAAGGTGTCCGCCGCGCAAACGCCGCCCGCCGCGAAATCGGTCGCTTCGCCGAAATACGATCCGCCGTCGCATCCGTATTTTCTCACGGAGTTCGACCTTTATCTGCTCAACGAGGGAACGCACTGGAAAAGCTACGAGAAACTCGGCGCCCACCTTCGTGAAGTCGATGGTGTCAAAGGGGTCAATTTCGCCGTTTGGGCGCCCAACGCGACGAAAGTCAGCCTCGTCGGCGACTTCAACGGCTGGGACGCGAACAAGCACGTCATGCGCAAGCTGATTCCGTCCGGCTTTTGGGAAATTTTCGTTCCCGGTTTGACCGAAGGAACGCTCTACAAGTACCGCGTTTTCAACGGGAACGCCGTGACCGACAAATCGGACCCGGTCGGTTTTTTCGCCGAAGTTCCCCCTTGCACCGCCTCGATCGTCAAGGATTTGAACAAATATCAATGGAAGGATGACGCCTGGCTTAAAAAACGGGAACACTACGATTGGCTGCACGAACCGCTTTCGATCTACGAAGTTCACTTGGGAAGCTGGCGCCGGCCGGGCGACGATCCGCACAAGTATCTGTCCTATCGCGACTTGGCGCACCAGTTGGTCGAGTACGTCACGAAGATGGGGTTTACCCACATCGAACTGCTCCCGGTCGCCGAGCATCCGCTTTCGGCCAGTTGGGGTTACCAGATCGTCGGGTTCTATTCCGTGACGTCACGGTTCGGCGAGCCGGACGATTTCATGTATCTGGTCGATTTGTGTCACCAGAACAACATCGGCGTGATCATGGACTGGGTGCCGGGCCATTTCCCGAAAGACGGACACGGTTTGCGTCGTTTCGACGGGACCGCGCTGTACGAACACCAGGATCCCCGGCAGGGGGAGCACCGCGATTGGGGAACGAACATCTTCAATTACGGGCGGCTGGAAGTTCGGAACTTTTTGATTGCCAACGCGGTTTTCTGGCTCGACAAGTACCATTTGGACGGACTCCGGGTCGACGCCGTCGCTTCGATGCTTTACCTGGATTATTCGCGGAATGACGGCGATTGGATTCCGAACGAATTCGGCGGCCGCGAGAATCTCAAGGCGATCGACTTCATCAAAATGATGAACGAGCAGGTCCACACGACGTTTCCGAACGTGCTGACCGTTGCCGAAGAATCGACCGCCTGGCCCGGCGTTTCGCGGCCTCCGTACTGCGGCGGACTCGGGTTCTCGATGAAGTGGAACATGGGCTGGATGAACGACACGCTCCGGTACATGCGGCACGACCCGGTTCACCGCAAGTATCACCACGACGAGTTGACGTTCAGCCTGATTTACGCGTTCCACGAGAATTTCGTGCTGCCGATTTCACACGACGAAATCGTCCACGGCAAGCGTTCGATTATCGACCAGGTTCCCGGCGATCTGTGGCAGAAATTCGCCAACGCCCGGTTGCTATACAGTTATATGTGGACGCATCCGGGCAAGAAGCTGCTGTTCATGGGCTGCGAGTTCGGGCAGTGGTACGAGTGGAACTTCGACGAATCGCTGCAATGGCACCTGCTCGAATGGGAGACGCACCAGGGGTTGCAACGTTGCCTGATGGACCTGAACCGAATGTACAAAAACGAACCGGCGCTGCACGAGCTCGACTTCGACGGTCGCGGTTTCGAGTGGATCGACTGCCACGACTGGGAAAACAGCACGTTCACCTACATTCGTCGGGCGAAGGATCCGAGCGATTACGTGGTGATCGGTTGCAACTTCACGCCGATCCCGCGGCGTCACCGCGTCGGCGTTCCGGATCTGTGCTGGTTCGAAGAAATCTTCAGCAGCGACAGCGAACTGTACGGCGGCAGCAACACCGGCAACGGCCCCGGCGTCATGGCCGAACCGCTCGAAGCCTTCGGGCACCCCGCCTCGATGGAACTATTCCTCCCCCCGTTGGCAATGACCGTGTTGAAACCGAAACGATGATTTTTAAATAAGAAATAAGAAATGATGACGATACAATAATTTCTTATTTCTTATTTCTTATTTCTTATTTCTTATTTCTTATTTCTTATTTCTTATTTCTTATTTACCCTCCCCCCAAACCCCCTCCTTCATTATGATCCCAGAACGTAGAAATTTTTTGAAACTGGCCGGTACGGTTTTGGCCGTGGAAGCCGGGAGCGGGCTCCTTGCCGGGCAACAGGCCGTGGCGTCGGAGCAGGTCGCCTCGAACGCGAAACTCAAAGTCCTCGCCTTCAGCGGGAGCCGTCGGCTCGGTAAGACGACCGCGACGGGCCTGAATCTTGTTCTCGATTCCATTCGGGAAAAAGACGCGAATATTGAAACGGAACTGATCGAACTGGCCAACTACCGGTTGTACGGTTACGGCGTGAAAGGGGCGGACGTTCCGTTGGGCGACTTCAATCTGTTGGCCGAAAAGATCCGCGAGAAAAACGTCGCCGGAATCGTCTTCGGAACGCCGAGTTATTTCGGTTCGCTTTCGTCGTTGCTGAAAATGTTCTTCGAGTACTTCACGGCCCTGAAAAAGGATCTGGAACTGAAGAACAAGATCATCGGCGCGATCGCGGTCGGCGGCAACCGCAACGGCGGTCAGGAACGCTGCCTGGAGCAGATTTGGACCGCGCTTTCCAGCCAGCAGGTGATTTTCGCACAAGACGCCCCGCCGACGGCGCACTGGGGCGGACCGCTCTGGAATCAAAACGACAGCCTGGCCGACGACGAATTCGGTCGTAACACCGCGAAAAACCTCGGCCTCCGAATCGCCGAACTGGTTCGGTTGTGCGAGAAGCGTTAACTTCTGAAATAAGACTACAGCCAGAAAGAAGTGCGTAAATAATTGTCATTCTGAGGTATTCCGAAGAATCTGGTTTCAAGCGGTGCCCACATGGCAATGTGTGTTGGTAGATGCATCAGATTCTTCGTTCCGCGAGTACGCTCCACTCAGAATGACATACCGGGTGAAAAGGCTTCTACCTTCAGAAATTGTTCCTGAAGCCTGAAGCCTGAAGCCTGAAGCCTGAAGCCTGACGCCTTGCACGATGCACACGATCCGTTTCAAATTTCTCTTCTGCCTGGCACTACTGTTGGTGCTCGTCTTGGCGCTCTCACTGGTCGGTTATTCCGCGCTGTCGTTTTATCGTAACGCCGTGCGAGATATCGAAGAACGACTCGAAACGCTTCCGATTTCCTTGGAAATAACCGCCGAAATCGAAGAGTTGCAGTCTACGTTCGATAAAATCGATTTCTACCACCGACGGCGAACCGACAAGTCGGCCTTCCATTCGCTCGACAGAGAAACGAACTTGCAGGAAGCGAACCTGCACAGAGATCACTTCGGAAACCTGCTGACCGGCTTCGGCATCTCTTGGGAAAAATATAACCAGTTGCTCCAGGACCGGCTCCGGCGAAATCGAAACGACGACGCCCTGAAAAGAGAAGACGCGACGCTCAGTGATATCAAGTTCGCGTTGGACAATCTCAAGGCGAGAACCGCCCAGGCCGATTGGGCCGGTCAAAAAGTCTATCTCGACGAAATCGGTGAAGAACTGCGGAAGCTGCGCGTTTTGGTACGATATATCCCGAAATATCAGCTCGAAGGACTCGACGAATATTCGAGCAACGTCAAAAACCGTTATCGCTCGCTTTTCACGCTGACGCTTCTGACCGGTATCACCTCGGCGGTTCTCCTGACGATTTTGGTACGGCTCGGATACGTCTGGATTTTTCAGCCGCTTTCGGTATTGGTCGACGGTTCGCGCATCATCGCATCGGGCCGGTTTGAGCATCGGATCGAGTTGAATACGAAAGATGAAATGTCCGAACTTGCCAAGGCGTTGAACGAAATGACTGAACGGTTTCAAACGATCTGCGCGGATCTGGATCAGCAGATTCGGATTCGTTCGCAGGAAGCGGTCCGCAACGAGCGGTTGGCAAGCGTCGGTTTTCTCGCGGCCGGGGTCGCCCACGAAATCAACAATCCGCTCGCGTCGATCGCAATGTGTTCGGAATCGTTGGAACGTCGTTTGGAGCCGCTTCTTCCGCCGACTCCGAAAGACGAAGGGGAAAACGTCGTTCGCAAATATCTCAAGATGATCCAAACGGAAGCGTTTCGCTGCAAAACGATCACGGAGAAGCTGCTCGATTTCGCGAGAACCGAAAAGAGCAATCGGGAAAAAACCGATCTGGCGTCATTGATATACGGTATGGTCGAGATGCTTGCCCACCACGGCGACTACCGGGAAAAAGAGGTACGGCTCAGCTTGCCGGAATCGCTGTACGCAACGGTCAATCCGCAGGAAATCAAGCAGGTCGTCTTGAATCTGTTGACCAACGCGCTCGATTCGATCGCTCAGGGGGGAATCGTGCGGGTCAAGCTTTACGAAAAAGAGGGGGCGGCACACCTGATCGTCGAAGACGACGGCTGCGGGATGGACGCGGAGGTTCTTCAAAACGTGTTCGAACCGTTCTACACACGCAAAAAGCAGGGGCAGGGAACGGGGCTCGGGCTTTCGATCACGCACCGAATCATCAGCGACCACGACGGCCGCATCGACGCAAGCAGCCCCGGCCTCGGAAAGGGTTCGAAATTTCATATCGAACTCCCCGTCAATCTTTCGCCGGAAAAAAAGCGGCAAGTTTAAGAATACCGATAATGCCAATAACGACAAGAAGTTCGACCAAGATAAACGCTCTACGGTAAAAATGCACCATTCTTCTCCCGGACTGTCTCGCCGTCAGTAAGGGCGTACCTTCATCGGGCACATGCCAACACATGCGCACACAAAAGAGGGAACGATTGACCGGAAGCGACAGCGACTAAAGTGGAGTTTCGTCGGCTTTTCATCTTCTCGTGAAAAGTCATATAAAAGTGCTGGTAGGGCTTCTGACTTTTGACTCTCGGTCAGGCGTCGACCTTCTCGATTCCCTAAGGAATCAATGGTCAAATAGCGTTGAGGCGTCGCCTGATTTCCGGGGGAACCTTACCGTCCGCCGACCCGGTGCAGCGGCGGACGGCCTTCGAGGACGGCAATCAGATCGTGGGCGGAGTCCATCGCCATATTGAAAAGCGCCTCGGTCGTGTAGGCGCCGATATGCGGTGTCACGGTGAGGTTCGGCACGTCCTTGTACTTGTCGACTTCAGGCGGTTCCGCACGGTGCGCATCGATCGCGGCACCATAAATTCCACCTGCTTTCAAAGCGTCAAGCAGATCGTCTTCGACGACGAGTTCGCCTCGGGCCGTGTTGACGAGGATCGCGGTCGGCTTCATTTTGCCGAGTGTTTCGCGATGGATCATTCCTTGGGTTTCCGCCGTTGCGGGCGCGTGCAGCGAGAGAAAATCGGAATCGGCTAAAAGGGTGTCAAGATCGACTTTCTCGCAACCGAATTGTGACGCCGTTTCCGCGTCGATGAAGGGATCGCAAACGAGCACGCGGCAGTCGAATCCCTTGACCCGTTGAGCGACCCGGGCACCGACACGGCCCAGTCCGATCAGTCCGACGGTTTTTTGAAACAGGGAGACGCCAAACGTCTTCGGCCACTGCCCGGACATGGTTCGGCTATGCGCTTCGACGATTTTTCGCGATGCCGAAAGCATGAGCCCCACGGCCAGGTCCGCGACCGAATCGCTGTTGGCCGACGGGGTGTTGGTCACGATCACGCCCGCCTTTTCCGCGGCGTCAAGATCGACCCGATCGACGCCGACACCGTACCGCGCGACGATTTTCAATTCCGTGACGCCGTAAAACACGTCCGCGGAAAAATAATCGAGCCCGGCAATGACACCGGCGCACCCGTCCAGCTTCGCGAGCAAATTCCCGGCATCGAGCGGTTTGCCGGTTTCGTTCCACGTGATTTCGTACCCTTTCGATTGGAGCAGTTCGAGCGGGGTTTTGTCCTGCTTGCCGAACGACGTCGAGGTGATCAATATTTTAGTCATGATTCTTCGTGATGCTATTGTTTCGGTCGTAAATCGGAGGCGACTTCGCTCAGTTCTTCAACGAGCTTTGGCGTCAAATCGAGGTGAAACACCTCGGCGATCACCTGCGACCAGCCGTGGATGAAGTAGATCCAGCCGTCTTCGACGAGAAGATCGCGGCTCGATTTTTGTGCGAGCGATTGGTGCAGGAATTTCAAGTCGCCGCGATAATTAAACTCCCAGCACAATCCGTTTCGAGGGAACACGGCGTCATCGGTCAGCGGCGAACCGGGCACGTCCTTGCCCAGGCCGGTCGCGTTGACCACGAGCGAAGCGTCCGGCATTTCCGCGAGCACGGCGTCATTGTCGGCGAACGTCGGGCAAAAGCGATATTCGACCGGGACGCCCGAGTTCAGTTTTTCGTGAATGCCACGCATGTGCTCCAAACGCGGCCGGGAGCGGTTCGTCACGATAATTTTCGAGGGACGGTTTTTGCCGTGAATGTTAACGTTCATTAAATCGATCGTCGTCGCCAGCGAAGAGCCGCCCGCCCCGAGGAGCAGGACGTGCGCTTCGGGATGGTCGAGCCACCAGTTCGGCGGAACAAACGCCTGGAGCGACTTGCCGCTGGAAATCGGGTCTTTCGCGTGCCCCCAGAGTGTGGTACCACGTTTGGAGATGGAGCTGATTTCCCCGAGCAGTTCCGCATACGGGTCCAGGGCGTCAAACAGATCCCGTGCCGCCGCGAGCAGGTCGAGCTTATGAGTCGTGACCAGCGCCCCGAGCGAAAGCGGATCGCTCTTGATGAACTCGACCGCCTGTCGATAATCTTCAACGGGAGCGTGGATATCGATGTCGATCCCCTTGATCACGGCGTCGATTCCCAGCACCTTCGCCCAGCGGGGAAAGACTTTCATGATCGAGGATTGACCGGTCGTCACCCCGACGAAGTACATCGTATTTTCAGTTGCGCGGGGAGGGAGGGAGAACATAGGAAATAAGAAATAAGAAATAATACAGAGCGGGAAGCGTAAGCGAGCGTTTAAATAACAAATAACAAATAACAAATAACAAATAACAAAAGTGAAATGGGTAAAGCCGAACCGATACTCCTTTTTCCCTTTCTCCCTTTTTCCTTTACTCATACGTCAACAGGCATTTTATCACTTCGCCCGTTTTACCGGCTTCGAGGGCGGCGTTGATTTTTTCGAAGGGGAAGGTGTGGGTCACGAAATCGGCGGCTTTGAGTTTTCCTTCGCGGATCCAGCGGCACAGGGGGGCTTGGGCTTCCCGTTCGCGAAAGCGGGTCGGCCACTGGTGGACGAACAGGTTGAAATTGTACGGGCCAAGGCTCTTGTTGAGTGGTATCACGTCTTCCGAGAGTACGCCGTAAATGCAGACGGAGCCGCCGAGTTTAACGAGCGGCAGCACCTGATCGACCACGGTCGGAATCCCGACGGCGTCAATCACGGCATCCAGTGGACCGCAGGTGTTTTTCAGGTCGGGCACGTCTTCCGGAAGGCAAACGGCGTCGGCGCCCATGGCGAGAATTTTCGCGTGACGCCCCTTGTTCGGTTCGACGACGCCGATCCATTTCATTCCGAGCAGTCGGGCGAATTTCACGAAACTCAATCCGACCGGCCCGGCGCCGAAGACCAAAATTTCGTCGCCGGATTTCAAATGAAAATCGCCGAAGCCCGCGTACACTTCCCGCCAAGTACACAGTAGCGCCGCTTCCGGGAGCGGAACGTCTTTGTCGACCGTCCGCTGAATTTCGCACGACTCGAACCAGCCGTGGGCGTCATCGGCGACACCATCGGCGACCATCGCGTCGTGGTCGTGGACCAGCACGTATTCGCAAAAGCCGCCCCAGCCGCTGTGGACGTTCGGATCGCCGAAATCACCAAGCATGCCGCCGATCGCGTGATCGCCGATTTTGAAATTGCGGACCTTGACACCAATTTCCTCGACGACGCCGACCCCTTCGTGTCCGAGCACCAGCGGATACTTATCGACGCCGGGAAAATGCCCCTCGATCAGCTTGCGATCCGTCGCGTTGCACAGAGCGGCGACCTTGTTCTTCACCAATGCCTGATACGGCCCCGGCTTCGGCTTGGCGACTTCGATGATATCAACCTTGTTGGGCGTGGTGACTGCGATGGTTTTCATGGGGAGGGTAGAAGGGGAGAAGGGTAGAAGGGATTTTTGTGCGTCCTTTTCTCTTTTTGTGCGTCCTTTTCTCATCTCTCATTTCTCATTTCTTAGACCAACGCCATTTCAGCAAACAAGTCTTTGAGCGACCAGTAGGCTTGGTCGAAGAGCGGTTTCATTTTGGCGTATTGCTTTTGGTTTTCCGGGTTCGGCTCGAGAGTTTCCTCGATGCGGATGAAGCGGTCGATGCAGTCGAAATCCTCGAACAAACCGACGCCGACACCACCGACGACGGCGGCGCCCATCGAAGTCGCTTCTTCGAGGAAGTTCGGTCTTTGAATTTTCACGTCGTAAATATCGGCCATCATCTGGAGCCACGTTCGTGACTTGGCGCCGCCGCCGATGATCGTCATGGTTTCCATCGGCACGTGGGCGCGGAAAATATCGACGATCATCCCGAGATTGTACGTGACGCCTTCCATGACGCTCCGGACGACGTCGGCCCGTTTTGACGCCAAGGTCAATCCGATAAAAGCGCCCCGGGCGTCGGGGTTCCATCGCGGCGACCGCTCCCCGAGCAGATACGGGAGGAAAACGATCCCGTTGGCACCAGGTGGAGACTGGAGCAGCAGATCGTTCATCAAATCGTACACGTTTCGACCGGTCCGCTCCGCCTCAGCGATTTCGGCGGTACAGATCTGCTCCTTGAGCCAATGATAGGCGGATCCGGCGGTCTGCACGGACCCGGACGGATGCAGGTATCCCGGCACGACGTGCGCCCAGTTCATCGTTCGCATTTGCGAGTCGACGATCGGTTCCTTGACCGTCAACGCGACCCAACTGCTGGAGCCGAGATAATTGTACGATGTGCCCGGTTTGACGCAACCGACGCCGACTCCCGCACAACTCCCGTCGCCGCCGCCGACGCAGACGGGCGTTCCTTTTTTCAAACCGGTCGCCTGGGCCGCTTCGCTTGTGATCTCACCGAGAACGTGCGTCGACTCGTAAGCGTCCGGAAAAAGCGACCGATCCAAACCCGCGGCGTCAAGAATGACGTCGGACCAGCTCATCGTGTTGATGTCGAACGCGTTGGTGCTCGACGCGTCGGAATAGTCGGTCCCGAACCGGCCCGTGAGACGGTAATTGATGTAATCCTTCGCACAGAGCGTCAAAGCCGTTTGCCGGAATATTTCCGGCTCGTTGTTTTTGACCCAGAGGAGTTTCTCCATTCCGTACACGGCGGCGACCCGATGTCCGACGATTTTGTACGCGTCTTCCATCGAAACCTTCGCGAGGATTCCGGCGGCCTCTTTTTCACTCCGCTGGTCGCAGTAGATAATCGACGGCCGCAGCGCGACGCCATTCTTATCGACGCAGGTGCAACCCATCATCTGGCCGCTCAGCGCAACGACGGCGATGTCCGCGGCGTCAACCTTCGCATGGGCCAGGAGCCGCCGTCCGGAATCGCACACGGCGCTCCACCAGTCCCCGGGATCCTGTTCCGCCCAGGTCTTGTTGAAGTACCGCGTATCGTAGGACACCGTCTCGTTGGCGACCAGTTTCCCGTCTTCGGAAAAGAGGGTCGCTTTATTGCCGGAGGTCCCGAGGTCGTGAGCGAGGACGAATTTCATTTTGAATTACTAATTATGAATTACGAATTACGAATTCACTTGCGTTCGCTTACGCTCTGAAAGCTGACTACCGACTACTCATTTCGCCAACTCCAGCGACGTGATCGTGAACGGGGCGTCGTGTTGCGTGTTGATTTTGTCGGGGCCGGTTACGCAGTCGAAGCAGGTCACGATCAGCTTGCCGTTCCAGACGATCGGTTCGCCGGGTTGGTCGAGTTCACCTTTGGCACCGTCGCTGTCCGGAGACTGGGCGATTCGATAAACGCACGAATCCGGTCTGACCACGGCGATCGCGTTTTCCGAAAAGTCGGCGATGTACAGATTTTCGGCGTCGTCGAAGCAGATTCCGTCGGTCGTCCGGAGATTCTTCAAATCCTTCGCCCAGGTTTCGCAGGTGAGCACTTTGTTTTTCGTTCCGAACTTGACCCGGAGAATCGCCCCGTCGCCGAAGTTGCCGAGGTACATTTCGCCGTTTTTATCGAACGCGATTCCGTCCAGACCGTATTGGCAGTCCTTGTTGTACGTCAGCACGGACAGCAGCAGGTTCGGGTCTCTTTTCGTGTTCGTGATTTTTACCGTCTGCCGGGCTTTCGGATCGAAACAGTACACGCCGCTGACGAGCAGATTGCTCGGGTCTTTCACGCGGGTCATGAGACTGTTGGTCACGTAAAGTTTTCCCCCGTGATACCGCACGCCGTTGGGATGTTCGATTCCGTCGGCGATCACGCGGGTTTTCACTTTGGCGTCATCCCCCATTCCTTCGACCTTACATTCGAGGAGCCGCCCCCGGAATTGGCCTTGCGGGGTTCCTTTCCAGCCCTGGTTGTCGCAGATGTACAGTTCTCCTTCCGGTCCGAACGCGATCCCCATCGGGCAGGCGACGCCGGTTTCCTTGAGCGTCGGGACGTTAAACCATTTTTGCACGTTCCCGGCCGCGTCGATCTTCAGGATGCAGGCGGGCTTCGTCTGATCGGCGTAATTCGGACACGCGACGATAAGATTACCGTCGGCGTCGATCTCCATGCCGTCCGGCGTCGGACAGTAATCCGGCAGCGTCACGAAGAGCTTCGGCGTCTGGATTGGCGGGGCGTCTGCCGCGTAAAGAGACGAAGTGGAGAGCAAGAGACCGAGAATCAGGAAAAATCGTCGCATGGGGTAATTGATGTGAGGGAGAGAGATGTTTCGTGAGCGATTCCTTCCACTTTACCGAAATCCTTTGCGGAAATCAACGGCTCGGCTCGATCATTTCGAACCGAACAATTTCTTTTCGATCACGGCGAGGCAGCGGTCGTTTTGTTCGTCGGTTCCGACGCTGATGCGTAATCCCTCGCCCCAGCCGGGATAATTCATGTACCGGACCAGGAATCCGTTCTCTTTGATGTGCTCGTAAAGCGGCTTGAGCGGCATGTCGTCCCGGGTGTTCCAGGTGAAATTCGCGTGCGAATCGACGACGTTGAACCCCATTTGCCGCATCCGGTCCGTGAGCCGGTCCCGGGTTGCGAGGATTTTACGACGGTTTTCCTGACGCCAATCCTGATCGTTGATCGCGGCGGTCGCGGCGGCGATCGAAACGGCGTCGCAGTTGTACGAATCCTTGACTTTCGTGAGCTGCTCAATGATATGCGGCTGCGCGATGAGAAAACCGAAGCGCAAGCCGGCCAATGCGTACGATTTGCTCAAAGTGCGACAAACGATGATTTTTTCGCACTGCTCGACCAATTTCAAGCAATTCGTTTCCGCGAAATCAGCGTATGCTTCGTCGACGACCAGCGGGCAGTTCAGCTTTTGGGCGATTTTCAGGATCTCTTCCGGCGGGATCACCGTCCCGGACGGCGAGTTCGGATTCGGCAAAAACGCGAGCCGGAGTCGATCGCTTTTGGTGTGATGTTCCCGAGCGGAAGGGGCCGCAGCCGGATTGTCCGTGAACCGATGCGAAAGCGTCCAGTCCGGTTGAAAGTGGACCAGATCGGCGAACGCTCCCTGAATCTCGGCGAGCGTTTTGTAAAGGATGTAACTCGGATACGGCAGCCGCAAAAGCTCGCCGCTTTCGACGAATGTTCGCGTCAGGATCGTGAGCAGATCGTCGCTTCCATTGCCGCAGAGAATCCAGTCGGGCGGAATTTCGAAAAGCCGCCCGGCCGCCAACCGGAACGCCGTTGCGGTTGGATCAGGATACCGGGACAGCCCGATTTCGCAGACGTTGCGAATCGCGTCGTAAACCTTTTCACTTGCCCGATAGGGGTTTTCGTTCGTATTGAGCTTGACCGCTTCGGTTCCCTGCGGCTGTTCACCGGGGACATAACCTTTGAGGGCTGTGATTTCAGGACGGAAGAACATGAGAGAGTACTGACAGAGGACGGGAAGCAAAGCGTCTACTTTACCAAATTCGATTTTTTTGTCAAAATGGGCGTAAAGAGCCGCATGTGAAGCGAAGCGTAACTTGCGGAACGGGGTAAAGGTTGCACCGTTCCGCAAGCTGCGCATGCGGCTCTTTATCGAAGAACACCCAAATATGCAGACTGTATTATTTTTTCGACATCGCGACCCAACGGAATCCGACGAAACGCTGCTTCAGACGCTCAAACAGCGGTTTGCCGGGGATATTTGGGTTTTACCGCATATTTACGACCTACCGGACGAGTGTGAAGAATTTCGCGAAATCCGTGCGCTCGACGGGCCGCTTTACGTTTTATCCTGGCTCCCGATGAAAGCGGCGTATTGGCTGCTCCACAAACGGGTCGGGCCGAAAGAAGCGACCTGTTTCGATCTGCAAGAGACGACTTCGCCCGGTTCGCTCCCGTTTTTGGGCGGAGGAACCGCGAAAGTCCGGATTTTTGAAACCGTTCCGAAACGACGCTGGTATCCGGTCGTCAATTTCGACGCGTGTCAAAGATGTCTGGAGTGCGTCAACTACTGTCTTTTCGGCGTCTACACGATCGGCGAAGGGGAAATGCCGTCCGTCGAGCAGCCGGATCAATGTCGGGACGGCTGTCCGGCCTGCTCCCGGGTCTGTCCCGCCGGAGCGATCCTGTTCCCGGAATACGACGACCCGATCATCTCCGGTCGGGCCGAGTCAAAAAAGCCGACCGGAGCAGACGATCTGGATTCGCTCATCGACAGCGTCGGTTGAGGAAAACTACTCGTCCTTATCTATCTGTTCCGGCCCGACGGATTCGCCGCCGTTGCGGGTAATCAGCGCTTTGAGGATCGCCGGAGCGACGTTTTCGCGGATGAAATGGGCGGACCCGTCGAAAAAGCCGGTGTTCATTCCGAGCCGTTTACCGACCGAAGATCGTCAAGCGAGGATCGGAACCGAAGGAGTCGGTCAAGATCGAGTCTCCGTTGATGAGCATGAAAGAGGCGGCGGCTTACTTGGGCGTGTCGCTTACTGTGGTTCGCAAGCTGATTGATGAGAAGGCATTCAAGATCGTCCCTTTAGCCGGGCTGATCAAGATTCGCCGCGCGACCCTCGACGCTTGGCTGGAGCAATCGGAAGTCTACCGCGACAACGAGGAAGCGTTTTCCGGCTCCAAACGGTTCGCCCGGACCGCCGGGACCGCAGAGGGGACGGAGTAAGCCCGACCAATGAGGAAAGGTACCTACAGGGGGGGATGGGGTCTCTCCATTTATCCTAGATACCACCCGACTTGTAACACTCTTTAGCGGTTGGTGGACGGTATCCACCCCCGCCGATTGACCCCGCTCACCCTCGCCCTGGGAAAGGTCCTCGGAAGGACCCATGAGCGATTCTTTTGCGTTCCCGCTCCGCTGGCTTCTCTCTCGCGTCCGTGGAGGCGGTCTATTGCGTTGAATCGGCTTTTGCGTCTTTTTAGGGCATCGCCGCAGATCGGCTGTACGGGGCTTGTGGACGGTCCGGTAGAAAGGTACTACTTTCGGGCTCATGGGCGACCTTCACGTAGAACCATCGTTGTACGGGGTAGTGTTGTCCCAACCGACCCCGTTAACCATTTTGGATAATGTAGCGGGTATCATCAATAATGATGCAGTCCCGGAAGGGTCTATCGAAACGATATACCCCGTAAGGATTATTTACGGCGGGTTACTTTTCGGAATCCGCTGAAAGTGGGTAGCGAGTACCAACCCCCTGCCCTAAGGATTGTATAGTCCTGCCTCGGAACGGTCATTTTGCGGGGCCTATAAAAAGGGGCTGTGGGTTTTGGGCAAAAATATCCAAAAGGGTCTGCGCAATCTACAGGCCCTTTTACCCAAATTTGAGTAATACCCCTTTCGCTACAAAAATGAGCCAAACCCTCGGAAGATTGTTCCGCCCCTTGGAATCGGCCTATTCGGTTTCAGGTTACCCGTTTTCTTTTTTGAGCCGTTTCCGCTGCTTGGATTCGAGCTTCTTGATACTCTCTTCCGCTGGATGGTTTTCCGGCATGGTTCCCCCCAATTCCTCGATCGTCTTTCGGACTTTTTCGCCGACCTCCCGATGAGTACGATTTGCCTTTTCCTTTCCCCTGACTCCTTCACGACGCAACTTTTCTTCGGTTTGCGTTGCCCGAAACAGGTTTGCGGCCAATTCGGTGCTGCCCATGTGGTCGAGGATTTTCTGACTCTTTTTCAGCCCCTTCCGTTTGTGAATGTCGTCTTGCGTCATTCCACCGTACAGCCCCATGTACCCATGATTTTGGAAGATCGCGTAATCTCTCGGCTCGACGACTCCCGCTTCCTTAGCCGCTCCCGCCAGATGCTGATTGTGGACCCGCATTTCTTCACGTAGCAAAAGACGTCGCTCCTCTGCGGCTTGTTCGTCGGTTAATTCCTGACGACGGGTCTGCACGGCAAAATAGGACTGCCCGTGAGCGACGATTTCCTTGCGAGGGTCGGCGTTTTGAATCGCAAGATAACAGGCGTATCTCGAAAGGAGAACGGTTTTCACGGGACGTTGCCCACCCTTCCCGATATCGATCATATCGGTGACGTCAACGAAATGATCGTCGACCTTGAATCCCGTGTTGAAACACGCCAGTCTCGCCTTTTCGACGACCCCCTCGAAAATACCTTGTGACCGGTGATTATTGACAAGCCGGGAAGGCGAGCCACTCGCGGATCGTCCAAACGTGGTCGGTCAGTCCGGCGGACATCGACGGACTGCATGGGCCCGGACGACCGCCCGGACGACGTAACGTCCGAAC
>JAVBPO010000142.1:0-4600 GCA_031549565.1 Thermoguttaceae bacterium
TGTCGATCTGCTCCAGCGTCTTCTCATCGTACTGCGATTCGAGAAACTTCGTCGAGCAGCCTCCCGCCGAAAGCGCGATCGCTTCCAGCGCCGCCGGTTTCATGCCGCTATGTTGCCTCGTGTGGTTCGCGATCACCGAGGCGTCAGGCATCGTTTTCGACTGATATTCCGTATGGAACTTTTCGACCGCCCAGCCGTCTTCGATGGCTTTCGCTTCCAGATCGGGAAACTTGCCGCCACCGATCTTTTCAATCGCGGCGATCCGCCGTTGGTCGATCAGCAGATTCTGCTGGAATTCGGCCATCATGCGAGCCGTATCAATCTGCGGGCTTGGCGTCACGACGGGCGCAGCGGTTTGCGGAATCGATTCGGGTTTCTGTTCCGTTTTGTTTTCCGACGAATTCGTCATTTCAAGATTTTCCTTTTCTTCGAGTTGTGCTTCGATGATCGCCGAGGTGTGTTCGTCCGCCGCCAGATCGACGAACGAAATCTCCTTGAGCGTCATCTTGCGAATAATGTACAGTTCCCCCTCGAACGTCTGGCCGTTGACTGTGGCCTTTTGACCGAAGGGGATGTACTCCGTTTGATAAATGGGACCGCCCATCGACGCCTGCCACGGGAATCCGTTTTTCGCGGATTGAGCGACGTCCCGTGCCCAGGAGGTGTCACGGCTGATTACTCCCTCGGCCAGAACGTCCAAGCCGACGACCCTGATTTTTTCCGTATGGCCGACCCCCTGAAAACTCTTATGCTCGAATCGAACGGGGATTTTCTGGAGCGGAATATCGAGTCCGGCCAGATCGATCACGACCGGGCAGGGAAAGTCTTTCGGTTGCGCCTTGCCGCCCGTGTAGGCGACGAGCGTGAAGATCGGCAGCGGCGGTTCGCCCCCCGCTTCAAGTGTCTTGAGCTCATTTTCGTTTGGCGCGACGAGGCGGATCGGGCTCGGTTCGAGCGTCAACTTCGTCAGTTTCATTTTCTTCATCTTCATCCTCTGTAGTGTCGTTTTTGTTAAAATCGAACGTCGGGGCGTCAAGTCCGAGTTCGGCCATGCGTTTCTTTTCCCGTGACGCCTGTTCCAGCACATCCTCCCAGTCGAGCCCGACTTTCGCGCATTCGATGGCGATATTTGAAGTCATACTCGCGATCCGTGCCGCCGCCGCTTTCGCCTCCTTCATCGGGTCCACATGCTCCTGACCGTCCCAATACCAGCTAAACGTAGGAATCATCAGGTTTTGAGGTGAGCTCTTTCTTCCAAAAATCCCAATCCGCGACGCCTCGCGGTACCACGTCTTGAAAAGCGGATAGAGTACAATCTGCTCACAGATCGACTGTTCGACCTTGATGCTTTTGAAAAACGTCTGATGATCCAACCGCCCGGAAGCGTAGTTATGCCTTGAAGAGTCCCCGAGTAGAATGTTGATCGGAACCTGAAGACACCGCCCGATTTCGCCGAGGATTTCTCGTTTGAATTCGGAATACGTCGTGTTCGGATGCTCCGCTTTGATCTGGCCGAGCTTCCAACCGTCCGCAAGCACCGTCGCCATACGTTTTTCCAGTTCGACGACGTCCATTGCTTCCAGCGGCTGCGCTTCGCCGTTGGCCGGAGCGTCGGTATAAAGAACCGCCGCAAAATCCGCCGCCGTTTCCGCTGCGGCCAAAACCGCCAATGTGTAACGCCGCAACTGGGCGAAGAGCGGTAAAGCGGCCATGATTTCCGGAAGCCCGCGAGACTGGCCGGGCCGGTCGATGCGATACCAATGGATCATATACTCCGCCGGAATTTTTTCGAACTTGCCGTACCAGAGCGATGAATCGCCCGGATGCTCCGACGAAACGTGATATTGGATCGGATTGCCGAACTTGTCGTATTCGATCCCTTCGATTTCGTTCGTGATGGACGGGTATGGTGTCGTAATGCGATCCGCCTCGATGGGACGCAAATCGATTTCGACCGGATAATTCAGTTTCGGATTTTTGAGAATCGCGGCAAACGCTTCCCCATCGGTGATTTTCGCCATACGGAGCGTTTGCAGTTTTTCGCAAAGCCGAACCGCTTCCGACCACGCGATGAATTCCGTTTCGACGAGACTGTTGAATTCCTCCTCCTCGGAAAGAAGTTGCAAACGGGGGCCGGTTCCGATACAGGTCGCGGCCAATGTCAAAACCATTCCACGAGCGTAAGAATTGCTCGCGACTTCGTACCGAGCCCGATTTCGCAAGGTCCGCCTTACTTCCGGGGTGTTTGCGGCGTCGGCGGAAAGACTGTCGGCCAATGCCCAATGTTTCGAGTTCTCGATGGTCGTTTGGGCGGCGTCGTATCGAAGCTGGACGGCAAGTGGAGGATGCTTGTTTTGAAGCCGGAGGGTGGGTTTTTCGGCTTTTTCCGGCTTCGATTTCTTCTTGGTTTTTTTGGACATTTATGAAGTAAACTTTGGTCTTGAAATAACGCGGGAACCCGTATAAAATTAACGGAGTCAGTTT
Organism: Thermoguttaceae bacterium; assembly: GCA_031549565.1. GTDB lineage: Bacteria > Planctomycetota > Planctomycetia > Pirellulales > Thermoguttaceae > JAVBSX01. The sequence goes on from JAVBPO010000142.1 coordinate 2,485, forward strand.
AAGTCGCCGAATACTTACGCCTGCAAGAAAAAGCGAACATTCCATGAGCATTTCCATTCCCACCAATGCCGTCGAAAACTACTTTCGACTCATGCGGAATTGGGATACCGATTCCAAAAAGAACATGATTATCCGACTGGTCGAATCGCTGGAACCGAAGAAATCCTGCGACTTTTCGGCTTGTTTCGGTGCGTGGCAGGATGATCGCGGCGCGGAAGAAATCGTCAAGGAAATTTACGATGCTCGACAAAACAACGCAGACATTGAAGAATTCTGATGAAGTACCTCCTCGATACGAACATTTGCATTTACATGTTCAAGGGGCTGTACGGTTTGCCGGACAGAATCGAGGCGATCGGTTTCGACGAGTTTTCCATCTCGGAAATCACGCTGGCGGAGCTGATTTTCGGCGCGTATAAAAGCCAGAAAATCGAACAGAACCGGGCCGTCGTCGACGAATTCGCTCAAAACATCACTATCTTTCCGATCATTGGAGCGTTCGACTTTTACGGTCGTGAAAAGGCGCGGCTGAAATCGCTCGGCCAACCGATAGGCGATCTTGATTTGCTGATCGGTTCGACGGCGCTGGCCAACGGATTAACCGTCATAACCCGAAATATTCGTGAGTTTCGTCGAATTCAGGGGCTGGAAGTCGAAAATTGGGCCGATCCGTAATTGAAAAAGCTCGTTTACGTCGTTCCGCCCGGCTTGATTCGGTGAAAGGAAAGCGGAAATTTACCCCCCTGGTTCGCTTTTTTCGACTGCAAAAACTTTTCGGCGGCGATTTGATCTCGGAGCGAATGTTGTTCGACCGATCCGGCGTCCCCTTCCACTCGCTTCGGCCCGGCGGCGTTTTCGGCAATCAAACCTTGCAAATCAGGCGGTTTTTCGGCGGGAGGATCGTCGCCGCCCGGTTTCGTGCCGCCGTTATAATCGATTTCACCGGCCTCGTTGATCCTCGCAACGCTCGTATCGCGTTTGAAAAATTCGTTTTCCATAGGAAAAGTTGGGAGTGAAGAGTGGGTAGTGGAGAGCAGGAAAGAGCGGGAAATGGAAACGCCCCGTTACTCACGTTCATTTCGACAACGACGCGGAAGGGAATATGATCTATACGGTTCAAACCTACGACAATATGGACCGTACCACCAAAACGGAAAAGTTCCTTTTGGTGCCGAATACCGGTTCGGGCAGTGGTTCGTCTTCCTACGGCAGTGGTACGGGGGGAACACAGATTCCCAAAATCAATACGAACAATCCGGCAGATGACATCCTGCTTGCACGAACCGAGATATTTTACGATCCTCGCGGAAAAATCTGGAAAACGGAGCAATCGGTCGTCAATCCGGCCAATGGTGCCGTTCAGGGCAAACTGCTCGGGCAAACGTGGTACGATCCCAAAGGACGTGTTATCAAAAAAATCGAATTGGGTGCCAATGCGTTCACAAAATATGTTTATGATTCGCTCGGACGCATCGTGAAAACCTATTTCGGTCTCGACACGACCGAATCGGGATACGCCGCTGCGACCAACGTGACCGGGGATACTGTGTTCGCGCAGTCCGAAACGACCTATGATAATTTGGGGAACATGTTGGTTTCGACGCAAATCGAACGCCTTTCGACTGCTTCCGGCACCGGGGCTTTGTTGATTTCGACCGGACGTTATCAATCGACTGCGATGTGGTACGACGGCGCGGGACGCCAAATCGCCAGGGCAAACTACGGCACCAACGGCGGATCAATTCTAACACGTCCGGTGACTGTTCCGACCCGAAGCGATACTTGTTTGGTCACGGAAATGAAGTACGACACATCGGCCGGCCGTGCGTTTCGGACTATTGATCCGGTAGGCAAGGATCACCGTTTTTTCTTCGATACCTTGGGACGCACGGTTAAAACGGTAGCCAACTACACTGGGACTGGAACGGTTTCGTCATCGACGCCGGACCAGAACGTGACGGTCGAATACACCTAGCCCGAATATTTCACTGGTGGGTATTTCTTGAAGAAGGCCGTTGTGCTAAAATGTTGTATGGAAACAACTTACAAAACATCCCAGCAACAAACGGCCGACACACAGTGTAGCATGAAATCCACCTCTTCCGCAAGTCCCGCC
>JAVBPO010000120.1:0-11989 GCA_031549565.1 Thermoguttaceae bacterium
TTAGTCTGTCACCAAAGTGAAAAACCGAGAAAACTGGGTTTCAAATTGAAGTCGATACAGTTCAGTTATCGTTGCTAAGTCTTATTTATCAATAGGTTGTGGCGTTTTTTGATTAACGTGATTGGAAGCTAGTGTTTTTCCGTATAATCCTCTTGAGCCTCGGGGATTTCCGCCTTCTTCCACGAAACGTAATAATCGATTTGATCGAGACCGCTTGTTCCGTGCGTACTCCATGAAGTACACTGGACCGGTGCTAGGCGACACATCGGCAGGAAGAAACTCCATGTATCCGCTCCCACCTTCCAGTAATAGATGACGTCACATTGCAGGCTGCGAATCTCTTGGACCGCCTGCTCGAAGTATTGCGAGTACGGGTGACGAACGAGGTCCGGACGTTGAAATCGTCCCTCGAATTTGTCTTTCGTCGTTTCCTGGTAAAGAAGAACAACCTCGAACTTCTTTGGATCAAGCCCTTCGATTAACCCGGCTGTCAAACGCAGAAAACCGCCTTCGTGACCCGGAGTTACGAGAAAGCCGACGCGGATTTTTTCGCTCGGTTTATAGTTCGGTCTTTCAAATGGAAACGATGACGCAAAAAGTCGGGCGAACTTTTCAAGTACGCTTTTGCACGAACGGTTATGGTGCGGCAGATGAAACGAATGTGTAAAACCGTCGTAGGGGAGGAGTCGCCAATCGTAGAACGGTTTTTCTTCCAGAGCGGCGTCAAGGTCGTCGTTCAGATTCTTCCAGTATTCGTCGATCTGGTCCGAATTCTCGAAAAACGTCGGACAGTGCCAAAGATGTTTCCACTTCCAAACGGTCTTGCCGCCGGAAAGTGAGGCCGCTTTACGAAAATGCTCCTTGGCTTCCGGGACATGGCCGCAGTCGCCGTACAAGCAGGCAAGGCGGTGTTCCAGATTCGCATTTCCCGGCGTAATCTGCGCCATTCGCTCGACGAGTCGAAGGGCATCCGAATAATGTTCATGCTGAACCAAAAACGTACTGAAGTGCCGAAGAGCATCTGGATGATCCGGAGAAACGGCCAACGCCGCTTGAAAATAGTTTTCGGTTTGCTGGCAGGGCAATCCGAGTCGAATCGATATCAGGCCAAGATTCGACAGCGCATCGGCGTAATGGGGATCAAGCGTCAGGGCTCGGTTAAATGCGTCGAACGCGTCTTGGTCACGGTTCAATTCTTTCAGGACGACGCCGTAATTGTTGAAGTAAACGGCTTCATGATCGCAGATTTTCAAGGATTGTTCGATTAACGAAACGGCCTGTGAAAGATCGTTGCGAGCGAAAGCGACCATTCCGAGAAAATGGAGTGCGCCGTGATGCCGATGGTCGATGTCGAGAATTCGCCGGTATAACCTCTCCACCTCGTCGAGTTGGCCGATTTGGTGCAAAGTTATGGCCTGGCGGAAAAGGGAGGCGTTTACGTTGCTAAGTGAAGTCAGAAAAGGCATTGCTAAGAAATTCGATACGGGTATTCAAGCTCACCGCATTTGGTTGCCGCATCCATCATTGATTGTATTGACATTCACGTTGTTCATGCAGCCACGGAATGGGCGACGATCGTTTCCTTCATAATCATCGCGATTGTACATTCCTTCCTGGAAAAATCCGGGAGCGTGCAACGTGCCATGCAACAAGGAAATTTTATGGGTAAACATCCATTTGGTCGAACACGAAAAGAACGTCTTTCTCCCGGCGCTCGGGATATTGTTCGAAATATTCGCGTTTCGCATCTTCTTGTTTATCAATAGTGTCATATTCAAATCCTAGATTCGCGATGAATTCGTGTCCGGGTTTGCCGAGACGGCTGTGCCAACGCTGGCCAAGCGGGTATTTCACGACCGTAAATTCCGTAATGTCCTTCAGTCCGAGCGGCATGGTCGTCCAGTCCTTGACCTCGAAGACGATTTCATAATCCTCCTTTTCTTTCGGGGAATACTTGACGCCGTCCGTCACCTTTCCCGCTTCGCACAACGTGCCACGGATCACACAGTAGAACTGGTTCTTGTGACGCCAACCCTTCGGCTGCCAGTCGATGTTCTTCAGCAGATCGTCGTAATTCGCCTGAACGTAAATCGAACGCTCCTTGTCCCAAAATCCGACTTCGACTTCCAGGCGGGTACGCAACATTCCCACCGGGCGGGTCGTCATGGTCTTCTCCAGGTAGAACCACCCTTCCATCGTGACGACGTCGCCGTGTTTCAGACGCCCTTGCTCGAAATCGACCATGACGGTGTCAATATCGGGGTGCCGGACTTCGTCACGGTTCACCACCTCCGGGTCGTCCTTGTCACGGTACGGCACGGGGCCGGAAAATTTTTCGAGGATGACACCCGTGCATGCCATCGTGTCGTCATACTCTTTCGTATATTCCCATTGCTCCCAGTGTTTGCCCTTGAAATCCGTGACTTTCCATTCCTGAAGCTGAACGGTCCTGCCGTCTTTCATAAGTCCGAATTGAGGTTCGTCGCTGCCGAGCGAGGCGTGCTCCGTAGAATTAACGTCATGATATTCATAAGGCTTGACGAAGCTCCTGAGATTGCCGATTCCAACCGGCAATCCGAATTCTTCGCAGAGGCTGGTGTACATCACTTCGCCCGTCAGGTAGACGTAGTCGTAAAAAATAAATTCCGTTGCGATGCACGGCGTTGTCGTAAGGCACAATCGAAAATAATCGCCCGGCGGAACGAGCAAAACGCCTCCGAAGTTATCCATCGCGAATTGAGATTCGTCGGTACAGGCCGGGCGGATCACAAAGACGCAAAGATAATTCTCTCTCTTGTCGGATTCTCCACGATTTTTTAAGTATTCAACCGAATCATCATCCCATCCCTTTCTGGCGACATCATAATTGAAGCCTGATTTGAATATCTCGCCAAACCGTCCTTCAATAGTCACGACGTCGCCCAGTTTGACGATCCCTGTCTTGTAAGCCACGATCAATTCCTCGGCACGCATGGTTCACCTCATTTTACGCTGAGTTTTTGGAATATGATGGTTTGATAAAACGCGTCTTTCCAATACTTTGCAAGGTCGGAAAACGGTATTTTCAATTGAAGATCGTAGTTCGGATCCCAGACATAGAGCCAGTTTCCCTCGATTTTTTCGACGAGAACAGCGTGTCCTTTTTTTACGTCATTAACCTTGAACTCAAACCCGATCATCACGGGATTTTTCGTACTATCTAAAAACGCGTCAAGCATTTCCAAAGCCCGCTCAGGAGTCATGCGTTTGTCCATGACAGCGATTTTTGCCGTCACGTTCTTCGTGATATTGTTGAACTGATTGATAAAAGACCCGTTGAATAAATTCTTTAGGTTGCCTTTTCCGCCCGCGGCGTCCAGCAATCGTTGCAATTCTCCGAGTTCTTTTGGCGTGGCCACACCGAGGTGTTGGCGGATCATCTGGAAACAGCTCGACATGCAGCCGTTGGGCGCGAAGCGGTGCGTTAGTTCCTTCGCGGCTTTCACGGGAACCGCGTTGGGAAAATAACGTTCGACCGTGCGAAAACTCTGCATCAGATTATCGCAGATGGCCGTCGCATATTCAATGATATGCCCGGCGGTCTGTGATTTTCCGCTCCGTTTTAGGGCGCTGCAGATGGCGTCAAGTGTTTCTTTTGACGCCTCCCAGACGACGGAGCCGGCCTTTTCGAGGACGAGTTTTTGTCCGGCCCAGCCGACCTTTTTCACCGCGAATTTGCCGACGATTCCCGCCCCGGTCAACATCGGCCCGGCGGTCGCCAGCTCGAAAATCGCTTCTTCACCTAAGTCGGCAAGATTGTTAATGTATCCTGCGACGATATTTGTGTACATGATATCATTTTTGATATCTTTGTTTCCGTGTTTCAGTCCATCTCTCGAAGTTAACCCATTTTCAAAAGCCCTACTCAATGTATTGTCTACGTTACTCGTATAGCGATAAGGTTTTATCCATGTTTTTTCTTCATAATCGCACACAGCTTCATATAAACGTTTCGCTTTTTCTTCCGGCGTCATTTCATAACCAAAAGAAGTTTTTGAAGCGTAATTGAGAACCTTTTCAGAAGTTAAAAGCGTAAATTTTCCCCATATGCCTGCCGGGGCGATTTGCCACCCTTGATTTGCAAGTGACACCAGTGTTGACTCTTTGTCGGGGTAAAGTGTACGAAATGCCGCAAGCGTTTCGTAATCCGTTTTAAATATACCAGTTGTAGCGATTTTTCCCCAAACTGATTCATAGCTGATCCAGTTATTGTTGTGGTCGTAGTAGCCTTCATCCGAATCTCCATTTGTTTTTGCCTGTTGGGTTGATAATTGCCTTGACTCTATTTTATCGTTGTCAATACAGATTTCATAATGATCGTTATTCATTTTGTCTGGCAAAATTGCATCATATTCATGTTCGCGTATCGAAGTTAATAACGATGGAATATATGGTGCAATCTCATTTTGAAGCTCCATCAACCAATCAATCACCTCCTCCAAATCTTCATTCAGCGTCTCATGCTCGCGCCACCTGCCGTAGTTTTCGAACACGGTCTCGTGAATCTCCAGCGGTGTCACGTAGTGGCCGTTTCCGGAAGTCTTGGTTTTTCCGGGAGTTGCGGTCGGGAGTGTGAACGGCTTCAAGCTCGCGGTGACTTCCTTGGCCACGGAAAAATATTGCGACGGATTGCCCGAGCCGATGCAGGTGATCTGGACCGGGACCGTGTTGGCGGCGTGGTACAACTTCGTCGGGCGATTGGCGTCGTCGCTCGGCGTTGCCACGAAATGCGGGAACGAGATCGTCGCCATCTCGGCGGAAACGTTGCTGCTGCCGGAAGATGCGCCGAGTGGAAAAACCGAGGAGCCAAAAAACTGGCATCCGCCCGACGGACCGCCGCCGATACAACCGCTCGGAGCGGTGTCAATGCTCAATCGGTTCATCGTTCCGTCGAAAAACACCGGTCGCAAGCCCTGATAGTTTACCGGCGGCACCACGGGGTACAGTTGACTCCAGAAGCCCGGCGTATTGACCGTTTTATACTGCACGCTCGGCGATCCGGTACCGCAACCGGTGCTTTGCATTTGGTTGTTTTCAATATGACCGTTCAAGTGATAAGTGGCGCCGATCCGATCGAAACTTTCGTTCCATGACGCCGTGTAATCGTAGGTGGTGTTATAAAACAAACAAGCGGAACCGGCCTGCGGCGTGCAGCAATGCGTGTGCGAAAGCGAACCGTTCCCGCTCGCGCCACCGCTCTGACGATACCGGTCCCACTGGTCCGAAAGAAGGCTCGACCACTGCGTTTCGTTCTCGAATTTCTTCTCCTTCACAAGCGAGTTCGACAACGAAATCGTTTCCGTCTGTGACGTCATCAAATACGCCTGCCCGTCCATGCCGATCGATTCGTTGAAATATGTATACGTTCCGTTGCCGGACACGTTCGACTTCGTCGTGGCTTCTCCCTCGTACTTGCGATTACGGTATTGCCACGCCAATTCCTTGACTTCCGTTTTCGACAGACTGCCGTTTTCGGAGGCAGTGAACGTTCGCGTACCGCCGGTCGACGGCGCCACTTTGGTTACGCCGCCGAAGTAGTTGAAATCTTCCTCCGTCTCGAACGTCGCCGTTCCGGAATTGGAAAACTCGATCCGGCCCGTCAGAATTTCGCCGCCGATTCCGTAGCTGTTGGTTTCCGTCTTGTTTTTCGAGTAACCGGTCGATCCGGTCAAGGTGGCGAAACCGTTTTCCATTGAAATACTATACGGACAATTAGAGACGGTGATTTTATTTTCGTACTTGTAGTCGCCCGAGCCGCCGCCGCTGACGGAGTCGTACACCCACGTGTTTCCCGAGGCGGAAAGCGGCTTGGATTCCTTGAAGTCGAACCGGTAATCCCAGGTGTCTTTCTTGGACTCGGTCTGCGTCCCATTGCCGGGAGCTCCGTACGCGCTGCCGGACCAGGAACCGCTTGCCTCCTTCCGGAAGTCCCACGACTCTCCGATGATGCCATTTCCAGTTCCCTCGGCCTGCCATCCGGAAGTGGAAAACGACGTCATGGTTGGGCTGAACGTGGGTTGATAATCGGTCGTCGTCGTTTTTGCGGTGGCCGATCGGGTTGTTTCCGATTTCTGAAATTTCAGCGTCCGGTCGGTCTCGTAATCGGTCGAATAGCTGAACGAAGCGGAACCGCTGAGCGAACCGGTCGCCATGATCGACATGGAGCCGTCTTCCTCAAGGACGAGATATTCCTCGAAACGATTGCCGTCGATCAGTTTGAGTTCATCGCGATTCAGTAAAAGACCGGGGCGGCTTCGCGTCGCGAGCGTGGTCGAGGTGTCAGGGTGAAACTCGCAAACATGTCTTTCGGGGGGTGCTGTATCGCTGTTTTGCGTCGAGTTTTCCGTCGTGGGATTGTCAATGTCCGTCTCGTAACGATCGAGATCGAAATGATTCCATCCTTGTGACCATGCCAGCAGTTCATCCAGGAGGACCGGTGTGGAGGAGGTGGTGTTCGTCGAGTAACTTCCTTGGCCTGAAGCGCTGTAAGTGTTATCGATCAGTTCCTGACCGGTACCGGTTCCGGTCAGACGCCAAAGATTGCCGTTATCCGCGTCGAATGTATCGGTCAAAACGAGTTCACGGTTGAATTTATAAACGTCCTCGGAGCTAAAACGACCGTTGAGGGTCGTGGAGCCGTCCATGTATTTCGTGGTGCCACCGATTTCGATTTTATTCTCAAGTTCATCCGAGTAGGTTGTTTCCAATTTGCCCTCGGTTTGCTTCCACCGGTCTTCGCGTGTTCCACCGGCTCTCCACATCAGGTCGTTATCATCGGAAAGCTCCCGCTTTTCCAATGTCTCGCTTTTGTACCCGTTTTTCCACGCGTATTCGGCGGAATGAGTATCGACGTTCGTCGGTTTCGTGCCGCCGGAAACCAGAGTGTTGCCATTTCCTTCGAATGCTGTCCATTTGTCGAACTTCGAGGTTTCCTCCAGCGTCCCTTCGTCGTATTTCCAAGACCAGGTTTGATCCTCCCCCGGTTCGACGTCGTCTTCGATCAATGAAAACGTGATCTCTCGGAGCGAATCGAACCGGCCTTTTTCCTCTTCGGATTGTGTGCCCGCGATGCGGAACGGTCCGACGGTCCAACCGCTTCCGGCGTAGTCGACCGTCGTCTGTCCTTCACCGTTCAGCTCGTTTTCCATTTTCGTATGCGTGGTCTCACGCGCTTCACCTTCCAGCGATTCCTGGTCGTCGGCGAGCCAGATTTCCGCCAGCCAGATGTAATTGTACAAGCTGTCACGCCGATCGACGTTTCCGGAAATCACGCCGTTCGTATAAGTACCGCTTGAGGTGTCCTCGAACCAGATTTCTTCGGTATTGACCAAGGTCGCTTTGATGAGGTCGCGTTGCCAGTCGCCGTCGGACACGGAATATTCTTCCCGGATTCCCTGACCGGAACCGAAACGCCCCCATTCAACGATTTCCGCATCAATATCCCAGGACTGCGCGGAATTACCGGAACCGCTGCTTCCCGTGATCGTATATGTTACACCACCGTCATAACAATTTCCACTCCCTTCGTTGGTCTGATTGAATCCTTCTCCATCAACGAGAACCCAAGTTTCACCGTCTTGCAGTTCCAAGGTTCCCTTGAAGTCATAAGCATATTCTTGCCGGACATATTCGCCAAGTTTTCCTTCGAGCGTATTGCCTTCGACGGTTCGCGAATATTCGCCGTTGTCGATGGTCTTGTCGGTATAGCCGCGACCTCGCTCCTTGAATTTCTCCGTTCCCTCATCGTGCCAGGTTCCGCCCGCGACGTGGGATTTCAGGTTTCGCGTGGAGTCATAGTGTTCCGAAACGCCTTCTCCCCAGCTTCCTTCGATTGTATCGACGAAATCGTTCGAGTAAACCGTTTGTTCATAATACCTGCCATGACAATCGTCCTTGAAGTCGCTTTTATCTTCAACGACGGTTTTCGCCGTTCCCGAGGTGAGATTCCAACCTCCACCGGAATAGCTCATCGCGTACTTGTAATCGTCGTCGTAAGAATAGTTCGAATTGTCCGTCCATGTTCCCTTACCGGTGTAGCGTTCCGTGTATTCCGGAATGCCGATTTCGTAGCGTCCGAAATCGACGGAGTATTTTCCATCGGCATCGCTCTTGCTTTTGGATTTCGAATTCCCGCGAACGTTGGTCGAGCCTCCGACAAGCAAGCCACCGAGATACTCATTGGTATAGACCACCGTTTGATAAGCGGTGTCATTTCCGTCGGAATCGACTTTTTGCGTGCCCGAATACGTATCCCAGGAGAAAGAGAGGTTTCCCGACCCGATCATGACGTCGAGGCTCTCGTAGGTTTTCAAGACGGTTCCGCTTCCTTTATCCGTCCATTCGTTACGACTATTGGTCGTGCGCGTGCCGTTTTCCGTGATGTTCCATTGCGCGGAGGAATTGATCGCTCCATCAATACTGTATCGGTAATTTTCATCGGATGAGCCGGATTCCGTGATTTTTCCGGAAAAGGAGGAGGATTCCGTGTACAGTCCTGAAACCGTATGCGTATAATCGCCCGTGGTGCCGCCGGGACCGCTGGCGGCGGTGGAAGGCGTGTAGGTCCGGTTACCGTAGGAGGAGACACCCAAGTAATACGTTCCGGCGGAGGTCGGGGTAAAAGTGAGCAGCGAATAATTGCTACCGCCGCCGTCGTCGTTGTAATCGATCTGTGTTCCGGATGAATTAAACAGGCGAATGTACGTATCGACGCTCGAAAATCCGCTTCCCGACGGCAGCGCCGTTCGGAACGTAAACGCCTTGCGGATATCGGCACTGTCGACCGTGATCTTGTACATGTCGACGTCCTTCGTCCCGTTGGGGCCGTTGCCGATCTTCTCGGTGATGCTGTAACTATTGTTGCTGAAAACGACGTTTGACGCCGTCGCGAGCGTGTCGCCGATGTCCGTATCGGTCGTCGTCGCAGCCGCAGTCGAAGAGTAGGAGGAACTGCCCCCCGTATTCGACGCCCTGACCCGATAGTAATACGTCGTTCCCATCGTCAGACCGGTATTCTGATAACTGGTCGCCGAGCCGCTGTAAACCTGAACCCAGTTATTCGTCCCGTCGGGGGAACGTTCCAAAACATAGTTCGTGGCACCGCTCACGGAGGACCACCCGACGTTGATTTGCGTCTGCGAGGCAGCCGTCGCACTCAAACCGGTCGGAGTCGCCGGAGCGTTCGGGAGCGTGGTCGTACTCGAATTGGAAGTATAGGCGGAAGTGCCACCGCTATTCGAGGCTTTGATTCGATAATAGTACGTCGTATTCGCCGTAAGACCGGTGTTGGAATAACTTGTTGCGGGACCGCTGTAGACCTGCCCCCAGCCGGTACTTCCATTGACGGATTGTTCCAGAATGTACGAGGTGGCTCCCGAGGAGGCGTTCCATGAAAGGTTGATCTGCGTTTGGGATGCCGCCGTCGCATTCAAGCCGGTCGGAGCGGCGGGGGCGTTGGGGAGCGTCGTCGTACTCGCATTGGACGAGTAGGCGGAATTGCCGCCGGTGTTCGAAGCCAGAACCCGGTAATAATACGTCGTCCCGGCGGTGAGACCGGTGTTTTGAAAGCTGGTCGCCGAGCCGCTGTACACTTGCCCCCAGCCACTGCTGCCGTTCACGGATCGTTCCAGAATATACGATGTCGCGCCGGAGGAGGCGTTCCACGAGACGTTGATCTGCGTCTGAGACGCTGCGCTCGCCGCCAAGCCGGTCGGTGTCGCCGGAGCGTTGGGGCGCGTCGTCGCGGAAGAGGTGGACGAGTAGGCGGAGTTGCCGCCGGTGTTCGACGCCAGAACTCGGTAATAGTACGTCGTACCCGCTGTCAGGCCCGTATTCGAGAAACTCGTCGATGAGCCGCTGTACACTTGGCCCCAGCCGCTGCTGCCATTGAGCGAACGTTCCAGGATATACGATGTCGCGCCGGAGGAAGCGTTCCACGTCACGTTGATGCCCAGTTGATGAGACTTCACTGTATGCATAGTTGCTGAGACTTGGCCAATGAATGAAAACAATCTCTGTCAAGCGACGAAATCGCTTGAAAACCAGTCCCTTTGAAAAATGAAAGAATCGAACCCGCGACCCGCCTTTTTTACGAGGCGGGAAGGTCAACTGAGTCCCTGGGCGGGTGAGTCGAGATTTTTTGGTCGAGCGGAATATATTCGTAACGCTCCGGGCAGATGCGGCATTCGCCGAGTTCCGCGTCGTGAAGGTGCGAGTCGATGTCCCGAAGCGTGTCGCTCGGGGCGAGAGGGCGATAGGTCAGGACGCTATTCCATTCTTTCGGTAACACGCCTTGTTCAACGCCGTGGATGGCATACGCCAGGTGTTGGCATTTGTAGAGCCGGTTGTTCCACAAGGAAGGACAGAAATTCTTACTATGGCAGTTTCGCCAGGCTTTTTCGGGATCGGAACGATAGGGAATCGGGTTCCCTTCGGTGTCCTGTTCGTAGTACTTTCGCCAGAGGCGGTCGCTTTCGTAAGCCCCGACGGTTTTCCAAGGAACATCACGACGTGTCCGGTCGTATCCCGCTTGAGAATTTCGCGAAGGTGATCGTCGAATTTCGGATGATACTTCGCGGGTCGGTGCGGGCAGAAATAGATCGCGCCCGAGTCCGGCAGGTCGAGTTCTTTTCGCGTCGCGGGGGGCGGCAGGTCCTTCAAAAGCGGCTCATAAAGCGGCGTCGTTTTCAGCAGGAAAAGGTTTTCCGTATAATGTTTTTGGGCGTCTTCGACTTCCGCCTTGTCCCAAGAAACGTAATAGTCGATTTGCGGAACGCCGCTCGTGCCATGCGTGCTCCACGACGTACATTGGATCGGGGCCAGGCGGCACATCGGCAGAAAGAAATTCCAGACGTCCGCGCCGACCTTCCAGTAGTAAATGACGTCACACTTCGCCTCGCGGATCGCCCGAACCGCTTCCTCGAAATTCCAAGTGTACGCGACGTGTTCAAGGTCGGGACGCCGGAATTTGTCGGTGTATTTTTCCTTCGTCGTTTCGTTGTAAATCAGGACCGGCTCAAATTTTTCGGGGTCGAGCCCGTCGATCAGCCCGGCGGTCAAACGTAAAAAACCGCCCTCGTGTCCCGGTGTCACTAAAAATCCCACACGGACTTTTTCACACGGTTTGTATGTTGGTCGTTCAAAGGGAAACGAAGGAGTGAACAGTTTGGAAAACTTCTCCAGAACGTCCCTACAGCACCGGTCCAGATGCGGCAGATTGGGAACCGCCGCGACCTGTAATACCGGGACTTCGTCCGGGAACGTCCCGGTCCTCGATTCCGGCGGCAAACTCAATACGGCGATTCTTCCCGCCTTGGCGATTACCGATACGTTCGTCGTGGCATCACAGACGGCGATGCTCGCACTCACCGTCCAAAAGGGCGACATCGCCATCCGCACCGACGAAAACAAGACGTACATTCTCAAAGCCGAACCAGGCAGTACGCTTGCCAACTGGCAAGAAATTCTGACACCGCTTTCCACGATCACATCGGTCAACGGGAAAACCGGCGTCGTCACATTAGTCGCTTCCGACGTCGGAGCGATTCCAAGTACGGAAAAAGGAGCGGCCAGCGGCGTCGCGACGCTCGACACGTCGACGAAAATTCCCATCGCCCAGATTCCGACACAAGCCGCCGTATCCAACAGTTCGGCGTATGTTCCCACGGGTGCGGCAGTCTATGCTCACATCGGTGCGAGCAGCGCTCATAACGCCACGGCGACGCCGACCGCCTCCACGATTGTCATGTGGGACACCAACAAACGAATCAAGGCGGCGGCACCCTCCGCATCCGACGATGTGACCATTAAAAGTAAGTATCCCCCGGCAGAGCCGGGGGCTTTAATTAGGAACCGCTCAAAGCGGATTGTTTTTGTGAAAATCGAATCAGTTATTTAAACAAACGAGGGGTGTCCTCTTTTCTGTCCGCATCCTCTTGGTGCCGAATGTACC
>JAVBPO010000178.1:0-5755 GCA_031549565.1 Thermoguttaceae bacterium
TTAGTCTGTCACCAAAGTGAAAAACCGAGAAAACTGGGTTTCAAATTGAAGTCGATACAGTTCAGTTATCGTTGCTAAGTCTTATTTATCAATAGGTTGTGGCGTTTTTTGATTAACGTGATTGGAAGCTAGTGTTTTTCCATATACATTCACCTGGAAATTTTCGTCAGGAGGTTTCAAAGCAACGCACTTGAAACACCACATTTTACCCGATAAATAGATGACTAGGAATATACTCAACACGCTGAATTGAATCAATAATCGCACCTTACATGAGTTCAACTGATGAATCGATGGCTACGGCAGACGGGACCGTTGTTTTAACACGAGTTTTGAAAATGTGCGTGTTTCAATCTGCTCACCCGCTCAAGACCCGAAAAGCCGCCCATCGCACGACACGGAGCGAAAACAAGCCATTGTAAGGGGCGAATTGGGCAAAAATCCAGACGCTCGGGTGTGAGAATCCCGCCCCGGCTGGTAAAATGATCAGGCGTCCGAAAAGCGACTCTTTTTCGAGAGCGGAATTGGAAACACGGTATAAAAGGTACGGCAATCATGACAACGAAAATCAATCTTGGCGATGAAGCGACCCATCTGGCCGGGCTGGGCTACGCCGTTTTTCCTTGTTTTGACCCGAGAAACGACGACAGTCCCGTCGGGAAAAAAGGGAAAAAGCCGCTCACAAACAAGGGCGTCTCGGACGCGACCACCGACCTTGACCAAATTGCCGAGTGGTGGAAAAAGTGGCCGACCGCGAACATCGGGCTCGCCTGCAAAAACTGTCTCGTGCTTGATCTTGACGACAAGGACGCCAAGCGAGGCAGCGACGATATAGAAACGATAATTCGATCTCTCGGGCAGATTGGTCCTGCGTCCGTCGCCGAAACGGGTTCCGGTGGGCGCCATCTTTTCTTCGCTCGTCCCGATGTTGAAATCAGTGGGCGGACGACGGTCAAGTGGAAAAATGAACCGACCGGAATCGATATTCGGGTTGGGAACCAATACGTCATCGCGCCGCCATCGCTCCACGAGTCCGGGAAACGCTACTCGTGGGAAAAACCGCTCGTCGCTCCGGAACAACTGGCTCCTCTCCCGCAGGTCTGGATTGACGGCTTTCTGCCGCACAAGAATCCCGCGCCGACTACTGCGGCACAGGCGGTTCCCACAGCCGACGAACTGCTCCGCCGGGCCGAGAGCTATCTCGATGCGGTCGACCCAGCCATCGAAGGGCAAAACGGAAGCGGACAACTCTTTTGGGCCGTGTCCGTCTTGCTCTGGAAATTCAAGCTGGACGAGGCGACGACCAAGCGACTGATTACCGAGCGATATAATCCCCGTTGTGTTCCGCCGTGGTCGGAAAAGGAAATCGACCATAAGATCAGCGACGCGAAGGCGAAGCCGTTGACGAACTTGGAATCAGATGCCGCCGGTTTTTCCGGACTCGGTGTTCAGTTGCGGACGCCACTTCCGAAAAATCCATTCGTTTTTTACAGCCACAAGCAACTTCTTGAGGCGGACCTGACGCCGCATTTTCTGATTCAGGACGTGCTGATCGAGGGGCAGCCGATGATCGTGGGTGGCCCGAAGAAATGCCTGAAAACGTCGATCCTGCTCGACTTGGCTCTATCGCTCGGCAGCGGTCTCGACTTCCTCGGCAGATTTGAGGTCGTCAAGCCGTGCAAGGTGCTGGTCATGTCGGGCGAGTCCGGCTTGGCGACGATTCTCAACGCGGTCAATCGAATCATGCACGAGAAATCGCTGACGTGGAAGCAGGAATACGTGCCGTCGATGGAACGCTTCCTGAAAACCGGGGCCACTCCTATCGCGACCGACGTACTGGTCTGTGATGCCGTTCCGCATATCGCCGATCCGATGCACCTCGACTTTTTGCAGGCTCGTCTGGAAACGGAAAAGCCGGACGTGGTCATCTTTGATCCGGCCTACCTCATGATCGACGGCGAAAAGGCTGAAAACGTGATGAATATGGGATTACAGTTGCGCCGAATCACGCAGATTTGCCAGCAGTTCAACGCGACGATGGTTCTGGCGCATCACTTCACCAAATTCGCAGGCGATAAAACGTGCATGCCGGACCTGAACGATTTGTCGTGGTCCGGCTTTGCGGAGTTCGCCCGGCAGTGGATTTTGCTGAACCGGCGAGCAAAGTACAAAAGCGGGTCCGGCTTTCACGACCTCAACATGCTGATCGGCGGATCGGTCGGCTTCGGCGGCGAATACAGGCTCACTGTTGATGAGGGTAAATTCCCGGACCGCTACTGGAACCCATGTATTTTTGCGAATGACGATGAGAATCAAGGTGATTTCACGGTGAACGGTTCCGCTTCTCCGATCACGAACGACCGGGCGCGGAAGGTGCTGGATGTTCTTGCCGCCCACGAAGGAGGAGTAACGCAGAAAACGGTGCACCATGAGTCAAAGCTCAGCGAGAAGGTGCTCGGTGAAACGCTGGAAAAATTGGTTGAGAGTGGTGATGTCATCAAAGTGGACAAAAAGGGGAAGAACGGCAAGATGGCGATTCATTTTGACCTCGCCGCCCGATCGGACAAAGAGGAAGTAAAATCACAAGAGGACCGTGGAGAAGAACCGAAGCCGGAAGGTGCCGATGTCACGGAATCAGCCTCTCCGGACACCTTTTCGGACAAGGCCGATTAATGGTCGCGTGTGGGGCTGACGTCGAAAGCGGTTCTTTACCCGAAAAGCGGATCGCACAACATGCGGTCTGCACGAACCCTTTCCGGTCAACCGGCGTCCTCGGGCGAAAATCGAGAGTCCTGCTCGAAAAAATATATACTGTACAATTTCACGTGCGACCCGGGTGGAGATTGGGACGGAATGGAGGGTGTCTTCAAGACCCCCCATCCAGTCCCATTCACCGCCGCATGTGGAGTAGAGTCCTGGGATTGTTTTCCTTAAGGACTCTATTTCAGGACTCTACTCATGTAAAGCCCGGCGTGTTCGAACCTTGCGAGGAAATAATGAATATAGAGCGTTATTGTCCAGGACTCTACTCAGGACTCTACTTTTTGGGGGCGTTTTTGGAGAGAAGTGGTCCCCTAACCCGACTGGGCGGCGTAGAGGGAGCAGAAAAAGAGCTTGACCGCCGATTATATTTTTGTACGCGTCTGAAGGCCGGGAGCGGGTTTTGACCCGAAAAATCGGAGATCGCACAACACACGACCTTTGTGGGGCCTTGTTAGGCAAGTTGTGGCATCACTGAGGTTGGGTGGGCAGGAGCCGAGATTTTGACGCCCACGTCTGCGCCGAGCGGCTAAACTGTGGAATCGCGACCTGTTCGGTAGAGTATTCAACTTTGGTCGACCGAAGCTGGGCGGCGAAGTGAATTACGACTACTGAGGTAAGGAACCACGGCTGCGCCGTTCTCTGCTACGTTCTCTGTAGGCGTGTCATCTACGTGCGCTTCGGTGCGCGAAGAAATCGGGCTTTTTGCTGATTTGGGAGATGAATTAGCGGCTTCCATGCCGCGCCACAGCCCGCAAAACGCGGGGTGAAACGCTGAAAGCCCGAAATTTACGGTCTTTCGCGTGAATGGGCGATACAGGACTCGAACCTGTGACCTTCTGGGTGTAAACTCCTTTTTCTGACGCCGCAACCCCTTTGTTTTCAAGGGCGAGAGCGGTACTGACGCCTTCGGTTCACTGGCCCGTTCACTCCTCGCTCGTTTTCGGGCACGGACGTGCATGGAAGGGAGATAAATAACGAAAACACGACTTTCGGCCCGCTTTTGGAGGGCTTCTTCGGCTTTCGGCTTGCCCTTGTCGCCGCACCGTTTCGCTTGTGTTGCGTTGGTTTTTCAAGGTCGGGATAAAAGCGGCTCGGCGCCCGTGCCCTTCCGTGCACGAACGTGGACACTGCTCTGTCTACTGGTATTGTCAAGCCAGGTAAAAGTCGGAGACCCGAAAAATGATCAAAACATAAACGAGTGTTGTTTTGCATGATGTAACTTGAATAGTGTCGTGTAGTCGTCAGGATCGACTATCGTCGATCCACCAGTATTTCAAAATCGTCCAGATCGCGCTGACGCCGTCTTTCCATCCGATTTTTTTGCCTTCTTTGTAATTGCGCTCATGATAACTGATCGGCACTTCGTAGAAAACCACCTTGCGCCGAGCGAGTTTGGCGGTCAACTCCGGTTCGATTCCGAACCGATTTGAGCGAATCGGGATCGTTTTGATCAGGTTTGTCTTGAACGCCTTGTAACAGGTTTCCATATCGGTCAGGTCCAGCCCGGTGAAAAAGTTCGAAAGGTGCGTCAGAAACAGGTTGCCCAACTTGTGATGGTAATGGACTATCCGCCGCATTTCTCGGGTCGCGAACCGAGAACCGTACACGACGTCGGCCAAGCCTTCGACGAGCGGCTTGAGTACCACTTGATAATCGTTCGGATCGTACTCCAGGTCGGCGTCCTGAATGATCGCGTAATCGCCGGTCATTTCCTGAATCGCACGACGTATCGCCGCTCCTTTGCCCATGTTCTTCGGTTGTTCGAAAACGCGAATCTCGGAATATTTTTCAGCAAGCTTTTTTAACACGTCGGCGGTACAATCTTTCGAGGCGTCATTGACGATCACGAGTTCCCGGCGAAGATCGCCGGGAATCGGAGCGGCCAATACATGCTCAACGATCCGCGCAAGGTACTCTTGTTCGTTGTAAACCGGTATCAGGATCGAAAAGGTTTTGGTATCGTTCATCAATGTTTGTCGTTCTTTTTCTGCTGGAGGAGCCAGCGGTACAGGTCGCGGCGTGTGTAAACCATTTCCGGGATACCATGCCCGGCACCATGAAGCGTTGTCAGCTTGACGTTCGGGTAGTCCAGCTTTTCCATCGCATCAATCATGTTTTTCGTACTGTCATACGACACCACATCGTCGGCGTCACCGTGGAACGCCCAAGTCGGAACGTTTTGTAATTTTGGGGCGTCCTCCGGTTCGCCGCCGCCCGCCAGCGGAACAATGGCTGCGAATCGGTCCGGGAACGCGCAAGCCGTTCGAAACGTCCCAAATCCGCCCATGCTGAAACCGGTTAGGTAAATTCGATTCGGGTCGATTCGGGAACCGAAACGTGGATCGGCAAGCAGTTCTTCGACCAAATTGACCACTTTCGCCGGTTTCCAGCCGTGTTTCGGCGTCATGGGGGAAACAACGAGAAAAGGGAATTCCTCTGCCGGGATATTTCTGTGCGCATAATGGTAAATATCGAGATTTCGCAAAACGCTAACATCACGCCCTGTTTCACCCGCTCCATGCAAAAAAACGATCAGTGGTAACTTACCTTTGAAATCATGGTACCCTTTTGGGAAATGAAAAAGGTAGCTGAACTCTGTACCGAAACGAACCGTAATTGTGCTTCCGTAAAAATATGTAAGTGTGCCATGTCCTAATCTATATATTATTATAGGGCACTTCTGAAAATTCCTCATGAATCGGGAAAAACAGGCATTCGGGCACTCGACAGGGGGAAAAATCGCGCTATGATAATCGCACATGTCGCGTTTCCCCCTTCGACACCACCCTTTTCCGTAACGATAATGGCAAAGACCAAAGGACAATTCGGTTTCTTCGATCTCGAAAACCAGCTCGATAAGATTTACGAAATCAACGACTTCCTCCCCAAGCTCAAGACCCTGGTCGATTTCGAAATGTTTCGATACCAACTCAACAAGGTCCGCGAGAAAGAACGCAAGTCCAACGCCGGACGTCCTTCCTTCGACGTCGTG
>JAVBPO010000037.1:0-24512 GCA_031549565.1 Thermoguttaceae bacterium
TGCCGAGGTATTCCGAAGCATCTGGTTTCAAGCCGTGTTCGCAACATAATGCGTGTTGCCGGATGCACCAGATTCTTCCCTCCGTGAGTACACTTCGTTCAGAATGACAACTCACGACCCGGAAAATTTGCGCGCACCCAAAATATTATCCTTAAAACGGTCAGAAATTAATCTTTTCCGAAATCATCAAATCTGTATACTTGGCGTTTTCCCATTCCACGCCTCGCGGAGGAAGTGTCATGGTTCGCACGCACGTTTTGGCCCTTCACGCGAAAGGAAAAAACGCAACGAGAATCGCGGAATTGCTCAGTCTCGACCGGAAGACCGCCCAAGCTTGTCTGCACACGTAGAACACGGCCTCGACGGAATCTACCGTTACGACAAACATGTGCCGACAAGCGAGCTGGAGAACTCCAGCGAATTGATCGAAGACGAATTGGCGAAAAACCCTCCGCGCAGCTCTGCAGAGGCTGGTGCCATAATTGCGGAATTGACCGGTATCAAACGAAGCCCGACACAAATCCGTGAGTTCTTAAAAAAAGAGATCCGATGCCTGAAGACGGGAAGCCAGAGAATCCATACGAGCCGATTCCGCTTGCGCAACGGGAATTTTTGAAAACACGATAGAGCGTGTCATTGAAGAGGTGCCCTATAGCTTTTCCCTCGCGGCGAAACAACCGTTTTTCGAGGTTTTTTGGTTGTGAAAATGAGAATGTAGATCCGTTAGCCGGTTCGCCTGCGAACCGTCCGTGTGGCCCGTCGCAGGCGACGGGGCTAACTATTACGCCCGGGAAATTTGCATGCCCCTTCATTTCAAGTCGCAAGGGACTCTTGGAACATAAAAACAAACGAGGTATACTAAGGATGGATTTTTTCCGTTTGCGAGTTATTGAACCTTTTACCGACGTTTTCGTTATGTTCGCATCCGATACTCAAGCCCCGTCGTTTTCTACGGATGCCCTCTTGGCGGTCATGGCGCAAAATACCGGTATGTCGATGATCGCGGTCGATAAAAACGCGAAAATTACGCTCGTTGTCGGCGAAATCAATCACCAAGTCGGCCAAAACCGGGATCAATGGGTCGGGATGTCGATCGACCAATTTTTTCACAACGATCCGGAGCACGCGAAACTCTATCACGACGCGTTGGACAATAAGCCGTCGAAAACGGTTTTTCGGTCTATTAAAGGCGGATATTACGAAGTCCGGGTTGTTCCTCTTTTCGATTCCCGGAATGAAATTTACGGAGCGTTTGGGTTTGGCGGCGATGTGACGGAACAAGTGAAATACCAAACGACCGTCAAGTCGCAGGAAGCGATGGTCAGCGACATTTTTTCGAGCATCCAGGAAGGAATGTTCATCATCAACCGCGATTTCGATATTCTTCGTGCGAACCAGGCGTTCGAAACGATGAACTTCATGCACATGCCGGTTGTCGGTAAAAAGTGCTTCACGACGGCGGGTTTCGATGGTATTTGCGAATTTTGCCCTGCGCGCAAAGCTTTCGAGACGGGAGAATTTTCTTACGTCGTCCACAGCGCGCGACCGAATAAAAACGACTCGGAAATCTGGGTCGAACATTTTGCGCATCCGGTGATCGCCGAAGATGGTTCGGTCACTGCCGCGATCTGCGCGCTTCGCGATATTACCAAACGCCGCAACGACGAAGAAGAGTTGGCACGGCATCGGGAACATCTTGAGGAAATAATCGAAGAACGGACCCGGGAGCTTCGAGACAGCGAATCGGAACGGATCAAGATGATCCGAGAACTTGAAGATGCCCGGATTGCCGCCGAAAACGCCAACGAACGGATGCGGATCATGTTCGACGCGACACCGTTGTGCTGTAATTTCTGGGATGAAAATTTCAACAACATCGATTGCAACGAAGAAGCGCCGAAATTGTTCGACCTGAAGGATAAGCAGGAATATATCGAGCGATTCATGGAGTTGTCACCGGAATACCAGCCGGACGGACAATTGTCAAGCGACAAGGCGCTCGGACAAGTGAACAAAGCGTTCGAGGAAGGATACGCCCGCTTCGAGTGGATGCACCAAAAACTCGACGGAACGCCGATCCCTTCGGAAATTACGCTCGTCCGGGTCCAGCGGGGGGACGGTTTCATCGTGGTCGGCTATACCCGGGATCTGCGCGAGTTCAAAAAGATGCTCTCCGAGATGCGTGAAGCGGACGAACGCACGCAAATCATGCTCGACGCAACGCCGCTGTGCTGCAATCTCTGGGATAAAAATTTCAACAACATCGATTGCAACCTCGAAGCGGTCAAGTTGTTCGAGCTGAAGGATAAAAAAGAGTATCTCGACCGGTTTTTCGAGCTTTCGCCCCCGATTCAGCCAAACGGACGTCCGAGTCCCGAAATGGCGAAGGAAAATATCATCACGGCATTTCGCGACGGATCCTGCCGTTTCGAGTGGATGCACCAGAAGCTCAACGGCGAACCGATTCCGTCCGAAATCACGCTCGTTCGCGTCAAACGGGGAGACGAGTTCATCGTTGCCGGATACACCCGGGATATGCGGGAGTTCAAGAAAATGCTCGCGGAAATCAACGAAGCGAACGAGCGGACGCAAATCATGCTCGACGCGACGCCGCTGTGCTGCAACTTCTGGGACGAAAATGTCAACAACATCGACTGCAACCAGGAAGCGGCGAAATTGTTCGACTTGAAAAACAAGCAGGAGTACCTCGACCGGTTCATGGAATTGTCGCCGGAATACCAACCGAACGGCCGCCCGAGCGGCGAATACGCCGCCGAACTGGTCGCCAAGGCGTTCAAGGACGGATACTGCCGCTTCGAATGGATGCATCAGAAGCTCGACGGAACTCCGATCCCTTCGGAGATCACGCTCGTCCGGGTCCAACGGGGAATCGGTTACATCGTCGTCGGCTATACCCGGGATTTACGAGAGCTGAAGAAAATGCTCGCGGAAATCAACGAAGCGAACGAGCGCACACAAATCATGCTCGACGCGACGCCGCTGTGCTGTAATCTCTGGGACAAGAATTTCAACAACATCGATTGCAATCTCGAAGCGGTCACGTTGTTCGAACTGAAGGATAAAAAAGAGTATCTCGACCGATTTTTCGAGCTTTCCCCGCCGATCCAGCCCGGAGGACGACCGAGCCCCGAAATGGCCCGGGAAAACATCATCACGGCGTTCCGCGACGGATATTGCCGTTTCGAGTGGATGCACCAGAAACTCAACGGCGAACCGATTCCGTCCGAGATCACGCTCGTTCGCGTCAAACGGGGCGATGGATACATCGTTGCAGGATACACGCGCGATTTACGGGAGTTGAAAGAAAACCAAATGACGCTCGAGAGGGATCAAATGCGAGTGAATGACCTTCTCAAGCTGGCCCAGATGTCGGGACACACCGAGGAAGAGCTGCTCGACTACACGATCCGATCGGTCACGACCTTGACTTCCAGCACAATGGGGTATGTCGTCCTCTTGGAATCCGACAAAGACGTCCTTCCGTTCCGCTCGCTGGTTCTCGATCAATCGGTTACATGTATGCTGCCGATCACGAACGAAGAGGGGACGCCGCATACCCTTGCCGAAACTTTGACCGAGTGTCTCAAGACCGGCAAAGCGGTCATCCAGGACGACTTTTCGGCTTTGCCCGGGATTCGGGTCTTTCCCGACGGGCATTTTCCGGTTCGCTCTCACATGAATCTGCCGATCATGGACGGGGAAAAGCCGATCGGTATCATCGGTGTCGGCAATAAGGAAACACCGTACAGTGAAACGGACATCAAGCAGCTGACGCTTCTTGCCCAAGGTTTATCGAGCCAGTTAAGCCGCAAACGGTACGCGGAAAATCTGGAACAAGCCAAGACCGAAGCGGAAAACGCGAATAAGGCGAAAAGTGAATTCCTCGCCCACATGAGCCATGAAATCCGGACTCCGCTCAACGGCGTGATCGGGCTGTCCGATCTGCTTATCGGAACGGAACTGAACAAAAAGCAATACGAATACGCGCAACTGATCAACGCATCCGGAAAATCGCTGCTGTTCCTGATTAACGACATTCTCGACTTCTCCAAAATTGAAGCGGGTAAGTTGGAAATCGATACGGAACCGTTCGATCTTCCCGCGACGGTCGAATCGGTTCTTGGAATCCTCGCGTCCCGGGCGACCGGTAAAGACTTGGAGATGAGTGTTTCGTTCGGTCGTAACATTCCGAGAACCGTTGTGGGAGATGCCGGCCGTATCCGCCAGATTTTGTTGAATCTGGTCGGCAACGCGGTCAAGTTCACCGAGCACGGCGGGATTCGGATCAATGTGTCCGTCGAATCGTATGGTACGTCCGAGTTGACGGTCCGGTTTATCGTGTCCGATACGGGAATCGGAATTGCCGAGGACCGGATCAACCGATTATTCAAGGCGTTTTCGCAAGCGGATTCCTCCTCCGCCCGAGTGTACGGCGGAACGGGGCTCGGCCTCGCGATTTCGATGAAGCTCGTTCGCCTGATGCGGGGCGAAATCGGCGTCGAAAGCGTCGAAGGGGAAGGATCTTCGTTCTGGTTCACGATCCCGTTCGCCTGTGATTCGCGCGTTATCCAATGCCTTCGCTCCGACGGAAGGGAATGTCCCAAAATCTTGGGACAGGGATGCCCGTTCCCGGAGGGACAGTTCTGTACGGCAATCGCCTACCGCGAAGTCGACGGGGGCGTCAATCTCAAGGGACGATCCGTCCTTATCGTCGACGACAACCAATCGCAACGCGAAACCTTAAAATCGCAACTGAAAAGTTGGGAGATGGAAAGTACCGAAGCGTCCGCGGGCCGCGAAGCGCTTCGCCTGATCGTCGACGCCGAAAAACACAAGAAGCCGTTCGACCTGGTGATCGCCGACAACTCATTGACCGATGGAACCGGAGTCGATTTTGCCAAAAATTTGTGGAAGGAAACTCAACACGGCGATCTGCCGCCGATGAAGTTGATTCTGCTCCGTTCGCTTTCCGAAGAAGTGGATCCGGAGTTTCAGCGGGAAACCGGAATGGAAGTGATCAGCAAGCCGGTCTTTGTTTCTTCGCTGTTCGACGCGATCATGAATCAGCTTTATACCGCAGAGACCTCGTCGGACCAGGAGAATTCGGATCATTCCTATTTACGGTTTCGATCATCGTTTGCGCAAGCGAAAACCGCGGAAAAAACACCGAGCCGGGTCCCCTCCGCTTACGCCGGAAAAATTCACATTCTGGTCGTCGAGGACAATCGGGTCAACCAGATCGTCGTCAAGAATCTGTTGTCCGAGTCCGGTTTCACCTGCGAGATCGCGATGAACGGTCGGGAAGCATGCGACGCCGTCCGGCAGCGGAAATACGATTTGGTTCTCATGGATTGCCAAATGCCGGAAATGGACGGATACGAAGCGACCGACCTGATCCGCAAATGGGAATTGGAAAGCGGTAAAACACGCATCCCGATCATCGCCTTGACCGCGAATGCGACGAAGGAAGACATTCAAAAATGCCTGGACGCCGGAATGGACGCGTACTGTAGCAAACCGATCAATCCACAAACGGTCCTGCGTCTGATCGAACAATGGTATGGAAAAAGTACCGGACTGCCCGAACCGACCGTTTCCTCTTGATTTTCGTCAGAGACATGGGTAAGATTGGAATAGGCGACAAGTCATAGGTGATAAGTGATAGGTGAGATATGATAAGCGGCGGATGATTAATTTGAATTACTTA
Organism: Thermoguttaceae bacterium; assembly: GCA_031549565.1. Taxonomy (GTDB): domain Bacteria; phylum Planctomycetota; class Planctomycetia; order Pirellulales; family Thermoguttaceae; genus JAVBSX01. The sequence continues at coordinate 5,729 of JAVBPO010000037.1, forward strand.
TTTCTTATTTCTTGTTTCACCGATCACGTAATTTTCGATGCTTTCCATTCGTCCCTTCCGAAATGCCGATCCGCCGAAGCTGGTTGAAATTTGGCGGCAGTATTTTTCGAAGGAATCCCGGAAAGTCGTTCCTCTTTCGACGCCGATTCTTCTGGAGCACGTACTGAGCATTCCGTTTTTCGATCGGGAAGGGCTGTTTCTTGCGCTGGACGAAGGGGTTCCGGTCGGTTTTGCCCATGCCTCGTTTGGACCGAATCGGGATCGCTCCGATATCAACGCGGAAACCGGAGTCGTCAACCTAATCATGATCGTTCCGGTTTATCCGCGTCCGGACGAATTGAGTCGATTCCTTCTGGAGCATTGCGAACAGTACTTGAAAAGTCGGGGGGCGAAAGTGATCTTCGGCGGTCCGACCCGTTCAAGCGCGTCCTTTTACACCGGCCTGTACGGCGGAAGCGATCCGATCGGCGTGTACGAAAGCGACGAAGTTCTCCTGGAAACTTACGCCGCCGCCGGATATGACGTTCTGTACAACACGTTGCGTTTCAGTTGCGACTTGCGAAATTTCCAAACGCCGTTCACTCCGAAAAGCGTTGCTTGGCGAAGAAAACTGGCGATTCGGTTTTCCGACCAGCCGCCGACGGAAAATTGGTTCCAGTCGTGTACCACGGTCCATTTTAACTGGTTCGAATCCTCGGCATCGCTCGGTCCGCAGGGAGAAAGCCTTGCGGATATCCAGATTCGAATCGCGCAGCCTCTGGACGTTCTCGGTCTGAACGTACAAATTCCCCCGATCGCGGCGTTGAAGAACATTCGGGTCGTTTCGGACAAACTGCACCAGGGAATCGGAACATTTTTGCTCGGGGAAACGATCCGTCGACTGGCCGCCGAGTATCATCCGAGCCGAATCGAAACCATCGTGATGCAGGAAGAGGAGACATTCGTCAAGTTCCTCCGCAAACTCGGCTGGAAAGAAGGTGAAAAAGGCAAAACGTTTATCAAAGTGCTCCAGGAACGAAGAACGACAAAGCGAGCGACTTGACAGTCCGGTTTCGTTGTTCGAATCAGAGCCGCGCACGAAGTAAGCGGTGTTCGAGTCGATAGTATCATAACGGTTCTCCACAAAACCAAGCGCAGGTCCCGTTGGACCAATTTGCATAACACCTCACCGAATTCGCGAGCACACAAAAAATGCTCACTCTTGCATCGAGGCAAAAAATTTCCTAAAGTAACGATTACGGGTCGGGGCTGTCGCCGCCGCTACCAATTTGGGACGGAATCATTATTCAAGAGGAGAATTTCATGAGCCATCAAAATCAACGCTGTCATTGTTGTCCGCCGAGTCCGAATCTTTCGGGAAATAACTTGCAACTTGAATTGTCCCGGCGTGCCTTCCTGGCCATGGGCGGTGTCGTCGTGGGCGGCCTGACTTGGGCGGGTTTGCAAAGCGATCTGCTCGCCGATGAACTCTCGGACCCGATCGCCCAACCGATGCCGAGACAACCGCTGATCGTTAAACCGATCCTGCTGCATGATTTGCCGCAGCGTCAGGAAAAATCGTCCTGGCGGAATTGGGGCGGCGTCGATTCTCCCGAGGCGGCGGAGAAAGAAGTCCGGCAAATCCGTGCCGAATTGGAAAGCATCAAGGCAAAAGCGGATTACCCGGTCGAATATCTCGACATCGTGAAAGTCACGAACGTCGACCAGCTTTCGCCGGATCATCCGGATATCAAAGGTTGCGACTTGATCCTGCTTTACGGGGCCGGTTTTCCGATCAACGGAATTCAAAATTTCGGGAAAGACGTGATCATTTTCCAACGCTGGCGTAGCGGAGCCGTTTATTACCAGTACGAGGGCGTCAGTGCGAGATTTCTCCGACAACATACGGACGATCAGTCCGTTCCGAATATCAAAGAGGAAGACGTCGTGACGGATGAGTTGGAAGAACTCGACTGGCGTTTTCGTGCGTTGTGCGGTTTGAAAAATACGAGAAACTCGAAAATCGTCACCATCGGCGGCGCCGGAGCTTTCGCGCACGGAAAATCGGAGATTCCCGTTCCCGAGATCGTCAAAAAAGTCTGGAATTTCGAATACCATGATATCGGTTACGACGAATTGGGAAAACTCATTGATGAAGCGATGGCCGATTCCAAAACAATCGCAAGGGCGAAGAAACGCGCCCAGGATTACCTTAAAATTCCCGGCACGACATTGGAAGCGACCATGGAGTGTTTCGAAAACAATTTCGTGCTCGACGACGTGTTCCGCCTGCTCATGAAGCGAGTCGGTACGAATTTACTCACGATCCAAGGCTGCATGGGACCGATCATGGCGCAGGCGAACACGAGTGCCTGCATCACGCTTTCCTTCCTGAACGACGACGGTTACATGGCGTTTTGCGAGTCCGATTTCGTTGTGATACCAAGTGGCGTCTTATTGGGCAATATTACCGGAAAACCGGTCTTCCTGAACGATCCGTGTTATCCGCACAAGAGCATCATCACGCTGGCGCATTGCACCGCTCCCAGGAAAATGGACGGCAAAAACTACGCTCCGGCCCGCATTCTCACACATTTCGAATCCGATTACGGGGCCGCTCCGAAAATCGAGTTCCCGCTCGGAATGTTGACGACCAATATCGTTCCCGATTACATGTCGAAACGCTGGGTCGGCGTCAAAGGGGTGATTTGCGACGTGCCGTTCCGTCCGATTTGTCGTTCGCAATTCGACATTAAATACGAATGTCCGGACATGCTCTTTGCCAAACGGATGCCGGGCTTTCATTTTATGACCTGTTACGGCGATTACACGAAAGAACTCGGCTACGCTTTACGTCGCGTCGGGATCGATTGGGACAATCTCGACGAAGTGCCGACATAACTCGCGTTCCGTTAATCCAACAACGACTGCCTTAGCGCCGCGATTTTGCGGAAGGCCGGTTTCATCCGCCCGTCCGCGGCGATCAGGCCGGTCGGTTGGGTGGATGTGGTGTCGGCCAGGTGATTCCAGAAAATGCCGTGAATGTTGCGTTTCGTCAGGCACATGAGGACCATCCGAACCGTCCATTCAAGCTGAACCTGCATCTGCCATTCATCCGTACGGTTTTCCTGGAAATCGTCCCACCGGCTGGGAATGGAAAGGGAAACGTACAGTTTTTTGCTCCAGATATTCCATAAATCGATCAGCCGGCCCAAAAGCATCGGATCTCTCGGAAGCGTGCAATGCGGGTCCATACCGATTTTAATGTCCAATAAAAAGGCGTCCAAAGCGCGAACGGAAGCGAGCGACTCGGCAATCGCGATGAATGGGAGCGGGCAGTCGTTTGTCCGGTAATAATCGCCGCAAGGTTGATCGATTCCGACCAGGACCGTTCCGTCGGGCACGAAATGCTTGACCTCGCGAATCAGGTCGCAGATCAGCGCGACACCACGACCGATCGAGAACCCGCAATCCGGGCAGGAAAAGAAATCGCTCGACACGATCCAGTACGAGCCGCGATCGCGAAACCGTTTGACGAACTCAATCGTGTACTGAATCGCCGCGTTTTCGAACGCTTCCCGATCGTCGATCTTCATGCGGACCCACGACGGAAGCGAGGCCGGATCGAACGAAAGAATCGGGCCGATGAGCGGCTTTTTGCCGATCCGCCGGACGAATTGAAAATACCGCTCAACCGGTTCCCAGTCGTATTTCCCCGGCGCGAGTTCCACTTCTTTCCAGGACGGCGTCGCGGCAACGAGCGAGAACGCTTCGTCGAAAACCGTACGAACCTGTTCGTTGCCCCAACTCGATTCCAGAGGCGAAAGCGGCTCGGTCGAGGAACCTCGCCCCTGGAAAACGCCGAGCGGGACCGGGAATCGGGCCGTCTTTTTGCGTCGAACGGCGATCATCTGATCGAAATACTGATCCGTCAAATGCGTCCCCATCGGGTCGAGCAGATCAAGCAGCTCGGCGGCTTTGCGCTCCGTTCGAGGATCCGCTTCGTCCGAAGTCGCCATGACGCCAAACGTGTGGATCAGATCATGAACCTCCCGACCGAGCGTCTCGGAAGGAATGAAGCCGAGCAGTTTCCACTCGTAAAGCAAGCGCAACATCCGCCCGAGTTGACCGCGTCCGAGTTCCTTGAGGAGCAGGTACGGTTTTTCCCGCTGCATCAGCGTCTCAGTCGATTGCAGCAGAATTCCGTAACGCGGATGAGAAACCGGAATATGAACCGTTCCGGTTCCTTTGGTTTCCGGTTTGAGAATCAGCAGATCGTCCCGGATTTCCACGTCCGTCAACCGCGGAAGACGCCCCCAACTTGCGTAGAAAGCGTGTTCGAACATCGCTTTGGACGCAAATTCTGACGGGAAACGGAAGAACAGCATAGATTATAACATCCAAGCGCAATCGCCGGAACCTACGGTTCGTGGGCTAAGCGGAAATGCGGGACAAACTGCACCGATCCAGGATCGGCGGTTAAACACAATCGACAAATATCATTTGACTGTGTTTATTTCTTCTTTGCGGCGGCTTCCATTTTCTCGGCTTGTTCGGCGGCCTGTTCGACGGCCCCGACGTACATGAACGCCTGTTCCGGGAGGTGGTCCCATTTTCCGTCGGCGATTTCCTCGAACGATCGGATCGTCTCTTCCAACGGTGTGATCTCGCCCGGTTTGCCGGTAAAGACTTCCGCGACCAAAAACGGCTGCGACAAGAATCGCTCCATCCGGCGGGCGCGATGGACGACAAGTTTGTCCTCTTCCGCCAATTCGTCGACGCCGAGAATCGCGATGATGTCCTGCAATTCACGATAACGTTGGAGCGTCTGCTGCACGCGGCGGGCACACGTATAATGTCGGTCGCCGACGTACTGCGGGTCCAAAACGCGGCTGGACGAAGCGAGCGGATCGACCGCAGGGTAAATCCCCTTTTCGGAAATCGCACGTTCCAGATAGATAAACGCGTCCAACTGGCCGAACGCCGTTGCCGGGGCTGGGTCCGTCGGGTCGTCCGCCGGAACGTAAACCGCTTGAACGGACGTGATCGCCCCTTTTGTCGTCGACGCGATCCGTTCCTGAAGTGCCCCCATTTCCGAGGCCAATGTCGGCTGATATCCCACCGCGGACGGCATACGACCGAGGAGCGCGGACACTTCCGAACCGGCTTGCGAGAAGCGGAAAATGTTGTCGATGAACAAGAGCACGTCGGTTCCGGTTGAATCGCGGAAGTACTCGGCCATGGTCAACGCCGAAAGGGCAACCCGAAGCCGGGACCCCGGCGGTTCGTTCATCTGGCCGAACACCATCGTCGTCTGTTCGATCACGGAACGACCGGTGTTGCCGATTTTCGCTTCCTTCATTTCGAGCCAAAGGTCGTTTCCTTCACGTGTTCGTTCGCCGACGCCCGCGAACACGGAACTGCCGCCGTGGGCGCTTGCGATACGGGCGATGAGCTCCTGAAGAATAACGGTCTTACCCAAACCCGCCCCGCCGAACAGGCCCGCCTTACCACCGCGGACGAACGGCGTGAGAAGGTCGATCACCTTGATACCGGTTACGAACACTTCGGTACTGGTCGAAAGCTCGACGACTTTCGGCGCCTCTTGGTGAATCGGACGGAATTCCGTTGCATTGACCGGCCCCAGTTTGTCGATCGGTTCGCCGAGGAGATTGAACACGCGACCCAAGGTTTCTTTGCCGACCGGAACGGAAACCGGGGCTCCGGTATCTTGGCAGTCCATTCCGCGGACCAATCCGTCGGTGCTTCCCAAAGCGACACAGCGAACGCGACCGCCGCCGAGGTGTTGCTGAACTTCGCCGGTCAAGCGGATATTCACCCCTTTTTTATCGTTTTCGATTTTGACGGCGTTGAAAATCGCGGGGAGCTTTTCTTCCGGAAATTCCGCGTCGAATGTGGAGCCGATCACCTGGGTGATTTTACCGATTACCTTTTCCGTAGTTGCAACCATTTGTTCGCTCTTAAAAATAGGGAGTGGGAAACGAAAGAGAGACAAAAATCCACTCAATTATAGCTTACCAAAACGACCTTAACAGGGTAGTAGAGAAAAAATTATCGATACCGCTGCCCCGTTATTTTCGCGTCCATTCGGTCCCGCCGGGACGATCCTCGATCGTAATGCCGACTTCGGCGAGGGTTCCTCGGATTTTGTCGGCCGTTGCGAAATCTTTGTTCTTCCTCGCCCCCGCCCGAAGATCGATGATCAATTCCATCAGTTTGTGGACGATTTCGTCGCTCTTTTCCGCCGGTTTTTCTTCCGGCTCATGTCGGAACAGACCGAGCGTCAGGCAAAGTTCGCGGAGCACCGTCGTCCCGTGAACGAGCGGCCAAACGATCGGTTCCGGCGCGTTTTTCGAGCCGTCCAGATCGTATTCGTCGGCGTATTTGTTCAGCACCCGAAGCAGATCGAACAAAAATCCGATCGCGCCGCCGGTGTTGAAGTCGTCGTCCATCGCCTCGAAAAACTTGTTGCGATAGTCGTTGACCTGGACCAGCAGCGGATCCCCCTGCGGATCGAAATCTCCCTCGTCCCGGGTATGTGGGGTCGCGGTCGAATAAAAATGATCCCCCGTGATTCGGTGATACCGCTTGAAAAACCTGTAAAACGCTTCCAGCGACGTTCCGACCTGTTCAAGCCGTTCGAAACTGTAATCGATCGGCCGGCGGTAATGCGACGACAGAATGAAGAAGCGGATCAACTCCGGATCGAACTGTTTCAATAAATCGTGAAACGCACTGGACCCTTTCGACTTACTGATTTTCCCGGCTTCTTGCGAATCGAGATCCCCTTCTTCCGCGCTTCTGGTGTTGCGCCCGCCGAGCTTGCCGACTTCGCTCGACGCCTGCATCAGGCCGTTGTGGAGCCAGTATTTGGCCATCGGTTTGCCGTGCCGGCATTCGCTTTGGGCGACTTCGTTTTCATGGTGCGGAAAGACCAGGTCGAGTCCGCCGCCGTGAATGTCGAACGTTTCGCCGAGGATTTCGCAACTCATCGCGGAACATTCGATGTGCCAGCCGGGGCGCCCTTTACCCCACGGCGAGTCCCACGACGGTTCGCCCGCCTTGGCCGATTTCCACAACGCGAAGTCGCACGACGATTGCTTCCGCTCGACGGTCGCGCCCCCTTCGCCGAGCATCTGCGTAAGCGTCCGGTGCGACAGTTTACCGTATTCGGGAAATTTTTGCACGTCGAAATACACGTCTCCCTGTGATTCGTACGCAAATCCCTTGTCGATCAGAGCCTTGACGAAATGAATGATGTTCGAGATATGTTCGGTCGCTTTCGGAAAATAATCGACTCCGTCGACTCCCATCGCTTCGAGGTTCCGCATGTAGTCGGCGGTCATTTCCGCGGCGACGGCGTCCATCGGGATCTTCCGGATCTGCGATTCGGCGATCAGCTTATCGTCGACGTCGGTAATGTTGATCACGAGGGTCACGTCGTAACCGCTGTGAACCAAATACCGTTTGATCGTATCGAAAATCACCGGCCCGACCATGTGCCCGATGTGCGACGGCTTGTAAACGGTCGGCCCGCAAAGATAGATCCCGACCTTTCCCGGACGCACCGGTTCAAAAACTTCCTTCGATTTGGACAGAGTGTTGTAGAGTCGGATCATAACGTCGATAGGCTGGCGGAGGGATTGTCCCGCGAATGTAAATAAGAAATAAGGTTTGTTTACGCTTGCTGTCTCGATTTCATTTCTTATTTCTTATTTCTTATTTAAAAATTTACTCCTCAAACTCGCTTTTCCTTTTCGGAAAAATGTAACACAGGGCGATGCCGCAGAAGTAGAGGATCGTCAACGGGATCGCCATGAGGATCATGCTTTGCGGGTCGCTCGGGGTCAGGAGCATTGAAATCAAGAAAATGATCAAAACGGAAATCTTCCATTTGGACACCATGATTTCAATCGACAGGATGCCGACCCGTTCCAGTACGAATAACACCAGAGGAAGCTGGAAGCTGATCCCGAAACCGATCGGCAACATCAGGGCGAAGCTCATCCACTCGGAAATCCGCGTGTCCGGATCGATGTCCATCATGGCGTTGAACGCGAAAAGGAAATCGAGCACGTATCCGAAGACGACGAAAAACGCCAAAGCCGCCCCCGCGATGAACAGGAGGATACTGAACGGCATGAAAATGTAAATGTATTTTCGCTCGTTGTAATACAATCCCGCCGCGACGAACGACCAGATGCTGTAAAAAATGCCCGGACTGGCGGCGACGAATCCGACGACCAACGCCGCCTTAATGTAAATCATGAACGCTTCATGCGCGCCGAGCGCTTTGGATCGTGTTACGGAAAGATCGTCCAACTGCTTGAACAGTACAAGCGGAAACGGCTTGGTCTCTTTAGTAATGTGAACGCGCGGTACGAACGCCTGCTCAGGGGCGACGACCGGTTTTTTCTCCTGCGTGCGTTTGTACCGGTTGAGATTATCAATCTCGTCGACGGGACGAAGTGTCTTCGCGGTTTCGGCGGGCTGCTTCGAAGTGAGACGCTGCCAGTCGAGAATCCCTTCCAATTGACCGGGATAAACGTAGTTGATTTCCGGCAGAAACTCCCCTTCGCGAATGATGCCGATCATCCAATCCATGGAATAACCCGCTTCGAGGAGTTCTCCCGTATGGCCTTTGATGATTTTTTCCCCCTTTTCGGAGTAGAATTTTTTCAGAGACGCCTGAAGCGGTACCTGAATGTAGTCCACGACAGGCCCGCCGAAATAGAGCCCGATGAGAAACCCGACTCCGAGCCACGTGATCGCCCGCCAGAGACAGACGCGCAATTCCTCCAGGTGATCCCCGAAACTCATCGTCGATTCGGCGAACAAGTCTTCGTTGCGTTTGAGCATGGAAGTGTGGTGTCAAAGGGGTGACGCGGAGTACCGGCTAAAGGGGCGAATCAATGATCTACTTTTCACCGACGGCCGGGGGGGATTTTTCATCGACACCGGCGGGCGGGAGGATTTTTTCGGCGAACAGGAACGCGTTGACGTGGTTTTCGGTCCACTCGGAAACCGATTGCAGGAGCACGAAAAGGACCGGCGTTACGAAAATACCGACCATCGTTTCGGTGAGCATTCCGCCGCACACGGCCGTTCCGATCGCTTGTCGTCCCGCCGCACCGGCGCCCTTGGCGAACACGAGCGGGAGCACGCCGAGGATAAACGCGTACGACGTCATCATGATCGGCCGCAACCGCAACCGGCCCGCTTCGTAAGCCGCCTGGACGATCGACGCCCCTTCACGCCGCAGGTCGCGGGCGAATTCCGTGATCAAAATCGCGTTCTTGGCTGAAAGACCGACCATGAGTACCAACCCGATTTGCGTATAAATATTCACTTCCGGAATCGCGCTGCTGACTGTTGCGCGGAATACGACGCCCGTCAACGAGCCCGCGACACCCAGCGGTACGGCCATCATAATGATCAACGGCGTGGACCAGCTTTCGTATTGGGCGCTGAGGACCAGAAACGCAAAAATCACGGACAGCGCGAAAATGATCATTGTCGAGGAGCCGACGTTCTTTTCCTGATAGGTCATACCGGTCCAGTCGTACCCAAACCCGTCCGGAAGCGCTCCGGCAAGCTCTTCCATTCTTGCGATTCCCTGGCCGGTACTTTTGTCCGGGCGGAGGATCATCGTCATACTCGCCGAAGGATAAAGGTTATACCGCGTCAACTGGAGCGGACCGACTTCGTCCTTGATCGTCGCGAAGGACCGGAACGGCACCATTTTCCCTTCGTTGTTTTTCACGCGATAATCGAGAATCTGCTCCCCGTTGCGACGAAATTCTCCCTTGGCGAGCATCATGACGCGGAAAACGCGGCTGAACACGTTAAAGTCGTTGACGTAAGCCGAACCGAATTGGGCTTGGAGGGTCGCGAACGTTTCGTTGAGCGTGAGCCCCATCTTTTTGAGTTTTTCGCGATCGATGTCGAGATAAAATCGCGGATAATTCGTACTGAAATTACAGATTCCGAGGACGAACGTTCCGGTGACCGGGTCGGCGACGTCTTTGGTCGCGGTCGCGATCAAATCCTGGGCGGTCGTCGCGAGGACGTCGTTTCCGAACGGACGTTTGTCGAGCAACTGGAACGCGAGCCCGTTGGCCATTCCCAAGCCGGGAATCGGCGGCGGGACGAACGCCTGGATTCGCGCTTCCGGAATCTGGGCGAACGCTTCGCTGAGTTTGGCGGCGATGACGTCGATGTGTTTGTCGGGAGTCCGTCGCTGGTCCCACGGCGTCATGGTGATGATCCCCGCCGCGGCGTTGGAGGCCGCACCGCCGTCCATGAACGAAAATCCGGAAATCAGCATCTTGTGGGCGACCGTGCCTCCGGTTTCGTCGGAGATCCGATTGACAATCGTTTCCACTTTGCGCAGCACCGTTTCGGTTCGTTGCAAGGACGCACCGTCGGGCAGTTTCACGTCGATGAACACGCCCCCCTGGTCTTCGTTCGGCAAAAACCCGGTCGGAAGGTGCGTCATCGCGAAATAGAGCACGTAAATCAGCCCGAACCAAAGGAGCAGCATGATCAACGAGCCGTAAATCAATCGCTTCACGAGAAACAGATACCCCGCGGCAAGCGTGTCGAAGCAGAAGTTGAATATCCGGAACCCGATGAACTTTTTGTGCGGATCAATCGAATGTCGGAGGAAAATCGCACACAACGCCGGCGAAAGCGTCATTGCGCAGAGTCCGGAAATTCCGACCGCCGCCGCGATGGTCAGCGCGAACTGCTTGTAAATCTGTCCAACGATACCGCCGATCATCGCCGTCGGAATAAACACGCTCATGAGCACCAAAGCGGTCGCGACGACCGGTCCGGCGACCTGGTCCATCGATTTATGCGCAGCCGCCGTCGCACTGCAACGCTCCTCGTCGATGATTCGCTGCGTATTTTCCACCACGACGATCGAGTCGTCGACCACGATCCCGATCACGAGAATCAAGCCGAAAAGCGTGAGCGTATTGATTGAGAAGCCGAAAAGCATCATGAAGAAAAACGCGCCGATGAGCGATACCGGAATCGTCATCGTCGGAATCAGAGCCGCCCGCCAGTCCTGGAGGAAGACGTACACCGTCGCGACGACGAACAGCACCGCCAAAAGGAGCGTTTCAACGACTTCGACGACCGATTTTTCGACGTATTTGGTCGCATCGTAAGCGGTGAAGTAATCCAAGCCGTTACGTCGGATTTCACTCTGCATGTCCCGCATCGCTTTGCGAACGCCTTGCGCGACCTTCAACGCATTGGCTCCCGGACGCTGGCTGACCGCTAAAGCGCACGCACTGACCCCATCCATATTCGAGCTGTTCGAGTAGGAGAGCGAACCGAGTTCGATGATCGCAACGTCCTTGAGGCGAAGCACCTGCATCTCGTCGCCGGTTCGCAGGACGATATTTTTGAATTGTTCCACGTCGGCCAAACGACCGAGTGTAACGATCGGAATGTTCATCACCTGTCCGGCCGGAACCGGTTGGTCGCCGACTCGGCCCGAAGCGACCTGGACGTTCTGTTCCTGAAGGACCTGGAAGATTTCCTGAACGGAAATTTTGCGTGCGGCCATGATCTCCGGATCGAGCCAAATACGCATACTGAACGTCTTCGTATCGAAAACACGCACGTCGCCGACGCCGTCGACCCGGGCAAGAGTATCCTTGATGTAAAGGTTCGTGTAGTTGGACAGATAGGTCGCGTCTTTATGCTCGACATACCCGCCGTCGTCGAGTTCTTTTTGCAACTTTTCGGTTTCCGCCAGCCGGGCGGCGAGATTCTGCTCCTCGGAATGGTCGAGAAGGCCGATTGCGACCAGAAACCGTTCCAAAACCCCCATTTTGGTCGGTTCTTTTTTCGTTTGCTGCGGATTGTCCCTTGCGTGGGCTAAAAGCGTCGCGGAATCGACGATGCTCAAGAACATGACGAAGTTCGTCGACCGCTTGGCGACATTGACCCCTTGTCGGCGTACTTCTTCCGGCAGGATCGGCTCGGCCTGTTTGACGCGGTTCTGCACGTTGACCGTCGCCATGTCGGGGTCGGTTCCCACCTCAAACGTCACGGTGATCGAACAGCTTCCGTCGCTCGAACAGGACGACTGGATGTAGATCATGTTGTCCACGCCGTTGACGACCTGTTCAATCGGAATACAGACGGAGTTGACAACATCTTCCGCGTTCGCCCCCGGATAGTTCGCCGAGATACTGACCGTCGGCGGCACGATGTCGGGATACTGGGCGATCGGGAGCGAAACGACGGACACCAAGCCGACCAAAATGATCAGCAGGGAGATCACGCACGCGAAAACCGGACGATTGATGAAAAAATGTGCAAACATTTTTGAATAATTACGAATTACGAATGACGAATTCCAAATGAATTCGTTCAACCACCCCCGTTAGCGGCGGGGCTTGCCCCGCGTTGGATCGGCAATAAGCCCCACATCGTTCGAAGATTCACGGCAGACTGGAAGCTCGCTGGCCCGGATGCAGGCGAGGCGCCCGTGCGCTCCCTATCTACACCGCACCTTCCTCGGCTTTCGCGGGCGGAGCTTGTTCCCCTTCCGCGGGTTTCGCCTTACCGTTGTCGTTGCCCTTGCCCTTGCCGTTTCCGTTGATCAGCAGATCGTGCCTCTTTTCGTATTCTTCTTTGGTCAACGGTTCGACGGGGTCGTCGATTTTCGCTTTTTGAATTCCCTGGTAAATGTAGGTTTCCCCGGCCTTGAGCCCGGCGAGAATGACCCGCATCCGACCGTTGACCAGTTCGCCGATCTTCACATTACGACGTCGGACGATTTTGTCCTTGTCCACCAGGAGCAGGAATTTCGTGTTCAAGTCGGAGTTGACCGCTTCTTCACGAACGAGAACCGCGTTGGGAATCACGTCGGTCGGGATTCGGACGCGGCAAATCTGCCCCGGAAAGATGCGGTAATCCGGGTTCGGAATCTCGCCCCGGAGAATGATCGTTCCGGTACTTTGGTCGATCGTGTTGTCGGTCAACTGGAGCGTTCCGTGGAAGTCGAACCCTTCGTCGGCGGACGCGTTCGGCCCGCTGATCATCGCGATGGAGAATTTTCCGCTGAATCCGCGTCCTTCGGGCGAAACGGACCAGTTATCCGCGGGAGTAAATTCCTGGGTACTCGGCTTTTGTTCGCCCAAAACCGGCGGCTCAACCGTCGTTTCCGGGTCCTGAAACTCCGTAAGAATGGGGGCGATGTTCAGTTCCGGAGCCGGCTGGTCTCCCGATTGAACCGTAAGAGAAACATTACGCGTCTGAACAGCCGGATTCCGCGACGCCGCTTTCTTCGAATCGCCGAGAATCGTGTTGAATTGCGAATCGCTGATATCGAAGTAAACGTAGATCGGATCCATCTTCGCGACGGTTACGAGCTCGGTTCTCGTGCTGCCCGGTCCGACGAGATTCCCCAAGTCGACCAAGTTTGGCCCGGTTTTCCCGGTCAGCGGGGATACGACGCTCGTATAGCTGAGATTCAATTTCGCTCGAGTGATTGCCGCATTGGTTCGGTCGATATTACCGATCGCTTCCTGGAGGAGAGCGTTTTGGGTTTGAAAATCCTCCGGCGAGATCGTCTTGGTCTCGAAAAGCTTCTTGGAGCGGTCGTAATTCGCCCGGGCAAGCGCTTCTTTGGCTTGGTTGACCTTCAATTCGGCATTCAGCGAATTCAGCGCAGCCTGATAATCATCCGATTCGATCTGAAAGAGCGGTTGCCCTTCCTGAACGAGATCGCCCGGCTTGAATTTGATTTCCTTGAGGAATCCGGCGACACGAGCAGGGATCGACACGAACTGCGAAGCACGCGTATCCCCTTGGGTCCGGATGTAAAGCTGAACATCCTGCGTGATCGATTGATCGACGATCACTTCGGACGGCGGCGGCTTGGGCGGTTCTTGTCTCGCCGAAGAGCAACCGGAATAAATCAACAGAGAAAAGCAGGCCAAGCCCGCAAAAACGTCGCGAAACAAACGATTGGTCATATATCTGACTTACGAGAGTTGCATGCCGTAGACAGTAGACAAATGTGTACCTACACCGAGTCCACGGAAAAACACGAAAGCAACCATTGTATTTCCGACTTGAAGCTATGCAACCCGGTCAAAGAAAGAAACTCCGGAATGAGCAATCCCGTAGGAACCGCAAATTGCCCTTGATATTACGGTTATACGACATACAATGAAAGTAACTTATGTCGATTGGTTGTCCTCATTCCTAAGCTCCATTGATCGATCCTGCCCGCATTCTCTGGTACGAAGCCGAACTGATCTGCCGTTATTTTCTGGATTATCTCCGTCGAGGCGAGATTTCGCCGCATATTCAACGTCTTGAGCCGGTCGGCGATTTCCGGCGGCTTTGTGAAACGATCGGGCAGCTCGAGTTTCTGGCCGCCTGCGACCGGCCGGAGCGGTTGTTCGAGTTTCTCCGGCACTGCCCCGCCGTTGCCGAACCGATTTCCCAAACCGACAAAACGCTGGTCGTTAAGCTCGTCCAGTCGATTCCGGCCCGGACCGGGTTTCACGCCCTCGTTCCCGATGCCGCAACGCCGCCGTTTCACGGGATTCGCATCATTTTTCGAACCGTTGCCGAATCCGACTTCGGCTGTGCCCTTTGGCAAACCACCGGTTCCGAGGAACATCTTCACCAGATGAAAAAGCGGTTGGGCAAAGACATTCCCGAGCGGGGTTTTTCCGAAGAGACCGATTTTTTCCATTCGCTTGGAATCCCTTGGATTCTCCCGGAGTTACGCGAGGGACGCCGTGAAGTCGAATGGGCGCAGAGCGATTCCCTTCCCCGGCTGATTACCGTCGAGGATTTGAAAGGCGATCTCCATTCCCACACCGACTGGACCGACGGACTTGACGAACCGAAAACCATGGTTCAGCAAGCCCAAAAAAACGGTCTGGAGTACTTTGCCCTCACGGACCACTCCAAACGGGTCGCCCAATGCAACGGGCTGAACGAAAAGCAGCTCCTTTACCAATGGAGCCGGTACGAGCAACTCCAAGCGGAAATCGACGAGGAAACCGAAAAAGCCGGGCTCAAACCGATCCAGCTTCTCAAAGGGGTCGAAGTCGACATTCTCGAATCCGGCGAAATGGACCTTGCCGACGAAGTGCTCTCTCGGGCGGACTGGGTCGTCGCCAGTCTCCATTTTGGACACACGCAGCCGAAAAACCGATTAACCCGGCGGTTGCTCAACGCGATTGAAAACCCGAACGTCAGTGTCATCGCGCATCCGACGGGCCGGTTTTTGCCCGGATACCCGCCGTTCGACGCCGATTGGGAACAAGTGTTTGCCGCAGCGGCCCAATACGGCTGTTTTCTGGAGCTCAACTCGCATCCGAAACGTCTCGACTTGAGCGATACCGACTGTGCCCGCGCGAAAGAGTTGGGAATCAAGATCGTGATCTCCAGCGACGCCCATTCCAAGGACGCCTTGAGTTTGACGCGTTTCGGCATCAACCAGGCTCGGCGAGCCGGGTTGCGGAGCGAAGACGTCGCCAACACACGATCCTGGCCGGAGCTCCAAAAAATCGTGCGGACAAAACCAAATTAATGAAACGACGTAGGGGATTTTTCCAAAATAATACACTATAATTGTACCATACGGGTCGAAAAGCAAAGTTCTATTTGCACGTCGGAACTTTTTTTCATTCATGTCATTTCCATACGAGAGGACGATCCTATGAGTACTCATCACAGTTTAGTGTTATTTCAGGGAGACCACATGCACCGTCTCCCGGAGATTTTCGGGTGTTTCGACTACATCATGACCGACCACAAGGAGACGGTTTCCGGAATGGAAACGATCTGGGAGCGAACGAACTGGCCGCTCCGGAGCCGTCCCCGGGACACCGTTCACAAAGCGGTCCTTTGCAACGGGCTTTGGACCGGCGTGTTGGATCGCGAAATGTCGCTCATCACGCAAAAGAAAAAGTGTCAGGAATGCGCAAAAAAATTCGGGATTAAGATTTTCGGTTATTTTTCGGAAAGCGTCTCCGGTTCCTGCGGGTTTTACCTGTTCAACCCGATGCTCGAGCGGGAATTTTTCATGCAGGACAACGAGGTCGTCGTCGATGAAGGGGATCCGCTCCCGGAAGAGGCGGGACTCACGCTGGACAACGTGATCGAGCACGGCGTCATGATGATCGCCCGGCACATCGGTTTTCCCGACACGCTTTTCGGCGATCCGAAAATCAAAGTGCAGATCGTCGAGCTTCAGTTTCGACTGGAGAGCAAAAACCTCGACCTGACCCACAATCCGTCGCACCGTAAACCGGAAGAGAAGAAAAACTGGTGGAGATTTTGGTGATTGGCCTGTTAACCCCGGGGCCTGCCCCGGGCTTGTGGTATTTCCTGGGACCGCAGGCATCTTGCCTGCACCTGGGTCTGCGGGCTTCCAGCCCGCAGCAAGAAACAGTCGGACGCCCTGCAAACGGTGCCCGACCTTCTACTGGCTGGCTGGAAGCCTGCGGTCCCAGGTTTCGAAACACTACGGGAGTTGATTGAATATGAAAAATACAAAATATTTCGTTCGATCGGGAATTGTTTTAACCGCTTGCTTTGCGATCACTCTTTTCTGTGCCGGAGCCGATTGGCCGTTTTATCGGGCCGATTCGCTCGCAACCGGAACCGTCGTCAAGGACGAATTGCCGCATCCGCTCGAACCGCTCTGGGAATACACGCTCGAAAAAGGATGGTTCGAAGCGACGCCGATCATCGCCGACGATGTCGTCTACATCGGCTCTTCGGAAGATCGGTTCCTCGCGATTGATCTGAACACCGGGAAGGAGCGTTGGAAATACGAAAACAAAATCGGATTCATGGCGCCGGCCGTTTATGTTCCGAAAACCGCGGAGCATCCGGCGGGCGTGTGTGTCGGCGATCCGGACGGTGTACTTTACCTGTTCGACGCAGCGACGGGCGAAAAACGCTGGACGTTCGAAGCGGGAACGATTATCGACAACAGCCCGAACCTGTGGAACGGAAAACTCCTGTTCGGTTCGCAGGATGGAAATTTGTACTGCGTCGATTCCGGAACCGGGAAACTCGTCTGGAAGTACACGACGAAAGACCAGATCCGTTGTTTTCCGACCGTCGTGGAAAATCGTGCGTTCGTCGCCGGTTGCGACGGAAATCTCCATATCGTCGACTTGGAAAAGGGGGAATGTTTAACCCAGGTACCGCTGGACGCGCCGACCGGTTCGACGCCGGCGGTGCTCGGCAACATGGTCTATTTCGGGACGGAAGGCAACGAATTTCTCGCGATCGACTGGAAGGAAGCGAAGGTCCGTTGGCGTTTTTCGCTCAAGCAGGCGGTCCGCGGTCCGGCGGCCGTTGCGGACAAACAGGTCGTGTTCGGCGCACTGGACCGGACCGTGTACGCTTTGAATCCTGAAACCGGCGAATCGCTCTGGTCGTTCAAAGCGAAAGGCCGAATCGAAGGCGGTCCGATCCTCGTCGGTTCGAAAGTGTACGTCGGAGCGACCGACGCGAATTTGTACGTTTTCAATCTCTCCGACGGCAAGCTGCTGCAAACCGTCGAACTGTCCGACCAGGTGATCGGCTCTCCCGCCGTGGCCCGGGGCAAGCTCGTCGTCGGAACCGGCGATGGAAAACTGTCCTGCTTCGGAAGCGAAAAATCCGTGTCGAACACGAGGTAAACGGTTCGGCAAATTCACGTGTCCTTGTCCAACGGATGTCCCTCCAACGGGTGTCCGGACGGAGAAAAGTGACGCCACATCGACCGACGAGGCGACGAACTCTCCGGCTGTTCCGGGTGAAACCGCCACAAACCGCGAGTTCAGTGATTGAATTCGCGGCTCGCGCGCAAAGCGACCGTTCTTTGACGGTCTTGGTGCTTGACTGGGAAGCGGGAATCATTCCCGCAAGATGGTCACAATCGGAAGATGAGGCCGCCCTTCCAAAAACAAGAGTCGAACGTCGACATGACGCCCCGGCTTGCCCGCCATCATAATGCGCGGCTTGGCACAAGGCGTCGAATGACGAACCTTGGGGCGAGGTTCGATGCGCGGCAGCGTGTTGGCGGCACGAAGACTGTAATAGATTTCGTCGGGTGTTCTCTCCTTCAAAGTCATGTGCGGTCGACACGAGTTGTACCAGTGACGCCAAAGTGATAGTTCCGTTTCAAAGTCCGTTTTGCCAACGGGTACGAGGATGCGACGCGTACACTCCTCTTTCATGGAAAGATGCAATCGCTCGACGACCGCTATGGAGCGGTGTTTTCCCACGGCTCCGAATCTCGGCTTGATATTTCGATTGCGACACCACTCCAGAGTTTCATTGTAAGAGAATTGAGCGCCGTGATCAAGAACGAGATGCTTTGACGTTACATCGTTTTCCCGCAGATTTCCTCGAAGGCGTCAACGACGTCCGGCCCTGAAGCTGAACGATATCACCACCCTCTTCGACTCCGTGAAGCCATCGGCGAATCGTTCGTTCCGCGATTTGAAAACACTTGGCGATTTGTTCGTTGCTCCACAATATCTGGTTCCGTTAGAATTTCGGACATGATGGCAGGCGGCGGAAAAGGCGTTGGCGGATCCGTCCGAAAGCGAAATCCTGCTCCGATTATCACCGAAAGGCCCATGCTTTTCAAGAATCGCGTCTTGATTTTTCCCGCGTTTCGGGTACACTCGGGGGATGGGTAAGCAGAAGATCAATCCGCGAGCAAGCACGAAAAACGAACCGAAAACGCAAGGCAACTACATCGACACGTTCGTCAAACGAATGTTCGGTC
>JAVBPO010000014.1:0-3443 GCA_031549565.1 Thermoguttaceae bacterium
ATCGACGAAATCTTTTCCAAAATCCGACCCGAAAACTCGAAAATCCAACCGAATTCGATCCGCGCATGGGAAAAAATCCCTCGGCCCAGCAGCCGTAACAGTTTTCTCAGGTTGAAACCCGCCGCACTCCCGATCAAATTCTAGGCGTCACCCTTGTAATCGTGGCCGCGACACCCCTTGTCCACGTTCGCCTCTGACACCGCATTCTTCGTCAGTTTCTCCGCTCCCGATATTGACACCGCCAACGTGTGTCCGTCATAAGGATTGTCCGACAAGTCCTCTACGTTCACGATCCAATTCCGATTGTTTGTTGACACCACCGCCGCCTTGTTGCCGAATTCGTACCGAATCCGATCCTTTCCTTTGAGCTGGGAATCGAGCCGGGCTTGGAAGAGCTGGAGCTGCGATTTTTCGGCGGCGATCGGCTTTGGGGGTTTCATGGCGAGCGGAAAATGCAATGTTATTGGACGATACGCTGAGATTATAGAAAAACGTTGCAAATTAAACCCCGCGAAAACGCGAAAGTTCCCCTGAATTTCAAGGGGGTCAGGTCTTTTTCTGAGCCGACTATTTTACTATCGGGCTGTGAGCGACATTTTTTCGCCCCACGGGGTCGGGTATTCGGCGGTCATACACGCTTGGCAGAGTTTCGACGGGTCGATCCGGATCGCCCTTGCGACGGACTCGATCGGCAAATACCGGATCGAATCGGCGCCGAGGTCCTCGGCCATTTTCCGTTCGATCTCCGGCGTCATTTTCCACTCGTAGATCGGGCCGTTGTTCATGAACTTCGGCGCAAACAATTCGCCGTAAGTCGGCATGTCGATCCCGTAGAAACAAGGAGCGATGATCGGCGGACAGGCGACACGAACGTGAATTTCCTTGACCTGCCCGAGCTCACGAATCCGTTTGAGCAGAACCCGCATCGTCGTCGAACGGACCACGGAATCCTCGACGAGGAAAACCCGTTTCCCTTCGAGCACTTCCCGTAGCGGCGTGTATTTCGTCTGCGCTTTCCGCATCCGGTACTCCCCTCCTTCGATGAATGTTCGCCCGCTGTACCGGTTGCGGATCAATCCTTCGAGCGAGGGAACGCCGAGCTTGTACGCCATTGCGTCGGCCGCGGCCTTGCTCGTGTCGGGAACCGGGACGACGATGGTGTCGGAGTCGATCGGCACGGTGTTCGATTCCTGCTCCAAAATCGCCAGTTCCTCGCCGAGATTTTTGCGGGCCATGTAAACGCTGCTTCCGTCGATCGTGCTGGCGACGTTGGCGAAATAGACCCACTCGAAAAAACAGTGGGCGATTTTTTTCGATTCCGCGAACCGGTCGAACCGGATTCCCTGGTCGGAAATGAAAATCACCTGGCCCGGCTCGACCGTTTTGATACTATTTTCGGAGAAGCCGAGATTGAAAAGTGCAACGCTTTCACTCGCGGCGGCGAACAGCGGTCCTTCGATCGCGTAGCAGAGCGGCTTCATGCCGAGCGGATCGCGGGCAACGAACATCTGACCCAATGCGTTGAGGAAGACGATGCTGTACGCGCCGTCGAACGTTGACGCCATCATTTGACACACGCTCATCAAATCGGGCTCGTGCTGCGGCGAAAGCGTCGCGCAGATCGCGTGCATGATGATTTCCGTATCCGTATCCAACGCGAGGTACGTGTTGTTGTCGGCGAGGAGATTATCGCGGAGTTTCGTGTAATTGGCGAGCTGTCCGTTGAAAGCGAAGCTGAACCATTTGTGCTTTTTGATATGGTGTCGCTCGAACGGTTGCGCGAAGCTGCGGTCTTCCTTACCGACCGTTGCGTAGCGAACATGCCCGATCGCCGCCCGACCGGCGTACTCTTGCATCAGCTTTCCATGGTCGGCTTTATTGCGAAGCTTGAACACTTCGGACACGGTTCCAACTTCTTTATAAGTGTCGATCAACTGGTTGCGATTCGGCGAATAGGTTGTGAATCCGGCGGCCAACTGTCCGCGATTCTGGAGATCGAGCAGCATCCGCGGGACCAGCCGGGAAATCTCCTCGGGTCCCTGACCCGTGCATAGCGGGGAAGGATTTTTTCCGGGGAGATGGTAAATCGCGATCACACCGCATTCGTCATGAATTGACATCGATTCGAGGAGAAAGAACGTAGATTGACAGAGAGAGTTCGGTTCGGGAAAACCACCCCCGCAATTTATCCGCAATCCACTAAAAAAGCAAGGGGAACTTTTCGCACGGGGCAGGCTCCGCAGCCCACGCCAAAATTTGCGTCTCGTGTTGTGATTCGGAATTCCGGTGGTAAACTCTGTCAAGAGATTTTGACTCGATTCGATTCCGCCCTGTACTCTTGTTTGTCGTATGAATTCCGAAACACAACCCGCCGAACCGGAAACCTTCGTTCACGACCCGCAGTCGGCCCTGCGGTTGGGAGAAGTGTTGAAAAATCACGGCATTACGCTTTCACCGGGAAAAGTGAACCGGCTCGCGAAATACTGCGAACTTCTCTGGTTCTGGAACGGGAAAATCAACCTGACCCGGCATACCGATTTCGAAAAGTTCGTTTCGCGGGACGTCGTCGATTCGTTGGCGTTGGCCGAGTTCCTGCTGGAGGGGGAGCGGATTCTCGACGTCGGAACCGGCGGCGGCGTTCCCGGAATCGTTCTCGCGATCGTTCGACCCGATTTGCAGGTCGAACTTTGCGATTCGACCGGTAAAAAAGCGAAAGTCGCGTCAGAAATCGTCAAGTCGCTCAAACTCGACGTTCCCGTTTGGCATTCCAAGGCGGAGGATCTTTTCACGACCCGCAAATACACGACCTTGACCGTGCGAGCGGTCTCGAAAATGCCGAAGCTGCTCGAACTGTTCGCCCCGCATTGGCATTCGTTCGAGCGAATTCTCATGCTCAAGGGACCGAATTGGGTCGCCGAACGGGGCGAATCGCGACATTACGGCTACATGGACAAGCTCGCGCTGCGGGTTTTGAAGTCGTATGCGATGCATTCGAGCGAAACCGTGGACAAGGAATCTTCGGAGAGCGTCGTGCTGCAAATTTGTCAAAAAGCGAAGTTCGAGAAACTCGGCGAGCAGATTCAAACCGTGATCCGAACGAAAGCGTTCATGCGAAAAAAGAAAGAAGATACGGTCCCCCGAAAAAAAACGTATCGCAAGTTCCCCAAAGATCGCCGCCCCCGTTAGCGGCGGGGCTTCCCCCCGTTTGTCAGGTGAAACGTCGCGTCCGCCAAACGCCTCAAATGACGCCATCCGCACAGTCCAGCCCGGGCAAGCCCCGGTGGTAACGGTCCCGCTGTACCGAATCGCGTCTTGATTTTTCCCGCGTTTCGGGTACACTCGGGGGATGGGTAAGCAGAAGATCAATCCGCGAGCAAGCACGAAAAACGAACCGAAAACGCAAGGCAACTACATCGACACGTTCGTCAAACGAATGTTCGGTC
>JAVBPO010000009.1:0-5929 GCA_031549565.1 Thermoguttaceae bacterium
ATCGACGAAATCTTTTCCAAAATCCGACCCGAAAACTCGAAAATCCAACCGAATTCGATCCGCGCATGGGAAAAAATCCCTCGGCCCAGCAGCCGTAACAGTTTTCTCAGGTTGAAACCCGCCGCACTCCCGATCAAATTCGAGGCGTCACCCGTGCGGCCGTGCAAAAAACAGCGATCCAATCGGTGATCAGCCTTCAAATGTCCGATCACCGGCTCGATCTCGCTGCGATGCCGCTTCCGCTTTCTCTCGCTTGGCGTCAAACCGCGATTGCTGCTGCCCGTCAACCGAACGACGGCGTCACCCTTGTAATCGTGGCCGCGAAACCCCTTGTCCGCGTTCGCTTCCGACACCACGATCTTCGTCAGCTTTTCCGTTCCCGGTATTGACGCCGCCGGCGTGTGTCCGTCGTCGTGAAATTCGTCGAAAGCACCGTGTTTCCTTGGTTCCGCTCAATGTCCCGCAAGATGCGGCCGAGCCAATTTTTGAGGTCCTGGTTCGTCTTTTTCAACCGCCCAAACTGCTTCGTGGCGGCATAACTCGACGCCTTTCTCGTCGTCTGCTTCGCTTTGCGGGCATAGGACTGACGCAGCGCGATCTCAATTACATGACGCCTCGCGAATTATCCGAGCTTGACAATCGCGTGAGACAGTAAGCAATCGCGTGAGACAGTAATTTGGCGTCAGTGGGAAACGTGATGCTTTCTCTAGTAAGGTGGTGTCAACGATGACGCGGGACAGGTCCTTGTCGCTGACGATCTTTCCTGATCGTTTCGGAATTGGGGGAGGTTCAAGCCGCGTAATTTGGAGAAATTGACGATGACATGAAAACGAAAAGAAGCCATGATTCACCCTGGAAAACCCTTTCACAACGTTTGCGTCGTTTGCGGGATTGGGCGACGGAGAATTGGAGCGGCACGGCGTTGGACAAGACCTTGGATTTGTGTGCGAAAGGAAAGTATTGGGCAATGTACATTCGGAGGGGCATGCGACGAGCAACATGCTGGACCGTCTGATGCGAAGTCGGAATGGTTTTTTCGATCGCGGTCAACATTTTCATGGCGGTTTGGAGTCGTCGAATTTACGAAGTCGGGCGTGGGTGATATTGCACAATTATTGGCCGTGGAGTCCGTCGTGTCGCGATTCGAATGGCGGAGCGAGTTGTCCGGCGGAGCGATTGAACGGCAGGCGTTACGCCGCCAACTGGCTGGAAAACCTCCTCATCGCAGCCTCACTCGGCGGAACCAAAAATTACCTCGCCCAAAAACGAAACAACTAGAAACTTTACAGTGCGGGAAGGCCCAAGACATTTTTATGCGAAAGATTATCCCAGTTGGTTTTATCCCATTGGGGCGCGTTTGGACTTTTCCAACGCAATCCCGACGGACGATTATGCAAGGCAGAATTTTAGCGTCGTCCCGAGACATTGCTTCATTGACGCCTATTGCCGCTGTGAAAAATGCAAAAAAGAATTCAGCTGGACCGCACAGGAGCAAAAACACTGGTTCGACGATCTGCATGTTTACGTCGGCTCCTATCCTCGCGAATGTCCCGATTGCCGAAAAAAGCAGCGAAAAACAAAAGGGATTTATCAAGAATACGGGGCCAAAATTAAAAAGGCCATATTCCGAACGACTTCCCTCGAATCCAAACGGAAAATGATCGCGCTGATCGATCAAATGGAAAACGGATTGAAGAAAAACGAACTGCCCGATATAATTCGGAAGAATCGGGAAATTCTCGAAAAACAAATTGCGAGAATGCAAAATTGTCCATGTGAGATGTCCGGAGATGATCATTACCCGGAGCGGCTCGGTAGCCGGTAGGAGCTTCCGCTCCGATAAATAACCCGCAAATTGCTCGTTGCACTCCCGATTGTGCTAATCATTGTGAAAAATTAACAATCCTTTCCTGGAGTTTTCTAACAAGAACGATTGTGCACAAATAACTGAATTTGAAAGCCCAATCCCATGATCGGCGAGGAATGATTGAAATCAAAAAATAGAATAATGAAAAATCATACGCTGAATCGAATTACATTTTCCCCCGGTGCCATGGGGGGAAAACCGTGTATCCGCGGAATGCGAGTCACGTTCGGGAATCTCGTCGGTCTTGTTGCTTCCGGATACGGAATTCAGGAGATTCTTGCAGATTACCCTTATTTGGAACCGGAAGATATCGAACAAGCCCTCGCTTTCGCTGCTTGGAGCAGGAATTTGAACAAAAGCTGAAAATGTCCCGGGAAGACTTTCTTGAGCACTTGCTCAAATGCTCTGCAGCGGACGAAGACACGATACGACAACAGGAAGAATTCAAGGAGCACAAACGAATATGACGAATGAAACAATCCGGGTTGGAATTCTCATGGGCAGCGACAGTGATTGGCCGAAGATCAAGGCGGCGAGCGACGCTTTGAATGAGTTCGGAATCGGACACGAAATCCAAATCATGAGTGCGCACCGAACGCCGCACATGGTTGCCGAATACGCGCAATCGGCCGTAGATCGCGGTCTGAAGGTGATCCTCGCCGCAGCGGGTGGGGCCGCGCACCTGGCCGGAACGGTCGCCGCTCACACGACGCTGCCGGTGATCGGAATCCCGGTTCCGACCGATCTGGCCGGCGGACTCGATTCGCTCCTTTCGACCGTTCAGATGCCCGGCGACATACCGGTCGCGACTGTCGGTGTCGGAATGGGTGGTCCGCGAAACGCCGGAATTTTGGCCGTGCAAATTCTCGCAATCGCCGATCTGACGCTCCGCGAAAAGCTCGAAGCGTTCAAATCCGGACTTGTCGACAAGGTTCGAAAGAAAAACGAAAACTTCAAACCCTAAAAAAAACTGGGGATTAGTTTCCGGCGAAGCCTGATTCCTGTCGGAAAACTTTCCGTAAACGACAATTTCCGTCTTCCACAACACAAAGTAATTGTGTAGAATGGTAATAGCGTCGTTTCGGATTACCAAATTGTCCGGGAGGATTGCATGGAAAAGTGAGGAAGGAACGACAAAATGGGCAAGGAAAATTTAGTCGTATGCTACAAAGAAGGGCCGGTTGAGGATTACCTCGTCGAAGAAATCCACGCAGCTTGGCCTGAAGTCCATTTGATCAACGTCGGCCAAAAGGATATCGCCGACGCTTTACAGGAAGCGGATTATTTTTGCGGACATGCCAAAGTTCCCGTCGATTGGGATCGGATTGTCCGGCAAAACCGGCTCCGTTGGATCCAGTCGTCCGCTGCGGGTATGGACTGGTGCTTGGTCCCCTCGGTGGTCGCGTCGGAAATCGAAATTACCACGGCCTCGGGAGCCTTGTCCGACCAGGTCGCGGAACATACGCTCGCCCTGATCCTTGCGTCAAGGAGAAATCTGCCCGCCTTTTTTTCCGATCAATTCGACGAACAAGGGGCATTTTTTACTTGCCAAACTGAAAAAAATAGAGTAACATCTGGCGGATATCGCAACTTTAAAAGGCTCCCCACGAAAGATTTGACCCGCACGACCGTCGGTATCGTTGGTTTCGGCGGCGTGGGACGTCGGCTGTCGCAGGTTCTCGCAGCCTTTCAAACGAAAATTTTCGCGACCGACCTGTTTCCCGTGCAAAAACCGGAACACGTCGCTGAATTGTGGGAACCGGAGCGGATCGACGATCTGCTTACCGTTTCCGATATCGTTGTATTGTGTCTGCCGCTAAACGACTCGACGCGGTATTACTTCGATACGGACAAATTCCGCAAGATGAAAAAGGGTGCCCTTTTGGCCAATGTCGCCCGGGGCGCTTTGGTTCAAACGAACGATTTGATTGACGCTCTCGAAAACGGGCCCCTGGGCGGAGCAGTCGTCGATGTGACCGACCCGGAACCGCTCCCGAAGAATCACCCGCTTTGGAATGCTCCGAATGTATTGATCACGCCGCATGTCGGGGGGCAGGCGGCGTGGAGATTCGACGTGATCAACCGCTTGTTCCTGGAAAATATCCGGCGCCGTAAGGCGGACAAACCGTTGATTAACCGACTTTCCGCGGAAGGAAAGCGGCTCGGTTTCCCGTTACGAAACGGCGAAACACCACTATGGGTGGAATAACCCCGTTTAGCCCGAACACCGTAGGTGTCGGATCAAACTTTTGTTATCATGTCAACAACGCTCTATCTGGAAGGAAACGTGACCCGGGCTTGGAACGGTAAGCAGCCGTTGATCCAGAGTTCGGACGCGTTGATCAAAGATTATCGGGAAATCCTCGACCGTCAGTGTCTGCGCCGCGAGGAAAGTCTGAAGTTTCTCCGACCGCTCGGCAGCGGTGGGCAGGGAGTGGTTTACCTGAGCGAACGGCTCGGGTGCGATCTTTTTGCGCTTCCGATCGCCGTGAAAGTCTTTTCGCCGGAACGATACGAAAACGATACGATGTACTTCCAGGCGATGTCGCAGCTCGCCCGGGTCGCGGCCAAGGTTTCCGGAATCCAACACGACAACTTGCTGGACGTTCACAACTGGGTTTCCCATAACGGTATCCGGTTGATGGTCATGGAATGGGTCGACGGGTTCGACATCAGCCAGCTTTTGCGCAAAAATCTTTTGGTGCGGTTGCGGGGAAACGTTTCGGAACAGCGATTCCAGTACATCCAGGAAGTGATCGTCACGGACGGCCCGGTGCATCCGCGGCTCAAGCCGGGGGTCGCGATCGCGATCATTCGGGAATGTCTCGGTGCGTTGTCGGCGCTGCATCGTCATGGTGTCATCCACGGCGACGTCAAGCCGGCGAATATCATGCTCAAGCGAACCGGACACGCGAAAATCGTCGACATCGGCTCCGCGTTCGAGCTGAATCAGCCGGTCCGGCAAACGTGTACCCCCGCGTACGCCGCGCCGGAAGTGCTCGAAGGAGGTGTGGGAACGCCGCAATCCGACCTGGCGAGCTTGGGATACGTCCTGATCGACATGCTCTCCGGGGCGTCGCCGTTTGACGGTGTCAACGATCTGAATTCCCTGTTGGAGTCGAAACGAAAACTCCGCGACAATCTCACGTCGCTCCTCCCGAAGGAGGTGGTGTCAAGCGAATTGCTGATGAATTTTTGCCGAACGCTGATCGCGCCGAACCCGGACGACCGGTTCCCCAGCGCGGAAGCGGCCGACCTGTTCAAGGAAGGCGCCGCGAACTTCCACCGTCAGTTGGTCAAAGGCGATCTGGCAAGTGAATACGACAACGAAATTCGACACTGGATCGAAGAACTCCGGGATAGAAAATAGGAGCCTCTCTACCAGAATCTATGGGTGAATTTTGGCTCCGGTAGCTTTCCAAGTGCGTGAAACAACGTGATTTTCAGCGATTCGTCCGAGCCGTAACCGTAGCCTTTTCTCACCGTCAATTTCACCTTGTTGTTGAAACCCTCCACGATCCCACTCGACATCCCCTGCGATTTGAACCAATTCAACAGCAGTTCACGATGACTCCGGATCGTCCCGACGAACTTTTTCATCGGCTCGATCTTGCTCCGCATCGCCCGAACGCACCATTGATGCAAAAAACGATCCGCAAAATACCAACTCTTATAATCCCAAAATCGCTCGAAATCCTCCTTCATCAGATACGCCCGGACCACACGTAAATTGCACTTCATCAACTCGTCGAGTTTCACCGCTTGCTTCTCCGTTAAGTTTTCCTGATTTTTGAGAAAAATATATTTGCTCTTCGTCAACACTTCTTCCTTCTTTTTCAATTTCAATTTCGCCACGTCCAGCTTACGCGTCTCATCCACCGCCTTCGTCAAATGTCCCTTCACGTGAAATCTGTCCAATAGATTCAACGCATTCGGACATCGCTCCTCAATCACGTTCAAATACGGTTTATGCATGTCACTGCAAACGAATTCGATTTGCTTCGAACGCAATTGCTCACCTTCCGTCCCTTCGTTAAACCCGTCGAAAAAACGATTCAGCGA
>JAVBPO010000166.1:0-14165 GCA_031549565.1 Thermoguttaceae bacterium
TCGCTCGACGAAGCGAAAAAACTCGACATGAACGTCTGGATTTACGACGAAAACTCCTATCCGAGCGGGTTCGCAGGCGGTTTGGTTCCCGACGCAATGCCCGAATCCCGGGGCCTCGGTTTGAATTTCCGTGAAGTCAAATCGCTCGACAACCTTGATGCCAACGTCTGGTACGTCTACAAAATCGAAGCGGACGGCTCCGTGAAAAACGTGACCGAACAGGCGAAAAAAGACGGCAAGTTGGCCGAGGGGAATTGGATCGTCGCAACGATTTCCGAAGCGGGAAGCAGCCCGTGGTTCGGCGACAAGTATTACGTCGACTTGCTCAAAAAGGGCGTCACGGAAAAATTCATTGAAATCACGTTCGAAGCGTACAAACGGGAAGTCGGCTCGATGTTCGGCGAAGGGGGCGACAAGCGCGTTCCCGGTATTTTCACGGACGAACCGCATCTGCAAACGGCCGGCGGTATCACGTGGAACGACGAAATCCCGGACCTGTTCCAGGAAAAGTACGGTTATTCGCTCGTCGATTCGGCGGTGTCGCTGATCCGTCCGGTCGGCGATTGGCGGAAGGTGCGGCACGATTACCAACGGCTGCTGCTCGACCTGTTCGTCGACCGTTGGGCCAAGCCGTGCTTCGAATGGTGCGAGGCGAACAACCTGCAATTCACGGGGCATTACTGGGAACACGGCTGGCCGTGGGCGTCACACGGTCCGGATAACATGGCGATGTATATCTGGCACCAGCGTCCCGCGATCGACATCCTGATGAATCAGTATTCCGAAGGGGTCGGCGGCCAATTCGGCAACGTCCGTAGTGTCAAGGAAGCGTCCTCGGTTCTCAACCAGCTCGGACACTCGCGGAGTTTGTGCGAACTGTACGGGGCCGGCGGCTGGGATCTGCGGTTCGAGGATATGAAGCGTCAAGCCGATTGGCTCCAGGTGCTCGGCGTCAATACGATCAACGAGCATATCTCTTACGTAACGCTCCGGGGCGCCCGAAAGCGCGACCATCCGCAATCGTTCTCATATCACGCAAGCTGGTGGGAAGGGTATCACGTCATGGCGAACCGGAACACCCGGCTCCAATACGCTCTTTCGCAAGGAAAACAGGTCAACCGGATTCTCGTGATCGAGCCGACGACGACCGCGTGGATGTACCAAGGAGAAGCGAAGCTCGGCGAAATCGGGAATTCGTTCCAAAATTTCGTCAACGCCCTTGAGAAAGCGAACGTCGAATACGATCTTGGCAGCGAAGACATCATTGAACGGCTCGGAACGGCCGGACGCGGCGGTTTGGTCGTCGGGAAAGCCGTTTACGACGTGATTATCCTGCCGCCGAACATGGAGAATATCGATTCGAAAACGCTCAACCTGCTCGCAAGAGCCGCTCGCGGAAAAGTGAAAGTCTATTATTTCGAGCAGCCGAAGTACGTCGAAGGAACCACGCCGTCCGATAATGACGCCCAGCGACTCAATCAGCTGTTCGGCTCCTCGCGCGCGACGAAAGTCGAATTCGACCAGGTGATCCGGCTGTGCAAAATCCGTGGTGCCTCCGACGGACTGCGGGTCGTTCCGGACAAGGAACCGGAGTCGGGACAAGTGTACCACCACCGCCGTCGTCTCGGCGATAAGGAGGTCGTGTTCCTGTCGAACATCAGCATCACCGAACCGGCGACCGGCTGGGTTTTCAGCAAGAAAGGGGACGTTGAAAAATGGTGTCCCGACACCGGAAAACAATGGCGTTATCCGTACGAACTGTCGGGCCATGAAAATATCAAGTTCCGCTACGAACTCCCGCCGTGCGGTTCACTGCTGGTCGTATTGTCCAGCGGCAACCGGACCGGCTACGCCGTCGAGACGAAAACGGAAACGGTGATCCCACCGAAAACCGATCCGGTGATCAAGCGGGTGGAGCCGAACGTCCTGACGCTTGATTACGTCGACGTGACCGCGAAGGGAGAAACGCTCAAGGGCGTCTATTTCCACAAAGCGAACCATTGGGTGTTCGAGAAAAACGGATCGGAAATCGGTCTCAAACGCAACCCGTGGGACAACGGCGTCCAGTTCAAAGACGAACTGATCACGAAAAAATTCCCGGAAGACAGCGGTTTTACGGCAACGTACCGTTTCACGGTAGAGGACAGAGGACAGACGACAGAGGACAGAAAAGCACTCTTGTCTTCGCTTTGTCTTGTGGTGGAACGAGCCGATTTGTACGAAATTACGTGCAACGGGAAACCGATCAAGGTTGACACCTCGAAATGGTGGCTCGACAAGGCGTTCTACAAACTTGACCTGCCCGACGCGGCGAAGGTTGGTGAGAACGAAGTGTCGATCACGGCCAAGCCGATGACGATTTACCACGAATTGGAACCGGCATATCTGCTCGGCGATTTTTCGCTCGAATCCGCGGAACACGGTTTTGTCGTTTGTCCGCCGAAACCGTTGCAATTACGGACGCCGGAACCGCAAGATCCGTCGGAGCCGGCTCATTCGGCAGAAATCGAACATGTTTCCTGGTTGAGTAAGGGGATTGGCCATTACGGAGAAAATCCACAGGCGGGCGACAATGCCCCGTTCGTCATTTTCGATCTCGGCGCGGAGTATGAACTCGGCACGGCGAAAATTTGGAACTATAACGAAGTCAATATGACCAATCGTGGCGTCAAGGAATGCGCCTTTGTCGCTTTGGACAAGATCGACGATCTCGCGTACGGCGGTTTCGAGTTGGGACATTTCACGTTGGATCGCGCCCCCGGTCGGCAATGTACGACGACGACGTTTCCGCAAACGGTCGAATTCAAGCCGAAGAAAACGCGGTACGTCCGACTCAACGTTTCGTCGAACCAAAACGGTATCACGTTCCCGGTCAACATGCAAACCCTGACCGGTGGATCGCCGAAAGACAACGCGTTTGTCGGGCTCTCGGAAATCCGTTTCTCGACGAAAGACGGCAAACCGATCGAGAACGTGAAAGTCGTGAAAGCGTCCAGCGCACTGGTGGGCGGTTCGTTCGATCGCAAAGCGGATTACCTGGTCGACGGAAGTGGACTGGGCGACGCGAAACCCGAACAAGGCTGGAACAACCAGGGAATGCCGTTTTATGCGTACGGGGTGTCGTACACGGAAAAGTTCGATCGGCCCGCGAAAGCGGACGGCGAGAAGATTTGCGTGAAGCTGCCTGATTCGCCGGACGGATGGTACGGGTCGGTCGCGAAAGTGATCGTCAACGGAAAGGATGCCGGTTACATCGGCTGGGCGCCGTGGAAACTCGACGTGAGCGAGTTCGTGACGCCGGGCGAGAACACGGTCGATGTCGTCGTGATCGGCACGCCGAAAAACCTGCTCGGCCCGCACCACGGCGGCAAAACCCGCGGCACCGCCTGGCCCGGCATGTTCTGGGGAGCCCCCGAACCGCAACCGCCGGGGGAAGCGTATGACACCATCGGGTACGGGTTGTTCGAGAAGTTCGAATTAGTAATTACTAATTAATAATTACGAATTCTTGAAAACGTTTTTCGTTCAGAGCGGGACGCTCGCTTACGCTTCCCGCTCTGTTTTTTTCATAATTCATAATTCATAATTCCCAATGAAATTCGGCGCCCACATGTCGATCTCCGGCGGGTTGGAACGTGCGGTTCTGGCGGCGGCGGAGGTCGGGTTCGATTGCGTTCAACTGTTCTCCAAGAACTCCAACCAATGGAAGGCGAAACCGATCACGCCGGACGCAGCCGAACTGTTCAAAAAAACGCTTCGTGAAACGAAGATCACCGATCCTTTGATTCACGATTCGTATTTGATCAATCTCGGCAGCGGGAAGTCGGATCTGTACGAGAAATCGCTCGCCGCGTTTTCCGACGAACTGGCCCGGGCGGAAACGCTCGGCGTCCCCTACGTCGTGATGCATCCCGGTACGCCGACGGAAGATACGTCGGCCGATCCGGTCGAGTCGGGCCTGCGCCGTATCGCTTCGGCGATCGACCAGTCGCTTGAGTCGACCGGGAAATCCGCGAAGGTCGGCGTTCTCCTGGAAACGACCGCCGGACAGGGTTCGAATCTCGGTTGGAAATTCGAACACCTGGCAAGGATCCTTGAATTATCGAAACATCCGGACCGGCTCGGCGTTTGCGTCGATACATGCCATATCCACGCCGCCGGATACCTGCTCGCGAGCAAGAGAGAGTACGAAAATACGTTCGCTGAATTCGACCGGATCATCGGGCTGGACCGTTTGAAAGCGTTTCACCTGAACGATTCGGTCAAGGGAGTCGGCGCCCGCGTCGACCGGCACGCTCACCTCGGGCACGGAACGCTCGGGCTGGAACCGTTTCGATTTTTGGTCAACGACGCCCGATTTCAGGCAATCCCGATGTACCTGGAAACGCCGAAAGAAACGACCGAAATCGACGGCCAAACCGTCGACTGGGATCTGGTCAACCTTCGGACGCTCCAAGGGTTGATTCGGAAATAATCGCTTGACGCCTCGGTGGAATCACGGTTTGCCCGGAATCTCCCAGAAGTCTTTCTTTTCGAGATTCAACTCATCGATCTCCTTGAACCAGCGGTCGATCGGGAGCGGGGTGTCGCCGAAATTGTTCGTGCCGAACGAAAATTTCGCCCCCATTTCTTTCGCGAGTTTCAGGAATTTCAGGTTCGGAAATTGAGAAGTCGCCTGGATTTCGATCGCGATGTCATTCTTCCCGGCAAGTTGAATGATTTCTTTCATCCGCTCTTCGGTCCAGAGCCGGTCGTAAAGATGCTCCACCGGCTTGGGTAAGTACGTTGGGTTGGCGAGGATGCTGATCGGCTCCCCGAGGATTTGCCGGTTGTGCTCCATGTATCGGACCATCCACTTTTCCGGGTCGTCGATTTTGTAATCGTCCAACCACATTTTCGCGGGCTTGCCGTCCGGACCGGTTCCCATGATCATGGTGTCGGCAAGGATAAAGTCGAGTTTTTGAAACAACTCCGGATCGATCTGCTTCATCCAATCGCGGTCGTTGACTTGGATTCCGACGAGCAGCGTTTTTCCGTCGACCTGGACTTTACGGGCGTTTTCGAGAAACGCACGTAGTTTTTCATTGTCGGAAATCGGCCAATCACGTCCGAAGTTTTCCAGCATGCCGGAGCGGATTCCGGTTTTCTCCTGCCGGATCGCCGCTTTTTCCGGCGTCATACCGCCCCGCAAATGGATGTGGTAATCGACCAGGATAATCCCTTCATTTTTCAACGAAGCGATTTTCTGTTGGATTTTTTGATCGAGTTTGGGAACGAACGCGTCCTCTTCGGCGGCATGAATCGAGGACGCGCCGAGGAAAACGAGAATCGACAGAAGTTTTTGTACGGACATGGAATCGGACCTGTTTCGGGGAGATGAATTCATACCGGGCCATACAAGGCGACCGGAAACGACCGCCGATTATAAACCGGACGGGTTCGAAAGTGAATTCCCGGACGGCACGATTTCCTCGGCAACTTTTTGGATCGCCGAAAGCGGGGTCGGTTGGATCGCCTGGAGCAGTTTCTTCACGCCGCTGCCGGGCGGATCGTTTCTGGAGCACGAAAATCGATAGAGATTCCCTTCGCTCCCCCACGGCTCAAGCCGGATTTCCGTGACACCGTACTCGGTTTCCAGCGTCTTTTTCAGATCCCGGTATTCTTGCGGCAGATCCGTTTCCGTGATATCGCTTTCGCCGGCGACAGGAGAGGGCGTCAACACCGGGTCCGCTCCTTTCGTGTCGGGCGAGGAATCGATTCGCGTATTGAAATCGGTTTCGACGGGAGGATCCAACGTGAAATTTTGAATTCCGTTTTCTTCCGTCGAATCGTCGAAGGAATTCTCGTCGTCGAAATCGTCTTCAGGTTCCGACCGCACGGATCTTGCGACGTTTTTGGACTTGGATTCCCGGCTCGGTTTTTCTTCGTCCTGCTGAAAGAAATGTTTCCAGGAAACGGAAAACGACGCCGGCCCGCCTTTTCCCGACGGTAATCCGTTCCAAAAAATCGCGATCGCCAACAGCGAGATCAACGCCAAAATCATCGTCGCCGATCGGAGAAACAAAACGGTGGGGGAGTTGGACATTTTTTTAATTACGAATTACTAATTACGAATTACGAGAGAAATCAGAGCGGGAAGCGTAAGCGAGCGCATTTTTCTTATTTCTTATTTCTTATTTCAAAACAAGTCCGGTTCGGCGGCTCGGATGAGGTTGGGGGGATTGCGGAAACGGTAGAGGATTTGATTGAGAATCTGTTTTTCCAACTCCGGGTCGCGTCCGATAAGGAACCAGCCGTTCGACTCCGGTAAAAGCGGGCCTTGTTGCGTGACTCGTTCCGCGGGGGTCGTTTTTTGAAACAACGTCGCCGCGGCGTTCGATTTGATCGGTTTGGGCAAATCCTCCATCTCGCAATAGACGACGACTTGGACCAGAAAGCCGGTCTCTTCCGGTATCACACGGACGATCGCACGACGTCGGATCGTTTGGTATGTCGATTCGATACGGTCCCCGATCCGTACGGAATCATCGTGCCACGGCTCCAGGACCGACGCCCCGATTTTCGGTTCCGTTTCCAATCGTCCTTCGGTCAACACGTTGTCGAACGCCCGGATCGGCTCTTCGCTGGCGATTGTAAACGTCTGACCGACCGCCTCGGAAATCGCTTCCCAAAGCGCTTCGTGGTTGTTCGTCGGAACGAGCGCCTGACTGTTCTCACTCGGTGAATTGGTCATCCACGGCAACGTGGAAACCGGCGGCCGATACGAAGCGCAGCCGGGAAGGAGAAGTAAGAGGGCAGAGGACAGAGGACAGAGGACAGCGAGCAGACGACGGACGGCAGACGCGGCGAAGGCGGCAGACGGCAGACGGCAGATCGCAGAAAATGCGTAGTGTGTCTTGTTTTTCCTCATTTCTTATTTCTTATTTCTTATTTTGCTCTCGCTTACGCTTCCCGCCCTGCTTTACTTCTTCTTCTGTAACGCGTTTTGTAGTGCGTTGTTGAGGAGTTGCGTTCCTTGCTGTTGCAACTGTTTGTTAATCTCTTTGGTGTCGCCGGACATCAGGGACTGGACGGTCTGCTTGACGGAAGTGTTCGGATTATCTCCGGTCAGTTGCGAGCGGGCTAAAGTCAACTGATTCAGCAGCGGATCGAGCTGTTCGTTGAACAAGCCGCCGACCTGTCGCAAAGCGTCATTCGTTTGATCGTTCAATTCTTTCGCGAGCAATTGGCGAGACTCGTTCCATTTGCCGAGCATGATCGGCTGGAGATTCGCCGCGAACCGATCTCCCAGGTCGCTCTGGATTTGGAATTGCGGATTCTCGATCGTTCCCGAAACGGTCAGCTCGGCGTCCAGGCCGTCGATCCCGTCGGCGATCGCCGTAAGCATCGCTTCGAATTCCGAACCGCGAACATTCGGCGGAAGAGTCGGCGTCAAACGGATCGACGATTGCGTAAACCGAACCCGCCCGTCAAGCTGCTCACCGTTGCGGTCGACGACGGCGTAAAACCGCGAAAGACCGGGCGAAACGGCAAAAGCGAGGCTTTCTTCCTTACCGAGAATCCGAGTCGGCAATTCCATGCTCGGACAAGCGATCATATACCGCTGTTTCGGAATCTCCGAACGCTGGTCCAAAATCGCCGTGATATACATGCGTGGTACCGTGAGATCGTTCACTGCGGACGCGGAATTGTCGGCAACGGGATTCGAACCGAACGGCGCTTCGAAAATCGGTCCACACAGCGCAAGCGAATCCTTGGGCGACGCTCCGAGCGGCGAGTCGGCGAAGATCGCGTCCCGCTGTTGCGGCGTACCGATTTCAAACGGCGCCGAATCGAGGCAAATTTGGATCGTCGTCGCCTGTTCCCAATTCGCGGCCGGGGACGCAATATCGTACATCCGACCGACGAAATAAACCGGTTTGTCCTCGAACGTCAAATCGCCGTCGAATTCGACTCGCTTGACACAGTATTCCGTGATATTTTTACGGCTTTCGAACACGACGTCGGTTCCACGTGCCCGCTTGAAGCCGAACCAGGATGTTTCTTTTTCTTCCGGCTCGTTCATCATCTCGTTGACCGACTCAATCCAGGCGAGGATCGTCGCGAACCGTTCGTTCAGTTCCGGCCCGATCAGGATTTCGGAGACGAACCGCTGATCGATTTTCGGCGGCTTGAGATCTTTGATTTTTGCGATGTCGTCTTGCAGCGATTGTTTCAAGGCGGTCGCTTCGTTTTTTGCGCTCTTTTGCAAGGTATTGGCTTCGGAAACGAGTGTCTGCAAATCGGTTTCGAGCGAACCGGCGTCCTGGAGTACCGCGGCGAGGGATTCGAGCGGATTGACTTTGCTCTTCTGGTTCGAATCTTGCACGGCGGACCGAATTCGTTGGAGCCGTTGGGAGATCGTTTGAGTTTTTTGGAACAGCGGTTGGAGTTCTTCCTTCCACTTTTCGGACATTCCATCGGCGATTTTGGCCGACGCGAATTGTTCCTTGAGCAAACTCAAGGTTTGCGGGTCGAGTTTTCCTGACAGGAGCGTCGACCAATCGTGGTCGAGGTTCGGCGCGAACCAATCGGGAAATCGGGTTTTAAAGCGGTCCCAGATTTCTTGGGGAACGAAAAGCTTTTCGTCGCCGGAATCGGCTCGATAGTGGATGCCGCGAATCTCGACGGTTTCGAGCCGATAGAGTTTTTTCAGCAAATCGTCCGTGTTCAGCACCGCGTCGAGCGAATCGACGGTTGCGAACTCTTTCCCTGCTTGCGACGGGTTCGGGATCTGGATACATTCCAGCCGCAGCGCCCCTTGCAGCGGCTCGAACGACGTGGAGCGGACGGAAAGCTCCAAGCCCGTTTTTGACTTAACCACGCCGATAAACACAAGCTGAGCGATTCGATTCCGCGCAGCGCCGACCGCGAGAATAATCACGGTGATCAGCAATAATCGGGGAATCAGTTGTTTCATGACCCAGGTGCCCCGGTAGGCGGCTGGAGCTTCCGCTCCGATAAGTAAGCCGCGAGATGGTCGTTTCACTCCCGATCTCGCTTATTGTAAAAATTCACTATCTTTTTTCGGAATTGGATAAAATTATTTGTTCATCGGCGCAATCTTCCGAAAACATTGCGCCGAAAGGTAATACACTGGGAAAAACAGCACACAGCCGATCAACAGGTTTCCGAGGACGAGGGTGTTGTTGAGCATCGTCCAAGCACCAAGGGGCAACGTGTAAAGCGTCGAACCGAGTGTTTGAACCGCCGAATTATCCAGCAACCGCGTTCCGATCCTGTCCGCAACGGGGTCCAGAGTGAGCGAAACGAGCGTAAAACCGACGATCGACGCGATTCCGTAGACCAAGCGACCGGGAATCAACACCAGAAGCAGCGCGAAAAAAGCGACGAGAATGTTTTCTTTCGGCAGTAATCCGATCAACATTCCGACCGCGACGGTCAGCGCGGAGCATTTCCACGACGCTTCGCTAAATAAAAGCCAATATAAATAAGAGTGCCTCTCCCTGGTCATAAAATATTCCCTCTTGTCGTTTAGCCGTGCTCCTTGGGAGCCAGCGGGGCATTTTACGAAATCCCGCCGACCATGACAAGAGGAATTCTTTGAGTTGCAGATTGACAGCAACCGCCACACCGTGTTACGGTATTCTTCGAGATCCCCGAACAGAGCAATTGAAGAAATGGGGCGGTGTTTGGGCGGGACTGAATTTCCTGCTCGCTTTCTCCGTTTACAATCGCTTGTTCATCTACATCGATTTGAACGGACTTTCAAGACTGCGGATTATCGGCTTGCTCGGCTGCACCGCCACCGTACTCGGATTGATTTACTGCAAACGGGGAGAAAATGGTTTTTTGACAGGATTTACAGAATGGACAGGATATTGCGGATACTCTATTCCTACCTATCCTGAAAATCTTGTTCATCCTGTCGAAAAAGCGAGTGTTTTCAAGCCGTTTAAGGGATACAATTACATCGAAAGTCCCGCGAGTTCGTCTTCGAACAGGAGTTTGTTCGCGTCGAGGATGATTTTGACCGATTCGCCGACTTTTCCAAGTCCGCGGATGTATTGGGCGCTTGGGGCGCCTCCGCTTTTCGGCGGCGGGGAAACGTTGACTTCCTCAATCGAGCGGACTTCGTTGACCGTGTCGACGACGAGTCCGACCTGGCCCCCCTTGAGACTGATCACGACGATACAAGTCCGTTCGTCGTACTCCCTGCCCGGCATGTTGAATCGCAAACGCATGTCGATCACCGGAATCACCTGACCGCGAAGGTTGACGACCCCTTTGACGTAATGCGGCATGTCGGGCACTTCCGTCACCTTCTGGATGCCGACAATTTCCGTAACGTGTCGGATTTCCAAGCAATAATCTTCGTCTCCCAACCGGAACGACAGGTACATATCTTTCAACGTATCTTCGACTTCTTCCGCGAAAACGCCGTCTTTGGCGGCAACGGCCTGGTCGGACGAAGCGGCAACTTGATCCATAATATCGGACATCGGGTCTCTCTTTCTCTCAGGATGAAACGGGGAATCGACAACCAAGGGGAAGGGTTTTCCTCTTCTCCTTGAGTGAATCATAGTATATAATCCCCGTTTTGAAAAGATTTTTCCACTGAATATTAAAAATTTACGGCCAAAGGAGCGACTGCAACGATGAAAGGGATTTTGCCGATTTTACCGCTGTTCTTTCTCTTGATCTTCGGTTCGAATTTCCCCCTTCGCGGGGAGGAGCCATCGAGGATTCTTCTGGACGTGGTACACTGTCACGATTACTCCGATATCGGTCTCAGGAAAGACAACTACGAATACCACCACATTTCCGGCAGCCGATTTGGAATCGAATACCTGAAATCCCGGGGAATCCGCTGCGACCGTTTGACCGAAGGGAAGATTACCGACGAGTTGCTCGCCGGATACAAAGTCTTGATGATCAACCTCGTTTCAGCGGATTGCCGGGCGTTTTTGGTTTCCGAGATTCAGGCGATCGTTCGTTTTCTCGACCAAGGGGGCGGCCTGTTTCTCGTCACCGATCACAGCAACTGCTATTCACACGCTCACATTCTGGAGCCGCTGCTGACCGAATTGGACATTGAGGCGAAAAAAACGACCGTGTGCGACCGGTATAACAATGTTCTGGGCAACGGCCCCGGTTGGATTTGCGTTTCGCGGTTCGATTCGCACCCGATTACCAAGGACGTGCGATTTCTCGGCATTCAAACGGGGGGAGAAGTCGATCAACGGTTCGCCGTCGCCTGGAGCAGCGAAGATTCCTGGCCGGACAAGCTCATCTGCCCGCCGTACATGGAAAACGTGGGCCAGGGTTTTTACGGCAATTTCATCCAGGATCCGGACGAACCGTCGGGCCGACTCGGCGTCGTTTTGGCGAAACCGTTCGGAAAAGGTCGGATCGTAATCGTCGGAGACCAGAACATGATGTCCGACACGTTCCTCAATTACGGCGACAACTATCGCCTTTGGCTCAACTCGTTCTCCTGGTTGCTTCAGGAGGAAGCGATTGCCGATCCGGAGGCCTATTACGCTTGGCAACCAGACGGATCGGCCGGGTCGCTTTGGGTCGTCGAGGATTTCGACCGTCTGGAAATCGGATCGGACAACGAGCATGGGCTTTACAATGCGTGGGTTCTCCTGAACCGGCACTACTGGGCATTCGCTTATGACAAGAAGTTTTCCGGAAAAACGACTGCCGATCTTGCGATTTTGGTCGACGGATACACCGTGCATCCGGACGAAATCGTCGGGGAATTGGTCGAACATTTGCGGCGGGGGAAGAATCTTCTCTCGCTGCACACGAACCCGGACGTTTTGGAAGACGAAAACAGCACGATTCGCCGCATTCTGGACGCGTTTGAGCTTGAGAATCCGGCGGTCCAAGAAGAGAACGACTTCGCGGTGATCAAGATTCCCGACGCCGGTTCGATCACGCTGTACGGCGGTTTTTGGCTTTTCAGCAATCTACGAATCCCGGCCCCGACCATCCCCCCGAAAGAGGAGGAACCGGAAACGATCCGGACGCTGCTCGACGCAATCGAATACGCCAAAAGTCAAACCGAATAAATCAATCCGACGACTCACCATGTCCACCACACGTCCACTAGCGTTAATTACCGGCTCGACCAGCGGGCTCGGCGAAGAGTTTGCCCACCGGTTGGCCGGCGATGGGTACGATTTGCTCCTCGTTGCCCGACGTACGGAAATGTTGGAAAAGCAAAAAACTGAACTGGAAAAGAAATACGGCGTTTCCGTGGAGATTCGCTCCGTCGACCTTTCCGATCCGGCGCAGCTTTTGGAGCTGGAAAAACGGGTCGCCGAAGCGGACAACCTGGAATTTTTGGTCAACAACGCCGGGTTCGGGTACGAGTATCATTTTCCCGACATCGACCTCGATCAGGAAAGTCGCATGGTTCAAATTCACTCGATCGCCCCGATGCGATTGATGTACACGGCTTTCGGACCGATGATCAAGCGAAAAAAGGGGTACGTCGTCAACCTCTCTTCGGTTGCCGCATACCTGGTCGGGCCCGGTTTCGCACAATACAACGCGACCAAAGCGTACCTTCTTTCGCTGTCCAAATGTTTGCAGTGCGACGTTCGCGAATACGGAATCGCGATTCAGGCCCTGTGTCCCGGGCTGGTTCACACCGGTTTTCACAGCGCCGAACTGATGGATGAGGGGAAGTACAAAAAAATTCCCGAGATTCTCTGGTTGAACAAGGAAACCGTCGTTCGGGAATCGCTCCGGAACATTCGCAAGAAACGCCGCCGAACGGTGTGCGTTCCGTCGGTGCGTTACAAAATCTTCCTCGCGATCATGACCTTTCCGCCGTGTCGCTGGTTCACCGAATGGCTCTATCGGACCCGATCGAAAATGTAGCGGTGCCGCCTCGTGAGGTGCGGGGCTTGATGCATCCGACGGATAATAAAATGCTGAAAGTTCAGGTGGGAAGCGGTGTCATTCTGAACGAAGTGAAGAATCTGGTGTATCCTGCCAATTCGCATGAGGTAGCGAACACGGCTTGAAACCAGATCCTTCGGAGTACCTCAGGATGACAAAAACGGCATGAAACTTTCCGGCGAATACTTGCGTATTACCGTTTCGACCGTTGAATATAATCCGGCCAAAGCGGCAAACTCAGGTCGGTCCAGCATTTGATCGTTCGCTTTTCGTCGGTCGTCAGCGAGACGTCTCTATGGTGCTCGTCTTTCAAAACGTCCCAGAGTTTGGTGCGAGCCGTTCCGAACGTGAGCGGCTCCGCTTTGGACGGGACGCCGGAATTCCAGCCCCAGTCGAAATGATGGACCAGACCGCTCTTGACGATCGTCTTGTACGATTGCGGCGTCTTGTGTTCGTCGAGCGTCGCCGAAAGATCGAACTTGTTCGGCGTTTCGGCGTTATGACACCGCACGCAATTCCGGTCCCAGACCGGTTGCACGAGAGCCTGGTAATCGAACGGCCCGTTTCCCCACGGCGGCGGCTCGATCGCCCGCGGTTCCTGCTTGATCGCAAGTGTGTCCCGGATCACCGGCGTCGCGGACCGGTCGTCGTGACACCCGACGCAGCTTCGCGTTTCTCCCGGCTGAAGTTGTACCACGGACCGCATCCGTTGGAGTTCGTTGTAATTTTCGTCCAACAAATGGAAGTACAGCACGTTCCCCGCCGGCGCGTAAAATGACGCCGAGCCGTCCTCTTCGATCGGAACGGTCCCCCAGCTCGTTTTGGCGACGTACGACGTCCAGCCGAACGGACCCTGGAGCACGTCGACCGGGGCCGCGTAAAACTCCATGAACGGTTCGTGGTCGCTGCGATAAGAGCCGTCAGGATTCTGTTCGAGATTCGCTCGAAGTTCCTGCGAAATTTGCAGATACTTCGCCTGTCCGCGCCGGATCGTCGGTTCGACGCCGTTATAAACGTCGGCGACCGTGAACACGCCG
This sequence comes from Thermoguttaceae bacterium, assembly GCA_031549565.1. Classification (GTDB taxonomy): domain Bacteria; phylum Planctomycetota; class Planctomycetia; order Pirellulales; family Thermoguttaceae; genus JAVBSX01. The sequence continues at coordinate 13,956 of JAVBPO010000166.1, forward strand.
AGATTTTGCTTCGCCAGCTCCGGATCGATCGTCGAACCGATCACCGGCGGTACGGGCCGTGGTTGCATTGGAATCGGGCACATCGAACCGTAGGTGTCATCCATGTAAAGCAGTTCGCGGTTGCCGAAGCGGTCGATCAGGTAAAGTCCGAACCGGTCCCGGGAAGAATGGGACACCAGAAAGTAATTCTTCGAGATCGGGAACGGTTCC
>JAVBPO010000016.1:0-21244 GCA_031549565.1 Thermoguttaceae bacterium
ATGCCGAGGTATTCCGAAGCATCTGGTTTCAAGCCGTGTTCGCAACATAATGCGTGTTGCCGGATGCACCAGATTCTTCCCTCCGTGAGTACACTTCGTTCAGAATGACAACTCACGACCCGGAAAATTTGCGCGCACCCATTTTCAAGGCGATTCAGGATTTTCTCTTGATCGAATCTCCTCGGATCCGTATAATGATGCCAAGGAGGGCGTTCTGTCTCAAATATTACGTTTTTCCTCGTCTCCACGCAAGCCGGATTTCTCACTTTGTTGCCGCCCCTTTCTCGACGCGTCGGGACTCCCGTTCTCCAACGTCCTCACCGCAGACCTCCTCGAAGCCGTCTTCCGGAAATACGACGCCCTTTGTGACGCCCCGATTTATAACACCATCATCATCCTCTGGGCCTTTCTCTCCCAAACGTTCGGCGACGGAAAATTGCGGTCCTGCTCCGCCGCCGTCAGCCGCATCTCACAATTCCTCATCGCCCAAGGTCAAGCTCCTCCTTCCGCCAACACCGGGAATGACACCGACGCCCGCGCGGCCCTATCCCTGAAAGCTCTGGAAGAACTCGCTCGGCTCGTTGCGAAAAACACTGGTGTTCTCGCCGGAAAAGAACGGCTGTTTCTCGGACGACACCATGCCAAGCTCGTCGACGGTACCACCATGACCATGCCGGACACTCCGAAAAATCAGGCTCGATTTGAACCTCGTGCGGTGAAGCGTCGTCCGTCGAAGCAGCCGCGGATGACATCGCTCCGCGCCGAACTAAAAAAAGCCCGGCGGGGCTGTTACGCGTTGCCCTTCAGGGCGGGAGAGGCTGTTTGTCCGAACGAATCTCGCCCCTCAACGGCAAACGCTCCCACTCTTCAACGATGTCCTCGCAGCGGTCGGCGACTTCGTTCACTTCGTAGCGGTCGTCCGGCTTGGCGTAGAGCTCGACCTTTTGCCTCAATCCTTGAATTTCGTCCGTTTCGGACCGAATTCGGAAAAACCAGTCGCTTTGCATCAGGGCCTGGATTTGCGAATCGCCGACGATCCGGATTTCGTCCCGAATCGGAGTTTCTTCGTCCGCTAAAAACCGAACCAGACTTTGGCCCGCATTATCGTTGCCGCAGTCGAACCACTCGGCCAAGGTCGCGTAAAGATCGCTCGGCTGCGTCAAAGCGGACGTCCGGACCATTCGCTGCGAATCGTATTGTTCCGGAAATCGAACTAAAAGCGGCAAATGCAGATTTTCGCCCCAAAGATCGCCCGGTTCGGGCAGGCCGATCAATCGATGCTCCCCCATCGAAAATCCGCGTGCTCCCGTCAAGATGCAAAGCGTCTTCGCTCCGAGTTCGCCGCCTTGGAGCGATTCGACAAAGCCCGCAAGCGATTCGTCCAGCACCGTGATACCGGCGGTGTACGTTTCCACGACGCTCCGCAGCACATCCGGATCCGGCTCGGAATCGACGGAGCGATCGTCGAATCGGGGAACGATTGTTCCCGAATACGGTTCGGGATCACCTTCTTCGACCTGTTCGTCGCGATATTCGTCCGGAAAATCCCACGGTCCGGCAAACGCTTTGAAATGCGCCCAGAGGAAATACGGCTCCTCGTTTTGCGCAACCAAATCGATCTCCGTCGCGAACAGGCGAAAAAATCGGGTTTCCTCCAGCGACGCGGCCGGTTGGTCCGAGAGGGACGCGTCGATTCGATGGACCTCGGAAAAACCGTCGGCGTAAAGATCGTAAGCGACCTCCGAATCGTCTGTCAGCAGGATCGTACGGTATCCTTTCTCCCGGAGTCGTGCCGGAAGACTCGGCGCAAGCGGGACCGTTCCGGTTTCCGGTTCGGCGGCGGGAATACCGAACCAATATTCCCGGCAAAGCAGAGACAGTTCCAGCGTATCGGCATAATACCGATCGCAAAGGAGCGAATCGCAAGCGAACCGGTCCAACGCCGGCGTCGCGATTCCGGCGTTTCCGTACGCCCCGGAAAAACCGTTGTGAAGCCCGTCGAAAACGAGCACGATCGCGTTTTTCAATTCCATTTCGTTAAAACTCCGCCCGATAATTGTAACGGTCGTTCGGGGCGGAGTCGCCGTTGACCGTGAAGTCGGACCACTCGCCGGTTTGTCGGATGTTGTCGCACCATTTGAAATGGATCGCTTTCGGATCGCCGAGCATTGCCCGCGGAATCGCCAGTTCGAGCTCCTTTTCGCCGATATTGTGCGATATTTTCACCGGCGAGCTCCATTCGTATTTTCCGTCGACGTTTTTCTCCAACATTCCGGAAGTCCGGTTGAACACGAAATCGTACCCCAACCAACCGGTTTCGGTGTTGCTATCGACGTCGAGGAACAGGAGCATCCAGTTGCCGTCGTTTTGTCCGACCAACGGCTCGGCGGTCCGGACGTAAAAATAGACGTTTTTCTCATCCCGGGAAACCTTGGCGGCGACAATGTCATTGCGGCCCGTCGTGTTTTCGTAACGCGTTCCGGCGCCCCAGCCGCGTTCGTCGCGGTGCGCGACGTCGCCGAGGGTGTCACGGAATTCCGGCGTCACGGCGGTCCAGTCGTCGAATTTCCCGTCCAGCGCGATCGGCTGCGAAACGATCTTTTCGAGCGGCCTTGTCCCTTTAAACCGGCGGAGATGCCCGATCATTTGGTAATAGTACGCGTCCTCATGTCCGCCGCGAACCGGTTCGATATCTCGGCTGAATTCGTGATTGAACTGGTCGACGAACGAAACAAGCCCCGCGCCGTTGAACGGAGCGGTTTCATCGAACCGGCCCATGATCCATTCGTTCCAGCCCGTTACGAAAACCGCTTTCGGATCGAGCTGGTAAGCCCGTTTCCACTGTTCCTCGAAATTGAGTCCGGTCCAGTCGCAATCCTCCGGGGCCGGTTCCTTGCCGTCGTGGAAACTACGACCGTGGGACCGCGGATTGCTCAGCACACCGAGTTTTCCATCGACGGCGTTTTGAGCGGTTCCGACCGCGACTTCCTCGATCACTTTTTTCACGTTGCCGTTTGCGTCTTTTTCGTTCACGTAAAACCCGTGCTGCGGCGTCACTTCGAGCCAGCCCCATTGATTCGGCCCGGTCGGTCCGACGAAATAGTCCGGCTGCGGTTTGCGGAACGTGAAGAAGTCGAGGATTTTCGGCGTCTGCTCGTCGCCAAAAACGAGAATCATTCCGAAGGGCTGCTCCGTCGGTTTTCCGTCGATGAACCCCTGAATTGTTTCGGCCAGTTCCTTCGGCGGATCCGCGGACCACCAGCCGACTTTTCCACGCGGCTCGTTCAGTTCGAGGTAATACGTCCCCGGCGGAACCGGTTCGTCGCACGGGAGCATTCCCCATTGGTTGTCGGGATGATTTTCAATCGTTTTCGATTTCACGATTTCACCGTCCGGACCGTCTTTGCGGAGCGTGATCGTAAAACCGGCGTCCTTCGCGCTCCAGGTCGGAACGGCGGCGCCGACCCGGAGAAACGGTTTGTCGGTCGTGAACTTTTGGCCGAGCGTCGTCGTCAATTCAACGGGAAACGCTTTTCCCTCCACGCGTTTCGATTCGATGGAGTCGAGAATCATCTCCGGATCGGCGAGGATCAGCGGCTTTCCTTCCCAGCGAAACCACAGGTCGTCGTAGTCCCCTTTTCCGTAGAGATCATGCCAAAGTTCATGGACGACTTTTTTCGGAGCCCAGAACGGACACAAAAACGCGATTTGCGGAGCGTGATTCCCGGCGGCCCGAACCTCGTGGAACACTTTGCACAGCGGCCTGTAACTTTCCGGATAGGTCAGTTGGTTGGTTACGTCGAAGATGATCACGTCGACCCCGGCGTCGCCGAGCATTTGGGCGTGTTTGCGAAGGACGTATTCGTCTTCCCCGACGTAATACCCGAACACCGATTCCCCCCAATGATGCGGAATGTACATCGGCCCCCAGAGCGGCGAATCTTTTTTCGACATCGCGTCGGGATCCGTCTTGAGGATTTCCGTAACATCGAACGGGCCTTGTTCGCCGTGCCGTCCGTTCCAGAGAAAGTAGAACATCGCGACGGTTTTGTCGGCTTTCGGCGCTCCGGTCTGTTCGAATGTCGGGAGGGTTCGCCCCAGTTGATCCGTTGCGACCCAGGTATCGCTTTGAACGTCCCAGGATTCCGCCGCAAAGGCGACCACGGAAGGAAACAACACGATTGTCAGGAAAAACAGTCTCTTAATCATGGAAAATACAGGGGAAACGGGGGATTGGAGTTCAAAGAGGTGTCGTATAACATATCAGATTCACGTCGTTTTTCCAGCGTGATGGGCAAGTAAGTCGGTTAGAACAACCAAAACGCCGGTCCCCTCTCCCCCGGACGACCGGGGGCGAGGGGACCATCTTTTCTGATCGAAAACCTTCCCAGTATACCACGCCTTGCCTGTCATCTTATCCATTTGACCACGTCCCCTCTTACAAACGCGGGGCAAGCCCACGCCGCTAACGGAGAATTTCCATGCTCATCGTTGAAACCTTTGCTTCGAAACAGGGAGAAGGGCTTTGGGCCGGAACGGAGAGTACTTTCGTTCGGGTCGGGGGGTGTTTGCTTCGTTGCCGGTTTTGTGATACGCCGTACGCGTTTTGGGAAGCCGGAGAAGCGGAAGAGCTTTGCGTCGATGAAATTCTGGAGATCGTGCGGCGGCTTGGTCAAAAACACGTCGTGCTCACCGGCGGCGAACCGATGCTGTATGCGGAACTCGTTCCTTTGACGCAACGACTCCGCTCGGAAGGAGATACGATCACGATCGAAACGTCCGGGACGCTCGATTTGCCGGTGCTATGCGACCTGATGTCGATCAGTCCGAAGCTTTCCAACTCGACGCCGCACGGACTGAAAGACCCGGCCCGGACCGCCCGACATGAAGCGAATCGCAACCGCCCGGAAGTCGTGCGGAATCTGATCGGGCGGTATCCCTACCAGCTTAAATTCGTCGTCGACTCGGAAGACGACCTCGCGGAAATCGAAGAATATCTGAAACAGTTTCCCGAAGTGGAGCGAAGCCGCGTCCTTCTCATGCCGCAAGGAACGGATTCGGAACTCCTCCGCAAAAAGATGGAGCGTATTCACGAATACTGCGACCGAACCGGTTTTCAACCCTGTCCGCGAATGCACATCGTTTGGTACGGCAATCAACGTGGGAAATAACAACCTGGGACCGCAGGCATCCTGCCTGCTCCTGGGTCAGCGGGCTTCCAGCCCGCTTCGCTCTCTGGTCCCGGGACGTCGTTTCCAGTAGAATGGGGGTTTGTTCCGATTCAGAGCGGACGCCTTTGGCGTTCCGGCTAAACTTTTTTCTCTTGTGAAATAAATGATGATACGACGATTGGCTTGGGTTTGGGTTTTCTGTTTGACGTCTTTCGTTTACGCCGCGAAGCCGGAGTTGCCGACGAAAACGATTCCGGACGGGCTCGGCTATAATATCCATTTCACCGATCCGAAGCCGGGCGAAATGGAGATGATGAAAGCGTCCGGAGCGACGATCATCCGTATGGATTTCTTCTGGGGCGGAACCGAACGGGAAAAGGGTGTTTACGATTTTTCGGCGTTCGACCGTTTGACCGACGCGCTGGAGAAGCACAAGGTTCGTCCGATTTACATTCTCGATTATTCAAACCGACATTACGACGAAGGACTTTCGCCGTACAGCGAAGAAGGCCGCAAAGCGTTCGCCAAGTGGGCCGCGGCGGCTGCCGTGCATTTCAAGGGACGCGGAATCCTTTGGGAAATGTACAACGAACCGAACATCTCTTTCTGGAAACCGAAACCGGACCCGGAAGCGTACATTAAACTTGCGTTGGAAACCGGCAAAGCGCTCCGCGAAGCCGCTCCGGACGAAACGTACATCGGTCCCGCGACTTCGGAAATCGATTTCGACTTCCTTGAAAAATGTTTCCAGGCGGGCCTGTTGGAATACTGGGACGCCGTTTCCGTCCATCCATACCGCCAACGCGAGCCGGAATCCGTGATTCCGGAATACGCCAAACTGCGTTACATGATCGACAAATACGCTCCGGAAGGCAAAAAGATTCCGATCCTGTCCGCCGAATGGGGCTACTCTTCGGCTTGGGCGAACTACAACGACGAGCTTCAAGGCAAGATGCTCCCGCGACAGTGGATGGTCAACCTCGCCTGCGACGTGCCGGTGTCGATCTGGTACGACTGGCACGACGACGGAACCGACCCGAAAGAGCCGGAGCACCATTTCGGAACCGTGAACTACGAGTACAAAAAAGACCAAACGCCGGTTTACGAACCGAAACCGTCCTACCTCGCCGCGAAGACGTTTACGGAAACGTTTGACGGGTTCAAATATAACAAACGACTTTCCACAGCAAGAACAATCTCGGACGAGGAGTTTCAGGAGGATGTGTACACTTTTGTTTTTAGAAACGGAAACGATGTGCGGCTTGCCGTGTGGACGACGGCGAAAGAAGAGCGGACGGTTTCGATTCCGTGCAGCCCCGGAAAGTTTAAGGCGGTCTCCTATCTTGGCGAAAAACTTCCGAATCTTGTTGCCAATGAGTCGGGTTTGGGTGTCACGGTTTCTGATCGTCCGATTTACCTGATTCCGGAACAGGAAAACATTGTACTGCAAAAAATCGCCGATTGGGAATCCATACCGCTGTGTCTCTGCGTTTCGCAATCCATGAAACCGTATTATCTTGGCCCCTTCACGGTTAAATCGTCGAGGAGTCCCGTACGGCAAACCGCCAGTGTCGCTTTGATGTCTAGTTGGGACCTTATTCTCCAGACCTGCGATGTCATTTCGATGGACCCGATCCTTATGCATTATTATCTCTCCTCAGAAAATGAGATTTCCTTTGCATTTGAAAACCCAAGCAAGATTGCTTTTTCGGGGATGCTGCAATTTTGTGATTATTCCAAGGAAAAGGGAAAAGATAAAACCCTTCCTCTAATTTTTCGTGATAACGAAACCAAGGCGGAGATTTCTTGTCCCATTCAAATGAATGAAAAAGGGGAATATGTTTTCGGATTCTCGTTTGATGAAATCGTTTCGCAAAAGGAAGAGCTTCGTATCGACATGGGAGATGTGCGACTTCGTCCGTTGGATCGTTTCTTCCGATACACCCCCGACACGTTCGAAAAATCCTGGCGGGTCTCTCCCGACGGCGATCCGAAAGTCGCGTCGGAGCAGAAGCTGGAGCTCGGCGAAAACGGGACGGCGAAGTTGACGTACAAATTCGACGCCGGTTGGAAGTTTTTGAATATTTCGCCGAATACCGAAGAACTGCGCAAGATCGAAGGGAAGCCGAAATCGCTTTCCGTTCGGATCGAAAGCGACGGGTCGGGCAATTCCGTTCGGATGCGGTTCACCGATTCGCAGGGACAGACGTTCCAGCCGGACGGCGGTAAACTCACGGAAAAAGGCCCGATGTTCTTCACGTTCGATCTGCAAAAAGAAGGAACCGCGCACTGGGGCGGCCCGAACGACGGCGTCATCCATTACCCGATCCGTTTCGATTCGATTGTGATCGACGGTTTGAGTCTCCCCAGCGGCCCGAACACGCTCGAAATCTCCTCGCCGGTGCTCGGATATGCGGGAGATTGATTTTCGCTTCCTCCTCATTTTTTTTACTGCACGGGGCGGGTCTCGCGACCGACTATTATGACACCATTTTCCGAAGCTTTAAAACAACGGATCCTCGTTTTCGACGGTCCGATGGGGACCGAACTTTATCGGCACCACGTTTTCACGAACCGCTGTTTCGAGGAGTTGAATCTCTCGGAACCGAAGTTGATTCGCGAGATATTGTCCGATTACGCCCAAGCCGGGGCGGACTGTTTGACGACCAACACGTTCGGGGCGAACCGGCTCACGCTCGAAAAATACGGACTCGCCGAGAAAACCGTCGACATCTGCCGCGCCGGAGCGGAAATCGCCCGTTCGATCGCCGACCAGTCCGGACGGACGATCTACGTCGCCGGTTCGATCGGACCGATTCCCTCGTTTCAAAACGCGGCGACCGATGCAATCGAGGAAACGATCCTGCAAATGATCGACGCCCTCGTCGCCGGAGGAGCCGATTTCATTCTCTTCGAAACGATCCCGTCGCGAAGTTGGTTGGAAATCTGCCGGCAAAGCATGTCGAAACGGCCCGAAGTCCCGTTCGTGCTGTCCGTTGCGATCGCCCAAGGTAAGGAAACACTTTCCGGGGAGTCGATCGACCAGCTTTTCGCGCCGGTTCCGGGTTCGACGGTCGAACCGACGGCGCTCGGGTTCAACTGCGGCAACGGTCCGGACGGACTGCTCGAAGCGGTCGAACACGCGGTCCGAATCTCACAACTGCCGCTGATTGTCCAGCCGAACGCCGGGGTTCCGAAGGAGTTCGAGGGGCGGCATCTTTACTACTGCTCGCCGGAATACGTCGCGACTTACGCGATACGGTTCGTCAATCTCGGCGTTCGGGCCGTCGGCGGATGCTGCGGTATGACGCCGGACCACATTCGCGAAATCGCCCAAGCGGTCAAGCCGTTGTCCAAGAGCCGTGAAACGAAGTCGGTTCTGCAAACGATGCAGCCGGAAGTCCGGGAACGGGACGAGTTCGAATTCGCGGAGCGGTCCCGGTTGGCGTGGAAATTGGCGAACAAAAAATGGATTCAACTCGTCGAGCTCGTCCCGCCGCGCGGGTTCGATTTGACACAAACGGTCGAAAAAAGCCAAAAACTGCATCGACACGGAATCGACGCGATCAACATTCCGGACGGTCCGAGAGCGAGTTCGCGAATTTCGCCGCTCGTCGTTGCGCAGCGAATTCAGCGGGACGCGAACATCGAAGCGATTTTGCATTTCTGCTGTCGCGACCGAAACCTGATCGGAATGCAGGCGGACCTGCTCGCTTGTGCGGCGTCGGAGATTCGGAACATTTTATTCGTAACCGGCGACCCTCCGAAGTTGGGGCTCTATCCGAACGCAACCGGAGTGTTCGACGCCGATTCGGTTGCGATGTGCGCGGTTCAGCGGCGACTCAATCGCGGCGTCGATCTGGGCGGACAGGAAATCGTTCCCGCAACCCGGGCCGTGATCGGCGTCGGCTTGGATCCGACATCGTTGGATCAGGATCGGGAACTCGACCGATTCCGGCAGAAAGTGGAAAACGGCGCCGAATTCGCGATCACGCAACCGGTGTTCGACCAAGACGCGCTGTTGAAATTTCTCGACAAGATCGACGTGGCAATGAACGGGATCCCGATTCCGATCTTGGCCGGTATCTGGCCGCTGTCGAGTTTCCGTAACGCCCAGTTCATGAACAACGAAGTCCCCGGCGTCGTCGTCCCGGACGCGATCATGAAACGGATGGAGCAGGCGTCGACGTACTCCAAGGAAGAGCAGCTCGCCGTTGGAATCGAAATTGCCCGGGAATCGCTGGACCGTATTCGCGACCGGATCGGCGGCGTTCAGGTCAGCGCTCCGTTCGGGCGGATCGAAATCGCGCTGGCGGTGATGATGTGACCGTGAGAAACAAGCTCAAACGCGCTTGACCTGCCTGAGCGGTTTTCTTATACTCCGCGCGGAGGTTTTCGTGTCATTTGGCCGCTGTTTCACGGTTTATCTGCTCCTTGCGCTTCTGGCGACGGTGTCCGGCTGCGCATCGAGCGTGGAAACCCGGCTGCGGAAAGTCGCGCCCGATCCGCTTGAGAAAAATTTTCGACTGACCTCGACCGGAGATTGGGCGTTTTCCGACCGGACGACGCTCACCCTGCGCGCGTACGACATGGAAAAAACGGCGAAAACCGAACCGATCGCCGCTTTGGTCGCCCTACAAAAGCGAATCGAGAAGGATCAAAGCCAGGATTTGCTTTACACGTTTGCCGAACTTGCCTATTTTCAAGCGCAGCGTTGCGAACGGGAAAAGCCGAAACTCGCGATGGAAATCTACTTCGCGGCGATCCTGCACTCTTACCAATACCTGTTCGACCCGAAATTCGACCGGGACCGCAATCCGTACGATTCACAATTCCGCGACGTCTGCCTGATTTACAACCACTCGCTGCTCCGAATGCTGCGGCTCCTCGGGAACGAATACGAGCTTATTCTCAGCCCCGACCATACCTACGCGGTTCAATCACTCGACGGAACGTGCAATATCACCTGTTCCATGCTCACCGCCGATTGGAAAGGGGAGGAAATTGAAAAGTTCAAGTTCGCCGACGATTACGAAATCAAAGGGCTGCAAAACGAATACAAACAAAGCGGGCTCGGCGTTCCGCTGATCGCGATTCGCAAACGGGGATTGGACCGAACTCCCGTCGAGAAATATTACCCGCCCGGGCTCTGTTTTCCCGTAACCGCGTTTCTCAGACCGGTCGCCGCGACAAATGCGTTGCCGCAAGAGGAGATCGGTTCCGACGTTCCCCGCTTCGAAGCGTTTTCAGAAACGATCGATCGACTCGAACGGGGAGAGAGTCTTTACGAAAACAACCTTTCCGAACGGTTCGACGACGAGAAACCGCGATTTCACGCCGTCTTGGAACTGTACGATTCGACCGCCGTGACCCACACCCGGATCGGGAGCATCATGGTTCCGCTCGAAAGCGATTTGACGACGCCGCTCGCGTATTTCCTCTCGAATCCGCGGATGAATAATTTGAGTACGATCGGGTTGCTTCGACCCGACGAGCTTTTGATTTCCCGATTCATTTCCAAACCAGGAGACGAACTGGCCGCCGAGGAAGCGTCGCCGCAAAACGCGAAAAAAGGGGAAAAGCGCAAAGAAAAACTGTCCGATCAAATCCAGGACAAACTGGTCGAACATGACCTGATCGACGAACCGGGAGAGGAATCTCCGATCGTCCAGGCGAGTTTCTCCGTGAAGTCGGATGAACGTGTCGATTTGACGTTGCTCAATCAGCTCGTGAAGAAGACGGAAAAACCGACGCGGCAAAATCCGACGATCGGATCCGGGGATTCTCTGTACGGAATTTATATGATGCAACCGTACGATCCGAACAAGATTCCGGTCGTGATGGTCCACGGGCTCTGGTCGTCCCCGATGACCTGGATGGAAATGTTCAACAATCTCAGGAGCCTTCCGGAGATTCGGGACAATTACCAATTCTGGTTCTACTTTTACCCGAGCGCGCAACCGTTCTGGGTTTCGGCGGCGCAACTCCGGGAAGACCTCGCGGAAGTCCGCCGAACGCTTGGGTCGCACCGGGGATCGTCGGCGATGGACCGAATGGTTCTCGTCGGGCACAGCATGGGCGGGTTGGTCTCACGGATGCAGACGATCGACAGCGGCGACCGGTTTTGGCGGCTCGTCAGCAATCGTTCCCTGCAAGAGTTGAACGAAACTCCGGAGGTCAAGAACAAGCTGGAAAAATGGTTCTACTTCACACCGGACCCGTCGGTCAGCCGCGTGATCACGATCGCGACGCCGTTCCACGGGAGCGATTATTCCAACAGTTTCACGCAGTGGTTGTCGAACAAGGTGATTCGGTTGCCGAAGACGTTGACCAACGTCGTCGGGGACATCGCGCGGAACAACGATTCGTCGTTGGCGAGCCATTCGCTTTTGAAAATTGAAACGTCCGTGGAATCGCTTTCGCCGAAGAACCCGCTGTTTCCCGTCCTGCTGTCCAGCGCGACGCCGTCGGACGTACGATTCAACAACATCATCGGGCTGCAACGCAAAACCGGTTTGGCGAAGTATCTCGAAAAAGACGGCGACGGGATCGTCGATTACACCAGCGCGAAAATCGAAGGGGTGCAGAGCGAAATCAACGTCCCGGCTCCGCACAGCACCGTCCACACGCATCCGCGATCGATCATGGAAGTTCGTCGAATTCTGCTCGAAAACCTCGAAGAAACCCGACATTCCGACCTACGGCCTCCGGAACCGTACGCCCGGCAGCGATGGTGAGGATGAGTGGTTCGTCAAGCCAAAAACTGTAAGTTGACTCTTTTGGTAAAAATAGAGGACAGAGGACAGAGGACAGAGGACAGAGAACAGAAAGAGAATAGCTTTGTAATCCTTGGGTCTTAATGAGACATGTATTCTTGTATTCCTGTCGTCTGTCCTCTGTCGTCTGTCCTCTTTGACAACCATTCAGGTCAACATGAAATTTTAAAGTTGACGAACCACGAGTGGCATTGCTCCTGATATTCCCGATTTCTTGATCGGCACTTTCCACGAATCTCCGGAAAATGGGGGATTTGTTCTTGTTTTCCTTGGAAACATGGTATATATAACGTAGTGCGGTGGAGTTGGTCGAAAGAGAGGGGAAAGGTACGTCGTTTTGGCCTTCTGCGGTTTTTGTGGATATTAACGAATAAATGCAATGAAACGGTTCTTTTTCGCGGTTTCGTCGGTTTTTCCGGTCCTGTTTTTCGGTGCGATTTCGTGTGGGATCGCCGCGGCACAAAGCCCGAATCTCGGGCCCGGCGTTTTGACGACGGTTCAGCCCGATATTCAATACGACGAAACCTACACCCGTGAAGCGGCGACCGATCTGCTCAAAAACGAACCGGCTCTCGATGAAACGCTCGCCGGCAATGTCCTGTTCGACCGGAAACAGTGGGCGGACGACATTCGTTTCAGCCGGGATATCTGGTGTCTGGAATTCCAGTATAAGCCGATTCGCACGATCAAGGTCGATGTCCCGACGAAAAACGGAATCGAATCGAAGCTTGTGCTCTATATGGTCTATGCCGTGACGAACACCGGTAAGAATTCGGCCGTTCGCACGACGATCGACAAACCGTACGTGTTTCCCGAACAAACGGAAATGGTTGTCAATAATTGCACTTGCGCCTTCTGCCAAGAAGCAGGGATTAAAGAAGGTTCCAAGACGATCGAGGTGAACGCCGTCCCCGTTTTGAAGAACCAGCCGGGCACATACAAGCCGGAGCCGATGGAAATGCCGATTCAGTTTACGCCGCGATTCCAACTTGCCTCCAATACGATTTTGGAAAACGCGGCTTCCCAAGTCGATCCTCAAACCGGCGATATCACGATTCTTGACGAGCGGGCGACCGCTGTCTTTTCCGATCAGGTGATTCCGATCGCAATCGACGCGATTTCCAAGCGGGAAAAAGCGGAAAAACCCTTCGAATCGACCGTAAGTATCGCCGGAAAAACGATCAAGCCGAACGAAACCGTTTGGGGGGTCGTGACCTGGGTGGATGTCGATCCGAGGATCAACACGTTCGTCGTCCTCGTTCGCGGATTGACGAACGCCTACAAATTGGACGAGGAAAGTGGATTTCCACGTCCGAAAACTCTGCAACTGAACTTTTCACGGCCCGGGGATGAATTCGAGATGACCGATCGGCAATTCCGCATCGGTATCCGCAATGAAGAGGGGGTGCTGGTTGACAAAGAGTGGTTCTACCCTTACTATAGGTAGCGATTTTTAATGGTACGGCTTTTGCGGTACCGGGTGCGGCTCTGTCGTAAGGTATTATCTCATGTAGGAAAGTAGAGGATTTTCATGGCGCATAAAAAGGGTCAAGGTTCCAGTCGAAACGGTCGCGATTCCAATGGACAACGTCGCGGCGTAAAACTTTTCGGCGGACAAGCGGCGAAACCGGGCAGCATCATCGTCCGACAGGTCGGAACGAAGTTCCGGCCCGGAAAAGGGGTCGCTCTCGGATCCGATTTTACGATTTTTTCTTTGATCGACGGATACGTCCAGTTTGACCAGAGTGGGCGCCGGGTTAACGTTTTTGCGGAACGGACTTAATGGTTGAAAGATGAAAGACGTCGGGATCACAGATCCCGGCTCGTGGCGAGTTTTTCCCGGTTGATTTTCGCGTTGTGTCGAACGTCGACCGGAAACGCGGGGTGAAACAGGATCCGTTCGATTCTTTGCGTGAGCGGATTCTCCGATGCGAGCGTTTTCAGTTCCCCCAGCAGTTCTTCCGACGGCTCGTTTCCCGGCTTCAGTTCGATAAATATTGCCGGTTTCTTCCATTTCCCGTCCGGGATCCCGACCAGAGCGGACCGGAAAACTTTCGGATGCCGGTTGAAAATCGACTCGCACGGAATCGAAAAGAGCGGTCCGTTTTCGGTTTCGACCCGATGCGCCTTGCGACCACAGAACCAAAACCGGTCTTTTTCGTCCAAATACCCGACGTCTCCCATGCGGTGCCAGATGTTTCCATCGGCGTCGCGCATTTTCGCGAAAGCGTTCGCCTCGGTGCGGGTCACGTATTGCGTCGTAACTTGCGGCCCGCACACGGCGAGCTCCCCGATTTTACCGCATTCACATTCCGTGGCTTGTTCCAGTGTTGCGATCGGTTCGTCCGTGATCGCAATGATCTTCCAGCGAACGGTTCCGAATCGCGTTCCGACGCAGATTCCAGCCCCGTTTTCGGTTTTCGCGGCGGTTTCGTCGAGCACTTCGGACGCGGAAATCATCGCAACCGGAAGCGCTTCGGTCGCGCCGTACGGCGTATAAACTTCGGCGTCCGGGGGGAGAACGCGTTTCAATCGGTCCAGCAGTTTCACGGAAACCGGCGCTCCGGCGGACACGACCCGGCGTAATGTCGCGAGCGATTCCGCTTCCTTCGGATTCCGCTCGCAAAATTCGACGACCCGATTCCACAAGGCCGGTGAGCCGAACGATTGGTTGATTTTCCAATCGCGGAACGCTTCGAGAATGTTGCGGGGATCCACACTGGCCGGTCGCGTCGAATCCATGTCGGGAATCACCGCCGTAACCCCCATCGCGGCGTTAAAAAGCCCGAAAAACGGAAACCCCGCCAAGTCGATATCTCCCGGTTGGATGTTCAAGCGGCGCTGGATTTCTTCGACCTGCGTCTGGAAAATGCCGTACGTGAACAACACCCCCTTGGCGACGCCGGTGCTGCCGCTTGTGAAGATGATCGCCGACGGATCGTCCGGACCGCGCGGAACCATGACCGGTTCGTCGTCGGAACGCTTTCGGATTTCCGTGAGCGAAAGCCCGCCCCAGAACCAACGGCGCCCGACCGTGAGATTGTGTTTCGCTTGCGGAAAACGACCCAGCCGTTGCAACACACACCGTACGGCGTGAACCTGCGGGATTGCGGCGAACCCGTCGAGCCGGACTTCGTCGAGGCATTGGAGCATCTGCTTCATTCCCATGCCCGGGTCGATTAAAACGAGCGTTGCGCCGGACTTGAACAGCCCGAACACGAGTGCAATGAAATCAATCCCTTGCCGAACCATCAGAGCGATTCTCATACCCGGCTCAACGCCGGATCGGACCAATGCCGCCGCAATCCGATCGCTGTCGCGGTCCAAGTCGG
The DNA here is from genome assembly GCA_031549565.1 of Thermoguttaceae bacterium. GTDB lineage: Bacteria > Planctomycetota > Planctomycetia > Pirellulales > Thermoguttaceae > JAVBSX01. The sequence continues at coordinate 15,280 of JAVBPO010000016.1, forward strand.
CGAACGTGATCGTTCGATAGGTTCTCCGGTCGGTCGGCGTACGCTTCGGATTCGGCTCGATGATCGCGACGGCGTTCGGTTCCTGCCGGGCGTAATCGACGAGCCGTTGGGCGATATTGGACATTCGGTGAAACGAAAAATGGCTTATTTCGCGCTAAAAACAGCTTCCTCCATTTTAGCCGGTACTCCGCTCTGGGGGCCGGGAACGAGCCCGCGATCATCGGTCCGCAACTCTTCCCGAAGGATCGGCATATCGGCCGGTGCTTCGATTCCAATGCGTACCGACTTCGGCGTCACCCGGATGACGGTGATTCGAACATCATTTCCTACGAGGATCTTCTCGCTCTCCTTGCGTGAAAGAACCAACATGATACGACCTCAAAATAAAATGAACGGAAATTCCCCTGTTACCGTAATTATACCGCACCCCTTCGGAAAAGCAACGGAAATGGGTCACGTCGAACAGACAACCCAGGTGCAGGCATCTTGCCTGCACCTGGGTCAACGGGCTTCCAGCCCGTTCACGAAGCAAAAAGGCAATCCCGCAAACGGTGCCCGACCGCCTACTGGCAGGCTGGAAGCCTGCGGTCCCAGGAACCCCCGGCTAACTACGGCATGCCGCTTCCCATACCGGAAGTTCTGGCTTTCGGTGAAAAGCCGTCCTCGAAACCTTCCCGGGGGCTGTTGGATTTGCCGATCCGGTTTCGTTCCTGTTTGACTTTTTCGAAACGATTGGCGATACGGGTCAGCGAACCTTCGACCGATTTTCTCGCGTCCGGCTCCAACAGCGGTACGCAATGGTTCTTCACTTGCAAACCGGCGATCAGGAAATAATCCGTGGCCCAGTTCAGCGATTGCATTTCTTCGCCCGCCTTTTTGCCGGTGTCATAATTGGTGACACGACCGAGAACTTTGGCAATTTCCTCGAATTTATTCGTCCCGGCTATGGCGAGCCCCTGCATCCAGTAAACCGGCGCATTGCCGGGGCTCATCTCCCCCTTCTTCACGAGTTTTCTCGGGGCTTTGGGATCCTCAACTTTACTGCTGCCACCCATTCCGGAGTAGCCCATCGTGCTGGAACCGGAACCAATCCCGTAACCGGAGCCGTAACCGGAGCCGGTCGGAGTGGGCATCGGTCCTGAACCGGACATTCCGTAGCCGGGCATACTCGTGCCGTAAGTGCCGGTGGTCGTCTTTTTCTTGAAATCGGGGGCGGGAGTACCGGTCATACGAGCGAGAATCAGGGTTCCGGTTTCGATCGTCAGTTGCATTAACTCGTTTTGATCTTTGGTTTCCAGAATCAATTTCGGCTTTTCCTCCGCTTTGGCCGCCTCTTCCCGAGTTTTGGCCCCGGCGTACAGCGCCAACTGGGCGCCGAGTTTACTCAAGGCTTTCCAGGATCCGATCTTCGAGAGAATCTCCAACGCGATTCGGTCGAACTCCGGCTTTTTCGCGTTGAATATCGTGAGCGTTGCGCTTTCCGCCGGAGATCCGATGCGAATCAGCGCGTCTTTGGCGCTCTCTTGAAGCTCCGGGTCCGGCAGGCATTTGAGCAACGGCGACCCGACCCGTTGATCGCCTGTCTGGCCGAGAATCGCTAAAATACTCTTGCGGTATTCCAACGGCAGCGTCTTGTCGCCGAGAAGTTTGGCGACGTGAATCGCGGAATCACCGTCGCCGATCTCGAAGAGAATGGTCAAAACCATATCCCGGATCGTTTTGGTACGATCCAAACCGGCAACGAGAAAACGTGCGGTTCCGGGAGCACGATCGAACGCGTCGAGAATGACCGACTGACTTCCCATACTCGGTGAAATCATGAAAAGCGTTCGCACCAACAGGAAATCGACCCGGGGATCATTGGCGTAATCCGCCTCAATCGGAAAAGAGACCAGCAAATCGAGATCTTTTTCCTTTAAGGCTTTGTCCGCTCGTTCCAGATAAAGGGCGACCTCGGGGACATAATCCTCGACCGCGAACGCACAGTAAGCCGTCGCGATTTTCGCTCCGATTTTCGTGTTTTCATCCCGAAGCATCATTTTCAGGGCGAACGCGATACTTTGGCGGACCGGTTCATCCAAGTCGTCCCGGGTGATATTCGTTTGGCCCGGGCTTCCGCCGAGGTTCAGTCCGCCGGTTCTTCGCGGTTGCATCGTTCCCGCGGTCGAGCGGGAGTAGTCCGAAATGAAGGTTCCGCTTCCTTGGCCCTGTTTTTTCGGCATATAGCCTTGCAGATGCGTTCGTCCGGGAGCGATCAGGCCGTTGACGACGTTTTCCATTTTCTTATCGTCCACGGGCCCCGGTTTATAAGCCGCGAAAAAATTCTTGCACGCGGAGGTTAGATTGCCCCCGCCGCTACTGCTGCTCATCCCGTAAGTACTCGGCATTCCCGTCGACCCCATTGATCCCATGGACGAGCCTCCGGGTGATCCCATGGGCGAACCCATGGATCCCATGGACGAACCGGCGGGAGGGCTCGCCGGTGGAGCGAAATCAGCGAGTGCCTTTTGGTACAATTCTTCGGAATCGACATAAGGCGTATTGAAATCAAGCGCGAGGCTCGCGATTTCCCGGGAAGCCCGCAGCATCGCTTGGCCGCTCAAGGCGATGTCCGTTTCCGTCATTACCGGCCCGAAGCGTTCCTTCGCGGCGGCTTTCCATGGGGCTTGTTGGTCCTCGGGAAGATGGGACGCGAAAAATTTCGCCGTTTCCATCAGGGCGCGAATTTTCAACTGGGCATGGGCCATCGGGAGCATATTTTCCGAATAGTTTTCGAAATCCGGCTTGGACGATTTTACCAGATCGGTGAGCTCCTTGGCGGCGTTGATCAATTCATCGACGGCGAGATTCCCGGCAACAGCGGGCGGCTTTCCGCCGAGATGGTCCTTCATTGAAATCGCGAACGGATCATTCCTGCGATCCAGCGGCGGAATCGATCCGATGTTCGCGGGCTGCTCCTCTCCCGGTTCCGCAACGGCTTCTTCGGCGGGAGGCGTTTCATCCGCGGCGGGAAGACTCCCCGAAAAAGCGGCGAGCACTAGAAAAACCGGAAAGACAAGAAACACTCCCTGCAAACGGTGCAGGAATCCTTTTTTATCGATGAAACATTGCATCTCAATCACCTCTACATCTTATTTTGCACGACAGGGCGAACTTCATCTCCCAAGAATACCGAAGAGAAATCATTGCTTTCCCACAAAGGAATTATAGCTTATTATCACGCGGCAATCCAGACGCCCAACGTGCGCAATCTCTTGAGACTCGCCGGCCGTGGGTTGACGAAACCGGCTGTTTGTGGGAAGATTTTCAATTATTTTTGTGATCCGGGCATTTTTGGGATCCGGTATCGGCGCGATCTTCCCTTTTTTGTGCGAAATAATCAACATGAATTCCAGAGAAGCTGTTTTGCAATCCGTTCGGGAATCCCTTGCCGATCTGAAACCCCGTCCCACGATTCCGCCGGAACCGGAGGTCTGGACGATCCGAAATACTCCGCCCGACGAACTTGCCGCGGCTTTCAAAACGTCCTTGGAATCGGTTCTGGGGGAATTCGTTTCTTGTACGAATCTTGCCGACGCGTCGCAAAAAATTTCCGCTCTTCTGGGGGAAATCGGGGCTCAAAAAATCGGCGTTCTCGACCGTCCGCTTTCGCGACAAGTTGCGGAATCGTTGCAATTACCGCTGGAAAAGAATTTCCCGACGGACAATCCGGACGCGGTCCGGTCCGATGTTCTCGCGACTTGGGACGCCGCGATCGTTGCGCCCGAATTTCTCATCGCGGACACCGGAAGCTGCCTGTTCGATGCTCCCACGGCATTTGACCGGCTGCTTTGCTATATTACGCCGCTTTGCTTGATCGTCGCTTCAAAAGAGATGCTCCGGGAACATTTGCCGCACGTTTGGGCCGAATTGAAAGACCGATTCGGGAGCGCCGATACGATTCAAAAACAGCTCGACGCCCGAACGACCGGCGAATTTTTGATCATGACCGGGCCGAGCCGAACGGCGGATATCGAAAAAGTCCTCATTCTAGGCGTCCACGGGCCGCGTCGGGTGCTCGTCTATCTCATCGAAGATTAAATGTCGGACTCTTTCGACGAAATCGATCGGGCTTATCGAAAACGGCTTTGCGCGTTTCTCTCGAAATACACACGCTGTTTCGCCGACGCCGAAGAGATCGCGCAACAGACGCTGATTAAAGCGTTTCAATCGCTCGGCACCCTACGGGACAGGTCCAAACTCGGACCTTGGCTTTACCAAATCGCGTACCGTTTGGTTTTGGATGAAACGCGTCGCAAAAAAACGGTTTCACTCGACGACCGACCGGAGTTTATCGATACCACACCCAACCCGCACACGATTCTCCAGCAGCGGGAAGAGCGAACGAATCTTTGGAGCCGTATTCGGGAGTTGTTGACCCCGGACGAGTTTACGGCAACCTGGCTGCGGCACGGAGAAGACTATCCGATCGAAGGGATCGCGTCGATCATGTCCCGTTCGCCCGGCTCGGTTCGGGTCCTGCTTTTCCGGGCTCGCAACAAAATGCGGGAAGGTTGCGGCGAATTCCTTGACGATTCGGTCGCCGAGTAAACGGTTACTCTTGAAACGCTCGCTTACGCTTCCCGCTCTGATTAATATTCTTACGGACTACTGACCTGGAATCCTTCGGGAAAAGGGCTTTTTTCCTGCTGCGTATCTTCTTCGGAAACGGAGACGATCGCGATTTTGTGCAAGTCGGCGAAGTCGATCACTTCTTTTTTGTCGATGAAAATCGTTTTTCCCGCTTCGATGGCGAGGACCCGGCCGCCGGATTGCAGCATCGTTTGCATCGTCTTCAGTCCGAACGTCGGAACGTCGAATCGCATATCCTGTTGCGGCTTGGCAACCTTCACGACCGTGAATCCCCCGGAAGTGCACAGGGAACCGGCCCGGCGAATGCACTCATCGGTTCCTTCGATCGCTTCCACGGCGAGAACCGCCTGGTTTTTGACGCAGATGCTTTGCCCAATGTCCAGACGTCCCATCTCCTTGGCGATCTGCCAACCGAAACAAATATCTTTCCACTGGGCGGAGGTGGGGCCGAGTCGGGTCAATTTCTGTCGTTTCACGAGTAGCTCCGGTGCAAAATCGGTTCCGGGAAGAAAAGTGATTCCGTTTTTCGCGAACGCCTCGACGATCGCAAGCATGAGCGTATCGTCTTTGCAGTCCTTCTTACGGGTCAGGAACATCGGCAAAAACAGGCGGAACGTCTTCCAATCGGGAAGCTGTCGCCAAAGAAACCACGGGTTGAACAGCAGCCGTTTCTCGATTTTTCCGGCCATGGTCGCATGGACGATCTGGTGTTTCCGAAAAAATCTCAGGGCCGTCCCCAATCGTCCCAAGCCGACCGTGATATAATCTTCGCAATAATTCGCGAACTCCGGATCGACATGGTTGTAAATACCGAGGCCGTAAACCTGGTGTCCCGAATCTTTGAGCGACTGGGCCAAGTATAAGGGATACCGTCCCCAGCCGGCAAACAGACCAACTTTCATGCGTACTCAATTTTTGCGTAAATGCGCGATCCTTCCCCGAACGGGGGTTACCGTTTTTCCATGGGAATCGGCGAAACAGCGTGGCAAGCGGCAACATTTCGCCGGAAAACGTCGCATTTTACACAAGCCATAAAGTCTGTGCAACCGGAAATTCAATTAGAGGGCAGACGACAGACCGCAGGCAGCAGAAAAACCATACCTCATGAATACATCAAACACTCCCGAAGGATTGCGAAGCAATTCTTTCTCTGTCCTCTGTCTCCACCAAAAGAGTCCACTCAGAGTCTGTCTGAAAATTCACCACTGAAAAAAGGTGCCGAGCTGTCATTCTGAGGTACTCCGAAGAATCTGGTTCCTCAAGTTGACGTCCTCGAAAAACCGGAACGTCTTGATTCGGGAGCCAGATGCTTCGTTTCACTCAGCATGACCAA
>JAVBPO010000046.1:0-25941 GCA_031549565.1 Thermoguttaceae bacterium
AGGAAGTGGACTCGGCGCGGGCTTGTGGCGTCAACGTGGTCAAGCGACTGGACGTGGTGCTGCGTCGCCTCGGTCTTGGATCGATATCGCAACGTTAAATATTATCCGCTCGAATCATGTTGCTTTGACGCTGTGATTTACAGCGTCATACGCGGTTTTGCAAAAGTTTAGTAACAAAGGAAAACATCTCGGTCAATCGAGGTAGAAGGGATGTCCTTAACACGATCCGTTCCGCCAACTGAAAGACCGTGGCCCGAATTTCTGGAGATACCACAGCAGGCCGACCAGAGTTTTGGCGTCCTGGATTTCGCCGGAAAAAATCATGCGACGAATTTCGTCCCAATCGGCAAGGAAGAGCTCAATCGCCTCGCCGTCTTCCAGGTTGGGTTCGCCCGGTTTCAAGTCGGTCGCCAGAAACAGGTGCATTTCTTCTTGGAGAATCCCCGGGGAAGAGTAAAAGGTTGCCAAAGGTTCGATTTTCCCGGCCGTATAGCCGGTTTCTTCGATCAGTTCCCGACCGGCCGTAACGATCGGCGGCTCATTCGGCTCCCGCGTCCCTGCCGGGATTTCGATCAGATGCTTTTCGACCGCGATCCGGTACTGCTTCAGCAAAACGACCCGGCCGTCCTCCAAAATCGGCAACACCGCGACCGCTCCCGGATGCACGATCACGTGTCGTTCCAACGCTTTTCCGCTGCGACCGATCTGAAAACGTCGAACGATCTGAAACAACTTACTGGTGAACAAAACGTCCATGAGAATCAAGGGATGAGATTATCAAATTGACCGAGCCCCGTAAATATACCACACCCGCGGGGACTTATAAGGCGCCCGGTTTTCGAGTACAAAGGGGGGAACGATGTTTTTCCGTCCCTCTTACTGGAGTCCCGTATCATGCCTTCGATTTCTCTCGCTTACGGTCGTGGAACGCTTTCGATTGACGTTCCGGATAAAAATCTCGTTAAATGCCTCGGATATAAGGAACTTCCGCCGCTGGGCGATCCGGAAGCGGAAATCGCGACGCTCCTGGAAAAGCCGAACGGAACCGCCCCGCTGTCGCAACTGGCTCGGGGTAAAACGACCGCGTGCATCGTGATCAGCGATATTACCCGACCTGTCCCGAACGAGACGATCCTCAAACCGCTGCTCCGTACGCTCGAAAACTCGGGAATGCGTCGGGAAAATATCCTGATTCTCGTCGCGACCGGTTTGCACAGACCGAGCACGCCGGAAGAATTGGTCGAGATGTGCGGTCGGGAAATCGTCGCGAATTACCGGATCGAAGACCATTACGCCCGGGAAGAGTCGCAGCACACGTACCTGGGCGAGTCGCCGCGAGGGGTTCCGATCTGGATCGATACGCGTTATTTGCAGGCGGACCTGAAAATCGCGACCGGCTTGATCGAGCCGCATTTCATGGCCGGATTTTCCGGCGGCCGCAAAGCGATCTGCCCGGGAATCTGCGGACAGGAAACCATCGCGAATTGGCATAAGCCGAAATTTTTGGAGCATGAAAAAGCAGCCAACGGATTTCTCGACGGGAATCCGGTCCATGAAGAGAACACCTGGATCGCACAGAAGGCGGGCTGCGATTTCATCGCGAACGTCGTTCTCGATTCGAAGCGTCAAATCCTCAAAGCAGTCGCCGGGGACATGATCGCGGCTCTGGAAGAAGGAGTGCGTTTTGCCCGGACGTTCGTCGTCGATACGGTCGTCGAACCGGTCGACGTCGTGATCACCAGCGGGGCGGGCTATCCGCTTGACACCACGTATTACCAGGCGGTCAAGGGGATCGTCGCGGCGATTCCGATCGTTAAACAGGGGGGAACGATCATCGTCGCTTCCTCCTGTACCGAAGGGCTCGGGAGCAAAGAGTTCGACCTGATTGCGGAAAAATTCCCGAAAATCGAACAGTTTACCGACGCGATTTTCAAGGATGAGTTTTTCGTGCTCAACCAATGGCAAATGGAGGAATTGGCCAAGGCCCTCCGCAAGAGCAAAGTCAAGTTTTACACCGACGCGCTTTCGCCGGAGATTTTGAAAAAGTTCTACGTCGAACCGATCGCGAGCGTCGAACAGGGAATCGCCGAAGCACTTGCCGAATACGGCCCCGAAACGACCATCGCCGTCCTTCCGGAAGGACCGTACGTGCTTCCGGAATTAAAACGCTAGACAATCCTACATCAGAAATACGGAAGGAGTATGTGATGTCATTCTGAGCGCAGTGTACTCACGGAGCGAAGAATCTGGTGTCTCTCATCAACACGCACTGCGTTGCGACAGCAGCTTGAAACCAGATTCTTCGGAGTACCTCAGAATGACAATTTTTTGCATATGACTTTCTAGCGGAAGCATTCACCCCCCCTCACCTTTACGGAGTTATCCCATGAAACAGATCATTACCCTTTTAACGTTTTTCGCCCTGTTCGGATTCGCGACGGCTCAAGCCGATGACGCCGTGAAAACGGTGTCTCTTCAGTCGTTGCTCAGCGAAATGATCGATCCGACTTCCATCGCGAAGTTTCCCGATCCGTATTACACCTGCAAACAGGCGAGCTCCTATGATAGGGCGACCGTCGCTCCGGATCAGCCGGGCTGGTTCGCCAACAACGACCAGGGGCACTTCGTTCGCGAAGAAATGAACGGCGACCGCAAGGAATGGGTCCTCATGGACGTCGACGGTCCCGGCGCGATCGTGCGCTGGTGGATTACCGCGTTCCATTTCAAATCGACCTGCCGGATCTACCTGGACGGAAGTGATACCCCGGCGATCGAGGCAAACGTCGGTGAGATGGTCGGCGGCAATTACCTCGTCGGTGCCCCGCTTTCCCGAACCGCCCCGCTTGATCTGGAGCACAGCGGTCGCAATCTCTACCTGCCGATTCCGTACGCGAAGCATTGCAAAATCACGATCGACCAAATGCCGGAACAGCAGGTTTTCTACTACCAGGTCAATTACCGGACTTATGAACCCGGAACGAACGTTGAGTCGTTTACCATGAGGAATTTGAAAAGAATCGCTCCGATAATCGATTCCGTTCAAAGAACATTGTCGCTTGGTTTTCAGTATAACGAGACAATCGACGAAAAGCTACTGATTTCCATCAAAGCCGGTCGATCGGAAACTATGCGAGATGTCCACAAAACTGGATGCACAAGTTTCGCATTGTATCTGAAAGCCGACGATATGCCCAAGGCGCTTCGTAGTACGTTGGTTCGAATTTCGTTCGACGGCAAGGAAACCGTGTGCTGTCCGGTCGGCGACTTTTTCGGAACCGGCGTCGGCATTCATCCGTACAAAAGTTGGTACACTTCCGTTCAAAAGGATGGTTGGCTGGTCAGTAATTGGCCGATGCCGTATAAAGAAAGCATGGTGTTAAAACTCGAAAATGTCGGTGATGCCGAAGTCAAGGTTCGCTTGGCATCATTCCAAAGCGATCTGAAGTGGACCGACAAGACGATGTACTTCCACGCCAACTGGCGTCAGGAGCGTGGCATCAAGACGCTCGGCGGGGACGGGACGAAGGATTTCAATTACATTGCGATCAAGGGAAAAGGGGTTTTCGCCGGCGATTCGCTCGCTTTGGTGAACCATTATCCGACCTGGTGGGGGGAAGGGGACGAAAAGATTTACGTCGACGGCGAAACGTTCCCGTCGCACATCGGGACCGGGACCGAAGATTATTACGGTTACGCTTGGGGCAGTCCGAACTTTTTCGAGTCGCCGTTCCACGCCCAACCGATCGTCGAACGCAAGGACATGTTCGGCAAGACCGTCAATTCCCGGTACAGGATTCTCGACGGAATTCCGTTCCGGAAAGATTTTCGTTTTGACATGGAAGTATGGCATTGGGCTCCGACGGAAGTCGATTACGCCGTGACGACGTACTGGTACGCACTCGGTGACGCCGAAACGAACCAGCCGGACAACGTGATCGAAGAAGCGAATATCCGTTTCCCGGACGAAACCGATCTGCGGTTCGAGCTGCCCGGCTACAAGTTTGAGGGAAAGATCGTCGGCAATCTTTCGATCCAGAAACTGCCCGACGTTCCGACCGAAGGGGAAGGCGTCACGCCGTACGAACAACTCTGGTGGACCGGCGCGAAACCGAACGACCAGATGAACGTCGTGATTCACACGGACAAGTCCGGCGCTCAGGAGCTGCGGGTCGTGTTGACCAAAGCCCGGGATTACGGGAAGGTGCAATTCACCCTCGACGGCAAGGAGTTGGGCGAGCCGCTCGACCTGTACAACGAAACGGTCGTCCGCACGAAACCGATCACGCTCGGAACGGTCGACATTCCCGCGGGGGATCACGTCCTTGGCGTCAAGATCCTCGGCAAAAACGAAAAGTCGGTCGACTACATGTTCGGACTCGACGAATATGAGTTCGTCGCGAAGTAAGAGCGACGGCCACCGTTCGAATCAGAGCCGCGCACGAAGTAAGCGGGATTGTGCTTTATTCGGGGGAGACGCTGAGAAGCGGTCGACTCTAACACCGCTTACTTCGTGCGCGGCTCTGATTGGCATGTCGCAACAAAAATAATTCCGAAAAGAGAGAGGCTATACCCCCGGTGTCAACCTCCGTTGTACCGCACAAACTAAGGCATGTTTCGGGAAACCTTATTTTCACCTTATTTTGTTTTACACAACAACCTCAGTAGCCGAAATTCGACGCGAAAACCAACCTTATTACCTTATTCACGCCCTTGGAATAAGGTAATAGGCAATGGATGGGACGACTGAGGCTACTAAGGTTGTTTTCTCCCCAAAAAAATAAGGTTTCTGCGTTTGATCTGCAGAATCGACAAACAGCGACAAAAAACGTGTGATACGGCGAGAGTGTCAAGCGGGGAAAAATCGAATCGGCCCGATCAAAAGGAAAAACGTAAGATGGATATGACAACTGAAACCTCCCCCCTCCCGAAGTCGGCTCCGTGGAAAGGGTGGGGTTTCGTACAGATCGGCCTGGCGATCCAGTTTTACCTGCCGATGGTGATTGGGATTCATTATGTTTACGCCGCATTCATCGCTCCCCCGATCTGGGAGAACATCGGACTCAATATTTTCTCAATTTTTTTCGTACTCTTCTGGGGCTACGCGTTGATCGTTTTGGGCGTCTTCTATTTGGCTTTTGATCGCGATGAACGTTCTTTGCGTGGCGTCAGTGTTCTGGCTGTCCGTGAATTCTCCGCAGGCGAGTTGGTTGGGGGTGATTTTACTATGCCTCCTCCATTGGATCATTCCGGCTTTTTTTTATTACATCGCTTTTTCCAAGCGGGAGAAAAGTGAACCGGAATGAATGTCGCCGTCGTCACGCAGCAGTCACTAATAATCTCACAACATTTGCAATGGAAATCAAAACCGTAGACCTTTCCGAATCGGGCTGGCGGCTCGACTTGTTTTTGGCGCATCACTTTCCGAACTATTCCCGGACGCATATTCGTAACGCGATCATGGCCGGGAGCGTGTCGATTCGGGACGAGGACGATCCGGACAAGGAAACCCACGGCAAGCCGTCCTTCCGACTCAAGCCGGGGCAGGTCGTTTCGTTCGAGCCGCCGGAAATTCCCCGGGAAGCCCCGATCCCGGAAGATATTCCGCTCGATATTCTTTTCGAAGACGACGATCTGGTCGTCGTCAACAAGCCGCCGGACATGGTCGTGCATCCGTCTCGGGGCCATTGGGCCGGAACGCTCGTCGGGGCTTTGGCGTTTCACTTCGCGGGGAAGTTGAGCACGGTTCGCGGTCCGGCCCGACCGGGAATCGTTCACCGACTCGATCGTGATACCTCCGGCGTCATTCTCGTCGCGAAAAACGACGCGATCCACGCCAAGCTCGCCGCCTTGTTCGAGGAGAAGAAAATCCAAAAGGAATACTTCGCGATCGTGATCGGCTGTCCGAGCCTGGATCGGGACGTCGTCGACCTGCCGATCGGGCTGCATACCAAGTCGCGGGAAAAAATGGCGATCCGTCGCAACGATCCTGACGCCAAGGAAGCGCAGACGTTTTACGAAGTGATCCGGCGGTATCGCGGCTTCTCCACGATTCGGGTGATGCCGAAAACCGGTCGGACGCACCAGATTCGCGTACACCTGACGCACACCGGATATCCGATCCTTTGCGATAAACTGTACGGCGGTCGTACTTTGATCACGGCGGAAGAATTGCAAGGGAAAAAGCCGATCGCATTGACCGAAGACGCCGCGGAAGGGACCGTGCTGCTTGCCCGGCAGGCTCTCCACGCTTACCGGCTCTCGTTCGTCCATCCGGAGACCGGCCAACCGATCGAGATCACCGCCCCGATCCCGGCCGATATGCAGTCGGTCGTCGACGCACTGGAAGGCTATAGACAGTAGTGACTCGTCAATCCTCACGCCGAGTCGGGCTGGCCAAGCTGCGGGAAACGGCTAAAATAGGTGTCGTGGTTTTGCTTTACTGTTGGGCTTTTTCCAGGACTTTCGATGTACATTCCCCAAATTCTCTACGCCATTCCTTTGATTATCGTGTTTTCCCTCGTTTATGCGGGGACCAGACACGAATTTCCCAAGCCGATCCTGGAACACGCTGCCCGGTTCGGCGGAAGCGTCGTCGTCTTCATGACTCTGATCGGCCTTTTCCTGGAATTTCTCGTCTACATAAGAAGTTAATTCATTTCTCATGCGTATTTTAATTCTCGGCGCCGGAACCGTCGGTTCGTCCATTGCGGAAATGCTTTGCCCGCTGGGGCATAACGTCACGGTTGTCGACACCAACGCCGAACTGACCCAACAGCTCGACGCTGAACTTGATGTCGGCGTGATCACCGGCTCCGCGTCGCAGTCGAGCGTGCTGTTCCAGGCGGAAGTGATGTCGGTGGATCTATGCCTGGCCCTGACGGGCGTCGATGAAATCAACATGCTCGCCGCAAGTATGGCCAAAGCAATGGGAGCGACCCGCGTCGCCGCCCGGGTCTACGCCGGCGTCTTTCGGGATTTGAGTACGTTCGATTATCAGCACCACTTCAAAATCGACCGCCTGTTGAGTATCGAGCATCTGACGGCGATGGAGCTGGCCCGACGCATCCGTGAGCCGGGGGCGATGATGATCGAACACTTCGCGCGCGGCGAACTGGAAATGCAGGACGTGATCATTTCCCGTTCGTCCAAAGCGACGGGGATCCCGTTGATGGAGCTGAAAATCCCGTCTGAAGTCCGCATCGGCTCGATCAACCGCGACGGCAAAGTTTCCATTGCGACCGCGGGGGACCAAATCGAAGTCGGCGACCGCATTTCGCTCCTCGGCGCCCGGGACGATGTGGAAACGGTCAAGAAGATGTTTCACACGCTCCCTTCGATACCGCGAAGCGTCGTCATCGCCGGAGGCGGTGAGACGGGGTATCATCTTGCGCTCGTGCTCGAAAAACGCGGGTATCACGTCACGGTCATGGACACGAATCGACGCCGTTGCGATTTTCTCGCAACCCACCTGAGACGCAGCACCGTCGTTCGAAGTGACGCCAGACGGCGGCTCGACCTCGAAGAAGAGCGGGTCGGAGACGCCGATATTTTCGTCGCGTGCATGAAAGACGACGAAGACAACATCATGGCGTGCGTCGAAGCCCAAGAGATCGGCGCCAAAACGCTCATGGGAATCATCAGTCGTCCGGACTACGCGAACGTCGTCGGAAAGCTCGGCATTCACGAAGCGGTCAGCCCTCGCGAAGTCATGGCTCGGCAAGTCGAAGGGCTCTTGAATACGGGTGCTTTGATTTTCCGTAACAAACACATCCTCGGCGGCGGGATCGAGGTCCTGGAGATCGAAGCGCAACCGAATTCCCCTGTTACACAAGGAACGCTCAAAGAGGTGCGGTTGCCGCGTCAATCGATCATCGGCGCCGTGATCCGCGAAGGATTCGTTCAGGTTCCCCGGGCGACGGACCGCATTCGGCTCGGTGACACCGTCGTCGCGCTGGTTCAAACCGCCGTGGTCGACGACTTCATCCATGCGTTCAATTGATTTGACGACAGGCGTTTTCAAGAAACCGCGATCCATCACATACCAGCAACCCGCCTCCCGCCGTCTGATTGTGTACGGAGCTTTGCTTGCCAATCATGATTTGTCCGGCTATACTTTTCCGGTGAGCGATGTCTTTACACCCGCTAACACGGACCTCGTTTTTTAAATCGATTTTCAATATCTCCCATGCGAACTCTTTTGTCGATTCCGTTGTTTTTTTTTTCGCGATCTCGCTACCGGCCCAGGTTCCCGTCGACGAAATGATCAAACGGAATCTGACGATTCGTGCAAATATCGAACAAGAAGCTGCAATACGGAATCAATACCGATCCGTTTGGGACGGCAGGGGAACCGTCCTTGCGACCGCGTGGTATGTTCGTGATCCGGAAGGGCGGGCTCATCTCGGGCTTTCCGAGGAACAGACGGATACGCTTTCCTATTTCAACGAAGGACAAAGAGCCCAACGACGAGTGATGCAAATGCCGTTGCAAGTCATAGCTGCGCAAGGTGCCGCGGAAATTTTCGTTCCCAAGGACGATGCCAAGTTGAAAACCATGACGCCGGAACAAAAAAAGACGTATATCGATGCGTTTGCTAAACCGCTCAATATGGTAATGGAAGAGGTCCGAAAGGAGGTCGAACAAACCTTGACGCCGGAGCAGTTGACCAAGGCCTGCTCTTTGGAGTTGCTCCTGTTGCCGGAAATGGGGCTGCCGAGTCCGACGATGTTCGAATCGCTCGGCTTGACCGACGAACAGAAGGAACAAATGAACGCAATTCGAGCGGAAATGGAGCCGGAGTTCGAAAAACTCGTCGACGAAACCGTGGAAATCGAACTGGAAATCACGAGAAATATGTACGAAACTCTCGCGAAACGGCATGAAGAAAAGCCGTTCGGCTCCGTCAAGGAATGGATCGATCAATTCGAAACGACGACGGAGGAGGTGAAAAAAGACGGCAGGATTCGAGAAAAGTTGATCAAGAACATCGAAAGCGGACGAAATTTCGCGACCCGGCTGAAAACGAACTTGATGAACGTGTTGACCGACGAACAGTTGGACCGTATGCAGAAAATGTTCGACGAAACGCCGGATTTCGTCAAAAAGCTCCTGGCTGAAAAACGTGCGGAACGGGAAAAACTGGAGCAGGCCGGCGTTTGGAAACCTGGCCCGGATTCCTGGCGCCCCGGCGACGGAACGCCCGAAGAATTCAAGCTGGAACGACAAAAAGCCCGTTTCCCGCGAAGAAAACAAGACGGTTCGATCGGTCGCTGATTTCCTTGTCAATTCTCTTTGATTCGGTATACTTCTACGCTTACAAGGGACTGTGGTTCTCGGACAAAGCGGATCATCCATGCGTCAAACTTTATTCTATCTTCCTTCGTCGATCGGCGGGTTTCCGCTGTTCGGGTTCGGCATTTTGTTCTGGGCGGTTCTGCTGATCACGGGAATCGCGATCGTTTGGCGCGTCCGTAAGCATGGAATGGACGAAGAAGCGTGGGGGTACATCCCGATGGGGATCCTCGTCGAAGCGCTGCTCGTTTACGTCGTTCCGAATGTTGCGACGCCGGAAGGGTTTCCGATTCGCGGATACGGCGTTTTTCTCCTCACGGCGATCGTCGGCGGGGTCGGGCTGCTTGCGTATCGTGGGAAAAAATTGTGGAATATTCCGCCGGACACCATCATCTCGCTTTCCTTGTGGTGCGTGATTTGCGGTCTGATCGGCGCCCGGTTGTTTTACGTGATCGAATACTGGCCTGAAATCAGTAAGCCCGAACTCCTTCCGACCCTGATCGGTATCGTCAGCATTTCCGAAGGGGGATTGGTCGTTTACGGTTCGATTATCGGCGGGATTCTCGGAGCGTTCGCGTTTCTGCTGAAAAACCGGCTGCCGATTCTCGCGACGCTCGATCTGCTTGCCCCGGCACTCCTTTTGGGAATCGCGATCGGACGGCTCGGTTGCTTCATGAACGGCTGCTGTTTCGGCGGCGTTTGCGATTTACCGTGGGCGGTCGTTTTTCCACCGGGAAGTCCCGCGCACTCGCACCAGTTGCTCCATAATCAAACGTATTTCGGCGGCTTGAAATTCAAGGAAGAACCGTTGTCCAAACCGGAAAAAGTCTGGGAAGAACCGATCGCGATCGACCCGAACAATTACGCCAAATCGCTTGGAATTTACGCCAAGGACAAACGTTCCCGACTCCGGATCGAAGAAGTTCAGCCGGGCAGCGAAGCAGAAAAGATGGGGCTCAAACCGGGTATGACCGTTCTCGCATTGGGCCGAAAAGTCGGGGAGCAGAATCAACTGTTTCTCGTCAAGGAGCGTCGCGACCTTTTCGCTTTCCTTTTTGACGCGATTCGCGAACACGAATCGGAATTTCTCTTGGCGACCGATTCGCCGTCGCCGTTCCATCTGTACACTGTCGCATTCCAGCCGGTTCAGGTTCTTCCGGTCCACCCGACGCAGATTTACAGCGCGTTTTTGACACTCTTCGGATGCGGTTTGCTGCTCTGTTTAGCGAGATACTGTAAAAAAGACGGACAGGTTTTTCTTCTGTTTTTGATTTACTACCCGATTGCCCGGTTTATTCTGGAGATGATCCGAACCGACGAAGATTCGTTCCTCGGAACCGGATTGACCGTTTCCCAAAACGTGAGCCTGGTCGCTCTTGTCGGGGCGTTTTGCCTTTGGATTTACATTTCCCGAAGCTCCGCGAAACGAGGTTATGAAGGACGATTTCCCTCGCCGTGAATTTGGTTTGCCCCCGGAAAACGATGTTCTTAAGCCCCGTTGGACTTGTCGTTGTACACAAATATTTTTACGTATTTTATCAATAGTTGTACTGTCTCACTTATTTTTGCCTTTTTCGCGAATTTTGCTTGAATCCGCTGCGAGGCTTCAGGCTTCAGGCTTCAGGCTTCAGGCTTCAGGTTTCAGATGTCGGCTCACCCTTGTTATTCTGAAGCCTGAAGCCTATAGCCTGAAGCCTTGCCCCCGAAAACGGGTTTCGTAAGTCAGACAGTACAAGTATACTTGCCCCGAATTACCACGACCTTCACAGAATGAAAATTGGGGCATGTTATTTCATGTGAAATTCTCAAACAGCCTTTGACTTATTCCGTCGGCAGCTCGCCGGCGTAGAAGATTTTGTGGCACGAATCGCAAGAGTCCGACAGTCTCTCGTAAGCGGCCTGAATCTCCTCGAATTTCGCCTTGCCCGCTTCGTATCCGGATGCGGCCCGATTGAGTTCCAGTGCGGCGTCGCGGAGTTCGAGGCACTGGATTTTCCAGTCCTTCACGGCATCCGGCTTAATGGTATCGACCGCGTTGGGAATGCTTCCCTGTCCGATCACCGCGAGGACGGCGGCGCCTTCGACGACTTTGCGGCCCCCTTTTTTCAACGCTGCTTCGGTTCGAAGGTTTCGCTTGACCTGCGTGTTGATATTGGGAACGGCCTTCATAATCGGTTTGAGGGATGCGACTTTTTTGTCCCAGCTCAAGTCGTTCGTTCCCGCTTCGGCTTTAAGTGCTTTTTTGACTTCCGCAACGGCTTGGGTCGCTTCGTCAAGATTTTTCACGGCCTCCACTTTGTGAGCCGCTTCGATGATCGCCGGGGCCGCTTTCTTATATGGGTTGTCTTCCTTGGACAAGCCGAGGGCCAAGGCGATCATCGCGAGTGTATTGGCGTCGCGAAAGAGTACGTCGGCATCGTCGACGAATCGTACGCTTCCATCGAGGTCTTCAAGGGTCTTTTCGAGTTTTCCGATATAAACGTCGACTTGAGGAACGAGATCGTCGACTTGGGGCAGCTTCACCGTGGCGTCTTGAGCGAATTTCGGATTCGGACGCGATTGTAGCAACGTGGTCGCATCGTCGGGAACCGGGGCGGTTTCTCCCGCGGGAAACATCGGCTCGATTTGTTCGTCTCCGTCGAACGAAACGCTCGGGGGAGAGGCGGGTTGTTCGGACGTCGGAGTTTCCGGAGTCGAACTCTCGCTCGGTTTCTGACAAGCCGAGGCCGTGAGAGTCGTAAGGAAAAGGACGCACATTATCGTTTTTTTAAGCATCGTCATTGATAGAAGTATTGTGGTAAGTTGCCCCATAAAACAAACACAAGCACCGACGATTATAAAATGAATCTTCCTCCGATCAATGCCTGGAGTGAGTAAAACGACATTCGAAGCGTGTTCGGGCGGAGGCCTCATGCGTTCCACAATTCTTCGCGACAGTGGTGTTGAAAACGCGACGATAAAGTCTCATGGTTCGACCCGTCGAATTTTCATCGACTGACGCCGGCCAACAGATCGCCGATCTTCCCCACAGTTTCTCGCACTGATTTCGTCGGGTTTATTCTCTCGATCAAAGAGGGAAAAATACGGTTTCAACAAGATTGCATCCAAACAGCCCGAGTGGGTGCGAATGCAGGCCGGGATGAATATCGCTCCCCATTTGCCGCCGGGGAACCTCTTGCCGGGTTTCGTTGTTGAAATCGGCACACTATAATAAAATCGATAGTTGTGTAAATTTCTTATGAAAATGGTTGATTATGTATTGATTTTGTGGAATCAATGGTGTATGATTACGGCAACGTGGTAACTTTTATCTTTCACCCCCCTAACCCCCTATTACATCAATGCCTAAAGCAAAAACCGCGAAGCGTGGTACCTCCGTTGCGAAGAAATCCGCGAAATCCCAAGCCGCTGTCACCGGACGCGGTGGTGTCCGTCCCGGTGCCGGTCGCCCCGTCGGGTCCGGAAAATACGGTTGCAAAACGAAGGCCGTGCGCGTTCCCGAACATCTCATCAGCGAAATTCAAGCGTTCGTGATGAAGAAAATCAAGTCGGAACGTAAATCGTAGGATAAGTTGCCTGCAAGACAACTTCGATTCAAACGATAAGCGGAGGGTGTTACGACGGATTTGTTGTAACGGCCCTTCGCTTTTCGTGTTTACCGGTACAAGTACAAATACTCAAATCAATCGGAATTGTTCTCCGCGATTCCGATCGAGGGGATTCCGCACCGTTGCAATTGTCCCCGAATCTCGCCAACGCGATTCCGATCTCTTTCGGATCCGCCGCCGACCAAAAAGACGCCGTCGGTACCGAAGCGTTCGACTTCCGCACATCTTTCCCGCTCCGACAAAGAGCCGTTGTCGATCAGGACAATATCGTAGCTGTCTCGAAAAACAGATGTCCAGTCGGATTCAATCCGAAAATTTTGAAAAAAACCGAAAATTTTTCTTTCGTCCAATCCCAACGGAAGAAAATCGAGATTGTTTCGAATCGCCAGGAGTGAAACCGGGTCGTTTTCTTCCCCGTGATCCTCGTGAAAAAATGATTCCCACCCGATTTCGGGACGGGGAGAAACCATTTCGCTCAGCGTTGGATGCAAAGTATTGCCGTCGATGAGCAGAGTTTTTACCCCGCACCGGGCCAATTCTCCGGCACAACACAGAAGAATTGTGGTACATCCACGACCGGAACGATCGCCGCAGAAGGAGAGTATCTTGCGTCCCTGCCGAATGTGCCCCATAAAATGGTCGGCCAACTCCCTGATCTGTCCTCCGGCATTGTTGCACATCAGCTCGCATTGGCGCGGCCAATGAACCGTCTTGGGCAGCACTTCAAGATTCTTGATCCGGCGTTTCCAATTTTCCTGCGTATTCACTTCCGGAAAACGACAGATGAAATCGGTTTCCTCGGATTCGCCCGCCGATTCACCTTCCCAACGGACCACGGGAAAAAGATCGGTTGCCTTTGGTACGGCGCTCCACTGAACGGAAGCGCCCGACGGCTTTCGCGTTCCGGAAAATTTTTCGGCGGCCGATTGATCGAAGCGAAGCAGTCGCGCTTCCGCCGAGATTTCCGGGGAATCGAGCCAGGTTTTCGCTTCGAGTTCACGAGAATGATCCTTGTCGGGGGAGTTTGGTTCCACTTTTTGGAGTGAGCGAACCTTTTCCTCGGCCGTATGCGACATCCGGCTGATCCATTGCTCGGCCGGTTCGACCTCCGTTTTCGCACAGACGCCCTTGACCGCTCTTTGTCGTTTGAATAATTCTTCCAAAGCCATAAGGTGATGGTGGTTCGTCGAGCTAAAAACTGTAAAAGGAGAGGATAGAGGATAGTGAAAATTGCTTCGCAATTCTTGAGGAGTGGTAAATGTATCAATCAATGAGCATGGTTTTCCTGTCCTCTGTCCTCTGTCCCCTATCCTCTAAATTAGTACCGCATCTGTCCGCTGTTGTTTCCGGCGGTGATGGGCTGTTGGCCGTAAGTTGGTTGGACGTATTGCTGTTGCTGGGGAAGCTGGTACGGCGAAGGCTGTTGTTGAACGGGCGCTTGACCGGATTGGCCGTCGAATCGAGGAACCGTATTGGTCGCGGCAAATTGCGGTTGGTTCCGAATATCTTGAGGAGTGTTCGCGTAATAAGCGTCCCGGTTCGTTTCAGGTGAAACCGTCCCCGGATTGCGGTAGGTGTTGTTCGTCGGCGTCGCGGGAATCTCTTCCCGGGAACCGGCGACGTTGTAGGAAGAATTCATCGAACGTCCATAATTTCCTTCGGCGCCCTGCTGGTATCCGATCTCGCGATCGGAGTACCCGTTCGGTCGGTCGAACTGAGCCGTCGCGTTTCGGATCGTTTCGCCTCCGTAAGTCGGGGAGCCTTGGAGTGGAGCATTGCTCGGAGACATCGTATTGCCGGGGATCGGATTGACCTGTTGCGAATACGGAGATGCACCCTGCTGCGGATTTTGTCCTCGCCCGTTGTCAAAACCAGACACATTCGACTGCTGGAGATACTGGACCTGGCTGACGTGAGGTTCATCGTATCGGTTCATGGGAGCCTGACTTGTCGGAGCAGGCTGCGAATAGGATTGTGCGGTGTAGGGTGCTTGGGTATTTTGGGGGCTTTGTCGGTAGTCCCTTGCGGAATTTCCCCATTGTTCACTTGTCAAAGCCGAGAAATCCGCGCCCGATTCGTTTGCGGAAAATGAGTTGCCTTCCCAAGCTCCGGAAGCCGTCGGCGGAGGGACTGCGGCGGGAATCGTCGGAATGTCCCGATCCCAGGCAGATTGCGTGTTGGACCGAACCGGTTGCTCCGGAGCGTATCGGGAATTCTGGTTGACCGGCTCAAAACTCGGATTTGTCTCGGAAAGATCGATGCTTGTAGTCGGCAAGACCAATGAAACCTCATCGTCTTCCAGTTCGCGAACAGAACGAGGGGTTTCGTTCAGCGCGATTCGTTCTCCATATTTTTTTTCCGGCTTGGCGGACTGCGAAGTTTCGCTTCGGTATTGGAATGCTTTTTCCGATTCCGTTTCCACGGCGGCGTGAACATGTTGCTCCTTCGGCGATCCCGGATTACGAACGAAGCTCCAGAAAAGCAAGCAAACGAGAACCGCGACCACGCACCAGAGCGAGAGAATCTGCTGCCGATCCGAAACGCCTCGGGAAAAATCGAAAATACGATTCCAGATCGTTTGAAATTCCATGGCGGGCTTGATGGGCCGAGGTTCTTCCAGGCTCGGCATTTTCGCGATGAACACCGGATGTTCTTCGGCTCGCGGCTCCGGGAAGTCGGTTTCGATTTCGTGTTCCGACTCGGGATATGCCCGAAAATGCGTGTCGGATGAAGATTGCGGGGTATGTTCGAACGGTCGTTGCCGGCCCATAGTAAAGGCTCCTGTCTGGGGGGGTGATTCGAGACGTTTCCTTCCACTTCGGGAAGTCGTCATTCCTTATCATCGACCCAACCGTAGTTCGATTGCAGTAATAATCCTAATTATTCCGAAAAAACAGAATGGGTAAACCGCACGAGCTATCCCCCCTCCTTTTACGGGCGCTCTTTCGCGGCTAGAATGACTTCTCGATTTTATTCTTTTGCGTCGATGCAATTTCGCGGCTTTCGAAGGGAAGCCCCGGCAGTGGGAGGCTTTGAACCTGGTCAGGTGGGAAACCAAGCAGCCATAAGGAGTACCTTTCAGGTGTCAGGGGCTTCCTTTCGGGAGCCGTTTTTTTATGGCATGGTGAATTTGGCTTGATATTGCGTTGATTTGGAAAAAGCCCCGTTAGCGGCGGGGCTTGCCCCGCGTTTGTGATGTGAAATGTTTCGTTCCACCAAACGCCCTCAAGTGAAGCCGTCCTCGCAGCCCAGCCCGGGGCAAGCCCCGGCGCTAACGGGGCGATGCGAATTGACCAAAGACCAAACCAAATTCACCACTACAGCCTACAGCCTTTATTATTTAGATGCCGTCCTATATGCAGTTTGAGGTACATCTATGAAACAGCGCACGTCCAGGGCGGTCTTTGTTCTCGGAACCAATAATCTCAAAAAAGGGCTTGAGCTCCAGGATTTGCTCGACGCGGTCGGAATTGAAATTCGGACGCTCGCCGATTTTCCGGAAAAAATCGAGGTCGTCGAAGACGGAGCGAGCTTTGCGGAAAACGCTCGAAAAAAGGCTTCGCAGCAAGCCGCTTTTCTCAGAGAATGGGTCATTGCCGAAGACAGTGGGATTTGTGTTGATTTTCTCGATGGAGCACCGGGCATTTATTCCGCTCGATTCTCCGATCCGGACGCGACGGACGAGAAAAACAATCGACTGCTGTTAGAAAAATTGGAGGGAGTTCCCACGGAAAAACGGACCGCCTATTACACTTGCTCCGCGGCGGTTGCGGATCCCTCGGGCGAAATTCGTGCCGTTTCCGAAGCGTATTGCCGCGGTCTGATTCTTTTCGCCGCGAAAGGAACCGGTGGTTTCGGGTACGACCCGTTGTTCGAGATCGTCGAATATCACAAAACGTTCGGCGAACTCGACCCGAGTGTCAAGCAGGCGATTTCACACCGTTCGCGAGCCATGCGTTTACTGATTCCCGAACTGTTGAAACTCCGAACGATCGGAGAATGAAATTAATGCGATAAAAATTTGCGGTAATTCCGGTCAAGTATGCGGAGATAAACAGATTACAACAGCCAAACCACCGGTCCCCTCTCCCCGGTATTCCGGGGAGAGGGTTAGGGTGAGGGGAAATGAGGCGTCAAACCGCTCCACCCCCTCACCCTAGCCCTCCCCCCCGGACGACCGGGGGCGAGGGGACCATCTTTTCAGATCGAAATTTCTTCCTGTTGACCACCTTATGTATGCCTATTTATCCATTTTATCGCGTTCCTTCTCAAGGGTACTGTTAAGCATGTTCAGCACCCTGGCGGCATCGAGGGAATTCGGGTCGAGTCGGAGCGATTCGGTCAGTTGCTTTTTCGCGTCGTCCGGTCGCTCGAGTTTCATCAGCGCCAAGCCGTAATTGTAGCGCATTCTGGCATGGTTCGGCGTCAACGCAACCGCTTGTTCAAACTCCGCGACCGACTCGGGAATTCGGTTCTGTTGCGCTAAAAGCAGGGCGAGCGAATAATGGATTTCTCCCTGCTTCGGTTCGATTTCCAGGGCTTTGCGAAACTCTTTTTCCGCGGCGTCACTCTCACCACGTTCGTCGTAGAGCATTGCGAGATTGATCCGAGCCGGGAGAAACAGCGGATCGAGGTAAATCGCCGTCTTGTATGTTTTTACGACCGGTTCAGTCGCTAGGAGAAACGAATCCCGGGTCGGATTTCTCTCGGCGGCAAAACGCGCCATCGCCTGGTGATACCGGAAAACGGCAAGGTTCAGGTGAGCCGGTGCGGTGTCAATGTTCGCGGCCAGCGAATCGAGGTATTCCCGGGCGCCCGTTTTCCAGTGTTCGTAAACATCCGGCGGAAATTCACGCATCGGGATCGGCGAGAGGATCCGGGCCGCTTCGATCCGGACCGCGCGGAGCGGGTCGCGGAGCATCGGGGCGAGGTATTCCAGTCGCCTGTCCGGCGGAAATGATTCCATGGTCCCCACCGCGGCGAGCCGGACGATTCCCTGTGGATCGGCGAGCATGTCCCGGGCGGCGTCTCGGGCTTCCGGGGTGTCATATCGTTCCAAAAGCGCGACGGCACTCGCACGGGTGATCGGACGGATTTCGCGGCCGTTCTTCTCTTTCGCAACGGCAATGAGCGGCGTGATACCGGCAGGATCCGACGCTCGTCCCAGTGAAATCGCGTAGGCGTAATGGGATCCGTATTCCGGCGTCCCGCCGTATCCGACCGCGGCTTGTCGTTTGGCGGCGTACCATTTATCCGTCCACGACTTGGCCCAGGCGGCGTCTTCCCCTTTTTCGCGGTTGTCGTGACACAAATTGCAGCCGTTGGGAACGCCGAGCTCTAGCGACAACTCCGGTCGCGGCTTTTGCATGCCGTGATCACGACGCCGGTCCGTGACCATGTACATCGCCGGCGGCATGTGGCAGTCGACGCAACCGCTTCCCGACGGTTTTTCGTGAAAATGGTGTCGCGGCGTATCGTAAATGTCCGGCGAATGACACTGCGTACAAAGCCGGTTCCCCTCGAACTTCAGTTGGAGCGAATGCGGATCGTGGCAATCGCCGCACGTGACGCCTTGGTGGTACATCCGCGACTGGAGGAAGGAGCCGTACTCGAAAACTTCATCGAGAATCTGTCCGTCGGGATAATAGATCGGCCGGTCCGGCGTTTCGGGAACGTAACGGTCGAGAAAATCGTCGCCCGGTGTCAGATGCCCGGTGGTCAAGGTACGGCGGCGGGTATGGCAGTACAAGCAGGAAGTCAACGCGTGGGAATCGGTCGAAAACGTCGACGGATACGGACAATCGTTTTTCGCGACACCATTCTTTTCCGCCGGAAGGTGACACGCCCGGCAGCCGACGCGCATTTCGGTCCATTCGGTACGATAAGTGTTCGTGCGGAGATCGTAATTCTTTTGCAGTTCCGTGGTGTGACAATCGGCGCACATTTGATTCCAGTTTTGCAGCGGCCTAGTCCAGTGCAGCGGGTCGTCCGGGAGGATTCTTTCCTTCGGGTAAAGGTGGTACCACTGCTGCCTCGCGACGTCCCAGGCGACCGGGAGGCATTGCACACGGCCGTCCGGCAGTTCGGTAAGATACTGTTGGAGTGGACGGACTCCGAGCACGTACTTGATCGGAAAATCGTTCGGCTTGCCGTCCCGCCCGTCGGCGGTGATAAAATACGAACCGTCTTTTTGAAACATCCGGAAACGCGTCGCGAAGTCGAGAGGGATTTTCCCGGCTTCGTGCAGGGCGAGAACGCGGTCGGTAATTTTACGTTGCGCGGTCGCGATTTCGCCCGGTCGGGTGAAGCCGATTTTGCGGAGATGTTCGATTTCGACGTCCAGAGGAATGGACCGCTTCAACTTTTCGGCAATTCCGGATTTGGCGTCAAAGAGCGCAACGGCGAAATCGCGTGGTGTCAGTTCGGGATTGCGGGCGATCGTTGCGACATCGTCGTCCGGAAGCAAAGCGAGATCGTCGAAGCCGATGTGAAGTAATTTCCGGTCGTTAAAATCGCCGAGGACGGTTTGCGGCGTTGCGTGGTCCATCGCATGGGCGTGGTCCGACGATTTCCAGAACCGATGCTCCTTTTCATGACACTGCGCACAGGAATCGGATTCGAACCGGTCCGCGGCAAAACAGGACGCCCCAATGAAGCAAAGAAAAAATGGAAGTAGGTAGGATTGAATCGGTTTCATGGTGTCACGTTGCGCCGTGGAGTGTATCTTTTCCAAAGAAGGCAACCTGGGACCGCAGGCTTCCAGCCTGCCAGTGGGCGATCGGGCGCCGTTTGCAGGGCGTCTGACCGTTTCATGTTGCGGGCTGGAAGCCCGCAGACCCAGGTGCAGGCAAGATGCCTGCGGTCCCAGGAATGTTCCCGGAAAATTTTGCACGCACCGCTCTTTTTCGTTCTTTTTTTGTCACGGCTTTACGCGACTTGGCTCCGGTTATATAATCGCCCGCATCGGCAGTCAATCGAGGTCGAATCACGATTCCTTTACTCCTCTCAAAAAGCGGACCGGGCCCCCGCTCAAAAGATCATTTCCATGCTTCCGTCTCAAACCACGCGGGATGCGTTTTTGCTCGAAGAAATACTTCGTTCGCTCCCCGACATGGTGTTCGCCAAAGACGCTCAGGGCGTTTACATTGCGGCCAATCCACCGTTTGCCGAGTTCGTCGGGAGGTCGGTCGAAGAAATCGTCGGAAAAACGGATCACGAACTTTTCACGAAAGAAGTTGCCGACTTCTTCCGGGAACAAGATGCTAAAGCGCAGGATATTGGGACGAAACGAACCAACGAAGAATGGGTCGATTATCCGGACGGTCGGCGAGTCCTCTTGGAAACGGTGAAAACGCCGATGCGTCTTCCCGACGGTTCGCCCGGCGGACTGCTCGGCCTGTCGCGGAATATCACGGAGCGGTATCTCCACGCCGAAGCCGCCAAAAAGAACGAAGAGGAACTCCAGCTCTACATCGACAACGCGCCTTACGGGATCGCCGTTTTGAATGACCAGGGGCGGTACGTCATTTTCAATCCGGCGGTTCAAAAGATTCTCGGACGCACGAGTGATGAAGTCGGCCGCTACGATCTCGGCGAAAAACAGACGCCGCTGGTCCGGGCTTACCTACTGGAAAAACTGAATGAATTGTTGACCAAAGGTGCCGTTCCCGTGACCGAAACGGTCATTCGAGCCGACACCGGCGAAGAAAAACACCTGGAAGTGTCCGCGGTTCGTGTCAAGGAAAACCACAATCTGGTTTATCTCTCCGATGTGACTTCCCAGCGTAGAGCCGAGAGCGTCTTACTACAGCAGGAAGGACTGCTCCTGGCGACCAACCAAACGGCCCAATTACTCCTGTCGGAGCGTGAAGATTTTGAACATGCGATTTGGAAAGTCCTCGACCTGCTCGGCCGGGCCACGAAAGTCGACCGGGTTTACATTTGGCAAATGTACGTCGACGAAACCGGAAAACGCTTCGGAACTCAAATTTACGAATGGTCCGAAGGAGCCCCGCCGCAAGCCGGCAAAGAGACGACGACCGACATACCCTGCGAAGGGGTGCTTGCCGAGTGGGTCGAAGTCCTCGAAAAAGGGGAAGCGGTCAACTCCACGGTCGACCGGATGAGCGAAGAAGCGAAAACCCTGTTCACGGAGCAGGGGAATCTTTCCATGCTCGGAACCCCGATTTTCTTCGATGGAAATCTCTGGGGGTTCATCGGTTTCGACGACTGCCATCAAGAACGGGTTTGGACGCCGACCGAAGAAGGGATTCTCCAAAGCGCGGGTTTGCTGATCGCTTCGGCGATTCGGCACAGAAAATTACTGGATGAACTTCAGGAGTCGGACAAACGGTTCCGCGATACGATCGCCGCAACCGGGGAATTGCTCTGGGAAATTGATCTCAAAGGTCGGTTTACCTATTTTTCCAAGCAGTTTTATCAGACAACCGGTTTTGCGCCGGAAGAATCTCTGGGCCGATCATTTTACGGTTTTATCGCGCCGGAATACCACCCGTTGCTCGAGGGGCATGTGCGCGACTTGCTCGGGGGAACCGTTCCGCTGGTCCGAAACATCGAATTCCGTTCTTATCACAAAAACGGGGAATTATTGTGGTTTCGTTGTTCGGCAGTCCCGTTGCTCGATACCGCCGGTAAACCCTACGCCATTCGAGGAACGCTGCTGGACATCCGGACGGAAAAAGATGCGCTCCTTCAATTGGAGCAGACGCTCAAGACACTCGCCGAAACCAACAAAGAGTTGGAACAGTCCACCAATCATGCGCGGGAACTCGCCAAGAAAGCGGAGCAGGCCAACGCGGCGAAAAGCCGGTTCCTGGCGACCATGAGTCATGAAATCCGCACACCACTCAACGGCGTGATCGGGCTGTCGGAGTTGCTGCAACAGACGGATCTGTCCCCGAAGCAGAGCGAATACGCTCAACTGATTCGCGCTTCAGGCCGGACGCTCCTTTTCCTCATCAACGACATTCTCGATTTTTCCAAAATCGAAGCGGGCAAGTTGGAAATCGACCACGAACCGTTCGATTTGCACGAAGTGTCGGAATCCGTGCTCGGAATTCTGGCCAGCCGAGCTGCGGACAAGGGGCTCGAACTGTGCAATGTCACGGCTCCCGACGTTCCCCGTTACGTGCGAGGCGACGGACAGCGGTTGCGACAGGTTCTCGTCAATCTCGTCGGCAACGCGGTCAAGTTCACCGAAACCGGCGGCGTGCGGTTGCAGATGTCTGCGGCGCCGCTTCCGGAGCGGGAAAACTTCTGCCATATCATCCTGGAAATCCGCGACACGGGAATCGGCATTCCCGAGGACCAATTCAGCATACTGTTTCAATCGTTTTCGCAGGTCGACACCTCCGCGACACGGCGATTCGGCGGAACCGGATTGGGTTTGGCGATTTCCCGGCAACTCATTCAGCTGATGGGGGGCGAAATCAGTGTCGAAAGCGAACTCGGTCGCGGAACGGTTTTCCGCGTCGAACTGCCGTTGGAGACTATTCCTTTCTCGAACGAGTCGGAATTGACGGAAACGACGACCTCCGGCGAATCGAAGTCGGGCGTCCGACACGGTTCGATCGATCTGTCCGGTCGGACCGTGATCATTGTCGACGAAAATGTACTCCTTCGGGAATCGCTCGCCGAACAGCTCCGTTCCTGGGGAATGAAAGCGGCCAGTTTCGTCTCCAAATCGAAAGCCGCCGAAGCGATCCGCGAAGCCGCCGAACAAGGGCAGCCGTTTCAACTGGCGATCATCGACGGTGCCTTGGAGGACGGCGACGGTCGTGAGCTCGTCCGGGAAATTCAAGCCAATCCGGAACAGTCCGTCGCGCAAATGCCGGTCGTCTTTCTCCAATCGCTTTCCGACTCCTCGATCGACGAGTCAGGCGAAGGGTCCGGAGTTTTCCGGTTGAACAAACCGATTTACAGTTCCACGTTGTTCAATGCGATCATCGATGCGGTCGCTGCGCAAATGGGGATCAAAGCGAAACCGGAGCCGATTTCGGAGCGACCGAAGGATATCCGACCGCAACAAGCCGATTCTCCGTCCTCACCGGTTCGCGTTCTGGTTGCGGAGGACAACAGTATCAACCAGATTGTCGTTCGCGAGATTCTGGCCAACAAAGGCTGGGATTGCGACGTTGCCTCCAACGGCGTGGAAGCGTGTGAAGCGGTCAAGCGTCAAAAATACGACATCGTGCTCATGGACTGCCAAATGCCGGAAATGGACGGGTTCGAGGCGACCCGGATTTTGCGGGATTACGAAAAGGACCGCGCATTCCTCTTGCCGGATCATCCGTTGCGCATTCCGATTATTGCGTTAACCGCCAATGCGACCAAAGGGGACGAGGAAAAGTGTCTCCAAGCCGGGATGGACGCCTATTGCGTCAAACCGATCAACTCACAGCATCTGCTGGACACGATCCACCATTTTCTCGGACGCTAAGTCTCCGTTCGCAGCCGATCGATATTTGTTCATTTTTAAAGCACGGTTCGAAAGAATTATTGCGTAAAAGATGATATTTTTAGAGCGGCTCGTTCGGTTATATACCCCAAACGGCCAGAAAATGTGCGTTTTTTCGACAGGATAAACAAGATTTTCAGGATAGGTTAGGAAAAATTCGAGACAGCCGCAATAAATTTTCTGGTTTGAATCTTCGGCCTGAAAGGCCAGTGCATAACAGCCCAGGGCAAGGCGTACGCGCCGCCGCCCTGGGTTTCGCCCCCCAACGAACAGCCGCCCTGTAAGGGCAGTGGAAACCCTACTGATGCACTGCCCTTTCAGGGCGACCGTGAGGAAACGGGACCGTGAACCCAGGGCGTTGCCCTGGGCTGTTATGCACTGCCCCGTTGGGGCGAAGAGGAAAACTCCAACTTTTGTGCTACCGTCTCGAAAAATCTCCGCAATATCTTGTTTATTCTGTAAATCCTGTCAAAAGAACATTTTGTTCCCGTTTACAGTATATACGCAAGCGTTTGGGGACGAACGCGACATAGAAGCAAAAAAAAGAAAAACCAATCGATAAGAAAACGGACGAAATGTCAACTATTTGCGTGATCTTTTAACCGGAAACCACTGAGCCTACACTCTATAGCCATAAACCAGATAACATACGCAGACTGGGAGAAACGGGCGTGATTCATCGAACGATTTTGAAAAAAATAAAAAATCGTTCTTTCCCTGATTGGGAAAAGTTGTTATTGTTCCCCATCGAACAAAAACTCGCCCCCGCTCAAGAGGGGAAATTATCGTCTTGGTTTACCGAAAAGGAATTTGGAAATGGGGTTGACGACTCTTTTCGCCGAAGAAAATAACTCGACGGCAACCGCAACCGCGGAGTATCCGAGCCGCCCGCAACTGGGAGACGCGGAAGAACTTTGGTACGCGTTCGCAGAGAACCCGTCGAATCAGTATTTGCGCAACGCTTTGATCGAGCGGTATATGCCGTTGGTTCGCAACCGCGCCGAACGATTCTGGTCCCGTTTGCCGGATGAAGTGGAATTGGACGACCTGATTTCCGCCGGTACGTTCGGACTCATGGACGCGATCAATGCGTTCGATATTGCCCGGGGGGTCAAGTTCGAGACCTTCTGTATGCCGCGAGTTCAGGGAGCGATGTTCGACGAACTCCGCTCCATGGATTGGGTGCCCCGAATGATTCGGTCCAAGGCGAGCAAACTCAACGAAGCGTACAAGACGCTCGAATTCGAACTGGGCCGTAAACCGTACGATATGGAGGTCGCCGAATACCTGAACATCGACGTCGCGGAGCTCCCGGCGATGCTCGCCGAAACGCACAGCGTCAATATCACCAGTCTTGACAAAAAATGGGGGGAAACCGACGGGTTCAAAGATATTCGGGAAATCGACATTCTCACTGACCAGCGCGGCGAAGATCCGACCGAACGGCTCGAAAAAGTCGATTTGATCCGCGCTTTTACCCGCGGACTGACGAAAAGCGAACGGCTGATCATCATCCTCTACTACTACGAGGAATTGACGATGAAAGAAATCGGTATGACGCTCGACTTGTCCGAAAGCCGCGTCAGTCAAATGCACAGCTCGATCGTCGAACGAATCAAACGAATGCACCAGGAACGCTACGGGGATTGAGTGCAAGACGGCAGACATCAGACAGCAGATTTCAGGACCCGATGTCTGATCTCTGCCGTCTGCCCCGCAAACCACCCTCCTTTCAAAATTACGCCCATGTTTTCTTCCGCTTCTCAACTGACGGGAATGATGCAGAATTTGCTGCATCTGAAGAAACCGACTCCCCAGGAAAAACCGACGACCAGTATGGTCGAAGCGGGGGGAAAGGATCAATTATCGATTTCCCTCGCCGCGCAAAAGGCGCAGGCGTTTTTGAATCAGGAAATCGCCGGGACCGGGGATGTCGAAATGGACATGATCGGGATCGAAAGCCTGAAACAACGCGCCGAAATGCTCTCGCAGATGCTTCAGATGAAGCTCGACAAATTCCAGGGCGATTTTCTCGACCAGGTTAAAGCCGCGGGAATCGATGCGAGTCAACCGATCGACCTGAAAAAAGGGGCGGACGGAAATCTCCTCGTCGCGGGCGAACATCCGGACAAAGCGAAAATCAACGAGCTGCTCGCCGGAAACGACGAGTTGACGAAAAAATTTGAGGAAATCTCGAAACTGGCCGGTTTGACGCAAATCCTCCAGTCGGCTCAAACGGACAAAAGTTCCAGCCCATTTGCGAATATCGCCGCACTTTACGCACGGCAATCGCAGGGGAGCCCGGTTGCCGACTCCTCGAAAATCTCCGGTGACCGCTTCCAACTTTCCGTCGGCGAATCCGAAGCGTCGTTCAGTTGGGAGTAAGGAGAAAACTCAATATCCTCCCGCGTTTTCGCTCCCCGGGGGTGCGCGCAAATTTTCTGGGGGCTAACGTGCAGCTTTCCAGTAATCATTCCACTGCTCGCCGTAAAAAATCGAGCAGATCACGCCCATCCGGTCCACACGAGCCCGATCCCACTCTGCTCCCGTCTGCTTCAACCGCGC
>JAVBPO010000123.1:0-21651 GCA_031549565.1 Thermoguttaceae bacterium
CTGGGTTCGACCGGGTACGGGAAGTTCAAGTTGCGTGTCGTGGTTGGTCAGCAGGCCACGTAAAAAGCCGACTACAAATTCAATTGCCGAACCTAAAATGGCAATGGCCGCCTAAGAAAAGGCGACCCCGAACTTGCGCTGCCGCCGAAGTGGCGTAAAATTCGGCCGTAATTTCGGATCGTTCCCGGTCACGTCGGACACGCCGGGGGCTAAAAACCGTTTCCGAATCGTCCGCGCGGAACCGTCGTCGATAAGGGCTCGCAACGATTAAACACCAAAGAATCGAATACACACGTAGACGCTTGTATGGAACGACTTTCGGGACGCGGGTTCAATTCCCGCCGCCTCCAATGATTAATTACGAATTCCAAATTACGAATTACTCATTGAAAAACATCGGTAATAAGCAATTTGTAATTAGTAATTAGTAATTGACTCCAGGGCGGTGCCCCCTTGATCCGGCATCACGAATGTTTTTCTCCGGCTGCTTGAGGTGATATTCGGTTGTTTTTCCTTCAAGCGGCAGAAGAGAATTGATTATGAAGATTTACGTCGGCAATCTTGCCTATCGTACGAATGAAGACGATCTCCGGAACGCCTTCGAAGAATTTGGGACCGTGGACTCGGTCGACATTATTTCGGATCGGGAAACCGGTCGCTCCAAAGGTTTCGGGTTCGTGGAAATGAACAACAACGCCGAAGCCCAGTCCGCGATTGACGCCATGGACGGAAAGGAACTCGGCGATCGCACGCTCAAAGTCAACGAAGCACGGCCCAAACCGCCGCGTCCCGGCGGTGGTGGTGGAGGAGGCGGAGGCGGCGGTGGATTCCGACGTCGGGAAGGTGGTTACGGCGGCGGACGCGACGGCGGACGGCGGTAATATACCAAGGTTTTACGGCAGGTCGTTTCTTCGGAAGCGGCCTGTTTTCATTTCTTGCCCAAGAAGAGTCGCATGGGAAGCGAAGCGAACCTTGCGGAACAGCGAAAGTTAAACGATTGCATTGAGTTTCTCTCCAACAAGCGATTTGCTGGACCGTTCGGGTTTTCTTATTCCACCCGGCGAGATGACCGAAACTAGGATAATGCCGTCCAGTGCAAAAACGGCAAGAGTCGGGGATCGGCGAAAAAGCTTTTCATGTTCAAACTCATCCAAGAGTGTCCAAGCCAGTTAAACAAACGATGAAGACGGAGAAAGAGCAGGCGGAAAAAACCAAAGAGCTACAAAAACTCCGAAGTGATCTCCTCAAGCGAATCATCCAAAGCGAAACGCAGCGCCGCAATCCCCAGCCGTGCAATCGGCCGAGGGAATAATGTGAATTATGAATTTTGAATTATGAATTAGGAATTGCGGATTTGTGGAAAGACGTAATTCCAAAGACGTAATTCGCGGATTGAGTAATGACCAGAGCAAGTCTTTGCTGTTGAGAATCGTCTTCCTACTACCGTTGCTTCTTTTGACGCAAAATATCGGGATTGCGTCGGACGTTCTCTTTGCGCAAAATTTTGGGTCGGCACGCGGTCCTGCCAGCCGCTCCAGTGTTCCCGAGAGTGTCACGCCCCAGGATTCTTCGCCGATCCTTCGCTCGATTTTGGATTTGAAC
Organism: Thermoguttaceae bacterium; assembly: GCA_031549565.1. Classification (GTDB taxonomy): domain Bacteria; phylum Planctomycetota; class Planctomycetia; order Pirellulales; family Thermoguttaceae; genus JAVBSX01. The sequence goes on from JAVBPO010000123.1 coordinate 1,603, forward strand.
CGCCCGACCGCCGAAAAGTCCACCGTCGCCGCCCTGCACGAAGTTTCGAAAAACCCCGAAATTTCCGCTCCGTCGTCCGCAACCGATCCCAAAGTCGCGATTCAATGGAATCAAGCCGAAGTTCCACGAACAAACGCCGCGAAACCGCCCGCTTCTTCGCGGACGACCGCTTGGAACCCGGCGACCGATCCGCATCCGTCGGTCGCCCGGATCATCGCGTTCGATAAAGGAGGGCGAACTCACGTGTTCGGGTCCGGAACTTATGTCGATTCTTCCGGTTTTTACGGAATCGTCATAACGAATTGGCATGTCGTGAGAGATTCCGCCGGACTGGTCCAGGTCCATTTTCCGAACGGATTCGCGTCCTATGCGGCGATCGTCTCTTACGATTCCACGTGGGATCTGACGGCCTTGATGATCTCCAAACCGGAAGCAACCCCGACGGTTTCCATTGCGAAAACCGCCCCGAAAGTCGGCGATCCGCTCTGGATTGCCGGGTACGGGAGCGGGCCGTATCGCTTGGTCGGCGGACGTTGTACGCAGTATATCACCCCCGAAATCGGGCTGCGGAACGAATTTGTCGAACTGTCTGTCGAAGCACGGCAGGGGGACAGCGGCGGTCCGATCTTCAACCAAAAGGGGGAACTGGCCGGCGTGCTTTTCGGGTCCGACAACTGGAATACGGCGGGTAGCTTCTGCGGTCGGGTTCGGTTTTTCCTGGAACAACAGTCGAAAGAGCGGATCAAATCGGCTCCCGCAGAACCGGAAAAGCTGTTCGCTTCCATTGAACCGCGTTCTCCGCAGCACAAACTGACCGAGGGAGCGGAGCTTTTTCGGCAGCAGATGGTCGACGGTTCGCTCATATACAAGAATTCCGCCCGCTCTGATCCGGCGCGGCCGTCGGCGCAACAGACCTATTCCGATCCGAGAAACGGTCGCGGCTCCGCATCCTCGCGCGAAATGAAACCGGCACAGACCGCCGCACGACCGGGACAGTTGTCGTTTTACCCGAATTTTCCCGATTTTTCCAAAAATACGAATCCTCCGGAAAAAGTGACGCAATCGTCCAAACCGGCGCCTTCTGAGGTTTACTACAATAATACTGTACTTGGCCCGACGAAAAATCGCCCGAATGTCGCCGAAAACGACACCTACCGGCTCAGCCAGCCGAACGAGCGGATCGCGATGGCCGTTCCGCCGCCGACCCCGACTCCGCTTTGGGATGCGGACGCCGACGAAGTGTTATTGTCCGAATCGGCTCTTAACGCTGCGGATCGGCCGGGCAATTTCTTTACGACATTGAAGATCATCGCCGCGGTCGTGGTCGTTTTCTTCATCGTCTTCAATTTAGTCAAGCTCATGTCGATCATCGAAGAGAATTGACGTGAATGCGACTGTACCCGCTTCCTGGGGTATTCATTTCGAAAATTGATTCTCGAGTCCGCGTTGCTATAATTCAGGGAAAGGGTGCATCCCTAATTGTGTTGTTCAAAGGCGACGCGGTAAAATGATAAAAAAGCCAAAAAACAGTGGAAATTTCTATTTGTGAAGATGGTCCCCTCGCCCCCGGAATACCGGGGCGAGGGGACCGGCGTTTTGGTTGCTTCAACCTGATTATCCATTTCCTACTTTGCCTAAATTACCACGGCTGCTCAAAGGATGACAACGATGTTTCGCTCGGTTTTTCTGTTTCTTTTCCTCCTGCCGCTGTTTATCGGTTGCCATGCGCGTGCAACGGCCCCGCCCCGACCGGCGCCGCAGGTCGATGTCGACGAAGTGCAAACCCGGGATGTGCCGGTTTTCCTCGACACGACCGGACACGCCGAAGCATATGAATTCGTCAATATTCCAGCCCGAGTCTCCGGTTTTCTCCGGGAAATTCGCTATACGCCGGGGGACACTTTGCCGGCCGGATCACCTCTTTTCCTGATCGAACCGGATCAATATAAAATCGCCGTCCAATCCGCCGAAGCGTCCCTCGCCTCCGCCAAAGCTCAGCTTCGCATGACGGAGGCGAATCTCGCACGAACCAAAATTCTCGTCGCCGAAAAAACCTTGCCGCAGGAAAATCTCGACGCCGATCAGGCCAACCGGGACGAAGCCGCTGCCGGAATCCTCAAATCGCAAGCCGATCTCGCCCAAGCAAAGCTGAATCTCAGTTATACCGACGTTCGCAGTCCGATCGACGGAAAAGTCGATCGCAATCTGGTCGACATCGGCAATTTGGTCGGACCGAGCAGTCTGAACACGTCCAACGGCATTAGCAGCACGAGCGGCTCGAATCTCACGCTGACCAGCGTTGCCGGGATGAGTCCGATTTACATTTATTTCGACATCAGCGACGCGCAGTTCGATAAAATACGTGACATGGCTCCGGCAAAACTTCCGCCGGAAACGGAAGCTCTGCGAAAACGGCTCGCCGAAATCAAAGAGGCCCGAAAGCAATCGGAACTCAAGGCGAATCCGCAACCTCCCGGCTCCGAACCCGCCAAACCGGTTGCCGCGACAAGCGATGCGGAGGCGCTGAGAATTCCGTTTCAGGTTGGAACGATCAAAGGGGCTCAGCCGAACAAAACGCAGTATCCGTTTACCGGCCTGATCGACATGACGAGCAACACGATCGACCGCTCGACCGGAACGATTCAGGTGCGGGGTGAAATTCCGAACGAGCACAGCGAGATTTACCCCGGCCAGATCTGCCGTGTTCGGATACCGCTGACGACCAATCCCGGTGCCCTGCTGATCCAATCGACCGCGATCATGACCGACATGAATCGTTCGTACGTTTTCGTCGTTGATGAAAAGAACGTCGCCCACCGCCGCGACGTGGTGTTGGGCGATTTGCAGACGGACAACACGCAGGTCGTCCTCGAAGGACTCAAAGCCGGCGAAAAATACGTCTCCCTCGGCACCCTCAAAGCCAGGAACGGCAAACCGATTACGCCGACGAAAAAATAGCAGTAACACCAGCAACGCAGCTAAACGTGTTTTTTTCCTGGGACCGCAGGCTTCCAGCCTGCCAGAGTGCGACTCGGGACCGTTTGCAGGGTGTCTGACCGTTTCGTATCGCAGGCTGGAAGCCCGCTGACCCCGGTGCAGGCAAGATGCCTGCGGTCCCAGCAACTTAACGGCGTCAAAACTTCCCCCATGTCCATTTCTCATTATTTCATCGACCGTCCGATTTTCGCGTGCGTCATCTCGCTGTTGATTCTCCTCATGGGGGCGGTCGCGGCGCTCTTTTTGCCGGTCTCGCAGTTTCCGAATATCGTACCGCCGACCGTCGTCATCACGGCGAGCTATCCCGGCGCCAGTGCCGAAACGCTGGTCGATACCGTTGCGATGCCGATCGAGAAACAGGTTAACGGCGTCGATCGGATGCTCTACATGACCACGTCCTGCACCAGCGACGGGAACATGACGATTGTCGTGACGTTCGAGGTCGGAACCGATCCCGACATGGCGACGGTCCTCACCCAGAACCGCGTGAAAATCGCCGAACCGGTCCTGCCCGACGAAGTGACCCGGCAAGGCGTCACGGTCAAGAAGAAATCCCCCAATATGGTCGTCGTACTCAACTTCTACGAACCGAAAGACCGGCAAGCCAAAGACGCCGGAACTTTCAAGATGACCGAAGAAGAGAAGCAGGCACGCGGTATTTACCTGACCAACTTCGTCGTCGCGAATCTCCAGGACCGGCTCTCTCGGGTCGATGGTGTCGGGGATTTCACGGTTTTCGACACGACGAACTTCAGTATGAGAATCTGGCTCAATCCGGAGATTCTGGCGACGCGCAGTATTTCCGTGCAGGAAGTCGTTTCGATCCTCCAGGAACAGAACATCCAGGTCGCCGCGGGCCGGATCGGAGAGCCACCGACCCCGAAAGGAACGGTCGACAACGTCGCCCTGACCACGCTGGGCCGCTTGGAGCATGTGTCGCAGTTCGAGGACATGATCCTGCGGACCTCTTCGGACGGCAGCATTTTACGGCTCAAGGACGTCGCGATGATCGAACTGGGCGCGGTCAGCTACCTGACCAAATCGCAGCGGGACGGACTTCCCAACACGACCGCCGCAATCTACCAGAATCCGGGAGCCAATTCGCTCCAGGTCGCCGACAACGTCGCCAAGGAACTCGCTTCAATGTCGAACATCCTGGGGGATCAGGTCGCCGCGTCCGTCAGCTATGACGCCACGAAATTCGTCCGGGTTTCCATCGAAGAAGTGAAAAAAACGCTGTACGTCGCGGTCATTATCGTCGTATTGATCGTCTTCTTGTTCCTCCAGGATTGGCGTGCGGCCATGATCCCCTGCCTGACGGTTCCCGTTTCGCTCGTCGGTTGTTTCTTCCTGATGTGGTGCATCGGCTTTACGATCAATTCGCTCACACTCTTCGGTTTGATTCTCGTAATCGGAATCGTCGTCGACGATGCGATCATCGTCGTCGAGAATACGCAGCGGATTATCGATACGGAAAACCTCGACGCGAAAGACGCCGCCCGAAAAGCGATGAACGAGGTCTCCGGGCCGATCGTCGCGACGACGTTCGTGCTCATGTCGATCTTCATTCCGACCGCCATGACGCCGGGCATCGTCGGCGAAATCTACCGCCAGTTCGCGCTCACGATCGCCGGAGCGGTCTGCATTTCCGCGCTGTGTGCTTTGACGTTCGCCCCGGCTTTGGCCGCGATTTTGCTGCGAAAAAGCCTGCCGGACGAAAAGAAAAACTTCCTCTTCCGCGCATTCAATTATTGTTTCAACGGTTACGCGAACTTCTACCTCGGCACCGTCAAGGGCGTCATCGCGGGACGGTTCGGGGTCTTGTTGCTGTGGTTCGGTCTTCTCGCCGGGCTTTACGCCGCCATGGTTTATCTGCCGACCGGATTCATCCCCAACGAAGACCAGGGCGTCCTTTACATCGATGCCAAGCTGCCCGAAGGGGCGTCACAAGAACGTGCGCAAAACGTCGTCGACGAAATGCAGGGAATGCTCGACAAGGATACGACGGGGATCGAAACCGTTATTCTGGTCAACGGTCATTCGCTGCTCGACAACGCCAATTCCTCCAACTCGGTTTTCGGGCTGATCGTACTCGATCCGTGGAAAGACCGCTATCCGACGCTGTTGGACAAGTGCAAAACACGGCTGGGCTTCAAGTCGAAAGCGGGATTGCCCGACGGTACGCCGGTTTCCATGGAGATGCTGTTGGCGAAATGGACGCAAAAGTTTTCCACGATCAAGGAAGCCACGGTTCTTCTTTTTCCCCCGCCGCCGATCATGGGGCTCGGCAATTCCGCCGGCGCGGAGATCGAGGTTCTCGATCAAGGCGAAAACGGTTTCGACGCGCTTTACCATGCCGCCACCGATATGGTGGACGGGGCGGAAAGAACCGGACTCTTTTCCCGGGTCCAATGTACGTTCCGCCCTTACGCGCCGCGACTTTATCTGGACATCGACCGCGAAAAGGTCAAGAAGATGGGCGTTTCCCTGAGCGAAGTGTTCGCCGCGCTGGAAGGGTATTATGGGTCTATTTACGTTAATGATTTCAATCGATTCGACAATGTCTATCACGTCACGATCCAGGCGCAAGGGGAATATCGTGATACCGCCGACGACGTGCTCGAGATGAAATTCAAGAACCCGGACGGCAAGATGGTCCCCATGCGGGCGGTCGCGGAAATGCGTTCCACGGTCGGGCCCCAGGTGTTGCCGCGATTCCAACTTTACACCGCCGCGTACATTCAAGCCCAGCTTCAGCCGGGAATCAGCACCGGACAGGGAATGGAAACGCTCAAGCAGCTCGGCGCGGATTTGCCGAACGGTTTCGATTACGGTTGGACCGGCATGTCGTTTCAGGAAGACCGCGTCGGAAGTGTCACGGTGTACGTGTTCGCGCTGTCCGTGATCTTCGCGTTCTTCGTCCTCTCGGCACAGTACGAAAGCTGGTCGACGCCGATCATCATTCTCATGGCGGTCCCACTCGGAATCGGCGGAGCGATTTTGGCCGTTGCGATTCGCGGGATCGAGGTGAATATTTACACGCAAATCGGTTTCATTCTCATGGTCGGCCTTTCGGCGAAGAACGCGATTTTGATCACGGAATTCGCGGTCGAACGGCGACGCAACGGAGAACCGATCGTCCAATCCGCGTTCGAAGCGGGGCGCCTCCGATTGCGACCGATCATGATGACCTCGTTCGCGTTTATCCTGGGAATCCTGCCGCTTTTGATTGCCAGCGGAGCCGGCGCGAACAGCCGCCACGCGATCGGGACACCGGTGTTCGGCGGCATGCTCACTGAAACGATGGTCGGCATTTACGTGACGCCGGTCCTGTTCGTGTTGCTGACCGTCTGGAGTGAAGCGTTCGCGAAGTTGACGGACAAGATGCTCGCCAAACGCCCAACTGAAAAAGACACCCCGGTTGCGAGCGATGTATGACGCCTCTAAGACTCGGGCACTTTCAGCGGCTCCGGCCCCAGTGTGACCACATGGAACGGCCCGACAGGATGAGCGGCCCAATACGCGTTGACACGTTCGGCGGTCAGCGCGGACAAATTTCGTTCGATTTCCTCCTTGGTCCGCACACGACCGAGGTGATACCAGTCCCGTGCCAGGGCCGAACTTCTTGCGGCGGTCGATTCCTGCTGCGTCACGAGCGAGTATTTCGCTCGAACGACGACGCGGTGGAGCTCTTCGGCGTCGATCCCGGATTCCAGTTTCCGTAATTCTTCGGTGAGAACGTCGAGCGATTCCCGGGCTTTGGCCGCTGTGGTGCCGCAGTAACAAAACACGCAACCGCGGCCGCCCAGCGTCAAATACGAAGCGGAAACGGCGTAGCTGAGCCCGCGCTTTTCACGGATTTCGGTGAACAGCCGCCCGCTGACGCCACCGCTGATCGCGTTGACGCCGCTCCATGCCGCCAGGTAATCCGGATGCTCCAGCGGAATCGACGGGAATGCCAGCCCGATATGTGTTTGGTTGGAATCGTACGGAATGTGAACGTACCGTTTTCCCCGGTCGCTTTCGACGGGCGCGGAATGCGGTTGCGGTTTCCAATCACCGAAAAGTTCTTCGACGACCCGGCAAAGCTCGTCCGTTTCGAATCGACCGGCGACGCTGAGGATGACACCGTCCGGTTGGTAGAGGCGTCGTTGAAATCCGCGAACGGCGTCAGCGGAGATACGGTTCACGGTCGCCAGTTCACCGCAGCTCGGCCGTCCCCAGGGATCGGGAAAGAAATTTCGGCCCAGCTCGAGCATCATTTTCTGCGACGGTTCATCTTCGATCGCGGCGATTTCCTGAACGATGACCTGTCGCGCGGCGTCCATCTGATTGCCGGGCAGGAGGGGCAGACGCACCATTGTCGCGGTCAACTCCAGCGTCGGGAAGAGGTGTGACGCCATCGTTTGCGCGGAATAGGCGGTATGGGACGGCGAAATCGACTCCGAGCGTTCCGAGCCGAGAAACTCAAACGCGTCGGACAGGCCGCGGTTATCCAGTTCCCCGGCGCCGCGGGTGATCATTTCGCAGGTAAAATTCGCGAGCCCCGCCGCTTCCGTCGGATCATCGTTCGACCCGCACGGCACCAACAGCGAGTAAGAAACGGACTCGCACCAATCCATTTCCTCGGCGAGAAGAACAAGCCCGTTGGCAAAGCGATGAATCATGGAGCGGTTATACGGCGAACATGTGGGAAAGGGCCTTTTTAATTAACCGGTTCGGCTTGGTCAGAAAACCTTATTTAGTCCCGCAAAAATAACCTCAGTAGCCACAATACGGATGGCAAACCAACTTATTACATTCAGAATCTGGAATAAGGTAATAAGGTCTTCTTTTTCGTCGGTTTTAGGCTACTGAGGTTGTTTTGTTCAAAAAATAAGGTTTCCTCTGGTAATCCCAACACTGGCAAAGTCAACATTTTCGTGTACGGAGCGATCTCTTTGAAAAAGGAGAGTATGTGTCCGTCGAGATTATCCGTTTGTTGCGGTCGACACCGTTTCGTGGTTATTGTCTGGGTGTTCTTCCGATGAATGAGTGCGGGAGTCGTAAATATCCGCGATGATTTCCTCGTCGGTGCGATCGTCTTCCCAATATCCGAAGAGATCTTCGATCGTCGGGGATATTTCGCTATCCGGAACGGAAAACAGACGCTCGACGAGTTCTCGCTTGGACTTTTCATCCCAATTTTTCATGGAACGAACATAGCCGTCAATCGTTTTTTTCGGTACACTTACGCTCATTTTACTCCCTGATTCTAAATCCGTGTCGCACTCATTATCCTTGACGAAGTAACAAACGCAATCCCATGTGATCACGAATTGGAAAGAACATCATTGGTTGGAGGGCCAATGGGGGCGGATGATCTTTATCTATCGTTACACACTTTCGCTCCCATTCCCTCACATATTGTCTTCAGCGATCTTGCTGGAATCTTTCAAGCGTTTCAGTAAGGTGAATTTTTACAATAGGATTCCATTCGAAAAAATGATCGGGGCCGAGCTGTTTTTTCACCTCTTCGTCAAGTTTCCGAAAAACCGTCTCCGCGTCGGTATTTGATGTGTATAATCGTCCTCCGGGGTATCCCTTCCAAAGAGGTCTGTGAATATGAAGATCGGCGGTTACTGAAACATGCCCATCACAATCAGGCTGTCTCTTTCCGTTGAAATACAGAATCATATCCGGTGCGACGGTCAACTGAAATTGTATTTTATCGAGCTTGTCGGCCGTATCCGCGGAGCATGAGTTGGTGATTATCCCTCCCACAATTCCCCCGCAATCTCTCTTCCCTTGACGAACCCAAATCCGACCGCCATGAGCATAATAGGCGACTGACAATACAAGTCCACAAAAAAGGAGTGTACAAAAAGTAATTTTTACGCCAAGAATAAAAAAACGCTGAACTCTCTGTGGGGACTCTTTTTCGTTACCGTAGCGGTCGGAAGGAGGATTAGCAATTTCAGACATCTTCTTTTTCCTATTTTGAAATCGCAAGCACAGGGGAAAGCCGCGTCGTCAATTTGAAATTTGAGCCGATTCGCGCCCTTGGTTCAGGAAACGGTTGATTACGGTTCCGATGCTTTCGGCGGTGGTTTGGAGGATCACGAACAGGACTGGTGTCACGAAGACGCCGACCATTGTTTCCGTGAGCATGCCGCCGAAGACCGCCGTGCCGATCGCGTGTCGGGATGCGGCGCCGGCACCGCTGGCGACCACGAGCGGAAAAATGCCGAGAATGAACGCGAACGACGTCATCATGATCGGTCGCAGACGCAGTCGGCCCGCTTCGTAAGCCGATTGGACGATCGGCTCCCCTTCCCGCCGCTTTTCGACCGCGAATTCCGTAATTAAAATCGCGTTCTTCGCCGAAAGGCCAACCATGAGAATCAGGCCGATCTGCGTGTAAATGTTCACGTCCAGCCCACGTAGAGCCACGGCCAAAAACGCGCCGCCGACTCCGAGCGGGACCGCCATCATGATGATGACCGGCGTCGACCAGCTTTCATATTGGGCGGCGAGGACCAGAAACGCGAACACGATCGACAGGGCGAACACCTGCATCGTCGAAGAGCCGGCGTGTTTTTCCTGGTAGGTCATACCGGTCCAATCGTAACCCATTTCTTCCGGGAATATCTCCGTATCCTTCGTGAGGTTTTCCAACGCGGTAATCGTCTGGCCGCTGCTTTTTCCGGGCGGTATCATCGCGTTGATCGCCGCGGTCGGATAAAGATTGTATCGGGAAAGCACCTGCGGTCCGACCATGTCGCGGACCTCGGCAATCGAACGGATCGGGAGCATTTGCCCGTCGTTGTTTTTGATCTGCAAATTCAAAACGTCCTCCGCTTCCCGGCGGTGATCCCCCGACGCCTGGACCGTGACGTGGTAGACCCGGTCGAAAACGTTGAAGTCGTTCACGTACATTGATCCGAAATACGCCTGGAGCGCCCCGAAGACTTCGCTGAGCGAAATGCCCATCTTTTTGACCTTTTCCCGGTCGATGTCGAGCCGGACCCGCGGCGCGTTCGGGTTGAACGTCGAACTTGCGAAGCTGACCAGACCGCGATTGAGCGCCGCTTCGTCAAAGTCTTTCGCGACGGTGTACAATTCCTGCGACGGTACCCCCTTCTTGTCGAGGATTTGAAGCTGCAAACCGTTGGCGTTGCCGAGCCCGCTGATCGGCGGCGGGGAAAAGAGCAGGACGTTCGCGTCGGGAATTTGGGCGAGCTTGCCCGCGAGCTTCGGATAGAGCGAATCGGCGTCCGTCCCACGCGACTTGGAGCGTTCTCCCCACGGTTTGAGCACGAGAATCACGGATGCGACGTTTGACGCCATGGTACCGTCGAGCATCGACATGCCGTTGATCACGATCGTGTTTTCGATCCCGGCCATATCCTCGTCGAGCATCTTTTGGATTTTATCGAGCACGACCTGAGTACGTTCCTGGGACGCACCTTCCGGCATCCGGACGTCGCCGAAGAAAACGCCCTGGTCCTCTTCCGGAATGAACCCGGTCGGCAGATGCGTGAAGCCGTAATACAATCCGCCGACGACGCAACCCCAGAAAACCAGAACGAAAACACGGTCGCTGATGATCTTCTTAACGGTCCAAAGATAGGCGGCCGCGAAGGTGTCAAAGCAGAAGTTGAAAATGCGGAACCCGACGAATTTCTTTTCCGGAGCGATCGACGGACGCAACAAAAGCGAAGCCAAAGCCGGCGCGAACGTCAACGCGCACATCGCCGAGATCAAAACCGCCCCGGCAATCGTCAGGGCGAACTGTTGGTAAAGTTGTCCGACGATTCCGCCGATCATTGCCGTCGGAATAAACACGGACATGAGCACCAAAGTCGTCGCGAAAATCGGACCGGACACCTGAAGCATCGATTCCATCGCCGCATCGACGGGCGTTTTCTTTTCCTCGTCGATGAGCCGTTGCGTGTTTTCCACGACCACGATCGCGTCGTCGACGACGATTCCGATCACGAGAATCAGCCCGAAGAGCGTGAGCGAGTTGATCGTGAAGCCGAGACAGTGCATCATGAAAAACGTTCCGACGAGCGAAACGGGAATCGTGAGCGTCGGGATCAGCGCCGCCCGCCAATCCTGGAGGAAAATATAGACAACGAAAATCACCAGAACCAACGCGATGTAGAGCGTTTCCTTGACTTCTTCGATCGAGACTTCGACGAACCGGGTCGCGTCGTATCCGACGGCATAATCGACGCTGTCTCGCTCGAAGTCGGGTTTCATTTCCTCCATCGCCTTTTCGACCCCCTTGGCGACGTCGAGCGAGTTGGCGTCGGGGAGCTGGTAAATACAAATCGTACAGGACGGTTTGTGATTGAACGTGGAACTGGCCTGGTAGGTTACGGCGCCGAGCTCGATCGTCGCGACATCCTTGAGTTTCAGGACCGCGGCGTCATAATCGTCGCCGATGCGCAGCACCATGTTCTCGAACTGCTCCACGTCGGTCAAGCGGCCCAGGGTCGTCAGCACGGTATTCGTTTGCTGCCCCAACGGAACCGGCGGTTGCCCGAGCCGACCGGACGCGACCTGGACGTTCTGTTCCTGGATCGCCTGCTCGACTTCCTGGGCGGAGAGATTCAGTGCGGCCATCCGGTTCGGATCGAGCCAAATCCGCATACTGAAATCCATCGAGTTGGCGATCGTTGCTTCCCCGACGCCGTGAACCCGCGTCAGAACGTCCTTGATATTGCGGCTGGTATAGTTGGCGAGGTACAGGTTTCGCGCGGCGAGCTGCTCGGCGGACAACTCGGCGGTCGTTTTCGCTTTCACGATTTTGCCGCTCGCGTCCTTCTGGTCGGCGTCGAAGATACTGAGAACCGCGACGATGTTCGGCGATTTTTTCTTCACGGTCAAACCTTGCCGGGTCACTTCGGTCGGAAGTTGCGACAGAGCGATATTGACGCGGTTCTGGACGAGCACGGTCGCCATGTCGGGATCGGTTCCGACCTCGAACGTCACGGTGAGCGTGTACGCCCCGTCGCTGGTACTCGACGACGACATGTAGATCATGTTGTCGACGCCGTTGACCTGCTGTTCGATCGGGATCGCGACAGTATTAACGACGTCTTCGGCGCTCGCTCCGGGATAAGACGCGGTGACGCTCACCGTCGGCGGAACGATATCCGGAAACTGCGCGACTGGAAGATTCGGATAAGAGACCAGTCCAAGCAGAAAAACGACGATCGAAACAACGCACGCGAAGATCGGGCGCTTGATGAAAAAATGAGAAAGCATGTTAATAAGCGCGTTAAAGAGCGCGGAGTACCGGCAAAATAGAGGCTAATCGCCGAGGCGGGACTGTTCGTCCAGCTCGTACCTTTTGATTTTGCGATCCAGAGTCGTCCGCTCGATTCCGAGGGTTCGCGCGGCCAGACTCTTGTTCCATTGGGTATATTCCAAGGTCTTTTGGATGTGGTGTTTTTCCATCTGCTCCAAAGTGATCGGCTCATAAAAATCGGTTTTTTCCGGCACTTTGCGAATGTCCGTTTCGCCGGTCGTGCTGAGCGAACTGAGCAGCAGGTCCTGTTCCTGTATCCAAGGTGGAGAACCGAGAACGACGGCGCGTTCGACGACGTTTTTCAACTCGCGCACATTTCCAGGCCAACGATGTAGGAGCAATGCGTTGAGCGCGTCCGGCGAGAATCCTTGGAATTTTCGACCGGTTTCCCGGGAAAATTTATCGAGAAAGAAATCGGCGAGAACCGGAATGTCGTCCGTCCGCTTGCGGAGCGGGGGAACGATAATCTCCAGAACCCGGAGCCGAAAGAATAAATCGTGTCGAAACCGTCCTTCGGCGACTTCTTTTTCGAGGTCCCGGTTCGTTGCCGCGATGACCCGCACATCGACGGAAATCGGCGTGTTTCCCCCGACACGCTCGAACGGATGTCCCTCCAGAACCCGAAGCAGTTTCGACTGCAACATGACCGGCATTTCGCCGATTTCGTCGAGAAATAAGGTTCCCGTGTGAGCGGCTTCGAACTTTCCCGGCTTGCGATCCGTAGCACCGGTAAACGCGCCTTTTTCATGTCCGAACAGTTCGCTGGCGAGCAAACTCTCGGCAATCGCGGCGCAGTTGATGCAGATGAGCGGCTTGGAGCGTCGCGAACTTGCGAAGTGAACGGCTTTGGCGATGAGCTCCTTTCCGGTTCCGCTTTCCCCCCGGATCAGCAAAGAAGCTTTCCCTTCGGCGGCCCGGGCAATCAGGTGTGTCACTTTTTTAAGCGGGCCGCTGGAACCGATGATTTCGGTGTCCATTTGCAGCATTTCACGCAGGTTCGTATTTTCCTTTTTGATCTGGTTCAGATTGGCCGCCAACTCTTTTTGCCGATTCAGTTGGCCGAGAGCGACGGCAACCGTGTCGGCAACGGCGAGCGTGTATTCCAAATCGTCCAGTTCAAGATTTCGATTGTCGGAAGTCGTATACAGGTGAATGAGTCCGAGAATGTCGTTATCCTGCCGGATCGGGGCAGAGAGCGTATTGTTGACCCGCCCGCCTTCCCAGGGAACGTGAGTTTTTTCGTCTTCCTCTTGGTAATTGTTTTTCTGTTGCTCGTTGACGAGGACCGCTTCTTTGCGTTCGAGAACGGCTTTGGCGAGCGACTCGGAAATCGGCACGTAATTGGCTTCGTTGGCGGTCGCGTTGGCAATGAGTCGCAAATCGCCGGCTTTATGATCCGATTCCAATTTGTCGGCGTACGGGAACAACCACAGTCCGGCCCCCGCCCCTTCGGTGGCTTGAAGCAGCCCTTCGAGGGCGATTTTCGCGACAAGCTCGACTTCTCCGGCCCTTCCGAGCGAAAAAGCGAGACGGCAAAGGTCGGCCGCTCCGTGTCCGGACCGCGTCGTCTTATTGACCGCCGTGTCGCTGTCGTCCCCCTGTTCTTTGAGGAACGAGGTTTTATTCCGATGGTGAACGATCGTCGAGGGATCGAAATCCTCGGACAGCGGAGCGGAACCGGAAGCATCGGACACCCCGAAAACGCCTGTTCCTTGCGGCTTGGAGTCGTCCTCTTCCGGAACGGTGCCCATCTCAAACTGGAGAAGCGTATGCCCGATCTGGATCGTGCAGCCTGGGATTAAAAGCGTTCGATCCAGCAGCGGATGCCCGTCGACCAAGGTCCCGTTGCGGCTGCCCAAATCGCGGATAAAACACTGTTCGTCGTTCCATTGGATCAGGGCATGATGGCGGCTGCACCGTTCGTCGGTAATGACGATATCGTTTTCCGAAGAGCGTCCGATTCGTACTTCCTCCTCCGCCGCAACGGGATAGATCGACTTGCGATCACCGTATTGGCTGAGAATGAGATAGGCGGAAATCGTACTCATCAGACGCGGGGAAATTTTCTGTATCAAAAAAACGGCGACCGACAACGCTCTCAAGGCCGACCTTCGCAATGAGAGTACCATAAATTCGAAAGAAGTAAAAGACCGCGCCCTATTTTTGTGAAGCAAAACCACAGGCGGTTTTCTTGTCGATCTTGCAAAAATCGTAAATCCACATAGAATCGGCGGTCTGACGTCGATTGAGCCGTTGTCGGTCCGACGACTTCTTTACCGTGCGAAATCAACCATGCCCGAAACTACGATTATCGAAGTCCGGACCCGGCGAGATCGAAAACGCTTCCTGGAGTTGCCGTGGACGCTCTATCGAAACGATCCGTTTTGGATTCCTCCGCTCCGAATCGATCAGAAGGAATTGGTCGGCTATACCAAAAGTCCGTTTTACGAGCATAATGCCGTTCAAACCTTCTTAGCCGTTCAGGGAAATCGGCCCGTCGGACGAATCGCGGCGATCGACAATGTCGGGCATACGCAGCGTTACAACGATCATACCGGTTTTTTCGGTTTTTTCGAATCGATCGAGGATGCCGAAGTTTCGTTTGCCTTATTTCAAGCGGCGGAAACCTGGCTCAAGAATCGGGGGCTCGAAGAAATTCGCGGGCCGGTCAATCCGTCGCTCAATCACACGCTCGGACTGCTGATCGACGGGTTCGATTCGTCCCCGTTTTTCATGATGACCTACAACCCGCCGTACTATGAACGGCTGATTGAGGAATACGGTTTTCGAAAAGAGCAGGACCTGTATTCTTATTGGGGACATGTCGAAATGCTCCCGAAAATCCGGGAAAAGTACAAGCCGATTTGCGATATGATCCGCGAACGTTGCGGCGCGACGGTCCGCACGCTTGATCGAAAGCGGTTTCAAAAAGACGTCGAGATGTTCCTGCGGATTTATAACGCCTCCTTGACGAACACCTGGGGATTCGTACCGATGTCCGACGCGGAAGTCAAGAACATGGCGACGGGGCTGAAGTACCTGATGGTTCCGGAACTGGCCGTCGCGGTCGAGATCGACGGCAAACCGGTCGGCGCTTCGTTTTGCCTGCCGGATTACAATCCACGAATCAAAACAATCAACGGACGGCTGTTTCCGTTCGGTTTTCTGCATTTGATCCGGCGGAAAGACCGCTTGAAAAAACTCCGTATTCTCAGTACGAACGTCTTGCCGGAATACCAGATGCACGGGCTCGGCCTGGTACTCGTTGACGCGCTGGTTCCCAAGGCGATGGAGTGGGGAATCCAGGAAGCGGAATTTTCCTGGGTCCTCGAATCGAACAATTTTTCCCGAGGAAGCCTCGAAAAAGCAGGCGCGATTCGCTCGAAAACCTATCGGATTTATCAAAAATCCATTCCCCGGAATTGATTTTTAAACAATTTCTCACTATCCCACAGGAGTCAATGATGCGACGATCCCTTTTGGCCGCACTTGCGGTTTCCGTTTGCGTTTTCGTTTTTCACGGCTCGGTTGACGCGCAGTCGCCCGGAATTGCATCTGGCGAAACCGCGATGATTGATGCGTTGTATGAACTGAACCGTTTGCCGCTGTTGCGAACGGGAACCACGACCGAACTGTTCAGCAGCTACGACCGTACCGGCGGAAACAACGACGGATTCAGCGGAGAATATTCGAAACTACGGCTTGAAGACGGCAATTCCGTTCTCGCCGAAATGGAGGGGCCCGGTTGTATTCAACGGATCTGGTTCACGCATTCGGACGGTAATTTCGGCCTGCTCGCCCGGAAAGGGGAACATGTCAAGATTTACCTCGACGGGAAAACGGAGCCGGCCCTCGATATTCCGCTGGAAGAAGTCTTCTCCGGTAAACATGAAGCGTTTCCCAACCCGCTCGTCGGCGAAGGGCTCGGCGGATTCTATTGTTACGTTCCGATTCCGTACCAGGATGGCTGTAAAGTCGTGGTCGAAGGGGATAATGTCCGTTTTTACCAGATCACCTATCAAAACTTCCCCAAGGATCAAAAAGTCGTCAGCTTCACCGCCAAGCCGACCGAAGCGCAGAAGAAATCGCTGTACAAAGCGCAACTGGCGTGGAACAACTGCGGAATGCTCGATCTGCTCGGAAGCTCCGGGACCACGGAAGTTTCGCGGCATGAACTGAACCTGAAGCCGGGCGAAATCCGAAAGATCACGCTGAGCGGTTCGAAAATCATCCGTTCGATCCGATTTCTCGGGACGAAAGAGCAGCTGGAAAAAGCGGGTGGCAGCGTGATCACGATCCACTGGGACGGCGCGAGTAAGCCCGCCGTTTCCGCGCCGTTGGAATACTTTTTCCTCGCGGCGTCCCAAGCGGTTCCGTTGAAAACCGTACTCTGCGGTCGGACCTCGGAAGGATTCTACAACTACATGCCGATGCCGTTCAAAACTTCGGCGGTCGTTTCGCTTCACACGCTTCAGATTCCGGAAGGTTTGCAGGGAACCCTGGAAATCCTCACCGAGCCGATGCCCGCCGATTACGGCCCGTTCGGATATTTTCGGACGTATTTCCACAGCGAAACCCCGGCGCTGCCGAACGAATATTTCACGTTCCTCAAACGTAACGGAACCGGCCATTTTCTCGGCGTTTACATGGATACCGACGGCGTTCATCCTCGCAACATTCCGAACTGGATGGAGGGGGACGACCGTTGGTTCACCGACGGAGTTTTCCGCGGCCAGGGGACCGGGAGCGAAGACTATTACAACGGCGGTTGGTACGCCATACCGGGCCGGCTCAACGATCCGGGTGGATTTCCCGCTCACGGATTTCCGGTCTACCGGTACGACGAATCGGACGGTAAGTCGTGGTGTTCCGCTTATCGTTGGCACATCACGGACCCGGTCAGTTACGAATCGTCGATCCTCGCCGAAATGGAACACGGCGAAGTGAACACCTACATCGCCAATTACCGTGCGATCGCGTTTTATTATGACGTGGAACCGTAAATACGCTCCATCAATGCGACGAAAAGATTTTTCCCTCGGCTTCCTGTTCTGGATCTGCGCCGCGAGTTGGCTTTCGGCGCAGACTTTGACCGTGGATTGTTCCCGGAGCACGGGCACGTTTCGTCCGCTTCACGGCGTCAACGGCGGTCCGCTTTGCGTCGGGGAAACGATCGATTTGACGCCGCTGTGGAAAGACGCCGCGATTCCCTCGGCGCGGCTGCACGATTGCGAATGGCCCGCGCCGGTCGTCGTCGATGTTCATGCCATCTTTCCCGACTTCCGCGACGACGCCCGAGCGCCGGAAAATTATCGTTTCCGACCGACCGACGATTACCTCGCCGCGATTATTGATAGCGGTGCGGATATCGTCTACCGGCTCGGGGAAAGTATCGAACACACGCGGACCAAGCATTTCGTCCATCCGCCGCCGGATCCGGAAAAATGGGCGGAAATATGCCTCCATATCGTCAAACACTACAACAACGGTTGGAATGAGGGGTATCATCACGGGATCAAGTATTGGGAAATCTGGAACGAACCGGAAAATCGTCCGCAAATGTGGACGGGATCGGACGAACAGTTCCTGGAACTGTATATCGTGACCGCGAAGAGGCTCAAAAACGCTTACCCGGAGCTGAAAATCGGCGGTCCCGCCGTGGGGGGCGGATTCGTACGGCAGGGCGACGGCTGGGCCTTGTCGCCGTTTGTCGTTCGATTTCTCGACGCGGTTCGGGAAAACGACGTTCCGCTCGACTTTTTTTCCTGGCACACTTATACGAACCAACCGCGGGATTACGTGGACAAGGCGGTTTATTTACGGGAGGAATTGAATCGACGCGGTTTTGTGAATACGGAAATCCACCTCAACGAATGGAACTACCTTCCCGACGACGACTGGG
Organism: Thermoguttaceae bacterium; assembly: GCA_031549565.1. GTDB lineage: Bacteria > Planctomycetota > Planctomycetia > Pirellulales > Thermoguttaceae > JAVBSX01. The sequence goes on from JAVBPO010000123.1 coordinate 19,803, forward strand.
CCCCCATGCTGCTCCACGGAGACGTCGTGAAGCGGGAAAGCTGGTTCCGACGTCTCGGAGGAAGCGAAGGGGCCGCGTTCACCGCTTCCGTGCTGATCGAATTGCAAGATGCGCCGGTCGACGTCGCGAATTACTTCAACGGTGGTATCAATTCGTTCGGACTGTTCAACGAATACGGAGCGCCGAAAAAGACGTATTACGCGCTGCCGGCGTTTCGCCGACTGCTGGACACGCCGCGGCGGATCGCTGTCGAAGGAGACCGTCCGAAGGGGAGTTCCATCGCCGCCGGAACGGATCCGGAAAAGGACACGGTTTTCATTTTGATCGCGAACCGGAAAGATTCCGAGCCGTTGCCGACTTTGACGGTCGCCGCTCTTCCCTGGACCGGATCAACGCATTGTGAAATTTTCCTGCTCGATGAAACGCACGATTTCGAAAGAGTGCGGCTGGAAGAAATTTCGGCGGATCGTTCCACGATCGTCCTTGAAAATATTCCCAGTGAATCCCCTTGTGTGATTGGGATCAAGCTGACGAAAGAGCCTCGCGACGAGACGAGTTGAAAGCGGCTTTACTCTTCGTCCGCCGAAGTCAGGTTATTGACGACTTTTTTGACACCCCGGGCCGTCAGGAGGATTTCGCCGGCTTTGGTGATCGCTTCCTTGGTCGTGACCAGGCCGGAGATCGTCGCGGTCCCGTTCTCGTACTTGACGGCGACGGCAGAGAGGAGGTGAACGTCGGGACTTCGAAGGATCATCTCTTCCAAAGAGAGCTCGAATTTCCGGACCGCGTTTCGGTTCAGGTTCGCCGTCGCTTCCGGGGGCGGGGGAAGAATCGGTTGCATCACCGGTGCTTGCTCCAAGGGAGCCGCTTCGCCGACGGTACGTAAGCCGTTCGGCTGCGCCGTCGGGGTCGGGGATGCAGCGGGAACAGCCGGTCCGCGCAGAGCCGGGGCGCGAAACCACTGCGAATTCGGACGGAATCGGGGCACGATCGGCGGTTGACGCTGCAATTGTTCGGAAGCGGGAGCCGGTTGCGTTTGCGGCTGCTCCGAACCGGTCGCGGCTTCGGCAAGCGTTCGCTCGGCCAAAACATTTCTCGGCTGCGGCACCGGTCGAAATCGCGGATCAATGTAGACTCCGGGAGCCGGCGGCGTTGGCTGCTCGTAAGACGCCGCTGGTGGTGTCGCCGAAGCCGTTGGATCCGAGAGCCCGAGATTGTCGCGCTGAGTCTGATAAAACTCGTCGCTCGACGTTTGTTTGAAACGGGACGAGCCCGCGTTGCCGGCAACTCCGATCCAACGGCCTTTGGCGTCATACAACGCCCCGTTGTCGGAGAATCGCGAGTTCGGATAAGTCCGAATCAATGGGCCGCGAATGTTTTTGGCCCCGAAGCGTCCATAAGTTTCGTACGGAAGGATCGCGTTGTCCCTCATCCCGGTTTCCGGATTGTACTGTCCGAACCTCGAATCGTTGACATTCTGCCCGTTGACGGAAATAACCGGACAAAAAATGCCGAGAAACAGTAAAAATGCGAGTCGTTTCATGATCTTCATCGCCTTTCCAGCCCCTTTCAATTTCTCACTCCCCATAGTCCATTGTCGCCGGAAAAGGGGCGATTGGGAAGAGGGTGAATCATCGGTCCCGACATCTTTTCCTCGAACGCCGCAAAGCCGCGCCGTATGGCTTTCGCGGAAAATAAGTCGCCGAAAAAGTCCGGGCGGAAAGCGGTGTCATTTTGAACGAAGTGAAGAATCTGGTTTCAAGCCGTGTTCGCAACATAATGCGTGTTGCCGGATGCACCAGATTCTTCACTCCGTGAGTACACTTCGTTCAGAATGACAACTCACGAC
>JAVBPO010000076.1:0-41923 GCA_031549565.1 Thermoguttaceae bacterium
CTCACGGAGGGAAGAATCTGGTGCATCCGGCAACACGCATTATGTTGCGAACACGGCTTGAAACCAGATGCTTCGGAATACCTCGGCATGACATGACACCCCTATTTTGCCCAAACAGACAAGGAAATTTGCGCGCACCCAGTTGAAGAGTGTATTGCACCAATCAGAGACTTTCGCCGAAATCCGCCTTGAACTTGGCAACGAGTTTTTGCTGCCAGTCGCCGATCGGGGACAAGGTTCCGTAAAAAAAGCGTAGGATTTTCGGTTCGTCGAGCCACTGGAGACCGCCGACCAGGTCGCGATTTTGGTAGAGCCAGTTGATCCGGTCCACCGCGTAGACGATCTGCGACATCGTGAACACCCGACGCGGTAACGCGAGCCGAACAAGCTCCATGTGAGCCAACGGTTCCGTGCCGTCTTCGTTTCGCTGCTCCGACATCGTACCGCGTTCCATTCCCCGAACGCCGCTGATAATGTAAAGCGCCGACGCAAGGGCCCCAGCCGTGTACTGCGTTTGCGAAACATGCGGCAGGAAGTCCCGGGCGTTGAGATGGCACCCGAGACCGCCGGGCGGCGTCACGACCGGAACGCCATGCTTGATCAGTTCGTTCGTCATGAACTCGATGAACTGAGGTCCCTGGGAAATGACGTCCTCGTCCAGCGTTTCCATCAGACCGACCGCCAACGCTTCCATTTCACGAACCGACATTCCGCCGTAAGTCAGGAACCCTTCGTACAACGGAATGAAGCCGCGAATATCCAGGTAATACTGTTTGTTACCCGTACAAATCCCGCCGCCGCGGGCGAAGCCGAGTTTGCGGCCCGAAAAATAGATGATATCACTCGCGTCCGCCATCGCCTTGGCGATTTCGTGGATGCTCGCCTCTTTACAAGCGGCTTCACGCTGCTTGATGAAATAGAGGTTGTCCGCAAGAAGACTGGCGTCAAGCACGAGCGGAATGCCGTTTGCGCGGCAAAGACTTGAAACCTCTTTGAGATTCTGTAGCGTAAACGGTTGCCCGCCGATGAGATTGGTTCCCGCTTCCATGCGAACGTAAGCAATCCCGTCCTTGCCGCGTTCGCCGATCACCGTTTTCAAAGCCGCGATGTCCATGTTCCCCTTGAACTGGCACGTGGAAGTCATGTCGAAGGCGTCTTTGACGGGAATTTCCAGGATATCGCCCCCCAGTTCGGTGATATGGGCTTTCGAGGTGGTGAAATGATAATTCATCGGCACCAACTGCCCTTTTTTAACGAACGTTTTGGAAAGAACGTGCTCACAGGCGCGACCTTGGTGGGCCGGCAGAAAGTAGTCCATCCCGAAAACGTATTGAAGCGCCTTTTCCAGACGATAAAAAGTCGCCGAACCGGCATAACTGTCGTCCGCCTGCGACATGGCCGCGAGTTGATCGTTCGACATGGCGTTGACTCCGCTATCGGTCAGCATGTCGAGAAAAACATCGGCGTTTTTCAACAAAAAAGTATTGTTCCCGGCCCGTTTGATCGCTTCCATCCGCTCGTCGATCGGGAGCAGATTGAGCTTTTGGATGATCCGAACGCGGTGCATTTCAATCGGCGTCGTCTGACCGGAAAAAAACTTGATATTGGCCATGAATTCGTCTTTCGTGTTTGTGTTGCGATAAAAATCGTTCCTTGTCCCGTCCGACACGATCACGGGCATCGCAGACAGAGCAAAACCATTGGGGCAGTATACCCAAGGTCGCCACAGTCCGCAACCCAAGAATGAAATCCCCTTTTCCCCCTTTTCCCTTTTTAAAAAAATTAACCCCGGACGTTTTTCGTTTAAGCGAAAATCGTCCGGGGTTGTGTGCCGACCATTGTTTTCACGACGGTCGGTGAAATCAGATCAGACCAGAGGTCGTGAACTAGTTGCAGCTATGGCAAGCGCCGGGAGCGGCCGCTTCACAAGCTTTCGGTCCGCAGCCGTTTCCACAAGCCGCCGCCGGGTCACAAGCGCCACAGGCACCGCAACCACCGCAGTTACCGTAAGCCGGTCCGCACGGGGCACAGCTCGGTCCGCAATCCAAGGAACCGAAAAGGTTCTTGAAGAGCTTTTTCGCTCCACAACGGGATTTGGTCAGGAAGTTGGCAACCGGTCCGGGGCAGCAGCAATCGCTGAAACCGCAAGCGCCACAAGCGCTCGGTCCACAAGGATCGCAAGCGGCGGCGTTTCCGCACGGATCGCAAGCGCCAGCGTCACAAGCGGCGGGACCGCAAGGAGCGCAGTTCTTTCCGAACAAACCGAATCCACCGTGTCCACAGCCTGCACCGCAAGCATTACCGGCACCACAACCGTTTCCGCAAGCCGGATCGCAAGCACCCATGTTTCCACAGGCCGGATCGCAAGCGGCGGCGGCAGCATTTCCGCACGGATCGCATGCAACCGCATCGCAAACGGACGGACCGCAAGCGACGACCGGATCACAAGGCGAGCAAGCGACTGCGCACGGACGACACTTCAAAAGGTTCTTGAGTCCGGAGAAAAGGTCGCACGGCTTGGCACAGCAGGTGTTGCATGTGTTGCAAGGACTGGCCGCACTGCACGGTCCGCAGTCGCCCGCGGACACTTGGGTCGCCATCGCGATAGCGGCGACGAAAGCGACGATCATCATTTTGACTTTCATTGGGTATTCTCTCCTTTTTGTACTTTTGAGCCGATCTTCCGCGTCCCTGTCGTCAATCAACCGTTTTAATACCATGTTCCGTTCCCGGGTGTCGGATACGTCCGCGGACGATTTGACTCGGATACCAAAATGGTGAACGACGAGTTGCTTGGTCGATCGGAAATCGCGATTCGCTCGGCAAAAGTTGGTTTGTCAGGCCCGTCGGATCGACTAGATCCGAAATCTTTCGCGGGGTTGCTGACTTTTCGCCCTTGACGTGCCCCCCGACACGTACTAATCCAGGGTCAAGAGTGTTATCGGATCAAAACCGAAAACCTCTTGAATCACAACACCTTTTTTCAACAAATGGTAAAATTACACACTTCTGCGAAAAAGGGGAATAGGGAGAAACTATTGCGATTTATCAATTCTGTCGACCGAATCCGCTCCTCTTTTTTTCGTACTCGATAAAGTCTTTTTATCTTACCCAACGTCGTAACATGACGCCGGGAAAAAAACGGATCCAAGACACCATATTTATAACGGTCGTCCCGATCACAGAAAGATTATCGAATGTTTCGACAAGAAAGGTTATTCCATTTTTAAGGATTCTCGGAATTACACAACCGTCTGCTGTTCGATCCAACGGTTCAGGTCGTCCCAATCGACCGGCGGGAGTTGAGAGATGTCTGGACGCAGCTTTTTCGCGCCACGGATATAGATATGGACGATTTCGTCCGCGGTCTTGTCGGTATTCCAGTGTAGAAGAATACGAATACACATTCGGAGCGAACCGGGAACATTCATTTCATGACCGCACATCAGCGCGACGTTCGTCCAGCCGAATTGCCGAGCGGCCAAAGCGGGAAACTGCGCATCCAAATCAACTGTCGTCGTAAAAATCGCACTGGCGACATCATCCGGTTTCAGTCCGTTGGCCCGAATCATCAACGCAAGCAACTCCCGCGTTCCTTGCAGGATCGCTTCGCCGCTGTTTTCGTCGACGGTTGTTGCTCCTCGAATTCCTCTCATAGTACTATTAATAAAAAGAGCCGCATGTGCAGCGAAGCGAAACTTGCGGAACGTCAATATGCCGACATTTTCAGATTCTACACTGATTTAATAAATATTCAAGAATACGTTTGAATTGCAGGTCGGCAGCAGCCCAACGAGGCTGCGGAACATTTCGGCGGAAAGCGACCGCCATACCGTGTTACGGTATACATCACTTTGATCGGATTTGACATCGCAAACAAAACTGCCTGTAAATTTGACAAAATCAATACAATTCCTGAATTCTGCTCTATCCGCAAGATTCTTCAATCCTAAAATTCAGGAAAAAAGGGAGATTTTTCGTGAGCGTTAATTTTTAACGTAATCCTGTCCGAAAAACTTGACATGGAGCCAATCGATTTTTCAGTGGAAGAATCAATATGCTTCCAAGTTCGTCCCCCCCACATCCCTGTTGTCTTCCGTCCGCATGAGCCGCTCGGCGAAGTGCGTTTGGTCTTGTCCGTGAGTGAAACTCCGTTTTCTCTTGCGCGATCTTTGTCCCGGGAGAAAGTACGGGGTCGCGCCCATGAAAAAATCGTCCCCCCGAAAGAAAGCGTCCGTCGTCGCTAAGACCGTCGCGTCAAAGAAGGGTTTCGCGAAGAAATCGAGTACCAGGAAAGTTTCTTCCGTCACTTCTGCGGCCGCGAAGAAAAAAACGCACGTCAAGAAAAAACAACCGAAACGGGTTGCTCCCGCCGATCAGGCTCCGCGCAAAAGCGTTCCAGCCGCGGCCGAGAAACAAATCATGACGCCGAAAACCGAGGAGCGTTCCCATAAATCTCAACTTCCTCCCCCCGCCCCCCCCTCACCCCCGTCCGTCGAAAGCGTTGACACCATGATCACTTTGAAAGATTGCGCCGTCGATCACCCCCGTTCCGAAGATACCGCGAAACACGTTCGTTCGAAACGCAAAGGCAAGCCGAACCGAACCATGAAAGGGGCGTCGAAGAAAAAGAAAAGCCGACGCGCCAAATTTGTCCAGGAGCGGGCGTTCTACGACCTGGACGACGATATCGATTTCGGCGTGGAGGAAGGGGACGGATTTTGCGACGACGAACTGATTTCGTTGGACGAATTCGATTCGATTCTGAATCAAACGCGAGGAAAAACGGCCAACGGTCGCGATCCGGACGAAATTTCCGACAAAGCGGTCCTCATGGAACGTCGATGTGACGAAGAGCGGCGAAAGGATCCGTCTCATGCATCCGTACCGGGGAAAAAAGTGGAGCGACGAAAAAAAGTTCCACGGCGGCGTCAGATTGATCCGACGACCTGTGAACGGGATTACTCGCAAGAAGAAGTCGAATTCATGACCGCACTGGACGAATACAAACGGAACAGCGGTCGGATGTTCCCGACGTGTAGCGAGATTCTCGAAGTGCTCCTCGGTCTCGGATATGCGAAAGCCCCGGAGCCCGTTGTGAGCGTACCGGAAGTTCACGTCGCGCCGGAGCATATCCAGGAACATACAATCCTCAACACGTATCCGGAGGCCGTTTCGGAAATCATCGAACCCACTTCGACGGCGCTGATCCGGGATTCGATCATTCCGGTAATCATGCCGACCGTCGTTTTACCCGGTTTCGAACTCTACGAAGGGAGCGTTTTCTAAAAGATGAAATTGATTTTGCCTTTTTAGCCGGTACATCCGCATGGACAAGGATACCATCGGCTCGAAGCAAGTTAAAAACGATCAATTTATGGCGGGGTGAAGTATCACGGACGGTTTCAGATTCGGCGAAGACTTATTCGTACCGCAAAGCCTCGATAGGATCAAGCCTCGACGCTTTCCAAGCCGGATAGAAACCGAAAACCACGCCGACTCCCACACTTACGGCGACGGCGGCGACGATCGTTTCCACCGACGCCTGGACCGGCCAGTTGGCGAACATGCGTACCAGAATCGAGGCGCCCCGACCGAGCAGGACTCCGATCGCGCCCCCCGTGAGGCACAGAACGACCGCTTCGACCAGGAATTGACGCAAAATATGGTGACTCCGTGCGCCGACCGCCATGCGCAAGCCGATCTCCCGCGTTCGCTCCGTGACGGATACGAGCATGATGTTCATGATTCCGACACCACCGACGACCAGCGAAATCATCGCGACGACCAGCAGCAGGCTGCTCATCAACTGCGTCGTCGACGACATGACTTTCATCATCTCGGCCATGTTGCGGACGCTGAAATCGTCCTCTTCGCCGCTGATACGGTGTCGCTGACGCAGCAGGTCCGTGATTTGCGTAATCGCTTTGTCGACCTTGGCCTCGCTCACCGCTTTGATGATGATCTGGTCGACGTTGGTAAATCGTACGGGTTGAGGCGTGTCGCTCTGTTGTGTGGCCGTACGGGAAAGATACAACGACGTCGCTCCCGGATAAAGCGAGCTGATCGAGTTGACCGACTCACTGGTCGACGAGCCGTCGCTTGCACTGCTGCCGCTTTGATTCGTGTTGGTCAACGTCGTTCCGCTGACACGGTATTTGATTGTCGTCCAGGGAGCGAGGACGATGTTGTCCTGGTCCATCCCCATCATGTTCGCCCCCTTGCGACTCAGGACCCCCACGACGCGAAATGTAACGTTATTGATGCGAATATCCTTGCCGACGGCTGCGGTTTTGGGGAAGAGTTCCTTTTTGATCGTGTGGCCGATCACGCAGACTTTGTTTCCGTTGCGCACGTCGCGTTGCCCGAACATGTCCCCCGCGGCCATGCCCCAGTCGCGGACGTCCAAATAATCGGGAGTCGTTCCGCAAATCTGTTCGGGAACGCAATTCTTGTTGCCGCACACGATTTGCGATCTCGCTCGAACCAAAGGCGCGACGCTCTGAACCGCGGGACACTGGCGCGCGATTTCCACGGCATCCTGCGGCGTCAAGGTGACGGCGCTGCCCGAACCCTGGCTGACGCCGGCCGTATTCGAGGAACCGGCGAAAACCATGATCGTTTTGGCGCCCATGCTCGAAACGCTCTTTTGCAGCATGGCTTTCGATCCTTCCCCGATTTCCGTCATGGCAATAACGGCCGCGACGGCGATAATGACACCCAACGCCGAAAGCGCAGAGCGCATCTTGTTGCGTCGTAACGCCCGAAACGCGGTGCGAAAAGTCACCGGGAATAACGCACTCCAATCCTTGCCGCGGGTTGTGGGAGCGGCTTCCCCCTTAGCCGGGACTTCGAGCGGTGGTGTCGTCTCTTCCGGAACGACGAGCCGACGGAGCCGCGAGCCGGAGGCGGAAACCGACGGTTCGTTCAAGGAACCGGTTTCGTCCGTTTCGATCAAACCGTCGACGATCCGGATGGTTCGATGGGCATAAGCGGCGACTTCGGGATCGTGTGTCACCAAAAGTACGGTAATTCCCTCGGCGTTGAGTTTTTGGAACATTCGCAGGATTTCGACGCTCGTGCGCGAATCGAGATTCCCGGTCGGTTCGTCGGCCAAAAGCAATTTCGGCGAGTGAATCAGCGCCCGACTGATCGCGACCCGCTGCTGTTGACCGCCGGACATTTGCGACGGCGTGTGATCGAGCCGTCCGTCCAATCCGACACGTTGGAGCAGTTCCACCGCTTTGATTCGACCCTCGCGCTCCAAAGGCTGGTTCAGGGCGTAATCGAGCGGCATGACGACGTTTTGAACCGCCGTCGTCCGCGAAAGAAGATTGAAATTCTGAAAAACGAACCCGAGTTTTTCCGTACGAATCAGGGCGCGTTCGTCGGGAGAGAGCCGACTGATTTCGCGACCGTCGAGCCAATATTTTCCGGAGCTCGGATGGTCGAGGCAACCGAGGATGTTCATGAGCGTGCTTTTTCCGGAGCCGGACGCACCCATCAGCGCAACCATTTCCCCCTGCTTGATCTCCAATGACACCCCCCGGAGCACGGGCACATCGACCTCCCCCAAATGGTAAGTCTTCGTGATATTTTCGAGTCGAATGAGAGACATGATCGAGGATAGGGGATAAGTGATAGGTGATAGACAAGGCCGTTAGGCGTTTCCTGGGACCGCAGGCATCTTGCCTGCACCTGGGTCTATGGGCTTCCAGCCCGTAGCGAACCCTCGGCAGCCTGGAAGCCTACCGACCCAGATACAGGCTGGAAGCCTGCGGTCCCAGAGGAGAGGATAGAGGACAGGGGGGACGATCGATATCACCTATCCCCTATCACTTATCCTTTACATTGGTCCCGGCGGGGGGCGGCTGCCTTTGGGCGGTTTGGGGAGGAACGGATTGCTCGCTTCCGTTTCCGTGTTCGCTTCGTCGGAAGTGGTGTCGTTTTCGTCTTCTCCGACGACGATGGACAAACCGACGTCGAGTCCGGCACCTTCGATTTCCGTTTCAAGCCCGTCGGTACTGCCGACCGTGACGAGCAGCGGCTTGACCAGTCCGTTCGCTCCGGCGATCCAGATGCGACCTTGCCCTTCCTCCAACGGCTCCTCGCGGGCCGTTTGCGTAACGGAAGCATCGATTTGCGCGTCATCGGGCGTCCATCGCAGAGCCGCGTTGGGAACGAGCAGCACGTTCGATTTGCGATCGATTTCAAAATGGACGTTCGCCGTCAAATAGGGAAGCAGTTTGCCGCTCGAATTATCCGTGGTGACGACGACGGTGAACGTGACGACGTTTTGCGTCATCTGGGCGTTCATCCGGATTTGCGTCACGGTACCGCGGAAAATTTCGTTTTCGTGCGCGTCGACGGTGAACGAAGCGGGCATACCGAGCCGGAGCCGACCGATGTCGGCCTCGTTGACCGAGGTCCAGACCTCCATCTTAGTCAAATCCTTGGCGATCAGGAACAAGCTCGGAGCGTTGAGACTGGCAACGACCGTTTGGCCGATGTTGACGCGACGTTCGATCACCGTACCGCGAACCGGCGATTTAATCGTGCAATATCCGAGATTGATTTTCGCCGTATTCACCCGCGCCTTGTTTTGCCGGATAGTCGCCTTGCCGACATCCACACTTGCGGCAGCCGTCTCGTAATTCGCCTTGGCCGTATCGTATTCCGAATCGGAAATCGTACTGCTCTTTAAGAGCGATTGCGCCCGCTTCCACTCGCTCTCCGCCTGTTCGAGTTTCGCTTTGAGCTGCTTCAGATTCGCTTCCGAACTTTCCAGGTTCGCTTCGGCTTCTTCGACGGACGCCTCATAGAAGGTCGGATCAATGCACGCCAGAACCGCGTCCTGCTCGACAACGCTACAATAATCGACGTGTTTTGAGGGGGAGTTCGGATCATCGCCGAAACCGACGATCAAGCCCGCGACCTGGGCGCCGACGTTGACGACCTCTTCCGGTTCGAGCGTTCCGGTGGCGTTGACGGTCGCAAGCAGATCGCCTCGTTTGAGCGGTACCGTGCGAAGAAAAGTCGCCGACTCCGTGGTGGGTTTGTGAGAGACATAATAAGCCCCTCCTCCGCAGACGACGATGACGAGTAGGATCGCCCATATCTTGTTCATGGAAACCTCCGTTTATTTTTGTCTTGGAAAGCTTCCAAGGAGAACGGTTTTTTTGTTCACGAGGGGTGCCTCTGAACTTCTAAACCCAAAAGAAACGAAAGAGTTTCGCGAGCGGGAAAAATTGTGAATTCGTCCCGCCGCGATATGCCATGCTCAAGAATCAAATTTTGCTTTCAAGGAAGGAGGAAGCGCCCGAGGGGGCTCGCTCCGTTTTTCGTCGCGTAGTCCGTCGACAATCGGCCGCAGTCGATCGTGTCGGAAACGAATCGAACGGATCCGTCCATCAGTCCGACCATATAGATATCTTGCCCCGTCGGGGCAATTGCCCCAAAACTTCAGCCAATTTTTCATGCACACGTTTGGGCCGTTTAGAAACAACGGACGGGAAGCGTTTGCGAAATGGGGACATAGCAAGATATCTGTACTAAAAACCGAGCCCAGTCTTACACACTTTCCGCGAACGCTCCCCTCTTGAAATCCATCCAAACCCGTCTATTTTGAACGGTTTGAGAAAACAATTCATGGATGATCCACTTTGATCGCGGCGACGTTGCGAGAGAGAAAATGATGTCAGCTCCCAGTACGCTCTGAATTTTGATCAATATGAAACTCTACGAAGAGACTTTCGACGGCATCGCCAGGATCGATATTCCGGAAGAGCGCGCCAACCAACACCTGCAAACGGTTCGCTCCTTATTCGAGCACGGACACGAAGAAACCGCGACGGCTCTTGTTCCCGAAACGCTCAATTTGATTGACCGGCTTGAAGATCCGAAACAGAAATTGTTCCTGCTGCGACTGACCGGTGCTCTTTTGGCGGAACGGGGAAAATTTCCCTTGGCTTTTGCGGTCCTCGAACAGATGGATTCGGCGCTTCTTGCCGGGAAACTTCTCCGTTCGGAAAGTTGGAAAGACGAAGTGGAGGATAACAAAGACCATCTTTTCTCTTCGATTTCCCGGGCCCAGGCTCAACGAGGCTTGCTCGATGATGCGATCGCCGCCGCCGGGCGTATCGAGAATTTCGTCGAATACGAATCGGCGCTCCATGAGATTCTTCAATCTCTCCATTCGTCGGATCCGGACGATATACCGAAGTGTGAACGATTATTGGACGAAATGGAATCGCCGAATTGTGTCATTTCTTCATTGCTCGCGATCGCTAAAATTCAACATCGGCTCGGTCTGACGGATAAAGCACGGGAAACCGCCGCTTTGGCGGAAAGGAAAGCGGAATCGGATTCTCTCGAAGCCTCGATGGAGAAATATGAGGCGTTTTCCGAAATTATCGAGCATTATTTGGAAATCTATTTTTCGGAACCGTCTGTTCAGTCCCCTTTGCCCTTCGAGCATTTGGTCGCACTCGCTTCGAAAATCGATGCTTTTTTTGACAACTGCTCTACCTGGACCGAGTTGGCGCAGAACCGACTCAAATTTGAGGACCGTGAATCAGCGGAACAATTGTTGGAGCGTGCGGTCAAGAGCTTTCACGATTCCGGCGAAAAGCCCCGCGGTTTTGCCAACCCGACTCTAATCGCCCAAGTGTACGCTTTGCTGGACCAACCGGAGCCGATGAAACGCTATTTTCGGGAAGCGATCGCCGGGTGTGATCGAGAAACGGGTTCGTTTCTGCGGATCATGTTTCGCGCTTCCGTCGCTCAGTCGCTTGCCGAATCGGGCGAACGCTCCGCGGCGGAAAAACTCTATCGGCAAACGGTCTCGATCGCAAATTCCGAGGAAATCGAATTTCTCCGAGGCAAATACCTCCACGATCTCGCGGAAATGATGTTGCGCGACCATTTCACCGAACAAGCCCTGGAAGTGATCGAATCGCTCGCGGAACCTTTGGAGACGGCTTTCTCCACGTTTGAAACGCACGAACTTTATCTCGCGCGGAAAAGCCTGGCTCTTTCCATGGCGGCGAAGATTCTCTATCGAGAAGAAAACAATCCGTCCGCCAAAGAAACGGCGCTTCGGCTCCGGGAAGAATCGATGGACTTGGCACGCCAACTGACCGATCCGGTCAAACGCGCCGAAGCATTGCGAAGCAACGCGGAAATCGAAGATTGACTCCATATCGAGCCCGGTCTTACTTCATGACCCGCTGTTCGATCTCGTGGATTTTGTCGATTCGGCACTGATGTCGTCCACCGTCAAAACCGGTTTCCAACCACTTTTTCACGATAGAGACGGAAGAGCGTTCGCCGAGCATATCGCCGGACAGGCAAAGGATGTTCGCGTCGTTATGTCGGCGGCTGATTTCGGCGAAAACATCGTTGCCGCACGAAGCCGCCCGGACACCCGGGAATTTGTTCGCAACGATACACATGCCGATTCCGGTACCGCAGATGAGGATTCCCCGCTCAATCTCTCCGTCGCTGACTCGCTTGGAAACCTCGGCCGCGATGTCGGGATAATCGACGATTCCCTTGTCGGAGGCCCCGAATTCTTCAACTTCGTACCCTTCGGACTTCAAGTAGTCCGCAACGATTCGCCGCAGATCGAATCCCCGGTGATCACTTCCAATTGCAATCTTCATCGAACGAATTATAATTCGAAAGTCGGTTTTAATAGACGCCGGCACAGTGCACGACCTGTCCGCAAAACTGTCGCGTTCACTCATTATATCATGAGCACCGTCGCAAATCAATAAAAAAAATTAAAAAGGAGTCAGGAGTCAGGAGACAGGAGACAGAGGACAGAGGACAGGAGATAGAGGAGTATTTTCACTGTTGCTTTCTGTTATCTGATATTTGCCTCCTTGCTCCCGGCTCCTGACTCCTGCCCCAATGTCCTTACGCTTCAAAAGAATCTTGGCGGCTTTCCTGCTGCTTTTCGCCGGGGTCACGCTCGGTCTTCAGGTCCGTAAGGAGTTCCAGGCGGTCGATTCGGTGCGGCTTCCCGAGGGTGTGAACGTCATTTGTACCCATGCGACGGTTCGCTGTCCGACCTGCTTAAGTATCGAACGGCATACCCGGGAAGTCCTGAAAGAGTCGTTCAAAGATTCGCCTGAACACTCCGAAATGATTGCTTTTCACAGCGTAAATTATGAGTCGCCACAGTTCGCGGAGTTGGCCCGGCGATACAAAATCGCAACGGCAACCGTGCTTTTGGTTAAGGTCGTCGATTCGGAAATCGTTTCCGGCGTCGCGCTCACCAACGAAACCTGGAAGCTTCACACCGATGAGGCGGCATTTAAGTCAATGCTCAAAGAACGGATCAACGCGTTTCTCGAAGAACGGCTCCTTGTGTCCGAAGATCCGACGACCGAGGTGATTCTCGAACCCGAGACGCTCGGGGAATCGAACTCCGCATATGAAGCGACCTCCGTTTTTCTTCTCTCCGACGAGGAGCTCGACCGGAAATTCGGTGTGGAAAACGCCGCAACCGACGCAGCCCCCTCGAATTACGTTTGGGTCGTCTATTTTTATCGTTTGCCGGAATGCGAATCGTGTCGTATCATGTCGAAGGCCGTCTTTGAAATCCTTCAGGAACGCTATGCCGAAAACGTCAAGAACCGCCGGATCGTTTTGCGGTATCGTGATTTCGAGGACGAATCCAATGCCGTGTTGGTTCAAAAACTGAAAATCGAATCACCGTCGCTTGCCGTTTTCCAGATGAAGGGGGGTAAGCCGGTCAAAGTGAAACTCGCCGGAAAAATTTGGTCGCTCGCCGCGGATCAAGCGGAGCTTTCCGATTACATCGGCGAAATCCTCCGCGAATACGGAGCCGAAAAACAGTAAAACTAAACATGGCACACGAAGAAGTTACGCAATGGATCGAAAGCTTGGCCAACGGCGATCAGGAGGCGGCCACACAACTTTGGGAGGAGTATTTCGAGAAATTAGCCCGGTTGGCGCGTCGGAAGCTCGACGGTTTGCCGCTTCGGGATTCCGACGAAAACGACATCGTGCAAAGTGCGATGTACAGTTTTTACGAAGGGGCGAAAAAGCATCGATTCGACGCCCTTCGAAACCGTGACGATTTATGGAAACTCCTTGTGACGATTACCGCCCGCAAAGTCACGGCGAAACGGCGCAAGCATTTTGCCCAAAAGCGCGGCGGCGGCAAGGTGCGGGGCGAGTCGATTTTCATTCACGGTGACGACGAAGAAGCGGAAGCGGGCATCGGAAACGTCCTCGGTTCGGAACCGACCCCGGAGCTGGCCGCTGATCTTGCGGAAAACTGTCAGACGCTTCTCGACCGTCTCGACGACGAAATCCTGCGTCAAATCGCCCTGCTCACGCTTCAAGGTTATAAAACCGAAGAAATTGCCGGGAAACTCGACTGCACCCGACGAACCGTCGAGCGTAAACTCAACCGAATCCGCGAAATCTGGGGAGACGGCGAAATGGATGCGGATGAACTTTCTCAGCCAACACGTTGAAACTCGCCGGGAAATTCTTTATATTCGGGGGATCGTTTCCACTTTCTGCTTCCCCTGTCCCGAAAGGATTCCCTGATGTCCCGGCTCCGTTTGCTCGTGATTGGCTCGTTATGCCTGTTTTTTTCCGTTCGGCCCGCCGCGTTCGCCGCGGATCTTTCGCCGTACCTCGATTCCCAAACCATCGCCGTCGTCAAGATCAACCTGAAGCAGTTGGATATTCCGGGGATCCAGAAATACCAAGAAAGCACTCTGAAAAAGGCAATCGAAGAGGCGATTCCTGCCAACGATCCGCTCAAGTCCCGGATGTTAACCAATATGCTTGCCGAACCAGCTCCAGTAGTTGATTTTCTCCAAGCGATTTATAACGATATTGTTGTCACGGGAAAAGCGGAAGAGGTTTATGTCATTGTGTACGGGGACGCGTTGATGAAAAAGATGTTTCCGGCTCTCCTGGCCATACCCGTTCCCAAAGGGGCTTCGCAGGCGCAGATTGATACGATTCGGATGCAGTACCTCAACGGAGGAATTCCCGTAACATTCGTTCGGCATGGATTCATCGTCGGGATTCCCGTGATGCCGCAATTCGCCACGCAAAAGAAAATCATGGCGTTCGCCCGGGAAAAATTCATGGAGCCCAGTTCGCAGTCCCGTCCGGAAATCGTCGCGCTCCTTGATTCGCAGCCCAACGCGCTGCTGCAAATCGCCGTCGGGCGGATCGATCAATTTCAAAAGGACGTCGATGCACAAATCAAAGCCTTGAAAATGATCTGGAAAATGTCGATGACGCCGGACGTATGGAAAATAACGGAAGAGAGGCTGCAAATAGTCCCCGCGATTTTTCAGGGGCTGGATTCCTTTCATTTCGTCTACGATTACGGCAAACCGGAATTACAAAGCGTGATTCGGCTTAAAGACGAAAGTACCGCGGCAAGTCTTCACAAAATGATTATGGACACGAAGAAACAAGGGGAGGAATTCGTCGACAAAATGCGAGTCATGAAAGATTACCTCGACGTCGATCCCCGCAGTCCCGGCATGACGAAAGAGCAGCTTGCCGCGGTGAAAAACCTCGATCGCTCCACACAAATCAAACAGCAGGGAAATGAGTTGAAATTCCTATTGGATTCCGCTGGCATGGAAGCGTTGAAAACAGTTATCTCTGAGCTTGGGGCTAAGCCGTCGGTTTTCCGTTCTTATCAATTCATGAAAGAATTTGAAAAACTCGGTTCACCCCAATAGAATTTTTTATTCCCCGTGTGAAGCAAAGCAAAAGAAGTCCGCCTTTTTGCCCCAACGGGGCATGATGTCTATAACCGCCGGTGACAACCGGCGGACAGCGACGACAAAAGCCACTCAGCCCCAAAGGGGCGTAACGGAATCGGAACAATGTCGACATGAAGAAGAGCGATTGTAGCGCCCCGTTGGGGCTGAATGATTGTGTGGACGACTTTCCCCCGGCTTACGCCGGGGGTTATAGACATTGCGTCCCTTCAGGACTTTGTTCACTACGGATATTCATGACGAATCAATGCCACTTTTGCGCAAACGCACCCCTCTCCCCCCATTCACCGAACCTCAACAATTCAATGATGCACAAAAACTTTTTGTCTCTCCTGTGTTTACTATTTCTGTCCGTTTCGACCTTCGCCGCCGAGAGTCGGCCGCCGGAAAATGTTTACAAAGGGGAGCTGGTCGCTTATCCGGCGCAGTGGTCGTTTTCCCTGCCCAAGGGAGGGATCATCTTGACGAGCGATCATGATCTGGAAGTCCTCTCCTCCGACCCGGACAAAAAGATCGATTTGAGCTTGACGTTCGACAAGGACATTGCGAGCCTGCGGGACAAGTGCGAAGCGGTGAAAAACTCCGGCGGGAGAACGCTGATCGTCGCGTTCGACCATTTCTTCCAGCAATATCGGCCCGGCCAGGATCGACCGCGGGAACTGATGCCGGATAGGGACGAGTACATTGAAAAAATCGCGAAAATCAGCGAATTCGCCAAGCAATACGGACTCGCTTTGGAATTGAGCCTGCTCACGCCGTTGGAAATCGGTCGCGCTTACCAAAAGGAAACCGGCGAATACGGACTCTGGATGCAGTACCGTAAAGGACTTCGCGATCCGGACACCGGAAGTTTCAGCGTGCAGCTTTGGCGTCAAAAGCGTTGGGCGAACAACAAGGGCATCTTCGAGATCGAGGACGCCGGGGTCCGCGTCTTCGCGTTCCGGGAGCACGACGTTTTCGGGACGCCGTATCGGGTCGTTCCGGAAGATTCGATCGTCGAAATCACCGACGCGATCCAAGTCGAAGACCTCGGAACGCCGCAGCCGAACTTCGCCGCTTCACGAGTGCAAATCTCCGGCAAAAATACGGAGAAAACGGCGAACCTCGACAAACTCAAAGGGCTCAACCGCGTTCTCGTCGTCCAGTCGTACAAGACGCCGGAAATGGATTACTTTTCGGACAAAGCGGCGGCTTACCTGAAAAAGCTGGTCGATCGGTACGCCGACGCCGGCGTCAAGCTCAACGCGCTCTATTCCGACGAGCCGCACCTGATGGGGGACTGGGCGTACCATAATCACCACGAACACGGCCAATTCGCGATGCGATACGTCAGCAAAGGATTCGCCGATCGATTCGCGGACAAATACGGCGACAAGTACCGCGACTTCGCGAAATACCTCGTCTATTTCACGTACGGCCAGGAGGATTTCGCGCACGACATGTCGGCGACGCTTGGTATCATGCACACGATGGGCGGTTCGCCGCAGGATATTCGCCGTACGGCGCTGCTTCGCAGCCGGTATTTCCGTTTCCTCCAGGATGGGCTCACCGATCTGCTCGTCGACGCGAAACTCCACGCCGAGAACCGGATGGGACAGCAACTGGAATCACGGGCTCACGCGACCTGGGCGGAAAGTCCGACGATCGATTATTGGGTTCCGGCCCAGGGAGTCCAAAACAATCGGGTCAAATACGAATATACGTCCGATTTTCTCTGGTCGAACACCGTTCAGCAATCGGCGGACGCCTGTTCCGATTATTTCCGTTGGGGCGACTTCCTCACCGGCAACGGCAACGATCACGCCGAAGGAGGATTTCTGGACCGCGATTACTACGGTCTCGCGCTCGCCTGTTCGACCGGTTCGATCAACGAGGTTCCGTTTTCGTACGGCGCCCATTGGGGCATGCCGGACGCGATTTCCCACCGACGACATCTGGTCGCGTCGGCGTTTGGGGCATTGCAGTCCCACGCGAGCGACGTTCAGGATTTCGTCCACCGCGACGTGAGCGTCCTGATGCTTTACCCGATCGATCTGGTCGCCGTCGAAGAACGGTTCGGTTCCTGGATGAACCAGTACGCGTACGCCAACCTGATTACGCAACAAAAACTGCTCGAAATGGGGACCGTGAAAAACGGAGCGGTCGAAGTCGCCGGACGGCGGTACACGACGCTCGTCGCGACTTTCGAACCGTTCCCGTCGAAACGGCTGCTCGAAATGATGAAGCAGTTGGTCGAACAAGGAGGACGGGCGGTCTGGTCCGGACCGGCTCCGCTCCTGACCGCGGAGGAAACGGATGCCTCGGCGGCGTGGACCGAAATTTTCGGCGTCGAATATCACCCGATGCAAAACGACGGATTTCCGCAGCCCGGTCGTAAAATCACGTTCGAAGGTTCGATGAAAGACGTACAACCGCAAACGATTTTGACCCATTTTCTCGTCGATCGCGTTTATCCGGTCGACGCGAAAGACACCGAAATCATCGCGAAAATCGGCAATCAGGTCGTCGGAACCCGGCGTAATCATTCCAGCGGCGGCTCCGCGACGTTCCTCGGATTCCGGCCGCTGGACGACCAGTCGTGTTCACTCGGATATGACACCCGAACATGGTTCGACGTTTTGGACCGCTTGGGCGCGTATCCGGCGAGCGGAAAATTCCCGGGAACGAACGATAATACGGAATACCTTTCGCGGACCGGCGACTACATCGTTTGCCGGTTTCCCAACGGAGCGATTAGCATTGCGCATCACCTGAAACGGCTCGAAGAAGATTG
Source organism: Thermoguttaceae bacterium (assembly GCA_031549565.1). Lineage (GTDB taxonomy): Bacteria > Planctomycetota > Planctomycetia > Pirellulales > Thermoguttaceae > JAVBSX01. Next base: position 17,566 of record JAVBPO010000076.1, read on the forward strand.
GGACGGCGGTTTCGCCCGCAATCAGGAGCAGGATAAAAAATACATGGACGCCCATCCGCTCCCGTCGGATCGCTTGGAACTGAAAGATTTCAAGGTCGACGGACATGCGGTCGATTTTGCCGGTACGCAATTACTGACGTTCCGCGTGGACGATAAGGGGAATCTGCTCGGTTTTGCCGGGCACGGAATGGACCGAATCACGGTCGACGGCAAAACAACCGTGTTCGCGGACGGCGTGGTTCCCTATTTGATGTTCGCTCCGGTCCCGAAACAACGACAAGTGGAAAACGGCGCGATTTTTGAAATCAGCGTCCACGGTTCCGGAGCCGTTCGCATCCCCTGGACGCTCCCCGAAGCGCCCGGCAAGATTTACGTTCAAGGTCCGACGTTGGGTTCGAAAGGCGCCGAAGTCGCGTTCGAGAAAGACGGCGACTTTATCGTCCTGAAAAACGTGGAACATTTCCCCGGCGCAACCCTTTGGGTCTGCGGCCAATGAACAGTGAAAACGAGTTTGATATCACTTGGACTCTCGGCGGAAAGTTTTATACAATTACCGTAAAAGATTGCGAATTTTTTGACAATGTTAGCGAGATCGGGAGTGAAACGACCATCTCGCGGCTTACTTATCGGAGCGGAAGCTCCTACCGCCTACCGGGGCTCCCGGTTTATGCCCAACGGAGGAAACGGAAACATGGCGACAACTGACAACGAAACTCCGACCAAGGCGGTCGTACTTCTGTCCGGCGGACTGGATTCCACGACGGTTGCCGCGATCGCCAAGGCCCAGACGCGGGAGATTTTCGCTCTCACGATCGACTACAACCAGCGGCATCGGCTCGAACTGGACGCCGCAGATCGGGTTGCACGATTTTTCGGAATTGAGAATCGGGTCGTGTTGCCGCTCGATTTACGGCTTTTCGGCGGCAGTTCACTCACGGCGCCCATCGACGTTCCGAAAGATGTTCCGCTCCATGGGATCGGTCGCTCCGTTCCGAATACGTACGTTCCGGCGAGGAATACCGTGTTTCTTTCTCTCGCGCTCGCCTATGCGGAAGCGGTCGGCGCCGGGGAAATTTACATCGGTATTTCTTCGGTCGATTCGAGCGGCTATCCGGACTGCCGACCGGAGTTTTTGGACGCTTTCCGCAACTTGGCCGACGTTGCGACAAAAGCCGGCTGTGAAGCGGCCCAATCGGGTTCACAAGGAATTCGAATTCTTGCCCCGATTATGCAAATGAGCAAAGCGGAAACGATTCGCCGAGGGCTGGAACTCGGCGTCGATTACGGTTTGACCTGGACCTGTTACGATCCGACTCCCGACGATTTGAGTTGCGGCCGTTGCGAATCTTGCCTTCTCCGCCTTGAAGCCTTCCGCGAAGTGGGAATCGCCGATCCGGTGAAATACGGAGAAAAAGGGTAACACGTACCCTAAACTGTAAACAGTTTGAGGAAAGGCTAAAGCCTACAGTCTACAGCCTTTATGATTTAGATTACGTCCTATCGTTTACAGTTTGCTGTTCTTTACTTTTTCATGACATCCGGTACAATCGGCCCCGTAAATCAATCTACAATTCTTTTTCCGCGCATGAGTACCGATATTCTCGAAGACGACGTTGAATTACTGGAAGACGACTATGAATCGGGAGAGCCGGAAACGGGGCAGAGCGTTGCTCCCGCCGCCGAATCCGACGAGATTCCGTTCGTTCATCTGCACTGTCATTCCCACTATTCGCTGCTCGACGGAGCGGCCCGGCTCGACGGGTTGGTCGGGCGAGCGAAGGAATTCGGGATGCCTGCCCTTGCACTGACCGATCACGGCAACCTCTACGGGGCGCTCGAATTCTACCAGAAAGCGATGAAAGAAGGGATCAAGCCGATTCTCGGCTTGGAAGCGTACGTTGCCGTCGGAAGCCGATTCGAACGCTCGCTCGGCGGAGATTCCCGGAAAGATTCGATCTTTCACATCACGCTTTTGGCGATGAATCGGACCGGTTACCAAAATCTCCTGAAACTGTCCAGCGCGGCGTTTCTGGAGGGAATGTACTACAAACCGCGAATCGACAAGGAGCTTTTAACCGAGCTGAACGAAGGGATCATCTGCCTCAGCGGTTGCGCTTCGAGCGAGTTTTCCCGGGCGATTCTCAATACCGGCGATTCGAAAAATTACGAGCAGGCGAAAAACGTCGCGCTCTGGTTCAAGGAGCTTTTCGGCGATCGGTACTACATTGAGATTCAGGACAACGGCCTGGAAATCCAGCGAATGATTCTCGAAGGAGCCGTTCCGATCGCGGAGGAACTCGGGATCCCGCTCGTCGCGACCAACGACGTGCATTACCTGAACCAAACCGACGCCGAAGCCCAGGATCTTCTGCTGTGCGTCAACAGCGGCAAATTCCGGACCGACGAAAAACGGATGCGTATGGACAGCGACCAGTTCTACTTCCGCAGCGGTTCCGACATGCTCCGGGCAATGCCGCGTTATGAAGCCGCGATCCGCCGGACCGTCGAAATCGCCGACCGCTGCAACGTCGATCTGGAATTGGGCAAGCATTATCTTCCGTCGTTCACTCCGCCGGAAGGTTTTACGTCCGTCGAGTATCTCCGCAAACTCTGCATCGACGGTCTCAAGAGGCGATACGCCGATACTCCGAAGCGATTCAAGCCGAACGGAGAACTGAGCGACGAAGTGATCAGCCGGCTCGATCGGGAACTTGGCGTCATAGAAAAGCAGGGGTATCCGAATTACTTCCTGATCGTCTGGGATTTCGTACGATTTGCCGAGGAACGCGGCATTCACCGGACCGCACGCGGCAGCGGCGTCGGGGCGCTCGTCTGTTTCGCGCTGAATATGTCGCATGTTTGCCCGCTGGAATTCGACCTGCTGTTCGAACGGTTCCTCGACGAAAGCCGGAAGGAGATGCCCGATATCGACATCGATTTCGACCAGAATCGCCGCGCGGAAGTGCTCGAATATGTCAAGGACAAATACGGCGAAGCGAACGTTGCGCAAATCGGGACGTTCGGAACGATGGCCGCGAAGGGTTCCATCAAAGACGTCGGTCGCGTACTCGGAATGCCGATCGCCCAGGTGAACGATATTACCAGGCTCGTTCCCGAAGCGCCGAAAATGACGCTCGAAAAAGCGTTCAAGCAAAGCGAGGACCTGAAAAACCTGTACGAAACGAACGCGGAAATCAAGGAGCTGATTGATTTCGCCAAGCAGATCGAGGGACTCGCCCGATCCGCCGGGACCCACGCGTGCGCGGTCGTGATCGCCGACAAGCCGATTACCGAATACATTCCGCTGCAAACCGTCAAGAAACAAGGCGCGGAAAACAAAGCCGACAAAGGGGAGCGGGACGAATACGTAACGCAATGGGCGATGGGAGACGTCGAGCGCGCGGGGCTGCTGAAGATGGACTTCCTCGGTTTGCGCAACTTGACGATCCTTTCCGAGGCGATCGAAATCGTCAAGGAAACGACCGGTGAAACGATCGATCCGTACCGTTTTCCCTTGGACGACGAACAGACGTTTCAGCTCCTTTGCCGCGGTGAGACCAAGGGTGTGTTCCAGCTCGAAGGGGGCGGAATGCGGGAACTGCTCCAGCGGATGAAACCGGACAATTTTCGTGATATCATCGCGACGCTCGCCCTGTACCGCCCCGGTCCGCTCGAAGGGGGAATGGTCGATCAATACGTCGACGTCAAACACAAACGGCGTCAGGCGGAATACCTGCACGATGTGATGAAAGACGTGCTCGAAGAGACGAATGGCGTCATGGTTTACCAGGAGCAGATCATGCGGATTCTCAACCGGCTCGGCAACATCCCGCTCGCCGATTCCTACTCCTGCATCAAGGCGATCAGCAAAAAAATCGAAGCGAAGATCACGCAATTCCAGGACGCTTTCATCACGGGCGCAAATCAAAACGGTTTGACGAAAGAGCAGGCCGCGGAGTTGTTCGAGCTGATCAAGAAGTTCGCCGGATACGGTTTCAATAAATCCCACTCGACCGCGTACGCCCTGGTTGCTTACATGACGGCGTACCTGAAAGCGCATTATCCGGTCGAGTTCATGGCCGCGCTGCTCAACGGCGATATTTCCGGACGGAATTTCATGAAAAAGGATGCGACCGTCGAACACTACGAAGATTGTGAACGGATGGGGATCAAGGTCCACCCGCCGGACGTGAACCGGTCGTACAGTATCTACAAGGTGAAAGACGGTCAAATCATTTTCGGACTTTCCGCCATTAAGGGGTGTGGATACTGGGTCGGCGATGCGATCGCGGAAATCCGCGAACAAACCGGGCCTTTTAAAAGTCTGTTTGATTTTTGTGGCCGTGTCGATTCGACCAAATGCAACCGCTCGACGATCGAAACGCTCATCAAGGCGGGCGCGTTCGATTCGCTCGGCTGCAAGCGGTCGCAACTGATCCAGGTCCTTAATCGTGCCTACAACGCCGGTTTGTCCGCCGCCGCCGACCGAAAAATCGGACAAAAAAGCCTTTTCGAGGCGATGGACGACGAAGACGATGCCGACAACACACAAACGCAAGCCGCCGTGGTGCCGGGCTTGCCGGAAATCCCCGAATGGGACGATAAGGAAAAGTCCGGGTACGAAAAAGAGGTGCTCGGGTTTTATCTCACGTCGCATCCGCTTCGGCAATTCGCGTCGAAATTCGAGATGTTCCGTTCGCACACTAACGACGCCGCCGTCCGGCTTCCGGACCGGACCGACGTCGTTCTCGCCGGGATGATCGGGGATATCAAGCTGTCCGCGACGAAAAACCCGAAGCCGGGCAAACCGTCGCAGTTCGCGATGTTCACGCTCGAAGATACCGACGGGGCAATCCGGTGCATCCTCTGGCCGGAGCAGTACGCGCTCTATTCGCAGCACGTCAAACCGGAATCGCTCGTTTTCGCGATCGGCCGGATCGACCGCAGCCGCAGCCAGAACGAGGATGACGCCAACCTGATCATCGACGAACTCGTTCCGGTCGAACAGGCGGAGCAAAAGCTGTCCCGGGGTGTCGCGATTACCGTTTCGGAAAAAGAACATGGAATCGCGGTTCTGAATACGCTTTACGAAATTCTTCGCGGCTATCCCGGCCGGGACGAACTGGAATTGCGCATCCGGCTCGCGGACGGCAAAACGGCGGAGTTGAAATGCCGCAAACTCGGTATCACGCTCGACCCCGAATTGCGCCGACGGATCAGTGAATTGCTCGGCGAAGACGCGTACCGCCTGATCAAAGCCGAACGCCGAAGACAGGAAAGACCGCAACGGCAGGAACGCTATCGGAAATCGTAAATCTCGACAGGAAACAGTCCCTCATGAATAAATGGTGTCAATTCCTACTCGTCCTGCTCCTCCTCGGCCAAGGGGGCTTTTGCGCCGAATCGGGCGCGATGGAAAAGGTTCGCTGGAACACGGAAAAAGGAACCGAAACCGAACAGACCGGACGGATCCTGCTCAAAGATCAGCAGGGCGTGTTCGTCTTGCAAGCCCAGGACGGTCGGATGTTCCGGATCACGCCTGACGCGATCGTTTCGCAGGAAACCGACGCAACGCCGTTCCTGGCATGGACGGACGGCGAACTGGAAAGCCGGCTCCTTGACGAATTCGGTTCGGAATTCCAGGTCCTCAAACTCGATCATTATCTCCTCGTTTACAACACGTCGGAAAGTTACGCGAAATGGATCGGGAAGTATTTCGACCGTTTTTACGACAAATATCACGCAGTCTGGAAAAAATTCGGGCTTGAGCTCGAAGCGCCGGAATTTCCGTTGGTTGCCGTCTTGTTTTCCGATAAAATGCAATTCGACGAGTATGCCAAAAGTGAAATTGGTGACGGAATGTCGTTGGACATGAGCGCGTACTATCACAAGTGGACGAACCGGATCGTACTGTGCGATCTGTCCGGACGTGAGAAACTCCTGGAAGATGCGCCCACCTCGAAACGCCTCGGTTCTTCCAGCACGCGGGAGCTTTTGAATCGGCCAGGTTCCGGTTACAATATTTCCGCGATGCTCCATGAAGCGGCGCACCAGATTGGTTGCAACAACGGCATGTTTCCCAGGCTCGCTCCGGTTCCGCTTTGGCTGCTCGAAGGTATCGCGATGCTGCACGAAATTCCCGACATCGACAACCCGAAACGCTCCGAATCCGGGGAACCGGGCGTGAACAAAAAATGGCTCGGCGTCGTTCGGGAATTTTTACGCAAGAATCCTTCGGACCCGGTTCGGACGATGCTCCAAACGGACGAGGTCCTCCGCTCGATGCAAACCGCGAAGAATTATTACGGGCTTTCGTGGAGTTTTACGTATTTTCTTTACAAGAAAAAGCCGAAACAGTTTGCCGCGTACCTTCAAACGATTTCGGCGAAAACGGCCGCCGACGTCGATTCGCCGACCCTGCGCTTACTCGATTTCGAGGAACATTTCGGCGACGATTGGGACAAGCTTCAAAAGGAATACGTTCGGTACGTTCAAACCCGCAGATAACCTCATGCACGTTATTCTCGCCAAACCTCGTGGATTCTGCGCCGGTGTCAACATGGCGGTCAGCGCGTTGGAAAAAGCGGTCGACCGGTTCGGCATTCCGTTTTACGTTTATCACGAAATCGTGCATAATACCACGGTCGTCGAGAGCTTTCGCCGTCGCGGCGTCGCGTTCGTCGATGCGATTGAAGAAGTCCCGATCGGAAGCGTCGTCATGTTTTCGGCGCACGGCGTTTCCCCGGACATCCGGGAATCGGCCCGGAAACGTGATCTCACCGTGATCGATGCGACCTGCCCGCTTGTTCGGAAGGTTCACGACGAGGTCAAAAATTTCGCTCGGCACGATTATCAAATCGTATTGATCGGACACCCCGGACACGACGAGGTGGTCGGCGTGATGAGCGAAGCCCCCGACCAAATTCGACTCATCGCCGACGAGGAAGAAATTGATTCGCTCGATTACGTCGCGTCGGACAAACTCGCTTTCGTGATGCAAACGACGCTCTCGATGATCGAAGCGGAGAAAATCGTCCGAAAACTTCGCGACCGTTTTCCGCACATCGTCGGACCGGTCAAAGGGGACGTCTGTTACGCGACGCAAAACCGGCAGGAAACGGTCCGCAAACTCGTTGAAAACGCCGACGTCCTCCTCGTACTCGGCAGTCCGAATAGTTCGAACAGCCGCAGGCTCGCGGAAATCGGGAGTGCGTTCGGCGTTCGTTCTTTTTTGATCGACGGGCCCCAGGATATTGACACAACGATTTTCAAAGGAGCCGAAACCGTCCTGATCACCTCCGGGGCGAGCGCTCCGGAATCGGTCGTCCAGGGAGCCGTGACACTACTGCGCGAAAAATTCGACGCAACCGTCGAAGAACGAACCCTGCACGAAGAAACCCTCCAATTCACCCTCCCCCGGGAATTACGAAGTTAGACGGCAGACGGCAGTTTGCAGACGGCAGGACATCTATCCTCCATCCTCTACTCCCCCATGAAACAAATCAAACGATGCACCTGGTGCGGCGACGATCCGCTTTATGTTCGGTATCACGACGAAGAATGGGGGCACGGTTACGAAGACGAGAAAAAGATGTTCGAATTTCTCATCCTCGAAAGTGCGCAGGCAGGACTCAGTTGGATCACGATCCTGCGCAAACGGGAGAATTACCGTAAAGCGTTCGCGAGCTTTAACGCGAAAAAAGTCGCCGCGTTTACCGAGGAAAAGGTCGAGCAACTTCTCGCCGATCCAGGGATCGTCCGAAACCGTTTGAAAATCAAAGCCGCAATCGAAAACGCGCGACTGTTCCTCGAAATCCAAAAGGAGTTCGGCGGTTTCGGAAAGTATCTGCTCACCTTTTTTCCCGAAAACAAGCCGATCGTCAACCGCTGGAAAACGCTCGACGAAATCCCACCGCGAACGGAATTATCCGATCGCATCAGCAAGGACATGAAAAAGCGGGGTTTCAAATTCTTCGGCTCGACGATCGCCTACGCCCACCTCCAAGCGGTCGGGCTGATCAACGATCACGTGAACGAGTGCGAATTCAAAACCCACCGTTAAGGTTTTCGCTAGAAAATAAGCGGCCAATTTAAGGTTCACGCATCGTTAATGTCAAGCCGAGGTATTGGGCTAACGTCTATTCGATTACGAGCGTTTCAGCAGCACTTCGGATTCGTATTTGCGAACTTGGTCGATCCAATCGGTTCCGACGGGAACGCCTTGTTTTTCGCAATACATGTCCCAGATCGCGCCGAACGGCATCGTTTTGAGTTCCTCGAACATCGCGAGTCGACGGGAGAAGTCTCCTTCGATTTCCCACTTGCGAATCTGTTCGACCGGCTCCAAAAGCGCGGCTAACAGCGCTTTGATCATCGCCCGGGTTCCGATCACCCACGCGAAAATCCGGTTGACCGTCGCGTCGAAGAAATCGAGACCGATGTGGACCCGACTGAGCAGATTATTTCGGATCAACTCTTCCGCGATCGCCCGCAGATCGTCGTTCCAGATCACGACGTGGTCGCTGTCCCAACGGACCGGGCGGCTCACATGTAACAGCATTTCGTCGATGAACAACGAGCAGGAGCTGAGTTTGTCGGCAATCCCTTCGGTCGGATGGAAGTGTCCGGCGTCCAGGCAAAGCAGTTTTTTCCGCGATTGGGCGTATCCCATGAAAAATTCGTGCGATCCGACGACGTAGGTTTCGCTGCCGATTCCGAACAGTTTGCTTTCCACGGCGTCCAGTTCGTGTTTCGGGCTGATCGGTTCGGCGAAGATTTCGTCGAGCGATTCGGCCATTCTCTTGCGAGGCGAAAGCCGATCGACCGGGATGTCTTTAAAACCGTCCGGCATCCAGAAGTTCACGACGGACGGCGTGTGGAGCTTCTTGCCCATTTCCTCGGCGATCTTGCGGCAAGCGATCCCGTGTTGAATCCAGAATTTGCGGATTTTTTTGTCGTGATGCGAAAGCGTGAACCCGTCCGCGGCTTTCGGATGCGAGAAATAGGTCGGATTGAAATCGAGCCCTATCCCGTTTTCCTTCGCCCATTCGATCCAACCTTTGAAGTGTTCCGGGGCGATTTCGTCCCGCTCGACCTTCTTTCCGCCGTTTTCCAGGTAGATCGCGTGCAAGCTGAATCGGTGTTTGCCGGGAATCATTTTGTAAGCGACTTCGGCGTCGGCGCGAAGTTCCTGCGGCGTCCGGGCTTTGCCGGGGTAGTTGCCGGTCGCGAGAATCCCGCCGCCGGTCAAACCGGCCGTCGATTCGAATCCGCCGACGTCGTCCCCTTGCCAACAGTGGAGTGAAATCTTGATCGAGGCGAGCTTGTCCATCGCTTTATCGACATTGACTCCGATTTGCGCATAACGCTCCTTGGCAAGATTGAATGCTTGGGTAGTGCTCACGTTTGGGTCTCCCTTCAGGGTTAGTGGGATTGGAAAAATTTTTAAGGAACTGCGTAGAATATTCCGATAATAACGACAGGGCGACTTTCAACGGATGAAGCGACAGCCTGAGTTAAGTTTTAGAAAATGGGTGAAATGGAAACTTCAAGTCGAATACGGCGAACATTCCGGGGAGTTGTGATTGCCGGGTTACTCTGCGGGATGTTGAGCTCCGTCGGTTGTGGTAGTTTACCGTGGTCGAAAAAAAAAGACAATATCTATTCTCCGAAACCGGCGTATCAGTCGATGGATAAAAAAACGAAAAAGTCCAAAACGAAACTCTCGGAAACCCTTGACGATTTCCTCGACTGCGATCGGACGGCGTGGTAAGGAATTTCTATTACCGTACTCCCCAAGATCAACTTATTGACGTTCGGGAGCGCATGTTCCCGCCAGTTTTCTCAACACGGTCGGGAGAATTCCGCCGCCGAGGTAATACTCCAGCTCGACCGGCGTATCAATTCGGACCTTGACCCGAAAGGTCGTTTCGGCAAACAGGTTCGGTTGAACTTCTTTTTCGGCGCGGATTTCCATGGTGTCGCCCGGTCGAAAATCGGACGTAATTTCCGGAATCGTAAACGTTTCCGTTCCGTCGAGTCGGAGCGATTGTGCGGTTGCTCCGTCGACGAATTCCAGCGGCAACACCCCCATTCCGACGAGGTTGCCGCGATGGATTCGTTCGAAACTCTTCGCGATCACCGCCCGGACGCCGAGAAGGGCGGTTCCCTTGGCGGCCCAGTCGCGGCTGCTCCCGGTTCCGTATTCCGCTCCGGCAAGAATGACGAGCGGCGTTCGATCCTTTTGATACCGCATCGCGGCGTCATAGATCGGCAGCACCTCGCCGCTTGGCAGATGCTTCGTGATTCCTCCTTCGATTCCGGGAACAAGTTGGTTTTTGATCCGGATATTGGCGAACGTCCCCCGGCTCATGACCCGGTCGTTGCCGCGTCTTGCTCCGTAAGAATTGAAGTCGCACGGCCTGACACCTTGTTCGACCAAGTACTTTCCGGCGGGGGAATCGGCTTTGATCGAACCGGCGGGAGAGATGTGATCCGTCGTCGTGGAATCACCGAGAAACGCGAGGACCCGGGCGTTGTCGATCGGCTTGACCGGCGACGGCTCCAGACGAACGGCGCTTAAAAACGGCGGTTCCTGGATATACGTACTCGAACGGTCCCAGTCGAACAGTTGCGACTTCGACGTCGGGATCGCGTTCCATTTTTCATTGACGTGATCGACGTCTTTGTAGAGCGAGCGGTACATTTCCGGATCGACGGCCGTTTTGCACGCGGCGTCAACTTCCTCATCGCTCGGCCAAACGTCTTTCAGGAACACCGGAGTGCCGTCGGAGCCGGTTCCGAGCGGATCGTTCATCAGGTCGATCGCCGTGGTTCCGGCCAACGCGAACGCGACGACCAGCGGGGGACTGGCCAGGTAGTTCGACTTGACCAACGGATTGACGCGACCCTCGAAATTCCGGTTGCCGCTCAAAACGGCGGATACGTCGAGATTTTTGTCCGTAATCTCTTTCGCAACCTCATCCGGGAGCGGACCGCTGTTGCCGATGCAGGTTAAGCAACCGTATCCGACGACGTGAAAGCCGAGCTTTTCCAGCGGCGTCAAGAGATTCGCCTTTCGGAGATATTTCGTAACGACGCGGGAACCCGGCCCGAGACTCGTTTTCACGAACGGCGGAACCGTGAGCCCTTTTTCAACCGCTTTCTTCGCCAAAAGCCCCGCCGCGAGCATCAATCGGGGGTTGCTCGTATTCGTACAACTCGTGATGGAAGCGATAACAACGGAATTAGAGGACAGAGGACAGAGGACAGAGGACAGAGGGGCGGCAAATTCCTGCCGTTTACTATCTGCCCTCTGATTTCTGACATCCTCTTCCTTCTGTCCCCTGTCCTCTGTCCTCTGTCCTCTCAATGTAATTCTATCCTGCGGCCGTTTCGGGCCGGCGATGCTCGGTTCGACGGTCGAAAGATCGAGCGTGAGGGTTTTCGTGTACTTCGGCGTCGGGACGTTGGCGTCGCGGAACAGAGAGTTGGCTTTTGCGTACGCTTCAACGAGTTTGGCACGATGTTCCTCGCGACCGGTATCACGGAGGAATTCGATCGTTTTTTCGTCGATCGGGAAAAAGCCCATCGTCGCACCGTATTCCGGGGCCATGTTGGCGATCACCGCCCGATCGGCGACCGGCATGGTTCGGGCTCCTTCGCCGAAATATTCGACGAACTTCCCGACGACCCCTTCTTTGCGGAGCATTTCCGTAACAGTGAGCACCAGATCGGTCGCCGTGATACCCTGTCGCAACCGCCCGACGAGCTCCAGTCCGATCACTTCCGGAGCGAGCATGTAATACGGGAGCCCCAACATCACCGCTTCCGCCTCAATCCCGCCGACTCCCCAACCGAGCACGCCGAGCCCGTTGATCATAACCGTATGCGAATCGGTCCCCACAACGGAGTCGGGATAGAGAATTTGTAATTTCCTGTCCTCCGTCCTCTGTCCTCTGTCCTCTACTACGGAAGCCAAATATTCCAGATTCACCTGATGAATGATCCCGACCGACGGCGGAATCGCGCGGAAATTACTCAGCGATTGCTGCGCCCATTTCAGGAGTGCGTATCGTTCGGCGTTACGTTGAAATTCGAGTTCGACGTTTTTCTCCAGAGCGTCCGTATCGGCAAAATAATCGGTTTGAATCGAATGATCGATAATCAGATCGACCGGGATGAGCGGGTTGATCTTGTCCGGATCGCCGCCGAGCCGCTGCATGGCGGAGCGCATCGCGGCCAAATCGACGACCGCGGGAACGCCGGTGAAATCCTGCAGAATGACCCGGGCCGGCTTGAACGGAACCTCGATTTCGCCGACGTTGTCCGCTTTCCACGCGGCAAGATTGCGAACGTCGGTTTCCGTGATTACTTTCCCCTCGCAGTTGCGGAGTACCGATTCGAGCAAAACACGGATCGAGAACGGCAACTCCGCGATTCGGGTCCAGCCCTGTTCCTCCAGTGTTTGCAGTCGATAATATCCGTACTCTTGCCCGTCGACGGTCAATGTTCGCAATGTTTGAATCATTTTATCGTTTCGTGTCTTTAGGAACGGCTGAGCCGGCCCCTTCTTAAGAAAAACTTAGATTGTGACCAAGGATTCTACCCCCTTTCGAGGCAGGGTAAACCCAGTCGTCGCACAAGTCGGCAGGCCCGCCGGCCAAAACGAGGTGTGAGCCGCACTGCGCTTACTGTGTGCGCGGCTCTGATTTTAAACGCTACATTTCGCCCTGAATCTGTTCCAGAGCGTTGCGTACGCCGGGGAGAGGGATTCGTATCACGTCGGGATCGCTCAGCGGACCTTCGACGTGAACCGCGTTGAACTGTTCCCCCGCCCCGCCGACCAAGTCGATGATCGGGATGCGGCTCTTGGCGTTGCCGAGTTTGGGGCGGAGAATAAGATTGATTTTTCGATTCGCGTCCCATTGTAAATCGCCGCTCCCTTCCAGGGAAAACGCGTCCCCCTGGAAGACGACGGAGTTGAGCAGCATTTTTTTGCCCTGAATCCGAAACTTCACGTCGCTGGAACTGAATGCGTTGTCGCTCGGTTCCTGGATACTGAGAATTTGCAACAGCTTGATCATCGTCGGCGTTTCGTACAAAACGGCGTTGCGAAGCGTGATGAACCCTTCCCCGGAAATCGTATCGGTATTCTTACCTTCGCCGCTGATTCTCGCACTGGCCGTGATCAAACCGGACACGTTTTTACGCGTCAACGGGCCGCTCTTTTCCGGAGAAGCCGCGCTGCGAAAATCCCGGACGAATGGGGCAAGCCCCGCTTCGATCAAATCCATTTGCACGTTGTACGACGCCGTTTTCGGGCCGAACAGGATTCGACCGCGGCAATAGGCCGCTCCGTCGAAAACCGATGCCGAGATCGGACGCATTTCCGAATTCATCCCGGTCCGGATTCGATTGGCTTCCTCCAAATTCGTCAGACGCTCCCGGTACGGATCGAAAAGGTCGACGGTTTCCCGCGAACTTTCTTTGGTACGGCCTCGCTTCGTTTTTCCGTACATTCGCTGCTCGAACGACGGCGTTTCGGTCAAAACGTCGTTTACGGCGATTCGGTTTTCGTCCGGTGATTGTCCCCAATATTTGACCCGATCCAAAATCGACGACTGGCGACGATCCATCACGACGTTTTGACCGAAGAGAATCTGCTCGCCGTCGTAAAGGAACGGACCTGTAATGTTGAGAAATTGGACGCCGCCGTAAAACGCGGAGTCGAGCTCCAGTTCGCCGACGATTTCCGTTTGGAGCGAATCGTTCTCTCCGGCCAGATGAATTCGCCCGGCGATGTTCCGGATCGGAACGCCGAGATTCGCCGCGTTCTGAAAGAGCGTGAACGACGTATTCCATTTCGTGACCAGCGGCGCTCCGGCGTACGCTTTGGAAAAATGAATTCCGCCGTCGAAGTTAAGCGGCCCTTCCACGCGGAGATTTTTAACGAACTGGCGGAAATGTTCCGGGATCGCTTTCAGTAAATCGTTGTCCTGCGCGGAAATCTGATCGACCCGCAGATCGTTGATCTCCATGTTCCACGATCCGTCCGGAGTGATTTCGCAATAGACATCCGAGGAAAATTTCGCATCCTTGTTGCGACCTTTGAGTTTTTTGATCGTGAAAACGCCGTTGTCAAAACTGATCAAACCGTGGACATTTTCGATCCGGTAAGGAAAATGAGTCGGACAGATCGTGATTCCCTGATTTTTGTCCGGAACGGCGTCGAAAGAAACGTGCAATTTTTTCGTCGTCGGAAAAAAGAGGATCTGCGCGTCGACGTTGAGTTTTCCACTGCCGCGGATCGATTGATGGATTTCGCGATAACTCGGATTCTTCAACGCTTCCCGGAGCCGTCCTTCGAGCGGAAGGTCGGTCGCGACGAAATGGAGCGAAAGGGCGTAATCGTCCTGGTTTTTCCGCAGATATCCGTCCGCTTGAACGCCGGTCGATTCGTTGTCCCCGGTGAAGTCGCGGAACGTCCAATCGGTCCCGTTCCACTCGATCGTTCCGCGAATTCCCCGGACCGGATAGGGGAAATTATCGTAACAGATCGAGCAGTTTTTCGCTTTGATCACAAAATGCTTCTGAACTCCCTGGACGGCCCAATCCCTGCCGAATCCGAGGTTGACGCTCAAATCGACGGACCCTTCCGGGTGGAGCGATTGGACGACTCGCCGCTGCTTTTCCGGGATCGTGTCGATCAGCCGGGCGTTGATCGGAATCGCCGACGCTTCGACTTGGATGTTTCCGGTCGGAGCCGTCAGGAATTCGTCGAATTCCCCCGAAATGCTGAACCGGCGATCCTCCTCGGCTTGGGAAGGAGTTCTTTCGGTTTCAGACTGTTGGAGATCCTGGATCGAACGGTTCGGAGGAAAAAGGGCCGGGCCTCTCCCGTCGATTCCGTAGTCGTTTTCGATAGTTGCCGGTGGGACGTTGAACGCTTCGAATTGCGGAATCGGGTGCGACGCGGTTTGCGGAGTGCGGAAATTGAGCGAAAGATGCCCTTGCCGATTGAGCAGAATCTTGCCCGCCAAACCGTCGATCCGATAATGAGACCAGGCGTACTGCAAACTCAAATCGGTTCCTTGAAGCAGAAAATGGTCAGGAACCCAGCGGTTGTTTTGACGAATCCAAGTCGTTTCCAGATTCGCGTTGATCGATAACTGCCGGAATTGGTCGATGAACTCGCCAAGATTTTTCGGCAAAAACCGTCCGAAACGACCGATCAGTTCCTTGTCGATCAGGGAATCTCCCGTCTTGACCCGGATCGCGGCCCCTTCGAGGGAGGATAGGTTCGGCTGTTGATAGGCGAAAAGGATTTCCGTATCGCCGTATACCCCACGGCAATTATTGATGCGGATCCCTTCGTCGGAAAGATGAAACAACAGGCCAAGTTCGGAAACCGGCTGTTTGAGAAACTCGATTTGGACCCGACCGTTCAGCAACGATCCCTCGGCGTTGCCTCGAAATCCAAGCGGAGCGGTTTCATCCCGGGAAAGATGGAACGTAAAATCGCTTTCCCCGCGAATCGAACGTATCATTTCCGCCAGATCGAACGGTTGCGGCGTTTTCCGTGGGGAAGCGGATTCCTTTTTCCACGACTCGAGAAAAGCCCAAAGTTCGCGGTTGCAGTATAATTGCTGAAGCGATCCGTCGATCGTCCAAAGGGCTGTTTCGGGATCGAAAACTCCCTCGAATTGGCTGCGGCGAAACCAGTTTCCGCCGGCGGTTCCCTCGAATTTCCAAAGGGAAACGACGCTCGTTTTTCCCGGCAAAGTTGACTCGTCAGATGCGGCGTCCGGATCGTCCCACTCGAGAAAATTCGGAATTTCCGGTTCGGCGTCTTCCCCGATTTCCTCGAAAACCGGCGTAATGGTCGCGCTGATGTCCCGAACGACGAGATTGTCCAACTCGACGGTCCCGTTTAGCAGCGAGATGGGAAATTCTTTGCGTTGGTCTTTGACGAACCGAAACGATTCTTTTTCCCGTAAATTTCCCTGGTCGTCCCGGGAAAGAAAGAAATGCGGATGGTTGACGTCGATCGACTCGATTTCGATTTCGTCGTTCCAGTATTTTTCCAAGGAGAGCGGACAGCGGATCACGACTTCGTCGATTTCCAGGATCCGGTTTCGCGGTTCGTCGTTTCGTGCCGGTTCGTAAAAGATCAGGTTTCGAGCAATGATCTTTTGCTCCGCATGGAGGATTTCGGCGGATCCGAGCGTGATTTCGACGTGAGGAAACTTCCTCTGAAACTCCGCGAGCAAGCGCAATCGAACCTCATCGTTTATCCGCAAGTAGAGATAAACGCCGACAGCCGTTCCCCCGAGCAGGAGCAGAAATAAGCTCCATCGAAGAAGCGTGAAAAGCGCTCGATAAAAACTCAAAAGAGAAAAACGGCAATCCGTGCCGGAAACAAGGAATCGTAACATCCAAAACGACCACGCATCATACCATAAAAGCCGCGTCAAGGTCAATCGCGATTTTCAGCGGTGTGAGGGAACTTCCTCGTGGCATGCGCACAAAAGGAGTTGCGCGATTGGGACTCTTTTGCGCTCGCTTACGCTTCCCGCTCTGTTCATTTGCGGTATAATGCGGCAAGATTTTTGCCGTTGAACTCTTTTAAGACTCTTTTCATGGACAAAGCCCAACAGACGCGGACGTATTTGATGAAAAAATTCGAGACGATCGGAATTCATCCGCGCGCCAAGCTCGGTCAAAATTTCCTGATCGACCTGAATCTTCTGCGGCTCTTGTACGAATCGGCAAATCTTGAAAAAAACGATGTCGTCCTCGAAGTTGGAACCGGAACCGGCTCGCTCACCGCCGAACTGTCCGATCGGGCCGCGACGGTGATTACCGTCGAACTCGATTCCGTGCTCCACGAACTGGCCAAACAGGAACTTTTCGGGCGGACTAATATCCGGTTTTTGCAAACGGACATCCTGAAAAACAAGAACCGGCTCAGCGAAGAAGTTCTTTCGACGGTCCGGGAAGAACTGGCCCGGGTGCCCGGCGGACGTTTTAAATTGGTCGCCAATCTACCCTACAGCATCGCAACGCCGCTGATGTCGAACCTGCTGCTGACCGACATTCCGCCGCATTCGATGGTCGTAACGATCCAAAAGGAGCTCGCCGACCGAATTACCGCCAAGCCGGGAACGAAAGACTGGGGCGCCCTCTCCCTCTGGATGCAGTCGCAGTGTAAAACGGAGTTGGTCCGTGTGATGCCGCCGACCGTCTTTTGGCCGCGACCGAAAGTGAATTCCGCGATTCTACGGATCATTTACGACGAAAAACGGAAGAACAAGATTCCCGATTTGGAATTTTTTCACGAATTTACCCGGGCGATGTTTTTTCATCGGCGTAAATTTCTCCGCAGCGAACTGTGCAGCGCGTTCAAACGGACGATCTCCAAAGAAATGATCGACCAAATCATGCTCGACATGGAGTTCGACGAGAAAACCCGGGCGGAAACGCTCGACCTGAAAACCATGCTCCGCCTCTGCGAACGCTGCCGCAAAGAACTCGCCCACCTGCCGGAGAAAGAACGTAAAATTTTGTAGTCGACTTGGTTTCATTGGAGAAATCATCGGTAAAACTCCATTATCTCGGTCGAAATAAATTCAAATGGAAGTCCACGGACAGCCGATCCATAAGACGGGGGTATGTTTACGGAAAAGGGGGAGAATCGATGAGAGAACCGAAAATGAACGATATTTCCGATGTTTGGTTTACGATCACGAATTGGGATCGAAGTGTTTACCAAACAGATAGAATCCAAGAGGCTAAGCTGGCTTTGAAGGAAGGGCGGGATGTACTCAAAACCACTCGGAAAATGTTTGAATCCGGACCGGCGATTGCGAGACTCGAATTGACAATCGTTGCGAAAAAAATCAGTGATCTTTGAATAGGAAAAGTGAAGTATGATCCTCAAAACAACGACGAAACGGAAGTTTACCGATAAGGAATCCTCGGAAAACATTAGTCGAATGCAACAACTCCTGTCCGAAGAATTCGATCGGCAGGCAAAAGAGCGAAGCAGGAATCTGGCGGTTCAGATCACGGAGAAAAAGCAACTCGCCAAGAAGCCTAAATAGCTTTGAAATTGTTCATAGGCATGGGGCAGGCCCCGCTGCTAACACACGCACGGAAAACATCATGAACGTATTGGTCGTCGGAAATGGCGGGCGTGAACATGCGCTGGCCTGGAAAATCAAGCAGAGTCCGCTCGTCGAACGTGTATTCGTTGCGCCCGGCAATGCGGGAACGGCGCTCGACGCGGAAAACGTGCCGATTTCCGAGACCGATTTTCCCGGCTTGATCCGGTTCGTCAAAGACAACGGCGTCAAACTCACGGTCGTCGGACCGGAACTGCCGTTGACCTTGGGGATCGTCGACGCGTTCGAGGCGGAAGGGTTGCGCGTTTTCGGGCCGAATAAAGCGGCGGCGCAACTGGAGGGGAGCAAAATTTTCTGCAAGGAAATCCTCAAAAGCGGCGGTATTCCGACCGGGCGGTATAACGCGTTTTATCAAACGGAAGCCGCGATTCGGTTTCTGGACGCTCTTGAGGAAGAACCGGTTGTCGTTAAAGTCGACGGTCTTGCCGCCGGAAAAGGGGTGTTCGTCTGCGAGTCCAAGAGCGAAGCGTTCACAGTGCTCGAACGAATCCGGCAACATCGCGAGTTCGGAGAAGCCGGAGACCGTCTAATTATCGAGGAGCGGCTCGTTGGTGAAGAAGCGAGCGTTTTGGCGATTAC
This sequence comes from Thermoguttaceae bacterium, assembly GCA_031549565.1. Lineage (GTDB taxonomy): Bacteria > Planctomycetota > Planctomycetia > Pirellulales > Thermoguttaceae > JAVBSX01. The sequence continues at coordinate 36,330 of JAVBPO010000076.1, forward strand.
CGACGGTCAAACGATCATGACGCTGCAACCGGCGCAGGATCACAAAGCGGCTTTCGACGGGGATCAAGGGCCCAATACCGGCGGGATGGGAGCGTACAGTCCGGCGCCGCTGATCGACGACGAAAAGCTGCACTGGATCGAAGAGCATGTCCTGGTCCCGACGGTCCACTCGCTCAACCGCAACGGGACGCCGTTCAAAGGAGTGCTTTACGCCGGGTTGATGATGACCCCGCAAGGTCCGAAAGTTCTGGAGTACAACGCCCGTTTCGGTGACCCGGAATGTCAACCGCTCCTGATGCGGCTCCAGGACGATTTGGTCAAAATCATGGAAGCGACAATCGACGGAACGCTCGGCAAACTTGAACCGCTTCGTTGGGATCCGCGTCCGGCGGTGTGCGTCGTGATGGTTTCGAAAGGATATCCGGGGGCGTACGAAAAGGGTTTTCTGATCCACGGGCTGGATTCTCAAGTTCCCGCGAATGTCAAAGTTTTCCATTCGGGAACGAAACTCTCGGAAAACGGTGAGGTTTTAACCAACGGTGGACGTGTCCTTGCGGTTTCCGCCTTGGGAGATACAATTTTAGAAGCGAAAAAGTCCGCTTACGAAGTCGTCCGGCAAATTTCCTGGGACGGATGCCGGTTCCGAAGCGACATTTCCGACAAAGCGGCGCCAACAACAGAACGGGAATTTAAAACAGAGCGGGAAGCGTAAGCGAGCGTAATGATATAAGAAATACACCTTCGGTATGCGTTTTCACTTCGACATTTCTTATTTCTTATTTAACCCCCCATTATCGTACTCGAGCATAATGCCGACCAATAAAAACATCGACGATCTTCGGAAATTTCTCACGGTGGAGCAACTTCCCGCGATGCCGCACAGTGCGTTGACGGTGTTGCAGTTGGACAACGATCTGGCCAAAGTGGACATTAACGATTTGGTCTGCCCGATCGAAGCGGATCCCGGGCTCGCCGCGCAGGTCCTCAAATTTTTGAACTCGTCGTACTTCGGCTTTCAAAGCGCGATCTCGAATGTGCGGCATGGGATTGCTTTGGTCGGAATTCGCGTCGTGAAGAATTTCGTGCTTTGGAAGGCCGTGTTCAGTTTGATTCCGAAAAGCAAACTCGGCGGATTCGACATTGCGTTTCTCTGGCAGGATTCGCTGCGTCGCGCGATGTTTGCGCGTTTTCTTCTTTTGGAGTTGCGCAAAGGGGATCCCGAGCTTGCGTTCGCGGCGGCGCTTTTGCAGGATATGGCCGTTCCGCTCCTTCTGAAGCAATCTCCGCAGGAATATGGAACGATATTGAATCGACTCAACGATACGCCCGAAGCACGACTTTCCAACTTGGAGCAGGAAAAATTCGGTTGGACCCATGCCGACGCCGCCGGCGTTCTCGGTCAAAACTGGAAACTCCCCGATCCGCTGACGAATTTGATGATGAACCACTTGGTTCTCGACGAGCCGGTCGCGAATTTTGAGTCAAACCCGGAACAGGTCGTCGTTTCTCTTTCCGCTCTGATCCCTTCGGCGACTCGGGCGGAATGGACGGAAAAAGCCCTGTTCATGAAGTATTATCCGAACATCGTCGGTTCGAAAGCGATTCCACTGGACCACTTTTTCTCGAAAGTGGACAAAGAGTTCGAACAGTACGCCGCGATCCTCCAGATTTCGAAACCGAAGCGACAACTTGTCGATTATTTGTAATCGTTCAATCGTTCCTGTACCGCGGACGCTGCCTCAAGGCTTCTTTCTTCACGAAAGACTTTCCGCCGCGAACGCAACGCCGAGATTCTTTTTCTTGAGCCGGTCGACGACGCTTAGCGATTCTTCCCGGTCGCGGCAGAGAGCGAAAAACGCCGTTCCACTGCCGGACATTCTCACCGCGAGGCAACCGAATTGCTCCAACGTTTTTCGGACGTTTTCCAGCTCCGGGCAAAGTTCGAACGCGGCGGTTTCCAAGCGGTTGAACAGGAGCGAAGCGAATCGCGGCAAACCGCCGGATCGGGCCGCTTCGAGAACCGGCTCAATCGCTCGAAAAGGCGAATGTTCCATTCGATCATGCTGCTTGAAAACCGCGGCGGTCGACAGTCGCGGCTTGGGAACGAGCACGGCGAAATGGAGCGTCGGCAGTCCGGAAATCGGTTCGGTCAATTCCCCTTGACCGCGGCAAACGACCGGCTGGGAGTGAATGAAAAGCGGAACGTCCGAACCGAGAACGACGCTTTGCAAGGCCAATTCCTCACGCGGAATTCGTAGATTGTACGCCGAATCGATCAGCAGCAGCGTCGATGCCGCGTCGCTGGTTCCACCGCCGAGCCCGGCTTGGGACGGGATGCGCTTATGGAGCGTGATCCGACCGCCAAGCTCTTTTCCGACATACCGTTGCATAAACCGAATTGCTTTGCAAACACTGTTCGATTCGCCGTCGGGGATGATTTCGGCGTCGTCGAAATAATTTTCCCGAACGATTTTCCATTCGAGTCGGGTTTCCTCGGTCGGTTCGAATTCGATCGTATCGTAAAACCCGATCGGAACGGCAAAGGTCAGGATTTCATGAAACCCGTCCGGCCGGGTTCCAAGCAATTCGAGAAACAAATTCAATTTCGCCGGAGCCTGTCGGGTAAAGCGCATGTTGAAAAACAATAAAGAGCCGCATGTGCAGCGCAGCGTAACTTGCGGAATGGATGCAGGACTACGAATCCGAACGTAACCGACACCGTGCCGCCTCCATTGTAACACTTTCCGCGGGTTTGTTCACTCCCCGCTTACCGCTGAACGGCGCGGCGTCGGGCCATCGCTTGTTATTCTGAAGCCTGAAGCCTATAGCCTGAAGCCTTGATCACAAAAACGGATTACGTAAGTCAGACAGTACAACTAATGAACATGCCGGTGATTTTACGGAAATCTCGGCGGGTGTCACATTTATTTTTTTCCACGACATCGGCGATTCGAGAAAACGAAGGCGATTTTGGTTGAATTTTGTTCTTTTGTCTTCAAACGGGGCAACTTCGAGCGAATCTGGCAAGATAATTTTCGCGACATTTTTCCCAGACCGACATGACTGCGGAACTTGGGTTAACAGTTCTGAAACGTTTCAAGCAGAGGGACGGCGAGGTTCGATTCTTCGAGGGACGCGGCGCATTGATCGATTGTCTGTAAGAGCGACGCTTCGTCTTCCGACTCGAATTGAAAACCGAGAAGTGCGTAATCGCGGATTTCCCGGAAATGGAGGCGTGATTTTTCCGTGCGAAACTGAAATCCGTCGGGAGTCGGTTCCGGTAAGGTTTTCCACCGTTTCCCTAAACGAGAAACGATTGTTTCCGGCGGAGCCCAAGGAATCGTCAGCTCCTGCGTCGCGTACATCTTAGGCAACTCTTGCCGGAATTTCGTCAGGCTGAGCCGATCGCGTGACAGATAATCGAGCAACCAAGCGATCGCGAACATGGTGATGTAATACCCCCTGCAAAATCGGGCGTAAAATCGACCGCGATGATCGATCCCCAATGCGGCGTCTTCCGATTTCATCGTTCGGTAAAACGCGTCGGTCCGCATGGAAGATAGAATAGGGATACCTCCTAAATATTGGATTTTTTTCAACAACGCCTCGGGACAGCACGCGGTGTGGACGATTTTTTCGCGATGGATGGCATGAAAAAAACTTCGCAGAACGAGAAAACACAGCTCGTTTGCATCGAACGGAACACCTGTTTGATCGACCAACGTAAAACAACCGGAATCACCGTCCAATGCAAAACCCATATCCATTTTACGGTTGACGACTTCCGTACAGAGTGCCGACAAAGATTCCCGATCACGGCAATTCGGTTTTAGCCCGCCGAAGTCGGGTTCGGGAGAGTCGTGGAGGGACTCGAACGTCATCGCCGGAAAAATGACCTGCAAAGCCGGACGTAAAAGGTTCGACCAGGTTCCATGAAGCGGATCCAAGAGAATACGAAACGGGACTTTCGGCGTATCGTGCCATATTTGCCGATGCCATTCGATCCATTCGGGAACGACTTTCAAGGGGCGTGCGATTCCACGCTCCTTCGTGGAACACGGAGGAATCGCGGTGTGTTCCGCTTCATAACGTAAAATGGCGACTTGCTGTTCGCGGGTCAGCTTCGAGTGGAGTAAATTCCAACACAATCCGTTGTAGATGTGTGGATAATCAAAACCGGAAACGAACGCATACCCGGCCGTTCCGCGATGCAACATTGTGCTAAGCGAGATCAAGTGAGGAACGGCTCCGAGGTCGAATACGCTCACTCCCGCCTCGGAAAATCCATCGATCAGGGCCGATTTGAAACGCGAGGAACTCTCCCGACAGTCCGAAGCGACTGTGATGTCCTCTCGCATTTTCGACAATCGGCCCAGCGAGCGTCCCCAACGGTAGTAGAGCTCCGGCGTTAATTCCTCGTCCGCCAGACCACGAATGTGGTTGGAGCGGTAAAACGAGACTTCCGGCTGGTCCAAATTAGGCGCAATGTCTGACATGATTATTGTCGGACAACCGCAAAAAGGCCCTGTTGAGATTGTCGAGAGTTGTAAGCGAAATGAAGACGCGTAATTATAGGGAAGCAAGGGAGGAAAAATCAAGAGGACGAAGGGAGGAAATTTATTCTCTCGCGACGCTCTTGAAGAACGGGGGGCTATCGATTTTTTCGTGAATCTGTAGAATTGTTTCCTCTTACGGTTTTCTTCCTTCAATTCTCACGGACAGATGCAGCCTTTTACAAAACAGACCGGAGTCGTGGTCCCGATGGACCGAAGCGATGTGGATACCGACCAGCTTGTTCCGAAGCAATTTTTGAAGCGGGTCGAACGAACCGGTTTCGGCAAGTTCCTCTTTTTCGATTGGCGGTATAAAGAAGACGGGAGCGATAATCCGGAGTTCGAGCTGAATCGACCGGAGTACAAAAACGCGTCGATCCTGCTGGCGCGGCGGAATTTCGGTTGTGGTTCGTCCCGGGAACATGCGCCGTGGGCGATCGCCGATTACGGTTTCAAAGTCGTGATCGCGTCGAGTTTTGCCGACATTTTCTACAATAACTCGTTCAAAAACGGAATCCTGCTCATTCAACTGACCGAAGAGCAGATCGAACAACTTTTCCAAACGGAGAAGGTGAACCGACCGATGTCGCTGGCCGTCGATCTTGCAACACAGACCATTACAGGACCGGGCGGATTGTCGTTCACGTTCGACTTGGATCCGTTCCGCCGCGAATGCCTGCTCAAGGGACTCGACGATATCGGGCTGACGCTTCAGCATGAAGATAAAATCACGGCGTACGAAGCGGCGAAGAGTAAGTAATAACTCAAACTGTAAACGATAAGACGTGATCTTAATCCTAAAGGCGTAGACTGTAGGCTTTAGGCTGTAGTTTCCAAAGAAAATTTTTCTGAAATGAAACGTAGCCTACTCTATTGACAGCTCTGAATTACCATTGAATTCCTATAGGGCACTTCTGAAAATTCCTCATGAATCGGGAAAAACAGGCATTCGGGCACTCGACAGGGGGAAAAATCGCGCTATGATAATCGCACATGTCGCGTTTCCCCCTTCGACACCACCCGTTTCCGTAACGATAATGG
>JAVBPO010000161.1:0-16215 GCA_031549565.1 Thermoguttaceae bacterium
GAGCGTGGGCGCCTCGCCCGCGAATCTCCCATTCGATTATAACGAAGGGGGCGGTCCGATTTCCGAGGACTATATCCGACGCGCTCTTTCGTTCGACGACGTTTCGGTGGTCGTGATGGACGAATTTCATAATTTCGCCGATCATGAGCGTGGTATCGTCTGGGAATTTTCGCTCGGACTCCTGCCCAAGCATGTTCGAACGCTTTTGATTTCCGCGACGGTCGGGAACGCTTACGAATTCGTGTCCTGGTTGCGCAACACCACGCAAAGGCGGCTCGAACTCGTCCAGAGTACGGAACGCAAGGTTCCGCTCACCTATCAGTGGGTCGGCGACGAACTTCTCGTCGAGCAACTGGAAAAAATGTACGAACAGGGAATTGACGACGAATCGCGTTTGACGCCGGCACTCGTATTCTGCTTCGACCGGAACGAATGTTGGGACGTCGCCGACCAGATACGTGGGCGGAACGTGATCACGGCGGACCGGCAGAAGATTCTGACCGCGCGGCTCGAACCGTACGATTGGACGCAAGGGGCCGGACCGAAAATCAAACAGCTCCTGCTTCGCGGCGTCGGAATCCATCACGCCGGAGTGCTGCCGAAATACCGCCGGATCGTCGAGGAACTGTTCCAGGAGAAACTCCTGTCGATCTGCGTCTGTACGGAAACGCTGGCCGCCGGAATCAACCTCCCCGCGCGAAGCGTGGTGCTGCCGACGCTGATGAAGGGGCCGCCGGGAGAGAAGAAACTCATCGATTCCAGTACGGCTCACCAGATTTTCGGTCGCGCCGGACGTCCGCAGTATGACACCCAGGGGTTCGTCTTCGCGTTGGCCCACGAAGACGACGTGAAAATCGCGCGGTTCAAAGTGAAGTACGACCAGATTCCCGAAGACACCAAGGATCCGAAGCTCCGGGAAATGAAGAAGAAAATGAAGAAAAAAATGCCGACCAGACGTACGACGGAACAGTATTGGGTCGAAGCGAATTTCACGAATCTGCAAAAAGCCCCGCCGGCCGGGTTGACGTCGCGCGGCGAATTTCCCTGGCGAATGCTCGCGCACATTATCGCAACGGACCCGGACATCGCGACGATTCGCAATCTCGTCGGCAAACGGCTCATGGGTGTCAAACGACTCGCGGCGGGGCAAAAGGAGCTCGACCAGAAGTTGCTCACGCTTTGGCGCGGCGGATACATTCAACTCGTTCCCGACCCGCGCGATTTCGGAATCGAGGGAACCTTCGAGCAGGAGCAAGCCGAGATATCAGCACGAAAAAAGGCGGAGCCCGCGCAACCGAAAACAAGCACGTTCGGCGCCGGAATTTTCGACGCCCCCCGTTTAGCCCGCGAACCGCAGGTTCCGGAGCACCCCGATTCAAACGTCGAAACCCCGGAACCTTCGGTTCACGGGCTAAACGGGGGAGAATCGCCCGTTTATGAACCGAAATCGGCATACCCGACGCCGCGACTGCCGGAGTTTTTGAAATTGCGTGGTGTCAATCCGCTTTACGGCTTGTTCCTGTTGAACCATTTTTCCATCGCCGACCGCGCGGAGCGAATCCAGGCTTTGGAAAGCGTGTTGGAACTCCCGACGTCGATCGGGCGGTTCGTTCGTGTTCCGAAGCAACGCGATCTTCCTCCCGGTCCGCTTGCGACCGGCCGGCTCGACAAAATGCTGCTCGACCTCGGTTTGGCAACAATCGACGAGCTGGTCGAAAAAACGGAAGAGGAACAGAAAGAGGATTGGGAACGACGTCGGCGAGCCGGGATCCACGCCGAGGATCCTGTTTTCGTGTTGAAACTCGCGGAGAAACTCAAACGGCTTTTCGATTACGAATATCCCGGCGTCGAGGTGCGCGTCAACGCCGTCTGGGCCGCGGGGGATATTTTGCTCGAATTTCACGGCGACTTCAACAAGTACATCACGAGCAATTCGCTGCAAAAACAGGAAGGCGTCATTTTCCGGCACCTGTTGCGGATGATCCTGCTTTTGGAGGAGCTTGCCGAACTGACACCACCGGAAATGAACGCGGAAACGTGGAAAGCGGAACTCGCCGAACTAGGCAACATGCTGGTCGAATGTTGCCGCAAAGTCGACCCGTCCAGCACGGAAGAAACGCTGAACTTCTCCAAAGCGAAAACGATCGCCGACGCGATTTGACGCCGGCGTTCGATTTTCGATTTATTTTTTCTTTTTCGCGCTGAGCGTTTTGTAAAGGTCCATCGCTTTGTCCGGTTTTTCGCCGTCGTGGACAATGGCCCGAACCGCCTGGATCATCGCGACGGGATGCTCCGATTGGAAAATGTTACGTCCCATGTCGACGCCCGCGGCGCCTTGGTCGACCGCTTTGTACGCCATTTCGAGGGCCTCTTTTTCCGGCAGCTTCTTTCCGCCGGCGATCACGATCGGCACGGGAACCGAGTTGGTTACTTCCTCGAAATTTTCTTCACAATAATACGTTTTGACGACATGGGCGCCGTTTTCCGCGCAGACGCGGCTCGCCAGACTCAAGTACCGCGAGTCGCGGACGAGTTCCTTGCCGACCGCCGTGACGCCGAGCGTCGGAATGCCGTACTTCGAGCCGAGATCGACCGTTTTCGTCAGGTTCCGGATCGTGAGTCCTTCATGCTTCTGGTCCCCGACGGCGACCATCACGGCCAAAAGCGAGGCGTTAAGCCGGACCGCTTCTTCGATGTCCATGATGCATTCGTCGTTCAGGTACGTTAAAATCGTCGAACCGGCGGAATAACGGAGCGAAATCGGTTTGTTGACCGTCGGCGGAACGATCGACCGCAACGAGCCCCGGGTACACATGATGCAGTCGGCGTACGAAATCAGCGGAACGATCGTCAGATCCATCCGCTCCAATCCCGAGGTCGGGCCCATGATGTACCCGTGATCGAACGCGAGCATCACGGAGTTGCCCGATTTCGGATTAAAAACCCGGGAAAGCCGGTCTTTCATGCCCCAGTCGAGGTGGGCGCATCCTTTGAGGAAGTACCCCTCGGTTTTCTGGGGAATACCGATTCCAAATTCTTTTCCACTACGTACGGAGTCGTTGTCGGCCATGTTATTTCCAAATGGTGTCAAAAGTGAACGTCGGGAAAGACCCGACCGGAGGGGTTTGAAAAATCTAACGGATTTTTCCACGAATGTAAATATCGGTGTCGATGATCTCGAATTGGTGCGAATGAAGTGCCAGGGAATCGATCATTTCGGCGATTCCCTGCCCAGCGATCGGCGAGATCGCGTCCTTGCCGCCGATCAGTTTCGGCGCGACGAACACGTGGACTTCGTCGAGGAGTTTCGCATCGAACAGCGAGCCGAGCAGGGTTCCTCCCCCTTCGACCAAGAGCGAGGTGATCCCACGTCGTGCGAGTTCCGCGAAGAGAAACGTCAATCGCTCCCGGCTTTTCTGGAATTCCTCGTACTCCTGGCGGGCTTTTTTTTCGTAAAGGTCCGAATCGTTCACATCGGTCCTGTTTTGCGGTCGGGAATCCCTGGCCCGGAGCCGTTCGGTCGAATTCGCGGACGACATTCGCAACCGGCCCGGCAGGACGAGGACTTCACAACCGGCGTCTTTGAGCCGTTCGACGTTTTCCAGCGGCGCGGCGGCGTCGACTCCGATGAGAACCGGCACTTGCCGAGCGGTTCGCACCAAATGACTTTCCGGCAAAATCGAAGCGGACGAATCGAGAACGATTCGCAGCGGCGGGCGACCTGACGGTTGATTCGCGAGTCGAACCGTCAACTGCGGGTCGTCGAGCAAAGCCGTTCCGGAACCGACCATGATCGCGTCGGCCTGGGCGCGAAGCTGGTGAACCTTATTTCGAGCCGCTTCCGAAGAAACCCATTGGCTCGACCCGGTTTTCGACGCGATTTTCCCATCGAGAGTCATCGCCCATTTCGCGGCGATCCAAGGACGTTTTTTTTCGATGCGGGTCAGGTATTTTTCGTTCAGCAGCCGTGCTTGCTCGGCTAATTCCCCTTCCACGACCTGAATTCCCGCTTGAATGAGTTGCTCGAACCCTTTTCCGGCAACGAGCGGATTGGGATCGCGCATCGCGGCAACGACTTGTTCGACTCCGGCAGCAATCAAAGCTGCCGTACAGGGGGGCGTTTTCCCAACGTGAGAGCACGGTTCCAGAGTTACATAGACGGTCGCCCCGTGCGCGTTTTTTCCTGCCGACTGAAGCGCGTTGATTTCCGCATGAGGACCGCCGTAGGTTTCATGAAACCCTTCGCCGACGATTTTACCGTTTTTAACGATTACGCACCCGACCATCGGGTTCGGCGCCACCGCCCCCTCTCCGCGGCTTGCGAGGGCCAAGGCCCGTAGCATGAATTCGGACATGATGAACTTCAAAGCGTTGTGTGGAATCCCACCATTCTACTTCGGCGCGTCCCTCTGTCAATCGAATGCAATTCTCTTGCAGTGCGGGCGAGGCGCCCACTCTCCATAAAACCGTGAACGCTTACGAAATAATATTGCGGTTTAGACTTCCGCCAGAAATTGGCGGGCCAGTTTTGTCATTCTGAGCGCAGTGTACTCACGGAGTGAAGAATCTGGTGGGGCCGGCCAATACGCTTTGCAGAATGGGCACGGCTTGAAACCAGATGCTTCGGAGTACCTCAGCATGACATGAGCGACATGTTATTCGTAAGCTTGCCGCTTGTTTTCTGGCGGGAGCCTTATTCCGGGATTCCCCATCGGCGGATTGTTTCTGCAAGCATGACAGGGTCGATGGGTTTGGACAGGTAATCGTCCATTCCCGACTCAAGGCATTTTTCGCGGTCGCCCGCCATCGCATGGGCGGTCATCGCAATGATCGGAATGTGGGGATTGCGTACCCCCGAATCGCCGGAGCGAATCGCTTGGGAACACTGATATCCGTCCATTTCCGGCATTTGACAGTCCATCAACACGATGTCATAATCGTTACAACGCAGGGCGTCCAAGGCTTGGAGTCCGTTTTCCGCCGTATCGACCGAATGTCCCTTTGCTATCAACATTCCTTTGGCGACAATCACGTTGATTTTGACGTCCTCGACCAGAAGTATCCGTTGCGGGCGGAGCGTTTCCACCGGCGATTCAATCGTGTCGTTTTTCGTGTTTTCGATCTTTGCCAGTACGACTCCCAAGGCCGAAGCAACTTTGGGATAGAGTGATTTTTGCTTGATCGGCTTTGTCAGCAAACCGACGTGGCCGGGAAGATCGATCTTCTCGGGATCGACCAGCCCACCAAGCGAAATGGTGACTAGGGAACGGAGCTGTGACCAAGCCGGTTCAGAGGCGGCAAGCCGGGAGATCTCCGACACGGAGCAGCCGGGATATTCGCCGTCGACGATGAGAAGGTCAAAAGGATTTCCGGCTTCCGCTTTCTTCCTGACTTGCAGGAACAATTCCTCCGGCGTTTCCGCTTCATCAATGGTGATTCCCGTTTTTTTCAGGCAACGCCGCATCGACAAGCGGGTCGCCGGATGGGCGTCGAATAAAAGAATTCTCTTGGAAGACAAATCGGCATACTCCGGTTGTCTCTCGTCCGGGTCTTCCATGAGAACGGTGAATTCGAAAATCGATCCCATTCCGGGCTCGCTCTTCAGGCTGATATCGCCGTGCATCAATTCGACCAGTTTCTTGCTGATTGAAAGGCCGAGCCCCGTACCGCCGAAACGCCGCGTACTGGAATTGTCGACTTGGCTGAACGGCTCAAACAAGGTTTTTTGTTGCTCCTTTCGAACGCCGATCCCGGTATCCTGAACCTGGATTCGCAGTTTGCAAACCCCTTTTGCGGTCTCTTCACGATCGACCCGGAGGACCACTTCCCCTTCGGAGGTGAATTTGACCGCATTGCTCAGAAGGTTCAAAACGACTTGGCGGAGCCGCCCGCCGTCACCGATCAACTCCACCGGAATATTGCCGTCGTAAACCAAGGCCAAATGAATGTGTTTCTTGAACGTCAGGAACGAAACGGACTCACAGGCTTCCTCGAAAATTTCGCGAGGATCGAACGGGGCGTGAGCCATGCTCATTTTCCCCGCTTCGATCTTTGAAAAATCCAAGATGTCGTTGATGATCGAAATGAGCGAGTTGGCGCTCTGACGGATCGTATCGACGTATTGCTTCTGCATCTCCGAAAGCGACGTCTTTGAAAGCAGATCGGTTAAACCGATGACGCCGTTCATCGGGGTTCGTATTTCGTGACTCATGTTGGCCAGGAACTCGCTCTTGGCCCGATTGGCAACCTCGGCCGCTTCGAGACGCCGCCGCTCCGTGATATCCGTAACGAATCCCTCGGAAATACTGAAGTTCGGGTTCTCGGGATCGACCTCGACGACGCGGCTCCTTTCCCAAACCCAGCGGACGCTGCCGTCTTTATGGACCCAGCGAAACATGGTTTCCAACGGCTGGCCGACCTGGAGCGTTTCCGCGTTGTCCTCCAAAAGCTGCGCGCGGTCGTCGGGGTGGACCAAATCGAAAAAATTGATTCGCTTGTTGCCGATCAAGTCGTCGGGGTCGTAACCGGTGATGGTCGTCAATCCTTCGCTGACGTATTCCATCGTATATTCCGGGGCATTATTACGACAACGGAATGCCATGCCGGGAAGGTTCGACAAGAGCGTTTCCATACGGCGTTGGCTTTCGCGTCGTCGGGAGGCTTCGATGGTCATCGCCACGAAATCGGCAATGGAGGCGCCGAACAATTGCTCCTCCGTCGTCCAATGCCGAGGCATTCCGGCATGTTCGATGCAGACGACGCCGAACAGTTCGCCGCCGACGCGAATCGGACAATCGAGCAAGGAACGGATACCGCCGAGACTGTAACTGGCGGCCATCCCGGCAAGGACGGTATCGGTTTCCGTGTCGGGAATGACGATGTTCCGCTGTGTGTGGAGCAATTCGATATAGACATCATACACGCTGGACTCGAAGTCGGGATCGACCGTATGAGAATCGGTTTCCAGCGTGTACATGGTGACATTGTGGAGGTTGTTGTCTTCACCGAGCCGCCAAATACCGCACCGGACCGCACCGAGCGCCCGTGAGGCGGCACGAGAAATCGCTTTGGCGGCTTCGGGAAGATCGCCTTCGGCCAGCGCCGGATGTTTGTTGAGGGAAACAAGCGCCTCATTATGGAGTTTCAGGATGGATTCCTGTTTTTCCATCGCTTGGATAACGGCTTCGGCATTCGAAAGACGCTTGAACACCAGGGCCATCGCGCGACGATCCTTCCACATCACGGCCACCGCCGAGATTTCGACTTCCCAAATGCCCTTTTCATGTTGAACGTGCATGATTTCGCGGGGCATCTGTTTGCTTGTTCTGGCAAGGTTCCAGAGCGACGCGATCCGTTCGTGACTCTGAATCAAGGCTTCCAGCGGTTCGCAGTTTCCTTGTTCGTCGGGAGCCCAAAGCGTTTCGCGAAAAGCATGGTTATGCCAGAGAATACGAGCGGTCTCGAAGTCGACAACGACAAAAGGTTCCGCAAATTCCTGGATCAACAGGGCGGCAAGAGACGTGTCGGTAGCGGAAGTGGTCATAAAATGAAAATTTAATTTGTAGGGGCGGATTTTCGCCGCCGGCCCAAGGACAAACTTTGATTTTGTCTCGGTTTCAGACTCTCGCTGGAAAGTCGAATACCCTTTTTCATAATGTTTTTCGCAACGGAGAACGTAGAGAATGCTCTCATTCAATCTCCTCTGTGTCGGTATCCGGGCGCAGGATTATAACACAAATCGAGTAAAATTAAACTCCGACACGTCAATACGCGGAGATTTTCAATTTCACACCGATTGAATCAACATTGAAGAATACGCTTGAATTGCAGTTCGGCAGCGCAGCGAGGCATAGATCCGTTAGCCGGTTCGCCTGCGAAGCGCAGTGAGCGGCCATTTTCAGAAAATTGCGAGTGCAGCTCGTCGCAGGCGACGGGGCTAACATTTCGTGAACGCTTGGAAAAAAATCACGACGTTCGATTTTAGCAACACAGGAACATTTTTACTTCAACTCGATTTCGACGCGGGCGCGGATTCCGTCTTCTTCAAACGTGACGCCGAAGTCGGCATGGTCGACATTGATCATCGGAGAGTGCTTCGGAATCGGGCCGAGTACCGGGTCGTAGGTCCGATACTTCTCGTTCCATCGGTAGGTTCCTTCGGCAGGACAGGAAATCCGCTCCCCCCAAAGTTTTTCGTGGACCGCGATCGGATCCTTGTCCGGGAATAACGAGCGGTAAACGTCCATGATCGGAACATTCAGTTCGGCGGACTGGGCCAGTTTCTTTTCGCTGAACATTTCACGGTCATAACTCCAATCGAGAAACGGAATCGCCTTGGAATTGACCCGCAGCGCAATGTTTTTGCCCAACCACGGTTTGACCGTCGTCGGTTTCTCTTCGGTCTCGGCCGCGCCCAAGCGTTTGTCGATCATGCGTTGGAGCGTTTTTTCGTTGAGCGTTATGAACAATTTTCCGCCGCTGGTCGTGTAGTAGATCGCGAAATTATCCGGAACGCCGCTGTTTTTTTCCGCCGGGGAAACTTTGACGAACGAAACGTCCCGGTACTGGAGCGTTTCCCAAAGCGTCGTGTCCGGGGAAGATTGCGTTGCAGTCGTCCTCAAGCCCATCATAAACGCGGCCAATTTCAGCGAATTGGTCGATTCGACTTCCAGTGCGATCGGTATCTGGTTTTTCAACTCGCCCCTGAGAAAATACAAGAAGAGCGAATCGTTCGGATTCTTGTCTTGCCAATCGCGAATTTCGTCCCAGAACGGGCCTTCGTCGAAAAAGACTGAAACGTATTTTCCAACCCAGCCGAGAGACACCCCCTGGACCATTTGGCCGACGAAATTCGTTTGACGACGGAACATCTCCGACTCCGGATTGAGCGAGACCATCAACTGGAAGGGGCACCCGTATTGCGATTGATCTTCCGCGAATTCTCCGCCGACGGAAAACCCGAAAGCCCGTTCGTATTCCCGGTTGGTCCGAACATTGAGCGGCATGATCGTAATATCTGTTCCCATTTTTTTGTCGTCGAGCGTCAATCGAATTCCGATCGGATCGAACGAGCGTCGCCAACGTCCTTCGTAGTCGGCTTTCCATTGTTCGTAAGCGTTTCGCTCCGCGTCTGAAATCAAGGAAACCGGCAATTCCGCGATCGGTGTCAGGAACGTGTACGAACCGTACACACTGTTCCGAACTCCGCTTCGGGCAAGCGTGTACTTGAATTCGTCCATGATCGGCCCTTCATCGCTGGGAGGCGTAATATCTTTCGGTTCGGAAAGTGTTCCGTCGAGGATTTCCTTCATGTTTTGAGCTTGCAACGATCCGATCACGACTTGCTGTTGCAGGCGTCGGGAAGCGGCGATTCGCCAACGCGGGCCGCACCAACGCCGAATCGTCGCATCGCTGAGGAAAGCGTAAGCGGACTCCGACGCGTCGCCGAGTTTGTACCGGTCCCGGAAAAAGCGGTACTCTTTCAGATCGGCAAGCGATTCGTTCTTCTTGTTTACCGTTTCGACAACCCGGGTCAACGACGCGATCGAGTTGGAAACCGCGACCGTGTTTTCGTCGACGACCGCAAGGAACGTCGAAACGGTCCGATCCGCGTTTTGAAATCCGGCGTACGCCGTTTCGCCGATTTTGCCGGACATTTTTTCGATCCCGTTTTTCGGCTCTTTCGCGAGATTGACCGCGATTTGCGTACTCAAGAGCATCTGAAGCGTTTTAGAATCGTTGGTCTCGAAAAGGATCGTCAGATCGGTTCCGCTGGGAAAATAGAAATCGCCGCCGGTCAGTGCCAGGGACCGGATCACGCTCGGGCCGAGTTTCTCGACGACGCCGTCCAAGGAAAGCGCGAGTTGCTTTTGATACTTCGCGAAAGTACCAAAATCGTTGCTCGTTTCCCGATATTGAAGCGATTGCAGAACCGGAAGTCCGCTTTGCTCGGTCAGTTTCGCAATTTTGTACGCGGACGCAAAAGTAGGAAACACCACAATATGTTGGTCGGAAGGAACGTATTTCGCGAGCCGATCCAATTCGGTCGGTTCCAGATTTTCCAAATACGGGTCCCAGTCGATTTCCGCAATGGAAATTCCTTCGATGCCGCTTAACTCGACGGTTCGCTTTTCCGACCGCAGGATGTTCAATGTCGAATTCAGTTCGATATTCTGCTCGATCGCCCGGCCTCCGGAAAGAAGGTCATACGTGCGAACCAAAGAACTCGAGCGCGGAATGTTCGAGGACAAGCCGAATCGTACCAAAAAATCGGAGTTCCTTTTTTCCAGATCGTAAAGTCGATCCAATTCTTTGTACGACTCTTGGAAAATCGATTGAAAAACCGGTTTTCCCGTATAATTGCTCGGCTCTCTGGACAAACGGGAACGGGTGAGCAATCGTTCGAACCGTTTCGCTCTTGCGAGGATGAGAACGGTTTGCGCGTTTTTTTCACTTTCCTTTTTCCAAGTCGAATTCCAGTCGATCGTGTATTCGAAAGGAACGACTTTTTTCAACGAACGCGGTTTTTCCCCGTCGGCAAATGTTCGAAAAAAGATTTTGGATTCTTTTTGATCGGTCGGCTTGCGTATCTTTGCCACGAAATACGTTTCGTTATTATTGAACTTGTTGTTGAGCATGTTTTCCGTTTCGCCGGGCAGTTTGTTCCTGACGAGTCGAGTCCACTCGCGGACCAATTCGCTCGTTCCCCGGCAAAGATACGCTTCGGAGCCGGGGATGTCGAGAACAACGGGAAGAACCACCGGCGGACGGGGGGATTGATTATTATCTCCCATTTCAGGGAAAAGGGCGGGATCGGAGCTTGACAGATTTTTCAGCGGTACGATCAGATATTGCTCCTGGGCAAAAAGAGTCGGAACGAAAAAAAACACGATCAAAAGCGACGATAGTTTTTTCATGGCATTATCTCCGAAAAATGTTCCCATGAGTGCAAAGCGAACTTGTTTTCGCTCTCCGCTCCGTTTCCGATATTATATTTTGCAGCGACGTGAAAAACAAGTTGAACACGAGGCAATCGGAAAAGGGGTGCACGCAAATTTTCCGGGGCCACTCCTGCGCTCCCAGGTTTTGAAACTTAACGGCGTAGGGAGACAATCGTACCGGATCCCAACGAGTTCCAGAGATTGATCGTTGCGTAAGCTCGCCAAGGCCTCCAGGCTTCGGAAAGTTGAAGTATTTCCCGCTCCGACAACCCGGCGAGCGCCTTTTTGACTCCGTAGTCGGTATGCGGAAACGCGTCCGGCCAACCGAAAACCCGCATCGCGACGTACCGGGCCGTCCACGGTCCGATTCCCGGTATTCCCTGGAATTTGGGGATTTCCGTTTCGGGATCGGCGTGGTGTGAGAAATCAATGACGCCGCTTTCCAGCGCGTCGGCCAATCCCGCAATCGAGCGGGCCCTGACTCCCGTGACTCCAAGCGGCCCGAGTCGGTTTTCCATCGGTGCTTCAAGCGAGGCGATTCGTTTTGACGTCGGAAAGGTGGTCGTCAATTCATCATACGGTGTCACGATCTTTTCGCCGAACGATTCCGCGAAACGCATGGCCAACGTTCGCGCGGCCCTGACCGTGATTTGCTGTCCGAGAATCGCACGAACCGACATTTCAAACGGATCAAAGCAACCCGGCAACCGCAATCCGGAAACATAAAGCCCCGGTGCGAGCCGGTTCATCGCTTCAAGGATCTGGTCGATTTCGGAAGGGACGCAATTCAAGTCGAAAAGCCGCCGTACCCGTGTCAACGTTTTCGCCGCACAGCCGAGCAACGACGACGAGAGTGTTACGGCAAGCGAATTTTTGTCCGACACGTTTGCGACGGCGATCCAGCCTTGTACGAATTCGTCGCCTTGTTGTAACACCACCGTCCGTCGGTACGAACCGTCTTGGACGCTTTCAACGCCCGGAATCGCACGCTCGGCAAGGAATTCGAGCAGTTTTTCCCATTGATAAGGCGGACGATAACCGAGCCGTACCGTGATTCCGCCAACCTCCGTTTTTTGATTTTGGATTCCGTTCTTTCGCAAATCCGTGGGCGTCAGTTTATAATGAGCCTTGAAAAGGTCGTTGAAGCGACGAAGGCTCCCGAACCCGGACGACATGGCGACTTGCGTGACGGAAAGCGTGGTGTCGGTCAGCAAATTCTTGGCCAAAAGCAGGCGGCAAGTCTGTAGATACTGAACCGGCGAGACACCGAATTCCTCCGCGAAAATCCGACGTAGATGCCGGTTCGTGATACCGATTATTTCGGCCAATTCGGAAACATTGCCGTCCACAAGGCGATTTTCATCCATGATCGCCGCTGCCCGCCGTGCCTGTCTGGAAGTGGCATCGATACTGGAATAACCTGGTGCCAATTCCGGGCGACATCTCAAACAAGGCCGATACCCGGCCGCTTCGGCAGAGGCGGCGCTCTTGTAAAACGTGCAATTTTTCTCCAGCGGCGTTTTGACACGGCAGACCGGGCGGCAATAAATTCCCGTACTGGAGATACCGACGAAAAAGCGCCCGTCGAATCGACTGTCGTGAGCCTTGAGTGCGGCGTAAAGTGATTTTTTTTCCATTTTCATGACACCTAGGGCGCCGTACTTTTCTTGGGAACGAACAACCGGGACATATCGACGCCTTCCAACTGGAGCAGTTGGATTTTTTTATCGATACCGCCCGAGTAGCCGGTCAAACTGCCGTTGACGCCGACGACGCGGTGGCACGGAATGATAATGGAAATAGGATTATGCCCCACGGCGCCACCGACGGCCTGGCTGGACATGCGTGTTTTGTTCATGCGAGACGCCATTTTCTTCGCGATTTCGCCATAAGTGACGACCTCGCCGTAAGGGATATCGCACAATATTTTCCAAACGTCTTTCCGAAACTCTCCGCCATTGGGAATCAGGGGCAAATCGGAAATGGTCGGTCGTTTACCGCTGAAATACTTGTCCAGCCATCGTTTTGTTGCGTTGAACACCGATATGTTGGATTTTTCCACCATTTCTCCCAAAACGGTATCGCCGAAGTATTTTTGGCCTTCCATCCACAGACCGATCAAATTGACGCCGTCGCAGGCCAAGGTGATGGGACCGATAGGCGAAGGACATGTTGTCGAGTAATACATGGATTTTCCCTTATGCTGCCTTAATTTATGACACAAAAACGACGCCGTTCACTTGCCATTCCTTATGTGAACCGCTCATTTTTGAAGTCTAACGTTTTTTTTCTCAGCGACTCGCCGTTTTCGGACATGAAATTCGAAATATCGCAAAAAAGAAAAAAGGCAGCCGTTCACAGGATGGACGTTCGGCAGCGCCTTGCCATCGTCTGCCTGTTTTACCCGATTTTCGCGAATGGCCCAATGTTAAAATGTTTGCGTGGTACAACGAGGGCAGGGGGGCTTTAAAATGCTTGGCTCATGGTCATGACCGGGAGCATCAGTGCGACGACGAGCACCAGAATTACGCCGCCGAGAACGATCAACATGCCGGGTTCGAGGAAGCGAACGGCCAAGTCGAGCGTTCGCCAATTTCGATTTTCCAGCGAAGTCGCGATGTCCAATAGGACCGTATCGAGCGTGTTGGACTCTTCCGCGACGGAGATCATTTCAACGACCGACCGCGGAAAACAGTTCGACGCCGCAAGCGGAGCGGCAAGTCTCGAACCGGAACTGATGTTTTCCGACGCTCTCATCACGGCATCTCCGATGATTTTGTTCCCGATCGCATCGGCAGCGATTTCCAACGACTTGATGATCGGAACCCCATTTTTCAGGAGCGTTCCGAGCACTCGGCAAAACCTCGCGACGGCAAATCCTTCGAGTATCGGCCCGACCAAGGGGGTCCGAATCTTGATTCGGTCGACGGTGCGACGGCCGTGGTCCGTTTGGATCCACATTCTTAACCAAACGACCGCAGCGACGAGGATCGGAACCGCGACCAATACGATCGTTCCCATCCAGTGTCCGACGAACAACAACCACTCGGTAATCGTCGGAAGCTGCCCTTTGGCTCGCAGTTGGTCGAACATCGGCTCGAATCGCGGGACAAGAAACATGAGAATCGCGACGATCACCAACGTCAAAAACGTCGTCAACACGATCGGATAGGCCATCGCGCCGGTCACGCGGCTTTTCAGGTCGTCTTGGGCTTCGGTGTATTTGGCGACATGAATGAGCGACTCTTCCAGGAATCCGCCTTCGCTTCCAGCCCGAACCATCTGGATTCCCATCTCGCCGAAAACGATCGGAAATCGTCCCATCACTTCGGCAAGGGTTTCCCCTTCTTCGATTCGACGGTAAACCTGGTCAAGCACGAATTTCAGGTTCGTGTTCGAGGTTTGGTCCTGCAGAATCTTGATGGACCGCAACAGTGGGACACCGCCGTGAAGCAAGTCCGCCAACTGCGAATAGAACGCGGCCATTTTTTGAGCGCTGACTCTGCGAACCTTACCGCTGACGGTTTGTTGCAGTTCCGGAACGAGCGTAAGCGGAAACAGTCCGCCGCCGGAAAGTGTGGCGGCAGCCTCCGCTTCATTCGCGGCGTCGATTTTGCCTTCCACTTTTTGGCCGGACTCGTTACGAGCCGTGTATCGATATTCGGGCACGGTTGATGGAGGATAGACCGTTGGGAGATTGGGAAACGAAAAGCCAGTCTACGGCTTGCGGGGCGGGCTGTCAATCAGCCTTAGAGGGGCCGTGGTATTTCAGCTAAAGTACGAATGTCAAAACCGCCAAACCGCCGGTCCCCTCTCCCCGGTAATCCGGGGAGAGGGGACCATCTTTTCTGATCGAAATTACTCCCAGTATAACGCTATCCGTCTCTCGTTTTGCCCATTTTACCACATCCCCTCTTAGCTCTCCGTTCTCCGGCAAAAGGGTTATCCACTCCAATTAAGTTTTTTGGGAAGCGATGCACAAATTTCTTCAGAGCGCCGCCGGACGGATTTCGTTCCTCTTTTTCAAAAAGGGAGGGGGAACCGGCGTCGAGGATTTATCGTTTGCACGGATCGGATTCGGTTCCGTTTTTTCAAGGACCGATTCCGGTTTTTCCAGTTGCGTGTACAGGAGCGACTCCTCTTGTGCTTCGTCCCATTGAACCATGTCCAGGACCGAAGGCGGCTGCTCTTGCGGAAGTTCTTGAGGGAGGATTTCGAAACCCTTTTCCTCGGGCTGAAAACTTTTTGCGAAACGTTCGATCGTATCCCGGTTTCCCCAGACAATAAGGCAAGCGGTGAGAAAAAAAACGAGAACGACGATATTTTTCAGGCGGTTCCAGCGTTCCCATTTCCATTCGTCCAGACTTTCCCGAATGTGTTTTTTCGGCGACTCTTCGATCTTAGAAAACGGACTAGGAGGAGTGGGGAGAAACGTCAACTCCGTTTCTTCTTCGATCGAAATCGCCTCTACTCTCGATGGGGCCGATGTTTTGGGGATCGCGTACAATCGATTGCGGCAACCGGCGGGGATTTCCGCCGGTTGCCCGAGCGAATGGGTCAAAATCTGGTACAAATCCGCCAGTTCGGCAAGGTACACGTCGGAAGAGAGTACAAGCGATTCGAATTTTTCCTCTTCTTCCGTGGAAAGTCGATGGTCGAGATAATCCGCGACAAGGTTCGGGTCGATTTCTTCCGCTCCTTCGACCAGTTCCGGAGTGCGGAGCGGAATTGCAACGATTTTCCGGATCCGCTGGAGAAACATCGCGGCTTCTTCCCGGAGTTCGGGAGTGCGCAGCCGTCTTTCCAGGAGGCTGCGAAATTCCGGATCACATTCCGGATCGGACAAAGCGAGTCGAGTTCGGAGGGGTGTTTTCATCGAAAATCACTTTTGGTAGACATGAAAAGGCGTCGAATTCTATAGAATTCCCCCTTTTCATTCAAGAGCAGGAATGCGGACGACTTTTCTTTTTACGAAAATTCGCAAATTCCATCAAACCCGCACAATTAACAGGCCGATATACACTCGGGATAATCCTATGCAAATGGGCGTTTTACACCCACACCTCGCCGGTTTACCGGGGGCGAAACGGTCGAAATGGAAACGACCTTGGGAATATAAAGACGACTCGAACAATAACCTTTCGTTTGACCTCACCTAAAAACTTCAAGGGAGTGAAGAAATGCAAGTCAAAGTCTATACGCCGAAAATCATCGAAATAGCCAGCGAATATCTTCCGGCGTTAGCAAAGCGGGCGGCGGATAGCCTCGGCGAGCG
>JAVBPO010000135.1:0-28746 GCA_031549565.1 Thermoguttaceae bacterium
GCGCGCGTTGTAGTTCCACTGGAGCCCCGTTCCGGCGACGATCCAGTCGCGGCCCAGGCCGGTTCCGATCACCTCGAAACTGCCGGGAACGAGCATACTCGCGGTCATGGTCGAATATTGGTCGAGATATTCGTGCATCCAATGTCCCTGGACGTACCACTGCAATTCCCGGTGATACCCGCCGAATCCCTTGATGAACCGGCCGCCGAGCATCGTTCTCAAACTGTTCGTGAAAACGCCGTTGGTGACCAGACCGGGAAACTGTTCGGTAAATCCGTCCTGGTGTTGGTAAATGTACTGGATCCCGATGAACGGCTGCAACGTCCCCAAGGCACCACGCAGGGACGTTCCCCGCTCGGCGTAGAAGTTTGTCTGGACGCCGCTGACGCTCTTATGCAACGACGTCGGCGTAGGAATACTGACCACGCGGTCGAATTTGTAGGAGTTGAACCCGACACCACCGGTGATCAAACCGTATCCGAGACGGTCGTCCCATTTGATGTACAAACCGAGCCGGTTGTCGTCCGAAGTTCCTTGGCCGAGCGTGCTGTTCGTGTCGAGCTTCGTTTGTCCATATCCGTAATAAAAACCCAGTCGGCGGGAAAGATTATTGGAGCACCTTTCCAAGCCGATGATACCGCCGTAAATGTCCAGGTCGTATCCCGCGCCGTGCTTGTCCGGATCGACGGAACCGATCATTCCGTATCCGCTCATCCAGCCGGATAAACCGCGATCGGCGTACGCTTGGCCGCGGTAATGATCGCCGTCGTCGCCGCCGGATCCGTCCCAGGTTCGTCCCGCGTAAGCGCCGGGCCGAAGTTGACCGGCGAGGGATTGATTGAGCAGGCTCGTCCCCTGAATCTGGGCGGTTCCCATCGACGCGAAAACCTGCCCCGAGAGTTCGTCGTAAAGCAGTTGCCCCGCGGCGGCGTCTTCACCGACGACCGATTCCAGTTCGTTCAAAAATTCGTTCAATTCCGGCGTCATCACGGCGTTGTCGACCACGTAATTGAGGTAATTCCCAAGGGTCAACTGATTTTTCGTCTTCATGCCGTCGAGATAATCGAACGCGGCGAATTTGTACAGGTATTGTTTGTTCACTTCGTCGTACATCCCGACGACCCGGGCGCCGTCGACGTTATCCCGGAACGCAAGGAGGCCGTTGACCTGAATGTCGCCGCCGTCTTCCGTGTCGATCAACGTGAACCAGTCGCCGACTTGGACGTCGGTTCCGTTAACCACGACGATACCGCCGTTGATCACGGCCTTCGCGTCGGAGCCGATCGTGATGAGCCCGCTTTTTTCCGTTGCGCCGGAAACGGTTCCGATGCAATCGACGTTCAAAACGCTTCCGGAAGTAAGGTACAGCTCCTCGGTGATCCGAAGTTTCGAGGTTTCGGAGGACAATTTTAGGTTGCCGCCGTAAGCGACTTGAATTTTGTTGACGGTTCCCGAAGCGTCGAGCAACGCGCCGGAGTAAACCGTTACGGTCGACTGAAGCAGATTGACGTTGCCGGCTCCCGCGGTGGAACCGAGCTGCATCGTCGTTCCGGTTGCGAGAGAAATTTCTCCCGTATAGGCGTCATAGTTTCCGTCGAGGAGGATGCTCCCGCCTCCCTGGAGATTCAAGCGGGCGTTCCCGTCGACTTTGCCGGACAGGATCAGTTTCGCCGCGTCGGAGTAATTGATCGTTAAATCCTGACCGAGACTCATCCCATTGGTAATCGTGCGCGTTTGGGCGTCTTTGTTCGCTTCGACGACCAATCCACGTTGATTTTCGTCCGAACCGCTCGTGATCAGTTTTCCCGACCCCAGCGCGGCGTTTTCTTCGAGAAAAATGATGCCGTTATCCAGTTGCACGTCGCCGCTGAATTGCTTGTTTTCACCTCTCAGATGGAGATTGCCCTTACCCGTTTTGATCAGGTCGCCGGTTCCTTCCACGTCGTACAAGAACATCGAATCATAGCTTGTGATCGTGTCGACGGTCCCGTAGCCGGTTCCTTCGTTGTTGTTGGCGATCACGAGCCGCCCGAGTGAAACGGGATAACCGTCGTAAGTATTGACGGAAAGCGTGCTGTCATTGAGGATCACCGAACCGACTTCGCTGGACTCTTCGGTTTTCTCGAATTTGCCCAAGGTTCCCGCTCCCGAAGCGCGAAGGACGGCGCCCTCGCGAACGTCGATCGTTCCGGTCCACGATTTGCTCGCTCCGTACAGATCCCAGTTAATCGTTTTTCCTTCCGGAAGAGTTCCTTTTTCCAAAACGATCGTCGATCCGCTTCCGCCGATCAGTTCGCCGTAGAAAATTTCGCCGGTTCCTTTGAGCGTCAGTTCGTGGTTGTTCACGTCCAGTTTCGAGCCGGTGCTCCCTTTGAGCGTTTGCAGTCGGGCGTCGGTGTCCAGCTTCAGCGTTCCGGCTTTTCCGAGGACGACGTTGTCGACCGACCTTTCGTTTTTCAGGTTGGCCGAACCGGCATCGACAGTCAGTTTGTTCATCGTTTCTTGCAGATTCAGGTTCCACGCACCGGTTCCCGCTTTGACGAGCGAACCGGTTCCGGCTTCGTCCTTGACGGTTCCGTTGAGATCGTAATCCCCTTTGCCGCTGAAGGAAACGGTATTGCCGTTCAAGTCCAACACGGCGTCTTCGGCGAGAGCGAGCCCGCCGGAAAATCGGATCGTTTCGAGCGTTTTGTCCGCTTTTTCCGCCGCTTTGTCGAGTTTGAGCGTTCCCTTTTTAATGTCGGTCACACCCTCGTACACCGCCCCGGTTCGAATGAGATCGCCGCTGAAATTAACGGTGTCACTTTTATTGTTCAGGTCGATTTTCAAACCGCCCGCTCCGCTGATCCTTCCGGTCAACGTGAAATCGGACACGCCTTCCCCGTTGGTGATCGTCAAGCCGCTGGAGTTGATGGTAATCGCGTTGTCGACGACCAGTCCTTGCGTATCGACGCGAAGCGAAGCGTCTTCGCCGGAGCCCATCAGGGCGACGATCGTCGCGCTGCCCAAACCGGTCGTCCATTTGTCCGAATCGGTCGTTTTTTCGCCGGTCAGCGCAAGCGTTCCCCGATTGAGTTGCACTTGCGTCAGTTGGTTGGTTTGCGAACGGGAGTAAGTGGTCTTTCCGGCCAACGTCGTCGCATTTTCGACGCCGAGATTCGAAAGCGTGAGCACTTGGTCTCTGTTCGCCATATTCATCATGATCGAACCACCGGTAATCTGCCCGGCCAAGTCGAGCTTGACATTTTTGTTTGACGCCAATTCCGAAGCCGCCCCGACGCGAAACGGCGTCGTTGTGCTGATTTTGATCGTATTATCGACCTTGAGCGATTCGACGCCGGTTTGCAACATGTTGCGGTCGAGCTCCTTATCGGTACTCGTTACGGTTAACACCCCGCCGCCAAGCGCTTTGTCGTGATTCAGTTGGATCGTTCCGTTGCGAAGTTCCGTCGTGAAATCATCTTGATAGGTCTGCTCTTCCAGGACGGTTTTACTGTTTCCCTCTTCGTCCTTGACTGTTTTCTCGACCGTTGTCGTATACGTGTTCGTATTGTCCCCGCCGAGGATGAGAAGACCGGTTCCGGTTTTGACGACGTGTTCCTGCGTCGTCCGGTCGTGGTCGGTTATGATTTTTCCGTTAAACGCCGTGATCGTGTCGCCGAGAATCGTCTTTCCGTTGCCGGCTTTCACGTCGGAATCGTCGTCGGCGTCTTCGGAAGCGTATTCGTCCCCGCCGATCGTCAGGGTTTTCGATCCGATTTTCTTCCCGTCGTCGTTTGTATGATACAGGTGGACTTCCGAATCCGCCGTTCCGCTCAGATATCCGATCGTTTCGCTGGATTGAAGCTCCAAAACGCCGCCGTTTTTCAAGCCGACTTCGGCTTGATCGTGAATTGCTTTACCGTTTTCAACGACCAGTTTGCTTCCGTCGACTTCCGTTTTGCCGAGGTACGTGTTCTCGCTTTGCATCACGAGCGTTCCCCCTCCGACGACGGAGACGCCGCCGGCATATTTTTTGATCTCGGCAAGTTTCTCTTTCGAGTAGCCTTTATAATCCGCGAAATCGGTTGCCCCGGCCGGTCCGCCGATGCTTTGCGTTTTGCCGATCGTGATTTTTTTCGGATCGCCGCCCGACGAGTTTTCGGTGTTGAACGTGATGTTTCCTCCGGCGAAAAGAGCGTTGCCGATTCCTTCGCCGTCCTCCGCGCCGGTTCCCCCTTTTCCCCCGGCTGCGCTGTTCCCGGAAAACCCGGTCGCGGAATTGAAATCGTCGGAATATTGGACGGAGAGACTCGCGCCCGGTTCGACGAAAACGGCTCCTCCGGCTCCGAGTCCGCCGCCGCCGGTTCCGCCTTTCGTGTCGTTAATCGTTTGCGTACCGCCGTCCCCGGCTCCGAGTCCGCCTTTACCGACGTTGTCCGCCGCGGGACTCCCGCCCCCACCGCCGCCGAAACCCGCGTCGGTTCCGCCGGAACTGGCGCGACCTTTACCGCCGGTCGGATCGCCCCCTTTTCCATAATCGCTCGTTGTCGAAGTCGCGGGCGAAAATTTTCCACCGGTCCCGCCGGTTGCGTTGTTGTTTGTAAATTTGACGTCGACCAGCGAGACATTCCCGCTTTTGACGTGGATAGCCCCACCGAGTCCGGAACCGCCGCCGCCGCCGGAGACTTTACCGTCTTCGCCCGTCTCCCCTTGCGCAACACAGTTGCTCATTTGCAGATTCTCGAAGGAAATCGGCGAATCCGCATTCGTCGTGATCACGAATCCCTGATGTCCGTCGCCGTTGATCGTCTTTCCTTCCGAAGTGAACGTGAAAGCCGTCTTGCTCTCCCCGGGAACCTTGATTTCTTCAAGATCGCCCGTCAATTTGATGAAATCCGCCGTGATCTTGAATTCGACTTTCTCGTACTGGGAGTAATTCCCCTTATTGATGTCGGCGATCGCGTTACGTAGGCCGGACTCGTTATTGATGGAGATAGTCACGGATTCGGCGCGGACAACGGTCGAGAAAAGTCCGAATGTCGCCCATACGACGGCCCCGACGGCCAGAGCTCGGTAAATGGAACAAAGTCGGGAGGGGGAATGGTTCATTATTCTTCTCCAACGGGGAAAATAGGGAAAAATCGGAAATAACCGCGAATCGAGCGCGAGTTTCACCGGTTTTTCATCTTTGGAAAATTGCGGGCGAATCTTACGAAACGCCAACCAATAAATCAAGAGCAAGAAATTGCGCAAAATTTACCTTTCATTCCACATATCGGACCAAGCCGAATGTTAGGTTAGATGAAATGGGTCGAATTTCACGATTTTTCCGATTTTAACGAATGTCTGGGTCCTATTTCCCGTTTAGCCGGAGCGCCGAAGACGCCCGTGCAGATACTTTTTCCTTTCCATTTTTTATGCGGTCAACCAAATGCTTGTTTCGCCGAGGACAAATGGTATACTCAAACTCTGTTTTGATCGCACCTGTTATCTCAAGAATCGAAAGGCCGGATATGTCAAAACTGAATCGACGAACTTTTTTGAAAACCTCCGCATTGTCGGTCGCGAGTGCGTCCGTATTTGCGATTTCGGGAACTTCGGCCTCCGGACGAATCCTCGGCGCCAACGATCGGGTCCGCATCGCTTTGGCCGGCGCCGGTAGTCGGGGCGGAGAGCATATCGGCTTTTTCGAGCAAGTCCCCAATGTGGAAATCGCTTACGTCGTCGACGCCGACGTCAATAAAGTGAATCAAAGGGTCCGGCAAATCGGAGATAAAACCGGCAAAGCGCCCCAAGGAACGCAGGATTACCGCAAGATGCTCGAAGATAAGGACATCGATTGCGTGTCCGTCTGTTCGACCAACCACTGGCATTCGCTGATGACCATTTGGGGATGCCAAGCGGGCAAAGACGTTTACGTCGAAAAACCGTGTAGTCAGAATCTTTTCGAGGGACGCAAATGTGCCGAAGCCGCGGAGAAATACGGACGGCTCGTCCAGCATGGAACCCAACGTCGTTCGGACGATGTTTGGGCGAAAGTCGCCGCCGCGGTCCGGAGCGAAAAGTACGGAAAACTCGTCGCCGCCAAAGTGTACGCCAACCGGCCCCGGGGACCGCTCGGGTTCAAGCCGATCCAGGCCCCGCCGGAAAATCTCGATTGGGATCTCTGGACCGGTCCCGCTCCGCTAGCGGGGTATCACGAAAATCTCGTACCGTACAACTGGCATTGGTTCTGGGACACCGGCAACGGCGAAATCGGAAACAACGGCGTTCACTTTTTCGACCTGTGCCTGTGGGCGATGGGCAAAAAACATCCGAACGAAGTGATTTCGTCCGGCAGCCGTTTCGTCAAAGACCGTGCCAACCGCTACAAAGACCAAGCCCAAACGCCGACGATCCAGTTCGTCCTTTACGATTTCGACGGCATCCCGCTTATTTATGAATCGTGTAACATCGCCGGTCCGAAAGACCGATGGGATCCCCGCGAAGAAGCGGAGTTTTACACGGAAAACGGTACCATTCGCGGCGACACTTTTATTGCGAAAAACGGCGACCGTGAGAAAATCGAGATCGAGTACGAAAAACCGGCGTCCGGCGGACCGTTCGGAAATTTCATCAACGCGATCCGCAATCGCGATTCGGTTTCCCTGAACGCCCCGATCTCGAAAGGGCACTATTCCGCCGCCGTCTGCCATTGGGGCAACGCCGCCTACCGGACGGGCAAGCCGGATTCGCTCGCTTCGATCCGCGAAAAGATGGGCAACAACGCGATCCTCCAGGAATCGATCGACAAGGTCGTTGCGAATTTCAAAAACGTTTTCCAGGACGAAGTCCAAATCGAAGACGTCCCGTTCCAGGTGAGCGAACGATTGGCGATTGACACCGAAAAGGAAAAATTCCGTGACGCCCCGCAAGCCGACGAATTCCTCACCCGCCCGCCGCGAGCACCCTATAACGTCCCCGAGCAGGTTTGAGATTAGATTTCAGACGGCAGACGGCAGGTGTCAGAAAATCTGCCGTCAACCGTCAAAAATTTACCCTCTATCCTCTGTCCTCTGCCATCTGACTCCCGACTCCTGACTCCTGACTCCTAACCATGCCCCATTTTCTCACTCTCGACGACGTAACACCACAGGAACTCCAACGTATTTTCGAACTTTCCATGCAGATCAAAGCGGACGTGAAAAGCGGCGTTCGCAAGCCGCTGTTGGCCGGAAAAACGATCGCGATGATTTTCGAGAAACCGTCGCTGCGTACCCGGGTCAGCTTCGAGGCGGGTATGACGCAATTGGGAGGCAGCAGCATGTTCCTCGGGGCGGACGTCGGCTTCGGCAAACGTGAAACGACCGCCGATTTTTCCCGGGTTCTGAGCAGCATGGTCGACGCGATCGTTTTTCGCTCTAAAAAACATGAGAGTATCGTCGAGATGGCGAAGTATTCGAGTTGCCCGGTCATCAACGCGCTGTCCGACGCGGCGCATCCGTGCCAGGCGCTCGCGGATTTGCTGACGATGAAAGAGGAATTCGGCGACTGGAAAGGTCTGAAGCTCGCCTGGGTCGGTGATTCCAATAACGTCGCCGTGAGCTTGGTCCGCGCTTGTGCCAAACTCGGCGTTCGTATAGCGATCGCGTCCCCGAAAGGGTACGATTTCGACGCGGAAACGCTCAAAACACTGGTCGGTTCGAATCCCGTCGACGGTTTTCAACTGGAAACGACGACCGATCCCGTCGAAGCGGTCAAGGACGCCCACGCGATCTACACCGACGTTTGGGTCAGCATGGGGCAGGAAGCCGAGGAAGCCGAGCGAAAGGCAATCTTCGGGCCGTACCAGGTCAACGAATCGCTTATGGCCAAGGCGGGCAAGAACTGCATCTTCCTTCACTGTCTCCCCGCGAAACGGGGGCAGGAAGTGACGGACGGCGTCATGGATTCCCCGCAAAGCCGCATCGTCGCGCAGGCTGAGAATCGAATGCACGCCCAAAAAGGTTTGCTCGCCTGGATGTTGAACCGTTAATCATTTTCCGGCAAGGGCGTCGTAATGACGCCGGAGTGATTCCACGGCGATTCCGTCGTCGAATTTCATTTCGGCGATCCGGCGTGATTCCACGGCGATTTCCCGTCGCAGAGCGTCGTTTCCGAGAAATTCAACGATTCTTCGCCGCAATTCGTCCGGCTCGTCCGGTGAGACGAGTTGCTCTTTTCGCGGCAGAATCTCGGGCGTCCCGCCGACGTCCGTCGCGATTGCCGTAACACCACAGGAAAGCGATTCGAGCAACACCCGCCCGAGCGGTTCCTGCCGCGCCGGGTGAATCAGCAGCGTCCACTCCGGGAGCAAGTTTGCAATGTCGTTGCGAATTCCCGTCAAGTGGACACGACCGACAAACGGTGGTTTTGAAATGCGGTCGCGCAAAACTTTTTCGAACCGGACGGATTCCTCTTTGCCGGAAAATCGTTCACCGACGACGAGAAGATACAAGTCGAACGATTCGAGAATCGGTTCCACGGCGTCAAGGAGAACATCCTGCCCTTTGCGAAGGCCGATCTGCCCGAGACAGCCTAAAAACCGTACCGAATCGGGAATTCGCAGCTCGCGATGGAGAAAACCCGAAAGCGGCTTCGGGTGGAATTCTCGCAGGTTGACGCCATTATAAAGCGTAAAACATTTCGTCGCATCCAATCCTTGCCGGACATGAAAATCCCGTGTTGCGTTCGAAACGGCGAACATCCGGTGATGCCGGTTCAAGTCGTCGATCACGGTCCGATTCAGTCGAATAATGTCTCGTATGTGGGTGACGCTCGTGATGCCAAGCGACTGAACGACCGGCCCGCTGAGACGCCCCGTCGATAAACTGTTCGCGTGAAGCAGATCGGCCGGGTTGTCTCGTAAAAGTCGTTCGAGATGACGCCGTTTTTCCCCAAGCGTCAACTCGGCGAACCGGTCCGGCCAGGAAAGACGCGGCAGCCCCAGCCGGTCGAGTTCGGCGGCAAACGGCCCGACATTCGGCGTAACGACCAACGGTTGGTATTCCGTTTCCGGCAACAACCGCAGCATCGCCAGGAGCGACTTTTCCGCGCCGTTGATCGAACCGTATTCGCAAAGGTAAGTGATTTTCACGTATTCATTCAAAAAACGATATCTCCGTCGATCCGTCTCGGATCATCTTTGCCGCCGTCGTCCTTTTGGTTCGGACCGTAGGAATAGAGCAGGAATTTGTCGCCTTCCTTTTTGTACGTGATGGTGTCGCGGCTCGTGCTCGGATCAATCGGAATTTCTTCGAGATAATCGAACAGCAGCGAATCAAGTTTCTCCGGGTATTCGCCTCTGTCGATCTTGTACCGCTCCAGAGCGAACGCGATTTTCAGCAGCGTCAATTCGGAATCGCAGTTGTTGTAAATTTTATCGACGGGCAGTAAACTCGGTGTGAAATTGGTGAACATCCAATCGGCCAGCATCAGGGACCGCGTTTCTTTTCGGGCGAAATTCGATTCGATTTGTACATGCTTTTCCAGGGCCGTTTGAATTTCGGCGGTTTTTTTGTCGAGATTTTCGATATATTGACGCCGATATAAACGATTGGCGAACATTTCCTCGTACGTGATTCGCTGCGGCTTGCAGTCCTCATGCAGTTGCAAACTGTGGTTTCTCGCGATTTCCTGGTCGATCGATTGATTGCCGAATTTTCCGAAAAGTTTCTCCTCTTTGAATTCCTTATTCTCTTTCATTCCTTTGAGAAATTCGTGAAACTGTTTGCGATTTTGATCAAAGATGCGAATGTAATCGAAAATCATGTATCGCTCGGACAGCAAGCTGTCACGGTACGAATTGCACGGCGGCAAAGCGTTCAATTCGTGTGAAAAACGCTCAAACTGTACCTTCGTGACGCCGTCCTGCTTAAGGATGGTTTTCGCGGCCTCATAACCGTACCGCTCGATTGACGTTCCGACGAAATTCGTGACCAGCAGCGGGTCGTTCTTGTAATGTTTTCTCGCGAGCGTCAACATGCTCATCACGTCATACCACGCCCCTTCGGTATCACCGAGCCCGAGCCGGTACGTGATCCGGACCCGCAGATCCCGGGAAAATTCCCGTTGAGCCTGCACGTCGGGGAGCAGGATTGCGTACATCCCTTCATCGGACGGTTTGCGCCAAGAGACGTAATTCGGTTTACGAACGCAGTGACCGAAGTAATCGAGAACGACGTCGCGGTCTTTGAGCCAAGCGGCGACTTGGGGGTGTTCTTCCGACTTCCACGGAGTACCGGCTAAATGGGTCCAGAGAGTTTGATCTTTTTCGGTGTTTACCTCCCCCTCTTCTTTTTGACGCCAAAGACGCATGTAGGAATAGAAACTTTCCGATTTGTAGAACCTCGGTTTTTTGTGCGGATCAAGCGACAGGTGCTCGCAAAGCGGCGTCCAATATCCTTCGAACCAAAGTTTACCGTGTTCGTGCGTCGGAATTTCCTCCCAGGAAAGCAAGTCAGAAAGCGCCCATTGCTCAAGGATCCTCGGTCCGCACGCGGCAATCATCAGCCGCAAGCCGTTGTCTTCCGGCGGGTTGAGTTTGTCGATGTACAGCTTTTCAAATTCGCCGAAATAGTCGACCTCGGCGGCTGGACAATGGAGTGGAAGGAGTAGGCTCATAAATAGAAATAGTGTGTATCTCATGGCGATTGATATTTTTTCAAAAGTGTCAAATAAGTGTAATCGTTTCCTGCCGGAATTCTCGGGGCAGGGGTTTCTTTCGGCTTCGCGGCAACAGTATCGCTCGAAAATCGCGGCGGTTTGTCCTCCGACTGCTGTTCTTGCACGGCGGACGGCTTCATGACGCCGTACATCACGACCAATCCGAGCAAAAAGCTGCACGAACAGGCGAGCAGCGTTCCGAGGAATCGAGTCTTCGGACGCGGCGGCGGAAGTTCCGTGAAAAGTTCCCGGCGAAGGTCGCGTTTGATTTTCGGTTTCAATTCCCTGAGTCGGTTTTCGAGGTCGTTCATTGCAAAAGCTCCTTGAGTCGGGCGAGTCCCTGCTGATAATCGTAATGCACGGAACTGATCGGGCGGCCGGTCAAGTCCGCGATTTCCCGGAACGTGAGGTTTCCCCAGATTTTCGAAACGACGATTTCGCGAACCTCCTCGTCGAGCTGCCGGAGCGATTCGGTGATTTCCATGGAATCGTCGGCGGGCTCGAACCAGTCGTGATCGGCCAGCGAAGTCGTTCGATTGTCGCGACGCGAATGATCGATCGCCAAATTCCGAACGACGTGATACAACCACGCTTTCGGCGAGCGGGGCGTCGGATTTTCCCGAAGCAGACGAATCAAAGCTTCCTGAACGACATCTTCCGCGAACCCATCCGTCCACTGCCGCGCATAAAGCACCAGCCCGTGCAGGTGTTCGTCAAAAATTTGCGAAAAAATCGTGGAATTCATCATTGCGTCCGTCTCGGTAACGCCGGTGTGTTTCAATACCAAGACGATTCAGCACGGATTTTATCCAAGAAAACATGACAAAGAAAAAAAATTTCTATCCATTGACATTTGTAGACTACAACGCTTCCTCCCGTTGCTTTTTCGTGCGCTCGGGATGGTCGACGACGTTTTTCAATTCGTCTCCTTTTTTCACGGCGTCGTGAATCGTCGGGATCCAGATTTTCTGCGCGTCGCGATTGAGGTGGAGTCGGTCCGGTTCGAATAAATCCTCCCGGATCTCGCCGTTTTCGTCGTTCATTGCGGGTCGAATGTCGACGAAATAGAGCCCGTCGAGTTTTTCGGCGAGTTTTTCAATGTCGTCGTTGACCCGGTCGGAGTCCGGCCAATCGGCTTTGCGAACCGGCGCATGAGAGACCGAGACGTAATAAACTTCGCACCGCGGATCGGCGGCCCAGATTTTGGCCAGGTATTTTTTGAAATTGCCGAACACGACGTCCGGCTCCATTTTCCTCGCGACGTCGTTTCCGCCGCAGAAGAACAGGATCCGCTTCGGTTTGTGCGGAATCACGATCCGGTCGGCGGCTCGAAGCAGGTCCGGTATCGTTGCGCCGCCGAATCCGACATTCACGGCTTTCAGTTCGGCGAAATCCTCTTCGAGCTGTTTGTCCCAAAGCGTCCAAGTCGAACTGCCGACGAACATTGTGCTGTTCTCCACCGGCGGGTTTTCAGCGAATTTTTTCTCGTAAGCGGAAATCTCCTTTTCAAACGGGAGATTCTCCGCAGCACCGACTTGGGAGCAAAACGCAACGCAACACCACGAAAAAACGAAGAGCAGTACGGAAATTCTTGGGGACTTCATGAAAGGAATTGGGAAAAAGGGCGTTGAAACCTGAGAAATTTTGGCAAGCTTGCGAGTCGATTCGCGTCGCTTTCCACCTTGGACCAGCATACCACGGAAGCGGGATGATTTATAGACCGCCGCCGTAGGAACAGAGAAGAGTGCTCGCAAAATGAATGGAAGCAAGTCGTCCCAAACGGGCCGCTCGCGTTTTTTGAGAAATCGTTTATAATTTCATCCGTCCATGAACCGATTGCGTTTGGCTTCGTGAGGGGATGATCGGGAAACCGGCCCCACTCGGTTCAGCCCTCGTTTCATTTGCGTCGAATCGTGCTCAAATCCGAATCTTCTCTTCCCGCCCGGTATGTCGTCGGAGTCGATTTGGGAACGACCAACTGTGCCGTTTGCTTTGTCGATACGGGAAAAAATCCGTCGCAAATCCAGACGTTTCGTATTCCGCAGCTTGTCGCGCCGGATTTACTCGAATCACGCGACACACTGCCGTCGTTTCATTACCAACCGACCGACGAAGAGTTCGTCGACCAGATTCCGAAGCGGAAAAAGACCGGCAATAAAAAAGCGGGTCGCTATCTCGTCGGAACCTTTGCCCGGGATCACGGTGCGAAAGTGTCCGGTCGGCTCGTTTCCTCGGCGAAATCGTGGTTGTCTCATTCCGGAGTCGATCGAACCGCTCCGCTTCTCCCCTGGCATGGGGCCGAGGACGTTGAAAAACTTTCGCCGGTCGAAGTCAGCTCCCGGTATCTGGAGCATATCCGAACCGTTTGGGACACCGCTCATCCGCAGGAGCCGCTCGATCGGCAGGACATCGTTCTGACCCTTCCGGCATCGTTCGACGAAGTCGCGAGGGAATTGACGATTTCCGCCGCGAAATTGGCCGGACTGCCGAAAATCGTTCTCCTGGAAGAGCCGCAAGCGGCGTTTTACGCTTGGATTCACGACCATCGGGCCGAATCGGAAATCCATCCCGGCCAAAAGATTCTCGTTTGCGATATCGGCGGAGGAACGACCGACTTGACGCTGATCCGGGTCAAAACCGCCGAAAACGGCAAGCTGCGTTTCCATCGGGTCGCGGTCGGAGAGCATTTGATTCTCGGCGGCGATAATTTCGACTTCACGCTCGCTCATCATCTGCAAAAACGGTTGGTCCAGGAGCAGCGAATTCCGAAAAACGAGGAAACCGAAGGGGGAACGAAGCTTCCGGCCCGGCTGTGGTTCGTTCTGGTCCGGCTTTGCTGCCAAGTGAAAGAGTTGATGCTTGGTCTGAACGCCCAGGACTCGACGACGCTCCATTTGCCGGGGTTCGGTTCGAAACTGATCGGCGGGAGCGTACAGATTGAAATTTCGCGTCAGGAAGTTCACGATCTGCTCGTCGAAGGATTCTTGCCGCAAGTTGCGCTCGATTCGAAACCGACGAAATCGGCAAGCGGATTCCGCGAGTTCGGTTTGCCGTTCGCTTCCGATGCCGCGATCACCCGGCATTTGGCGCAATTTTTATCCGTCCACCGCCATTCCGGAGAGGATGCCATAGAAGACAGAGGACAGAGGACAGAGGACAGGAGTGCTTATGACCCCGCCCGGCCCGATATGGTCCTGTTCAACGGCGGCGTATTCGAAGCGGCGGCGCTGAAACAGCGACTGATTTCCGTGCTCGAAGACTGGTTCAATCCGACCGATCGTGATCCGCGAACGAAAATCTGGTCGCCGAAAATCCTCGAAAATCCGCAACTTTACCTCGCCGTCGCGCGGGGTGCGGCGTATTACGGAATGGTGCGACGCGGTGCCGGGGAGCGGATCAACGCGTCCCTTGCTCGAACGTATTACATCGGCGTCGAAAACCCGGACGACCGCTCGGTTCGGGCCGTTTGTCTTCTCCCGGCCAGTACGGAGCCGGATCACGAAATCGCTTTAGACCAGCCCCGGTTTGAATTACGAATCGGGACGCCGATTTCGTTTCCGCTTTATGTTTCGAGTTTGCGGCTCACGGATCAGCCGGGCGAAACGCTTGAAATCGAACCGGAGCAACTGACCTCGCTCCCGCCGATTCGGACCGTTTTGAAATCGCGCCGGAAAAAGCAGGAAATGATTCATGTGCGAATTCTCGGCAAATTGACCGAAATTGGAACGCTTGAATTGGCCGTCGAAGAGATTCCGGAACGGATCACGTCGCGAAGACCGCTGAATTGGCGTCTCGAATTCGACGTCCGCAGCACCACACAAACCGACATCCTAGCCCACGAAAGCGACGCCGAACAGGACGGTTTCCTCGACGAATCGACGTGGGAGGAAATGAAAAATGTGTTGACGCAAACCTTCGGTTTAGAGGACAGAGGACAGAGGACAGAGGACAGGAAGGAAATTACGAATTACGAATTACGAATTACGGACA
This sequence comes from Thermoguttaceae bacterium, assembly GCA_031549565.1. GTDB lineage: Bacteria > Planctomycetota > Planctomycetia > Pirellulales > Thermoguttaceae > JAVBSX01. Next base: position 14,656 of record JAVBPO010000135.1, read on the forward strand.
ATACGGATCGCGGAAAAGTTTTACCATTTGATGCATCTCTGTCCTCTGTCCTCTGTCCTCTGCCCTCTCTCAAAATCAAACCCTCCGAATTGATCCGCAAACTCCTCGAAGTCGCTCCGATGGAGCGCGAGGATTGGCCGACGTCGCTGTTGCGCAGGATCGGGGAGTGTTTGATGGATTTGGAATCCGGACGTAAATTGAGCGCCGAGCATGAGGCGCGTTGGCTGAACCTGCTCGGATACGCTTACCGGCCCGGCTTCGGCTTCGCGATGGACGATTATCGAATCGACCGACTCTGGAAAACGCTCCAGGGTACGCTCGTCCATAAATCTCCGGCGGTCAGCGTCCAGTGGTGGGTGCTTTTGCGACGGATTTCAGGCGGACTCACCATCGGGCAACAACAATCGCTTTGCGAACCGATTCTCGGCAATATCCGTGCGCTTTACAAGCAGTTGATCGACGGGCGCGGCCGCGGTTGCGATCTCGATCTGACGTCGCAGGAAGGGGCGGAAATCTGGCGCATGATCGGTTCGATGGAACTCCTCGCCGTCGCGACGAAAATCGAATTGGGGGACATGATTGGCGAACTTGTGCTTAAAAAACGGATGGATCCCGTTTATGACGCCATGATTTGGACGCTCGGACGGCTCGGAGCCCGGCATTTGCTTTACGGACCGCTCAACGCCGTCGTCCCGTCGCAATCCGCCGTGAAGTGGATCCACCGGCGAATCAAAGACTCGAAAACCCGTCCGATCGACCCGTTCACGCTCATGGAATTGGCCCGTAAAACGGACGACCGATACCGCGACGTTCCCGAAACGGTTCGCGAGGAAGTGCTTCGATATTTGCGCAAAATCTCCGCACCGGACCATTTCGCCCGGCTGGTTCGCGAAGCGGTCGGACTTGACACCAAAGAAGAAACCCTCGTGTTCGGCGAATCGCTCCCCGTCGGATTACGATTGGCCCGCTAACCGGACATGCCCCTTTTCCTGCTTCTTTTCATTCTCTTTTGGCTCCTGTTGTTCGGCGGGGCGGTCGGGAGTTTTTTGAACGTCGTGATCTACAGGCTTCCGGCGGGGGTGAGCTTGTCGTATCCACCGTCGCACTGCCCGAGGTGCGGACATCCGATTCGACCGTACGACAATCTTCCCGTATTCGGTTGGATCCTGCTCCGGGGAAAATGCCGCGATTGCAAAGCCCCGATCAGCGTCCGGTATCCGTTGGTCGAAGGTTTTTGTGCGCTGATGCTCGCCGGGATCGGGCTGGCCGTGCTTTCCCGTTCGTCCGTGGGCGAACTCGGGCAATCGCTCGGTTTGATCGCTTATTGGTTTATGCTCGCGACGACGCTCTTGGCGGCCGGGCTGATCGAGTTCGACGGCAAGAAGGTCCCGTCGAAACTTTTCGTTCCGGCAATCCTGGTCGTTTTGATTTTTTCCAGGAATTTCCCGCACGTGCATCCGATTCCGTACTCTTTTCCGCGGTCGTGGTTCCCCCAACCGGGAAAATGGCACCAAATTTGGGGCGGCGGTTTCGACGCGATCCTCGGCGCTCTCCCCCCTCTTTTAGCCGGTACTCCGCTCGCACATATTTTATTTTCCCCTCCGAACCGCTGCTCCGTACTGGTCGCCCTAACAACGGTCGGTTTTGCTCTCGGTTGGCAGCTTGCTGTCGGGATTCTCGCGGTTTTGGTTCTTTACTGCTGCGCGGCTTTTTGCTTTCGAATGCGAAAAATCCCGTTGCTCGTTCTTTTCGCGGCAACGCTGATCGTGATTATCGGAATGGGAATCCTGTGCCACAATGGTTTACTGTACTATTGAAAATCTTATTTGTTCGTGAATATGCGAATAAAGGGGCCATGAAAAGACTTGACATACCCTCGAGTCTGTCATTTAATAAAACATCATCTAAGGCAACCCCCGTCAATTACGGTGAACACATGAAAAATATCGCGTATTTCATTACATTTCATTTCCTCGTTTCGTTCGCTTTCGCGGCGGAACGGCCGAATGTGTTGGTGATTCTTTGCGACGATCTCGGGTACGGCGATCTGTCGTGTTACGGGGCGCCCGACTTGAAGACGCCGCGGATCGACTCGCTCGCGACCGAGGGGATGAAATTCACCCGCTTCCGGGCCAACAGCAACGTCTGGTCCCCGTCCCGGGCGGCGCTGCTGAGCGGCATGTATCCGGACCGTGCGGGAGTTCCCGGCGTCATACGGACTCACGACGACGACAACTGGGGCTATTTGTCGCGGAATTTGACGCTGCTCCCCGCCGTGCTGAAAAAGCAAGGGTATCACACGGCGATTGTAGGGAAATGGCACCTCGGGCTGGAGTCGCCGAATTTGCCGAACGAGCGCGGGTTCGATTATTTCCTCGGGTTTCTCGGCGATATGATGGACGATTATTACACCCATCTGCGGCACGAGATCAACTACATGCGGTTTAACGGTGAGACCATCGATCCGAAAGGACACGCGACCGATCTTTTCTCCGATTGGGCGTGCGATTATCTCAGGGACCGGGCCGCCGCGAAAGACGGTCAGCCGTTTTTCCTTTATCTCGCTTATAACGCCCCGCACGTTCCCGTTCAGCCGCCGCAGGATTATCTCGATCGGGTCAAAGAGCGCGAGCCGGGAATCGGCGAACTCCGGGCGAAACTCGTTGCGTTGATCGAGCATCTCGACGACGGTGTCGGGCGGGTTCTCGACACGCTCAAGGAAACGGGACTCGATCGTGACACCCTCGTGATCTTCACCAGCGACAACGGCGGCCAAAAAAGCGCCGGCGCCACTTGTGGACCTCATCGCGGCGAAAAGGGGGAAATGTACGAAGGCGGGCTGAAAATCCCGTTCCTGGTCCGCCGTCCGGGATTCGTCCAGAGCGGCACGCAAACCGACGTGCAAGCGGTTTTGATGGACGTTTTTCCGACCGTTCTGCAATCGGCGGGCGTCAACCTCGATACACCCGAGGGAATTTACGAGCAGAAAATCGACGGTGTCACTCTTTGCGACGTGTTTTCGGGCCAAGCCGGTTCGCTCCCCGCGCGACCGCTGTATTTCGTGCGACGGGAAGGGGGACTCGGGTTCGGCGGAAAGACGAGCAACGCCCTGGTCGACGGCGATTGGAAACTGTTACAAAACACGCCGTTTTCCCCGCTGGAGTTTTACAATCTACACGACGACCCGCTGGAGCAACGAAACTTGGGAACGAATCCGACGCAGGAATTCCGATCGCTGTTTCAACGAATGATGCGACAAATTCAAGCCGGCGGACAAACGCCTTGGCAGAGCGAACGAAGAGGAGAAATTCGCCCGGTCGCTCCATGACGCCGGCGCTCCATTATTCGGACAGCACCATGAAGCGTTCGATTTCCCGGAAGAAGGCGGGGGGGATCGGCTTCCTATGCGCATAAAAGAAGCGGCTTATCCGTCTTGGAAAAGTCGCTTCAAAAGTCGTTCAGTTCATTGCGAGGACTTCCTGCGAAGGGGCCCAGGAAAATGCCTGGATCCGCGATTGGCCCGGCACGACGAGCGTGTGAGCTTTTTCGTACCGGATGTCGATGTTCTCGAACATCGGAACAACGCCCGGAGCGGTCCGGAGCGTCGAATTCCACGGCTGGTTATCGACGACGAACACGAGCGTTCCTCCGTCGATCTTCGCACTCCCGACGAGCGTGATCGCCCCGGAGTACGTTTGATCCCGAACGGCGTCGTAATTTCTGACAACGAGCGTTTCACCTTCGGAAAGATTCAAATTTCGAATCGTTCCCCCGGGCAGGATCGTGTTCCGGGCGATCGTGTCGCGTCCCGTACGGAAACCAACGACCCCGCGCAGATCGGCGCCGGACACATTGGCTCCGTCCAGTACGGCTCCGTTCAAAACGGCTCCGCGCAAATCGGCACCGGCCAGGTTGGCACCACTGAGATCCGCGCCGGAAAAATCGGCCCGACGCAAATCGGCGCCCGCGAAGTCGGCGTCGGTTAAATCCTTCGCACGAAAGTCGGCGAGCATCAGTTTCATCTCCCGGGCGTCCAAACCCGGTTCGGCGGTTTTTTCCTCCGTTCGGGGCAGCACCTTTCCGGTGAGAGTGTAAATCTTCGCATGGGCGGTTTCGCAGAGCAAATTCCCGGCAAAACCCGCAAAAGCAACAAACAAAACGCAATAGGTATAAACGTACTTCGACATGACTTGATCCCTTTGTGACAGCTAAAAACGTAGCGAACAGGTGTTGTGTTTTCCCGGGCACTTGCCGCGGCACTTCTTTCATTATAGTGGAAAGTATGCGACCGCGAGGGAAAACTTGAGTTGATTTCCGTTGATTTTTGAATTTCTTCGCACGCTCTCCCCCGTTATTCCGAACGACCCCGTTTTTTTAACGGACGCGTAAACCGAAATACCGTATCAAAATGTAAGAGCCGAAAAAACGGCGAAACCGTTTCCCGTGCGTTTCAAGATCAGTACGAGGGAAAATCGAAAGTGTTTGGGGGAATTTTGGGAAAATAGGAGTCAGGAGACAGGAGTCGAGAGAGAGGAAAGGCAATCAGAGGAACACATAACAAGTTCTCGTTACACGGTTCATATCAGATCTCCTGACTCCTGACTCCTACAACGTCTTCAGCGTTTTTTCCGCTTCGGCGGCGCGTTCGGGGCGGTTGACTTTGGCCCAGAGAACGACGAGCCGCTTCAAAGCCGAAACGTACTCCGCTTTCGCCGAAGGAAACAGAATCTCGATGTGCAGATAGGCGAGGATCGCTTCCCTGGGATTGCCCGCCGCCTCGTACGATTCCCCGTAAGCGAGGTAGATCGCCGCTTGAAGCTTGGCGTCTTCCGGATCGGTTTTCGCGGACAGAGCGTCCAGGTTTGCGATCGCGGTTTTCCAGTCGCCGCTGCGGAGCAGACATTTCGCCAAACCGATTTCAGCTTCCGTTTTCACGCGGAGCGTTTCTTCGGAGGGGGCGTCGGACGCGAGTACGAGCTCGAAAAATTTACGCGCGTCGTCCGGTTTGTTTTCGTCGAGCCGTATCGAGCCGAGCGTGTAGTTCGCTTTCAGTTGCGAAACGACCCAGGGAGCTTTGGCGAGAAGCGAGAACGCCTGGAATGCGTTTTCCCGATTGTCAGCGGTCAGATAAAGGTCGCCAAGTTGTTCGCAGATCGGATAAAAATGGTAACTTTTGGGATTGTTTTTCAAAAAATCCGCGTTAGCGGTAATCGCTTTTTGAAGGTTCTCTTTGTTTTCCGGCGTTGTCAGAGCGATTTGTCCCATCGCGTACGCCAGGAAGAACTCGTAATCCTGCCGGGCAAACGGGGACGCGATCGTTTCCGGATCGAGTTTTTGCGCCGTTTCGAGCACGTCGGGAAAACGGCTCCCGTTGACGGCGGTCCGCATCGCGGTCAGAGTGGGGGGCTCCTGGTCGAACTGCGTTGCGGAAATCGTGTTCGCGGGAACACTGATCGGCGTGTTGGAATTGGTCCGGAGAATTTTGACTTCCGTCGCATTGATTTCTGTAATAGATCCGACGAGAACCCGAGCCCCTTCTTCCGAAAGCCGAACGACATCCGCCGACCAGGCCCGGGAAGCGGTTCCCACGAACAGGAGCAGGAAAACCGCGATACACAGCGAAAAACGAGTCATGGAAAGTAAAAGACTGTTTGATAATTAAATACAGTAAAAGCAACGGAGTCATTCTGAACGAAATGAAGAATCTGGTGTATCCCGCCAACTCGCATGAAGTTGCGAGCACGGCTTGAAACCAGATTCTTCGGAGTACCTCAGAATGACAGCCAGTCAACATTGAGGGTTTAGGGTGAGGCGGAAAGCTGTTTACGGTCGATGCAACCGCCGCATGAAAATCGGGTCTTCTTCCAATTCCGGGTGGATCACCAGTTGCGGCGTCGAGAGGAGCGTTTCGGCATGTTCGGCGAGTTCCTTCGGATCGTTCGGCAAACCTTGCACCAGCTCGAATTTGTACTCGAACACGCCGTGTTCGTCGCAAACGAAGTTGGTCATCCACGTGTTGTCGAACACCATCGCGTAAATTTTATTGACGTTTTCCGGGGCGGATTTCAGGTATTGGAGCGTCTGCGGTCCGCCGAAACTGACCAACGGGGCGTCACGGGTGATCCACGTCCAGCTTTGGCCGTCTTGGGCGTAATTGACCCAGGAATCGACCGCGAAGTAATCCATACATGTTCCCGGAAGCTGATCCGTGAACGGCGTAAACGGCATCCCGCCGCTGCTGGTCGTCGGAATCACGTCGCCACTCGGAAAAGCGCAACCGATGTAAAACCACTCCGGCAGTTCGGAGGAAATTCGGTTGAAACAAACCGTCAGCGTCGCTCTCGGATAACTGCGGGCATCATGCAAATCATAAACTTCCAAACTGCGCGTCAACCATTTCAGCCGCGGATGCTTCATCGACTGCGTATACACGGACGAAAAATCCGTTCGCTCGACTTTCGTTTGACCGGCAGGTTCGGCGTGAGTTTCTTTCAAGGCCGTTTTTTTACGCTCCTGATTTCCGTCGTGTAAAATGCTGTTAACCTGCCAACGTCCACGCGGCTGCGTCATTTCCACGGACACGAAATCACCGGGCGACTCAACGAACAGTGGAGACTTAATATAGCTGCCTTTCCACTGAATCGTTTTCGGCCAACCATTTTCGTCGAACACGGTTTCGGAGGGCGGGCGAGAATTCGATAGAATAACCGTTTGTCCATCGTCCGGAATCGGCGAAAGGGACATAATGCACGGTTTGTTCTCACTGTAGAAGTAAACCCAGAATCTCGCGAGTTGATCCGCTTTGTTGTCCGCGACGGTGTCATTATCCGACTCGTATGTCATTTCATCGTCATTGCCCGGCGGTACGAATTGCGAATAACCGGGAATCCGCTCCACTTTGGTGTCGAACCATGCTTCCGGATCCCAGTTTCCCGTAAGGAGGTCAACCGGTTCCCGCAACGCAGAAGTTTTGACGTAAACCCAGCCTCTCCAATTTTTGGGGGCGGTATTCACGACGTAATACCCGCCTTTCTTTTCGGCGTAGATTTTCGTTCTTGCTCTTTGTGCAAGGAGCATTTTCGACATTGCAAGGGCGTAATACGCCGTTCTCGCTTTTTCGTTGAATTGAGCGATGGTGTCAATCGCGTGCGGTTGGCCGATACTGTCGGCGGCGCCCCAGGTGTGTTCGTCGAACAGACACAGGTCCCGTTGAATTTTGTCCGCCGCTTTGAGCGTGTTCTCGTCAGGCTCTCCCCAAACCGGAGAAAGAGCCGCCGTGAGATTCCGTTTGGCGATTCGTGACGCCGCGACTTCTCTCGGGCCGGACATGATCCCGTTAACCCACCAGTCGGTGAATTCGCCGGAGTGCTCCGGGGCAGGATTCTCGGAAAACTCGTCCGCTTCCTTTTTTAATCGCTCCATCGCCGCCGAAGCGGTCGAAAGATGAATCGAAGGTTTCAGGCCGAGCTTGTTCCATGCCGCCACGAATTTCGCAATCGCCGGGAACGGCGGGTCGTTGTCCATCCGCCAAACGTTTGTCAACGAAAGCGGCATCACGGAATATTTGTACCCCCGCGATTCGTAATGCCGGAGCTTCGCGCAAAGGACTTCCTGCGATTTGCGGAGCGACGCTTCGTCGGTTTTGAAAAAATCGTTCGGCCGGCCGGGACGGAAATGCGTGTCGGTCGATTCCGGAACCGGGCCGCGACGCCAGTCGAAATCGTGAAAGAAGAAAAAGCCCATCGGATACGATTCGCCGAGCCAAACGAACATTTTTCGACCGTCCGGCATCTTCCACCAGAACGGACCGGGCACCTGGAACGGAGCGTGCCCGTTGGTCGCGTTGATTCCCATCCAGAGATTGTCGACGCCACGGTCGAGCATTGCGATCGCCCCGGCCCGGGGAAAGCCGTTCACGTCGTTTTGGATTCCGACTTTTTTCGGTACGATTTTGTCGAGTTCTTCCGGCAACCAGTTGAGCATCAATTTCCACTGGTCGGCGTCCAGCGTTGCCGTTTGGTTCATCGCGACGGCTCCGATTTCCAGTTGCCCGGACTCGATCGCTTTGACCAGATCGGCTTTGCGCTCCGGTTTCGCCCTTTCCCACCAATCGGCGACGGCGAGCGATCCTTCGGCTTCCCAGACGAATTTTTCGTCGTCCGGTTTGTCGATCGTTTGCAGCACGGCGTCAATCGCAATGTCGAGATACCGCATTTGCTGCTCGCGGGTCACGGCGGGGTGATCGGTATAGCCGATGTCGGTATGCGTCGTGTGGACGATGTCGACCCGCTGAACAAACTCAGGCTGCTCTGCGGCCGGGAGAAAGGAAACAGCAAACAAAACGAAAACGGCAAGGATGGGGATCGTGATTTTCATGGAGTCCTATCGGCGGTGAAGTTGGACGGAAGTGATGAACCACACCATTGTATTCTGAAAGGTTTTGCGGATCAACCGTTTTGAGAAAAGCATCCGGAGAGGAGATCATCGCAAAGTTGTCCCTCGTTTCGCGATGATTGTTTTTTTTGCTGGTGCAATTATGATGAAAGGGAAGGGTGCGCTTTCCGACAATCGTCTCACGAATTTTCCCAGCATGATATCACAATGCCTTTTATGTCCGCATCGTTGTGCGGATCGCAACGCCGCCGCTTTTTGCGGTGCGGGAGAAACTCCGAGATGCTTTCGTCATCGGATCGAGTACGGTGAAGAGACCGTCATCGCCCCGTCGCACCTTTTTTACCTGTCCGGTTGTAATCTTCGTTGTCGTTTTTGCATTGGGGAAGAGCGAGCCGTCAATGCGGCGATGGGACAACCCATGACGCCTCCCTTCTTCGCGGAAGCCGTCGCCTGGGGACGCTCGCAAGGAGCCAGAACTCTCCAGTGGGTCGGGGGGGAGCCGGGCATCCATATCCACGCAATTCGGTCGCTCATGGAGCCGATCGCCAATCTTCCTCCGGTCGTTTGGAAATCCAATTTTTACTTTTTCCCGCAGACTTTTGAGTTGCTTGGGGATATTGTCGATACGTTTATCGCCGACTTGAAGTTTGGCAATGCGGACTGCGCGAAGTCACTCTGCGGAGCTTCCGATTACGTTGAAACGGTCACGACAGCCCTGTTGACCGTTTACCGACGAAATCCACGAGCCCTTATCGTGCGGCATTTGTTGCTGCCGGGACATTTCGACTGCTGTTTTTTGCCGATCCTGGATTGGTTGACCCAAAACATTCCCGAGGCGGCCTTTAGTTTACGCGACGGTTATCTCCCGGCTTGGCAGGCGAAGAACGATCCGCTCCTGAACCGCTGGCCCGACCCGAGGGAGGCAGCCAAGGCGACAGAATTGATCTCGCAACGAAAACTTCGCACGGCGTGATCGCGCCGGCAATATCTGTAACAGGGACAGATATTCCGCTTTTGCATCGAGTTGATTGAAGTCTCCTTGATTGGATTCATCGATCGTGTCCGGTTTCCGAGGAGAAATCCCGAATGATCGCGTTGATTTTCTCCGCATGTGTCAGCACGAGTAGGTGTCCGCCGTCCTTGATGCGGATGTCCGGACTGGTCGTCCGAATCGGCAGCAACAGATCGCGGGCTCCATGGACTTGCAGCGTTTCCAGGTCGGGAACGATCAAACCGTCAGACCGATACGCCCAATCGAGCATCATCCTCGTCAAACGGACCAATCGGGTCGTCGGAGTTTGAGCGAATTGTCGAACGACCTCCGGATCGATTCTGTGACGCCAAAAAACTTGAAAAAGCAGCAGGAATCGAGCGAAGAGCTGGATAAGAAATTGCACGACCCAGGACAACGGCAGACAAATACGACCCAACAGCCAGGCGGGGTAATATCGTCGAGGAAATTCTTGCGGGTTACGTACCGTACACAGCAGCAGACATTTTGACGCCCCGAGCCGCTGGGCGACGTACGGAGCGATCATGCCGCCAAGCGAAAGCCCGCAAACGATCGGCGGCGTCGCGAACGGACCGAGCGAATCCGCGAGACGAACGGCGTAGTTTTCCAGCGTTTCCCCGGGCAACGGATCGATCCAATCGACGGCAACGCTGTTCGGAAACGCGGCTGTTTGAAACTTGAACAAACGAGAATCGGCGCCGAGGCCAGGGAGAAAGATCAGGTTCATGTCAACCCTGTTCCGCAAACTTCGCTGCGCTTCGTGTGCGGCTCTTTTATAGAACTAAATTTAGCCCCGTGCCGTTTGTTTAATGAAAACCATTGAACCCGTAACGAAAGCCGTTCATCCCCGTCAACAGACAGACCCAGTAAATATATAAGAACAGGCTCAAAACAATAAAAACGGTATTACCAAAAATCGTCCTGTTTTCTTTTTTCTTAGCCGACTCGCCCAAGACGGAAGCGATCCAGATCAGGAAAGCGACTCCGTTCAGAAATACCGACATGATCGCCGAAGTGAGCGGCGCCATCGGATCGGAGAAACTCGGCGCGATCATAATCCATACGAACGTGATCGCGGCAATTCCCAAACTGACAAAAAGCCCGAAAAACGGTAAAAAATTCATTCTCACGTTTTGCTCCGGCTTGTCGTTTGGCGTTTCTTCTACGAATTCTCGCATCGTTAATGTCATGCTGAGGTATTCCGAAGCATCTGGTTTCAAGCCGTGTTCGTTTGACAAGGCGTGTCGGCTGGATACACCAGATTCTTCGCTTCGTGAGTACACTGCGCTCAGAATGACACAACCTGCCCGCCAATTTCTGGCGAAGACCATGCCCTGTTCCGCAAACTTCGCTGCGCTTCGTGTGCGGCTCATTAAAATGCTGTTTGATTCTTCCCGTATTGATATCATCCGAGAAGTCGGCGAAGTAGCAAATTCTGCAGATTCCTGCGCCCGTCCGCTATCAACATAACATAAACTTTATTGTTGACAATTCTATAGATGATTCGATACGGTTTGAAATAGACTTCACGATACTCTACGACTCCGAGCGATAAAAGCTCCGCTGGGAACGCCCCGCGTTCAGGAAATACGGAAAGCTTTCCAAACTTTTTTTCGATTTCACCGATCACATAATCCGCTTTCGTCGGCGAATCGTGATCGAAAATGTAATCGTAAATCGTTTCAAGATCATTTGCCGCGTCTTGAGTGAGATGTACGGTATACGACATCAGACTTTCTCCCGCCGCGTTCGTATCTTCTTGATCGCTTGAGCTGCGGGAATGACTCGGCCCTGTTCAATTTGCTTATTGCCGAGGGCGAGAATTTTCAGCAAAGTGAGCGTTTCGCGGGATCGTTCGTAGCTGTCGTAATCGAGAAGAACCGCCTTTGCTTCGCCGTTTTGCGTGATGATGAGCGGTTCCCCCTCTTCCGCCAAAGAACCGACAATCTCGGCGGCGTGCGATTTCAGGTAGCTGATCGGTTTGATACGTTCTGACGGCTTCATGTGCGGCTCTTTATTCGGGATCGGCGGCGGGTTGTTGCTCTTCCTGCGGCTTCGCTTCGGCGCGTTTGGCTTTTTGCTCTTCTTTTTTGCGGCGTTTTTCTTCGGCGGGATCGACCGCTTGCGCACGACCGAACAGTTGCGCCAAGTCACCGAAACTTCGCATCGGTTCCTTACCCTTTTTCATTTCCTCGGAAATCGGCGCGAGCACTTTTTCCTGCGGCGCGGAAACGTACGTTTTCGGCTTGCCGTCGTAGCGCCCGCCGCGATCCCGACCGCCGCCCCGGTTGCGGTCCCGGCGGTCGCCGGAAAACTCGCGACGCTGTCCGCCTTGCCCCCCTTGTCCTCCCTCTTTCGGTTTATTATCCCGGTCCCGAGGGCCGCGATCGCGGTTGTCGCGATTTTCACGCGGCTTTTGGTCCCCCCCCTCGGTTTTTTCACGGTCCCGACGCGGTTTGCGGTCGTGTCGCGGCTCGAACGTTTTTTCCGTGCCCGGCGGTATCATCGTCAGCGAGATTCGACCGCGATTTTTGTCCGCTTCGACGACCCAGACCCGGACGATGTCGCCGACGGAAACATGATCGTGCGCGTCCTTGACGTAACGGTCGGCCATGTGACTGATGTGAATCAGGCCGGAATCGTGCAGCCCGACGTCGATAAATGCGCCGAAATCGACGACGTTGAGAATCGTCCCGCTCAGCTCCATGCCGGGCAGGAGGTCTTCCATTTTAATGACGCCCTTTTTGAAGATCGGCGGCGGCAGTTCTTCGCGCGGGTCGCGGCCCGGTCTTGCCAGTTGGCCGAGGATGTCGTAAATCGTGTGCGGGCCGATCCCGAGCTTTTCGGAAAACGAGGCGCAGTCGACCGTTTTCGATTTCGCGGCGATTTCCTTCACCTTTTCGGGGTTGCGCAAATCTTCGACGGTAAAGCCGAGGAATTCGAGGATTTTCGTCGCGGCGTCATACATTTCCGGATGGATCCACGTCGCGTCGAGCGGGTTGGCTCCGTCGGGAATCCGTAAAAAGCCGGCGCAGTGGGTGAACGCGACCTCACCGAGGCCTGGAACTTTTTTCAAATCCTCCCGGGTCCGAAACGGGCCGTTTTCCGTCCGGTAATCGTAAATCCGTTTGGCCGTCAACTGATTCAAGCCGGACACGTATTTCAAAATCGCGGTCGTTGCGGTATTCAAATCGACGCCGACGTAGTTGACACACGATTCGACGACGTCGTTGAGTGCGTCCCGAAGATGCTTCGCTTTCAGATCGTGCTGGTACATCCCGACGCCGAGGCTGACCGGTTCGACTTTGACCAGTTCGTTCAGCGGATCCTGGAGTCGGCGTCCGATGGAAATCGCGCCGCGGAGCAGGATGTCGTAGTTCGGAAACTCCTCTTTCGCCAGCGGACTGGCAGAGTAAACACTCGCTCCGGCTTCGTTGGTGATTACGTAAGCGATGTCCGTGAACGGCGGCTGCTCTTCGGCGCCTTCCTTGGCTGTGAAATGATCGGCGATGATTTTCGAAACGAATTCCTCGGTTTCCCGACAGCCGGTTCCGTTGCCGATCGCGATCACGTGAATCTGGAATTTCTGGAGCAGTTCGACGACTTTCGCTTCGGCGGCGGCGAGTTTTTCGGGACCGCTGACCAGGTAAATCGTCGCGTGATCGAGCACGTTTCCGAACTCGTCCAGCGCAACCATTTTGCATCCGTTCTTGAACCCGGGATCCATCGCGAGGACTTTCTTGCGGTGAAGCGGCGGCTGCAAGAGCAAGCTGCGAAGATTCTTGGCAAAAACGCGGACCGCGTGCATTTCGGCGTTGTCGGTCAAGTCGTTGTGAACTTCCCGCTCCAGCGTCGGCATGATGAGCCGTTCGACGGCGTCCCGGGTACAGCCGGCGAGGTAATCCGCCTGGGGATGCTCTTTCGGAACGCAGAGTTCCTTGGCCGTCGAATCGATCGACGCGAAATCGGTGTCGAGCCTGACCCGAAGAATCTTCGCTCTTTCGCCGCGATTGATCGCCAAAACGCGGTGCGGCGGAAGTTTTTTGACTTCGGACGAAAAATTGAAATAATCCTGGAACAGTTTTTCGAAATGATCCTGTTTCCGTTGTTGAATCGATTCTCTCTCTTTTTTCTTTTCCGCCTGCTTTTTCTTTTTGATTTGATTCTGCGATTTGACGACCGGCTTGTCCTGTTCCTTTTGGCGATCCTTCCACTGCTGGAATTCGCGACTCACGTCGTCGGAGCCGTCCGCGCTTTTCACGCTTTCATCAGTCTCGCTATCGCCGTCTTTGTTTTCGCCGATCTCCGCAACGACCGGCGGAGTTTCCGTTTCGGTCGCGGACGTTTCCGCAACCGGCTCAACGGGAGCCGGCTCCACAGGATCAGCGGCCTTCTCTTCGGTTTTTTCTTCCTCCATTTTTTCAACGACAACAGGGGCGTCCGCCGGAATCTCAACCGGCGCAACCGTATTCTCTTCTTCCCCTTCTCCCCCTCCGGCTCCCGCTTCCGTTTCGGCGACGAATTCGGTCGGCGGTGCGACTTCCACGGTTTCGACAACGACGGTCTCCACAACGATCGGCGTTTCCGTTGGAGCGGTTTCCTGCGGTTCGGGAGCGGTTTGCGGCTCGACGACCGGTTCCGGTTGATCCGTCGGCGTTTCCGTTGCGATTTCCGTTATATCTGCG
>JAVBPO010000066.1:0-29691 GCA_031549565.1 Thermoguttaceae bacterium
ACTGAAAAAAGGTGCCGAGCTGTCATTCTGAGGTACTCCGAAGAATCTGGTTCCTCAAGTTGACGTCCTCGAAAAACCGGAACGTCTTGATTCGGGAGCCAGATGCTTCGTTTCACTCAGCATGACCAATCCCTCGCTTTACGGTGTTTAATTATCAAACAACCTCTCAGTACAAAACGTTGCGACGTGATCAACTCGAACACCGCTTACTTCGTGTGCGGCTCTGATTCGAAACGGCGACCAAGTCCGAGACTACCGGAATTGTCTCATACCGGAGACAATAATAAAAGTAGGTGCGATTGACCAGTGGAATGACTATGGAAAAGCTGCACATTCGGGCCCAGGACAGTATGAAAGCACCTCGTGGGGCAATCGCTTTGATTGTTTATGTTGACTTATTCGCTACAATCACTACAATTAACGCATGTTGTTTATTCCCATTGCGTGTCTTTCATTGTTGGGCATGGAGTATCAGCCGAAAGGAACGATTGTATAGCGAAGAGACAGAGGTTAGGGGCCATTCCCGGACCCTTGTTTTTCGATAGGTCACTTTATTACCACTCGACAATTTTCATTGAGGAGAAAGAAAATGAAAAAAATCACTCTTGGCAGTCTGGCCGTTTTGGTCCTGTTGTTCGCGGCGGTTTCAGCCAATGCGGGAACCCCTTGTGCTCCGTGCGAACCGGCTGCTCCTGTCGCCTGTGAACCGGCCGCCCCCGCTGCGTGTGAGCCGTGTGCTCCGGTCGCCGAGCCGGCTTGCGAACCTTGCACTCCCTGTGTCGCCGTCACCGAATACTGCGGATGCGGATGCAAGGCCGATTGCTGCGACTGCCGTTGCTGCAAACCGCGTTTTCATCGTCGCGCGATTTGCTGGGCTCCGGCTCCGCGTTGCGAAATGGACCGTTGCTGCTCGCCGCGTTGGGGCGGTTGGGGCTGGGGTTGGAGAGCCAATCGCTGCTGCCGATAAGCAAAGATGGAGTGTGGGCGCCCCGCCCGCACGGAGATAAAATGTAACCCAAGACGCGGGCGAGGCGCCCACGCTTCAGGATTATTCACAAAAACCGGGCAGGGAAGCTCGGTGTGGAAAGTCTCGAACGATCGGCAAAACCCAAGTGTCAGCGATCTTCGACTTCAACAAGATCCGCACCGAAAATATCCCGCGCTTTTTGGATCATCGGATGGTCCGCCAGTTCGGCGAGCAGTTTATATTTCAGTTGGGCGTCATTCTTGACGTTCTTTTGCGGCGCCGGTCGTTGTGGTGCCCCCACGGTCGCCAATTCGAATCGGATCGAAACCGGTTCGCCCACGATCTTCTCCAAAGCCGCGGCAATCTTCGGCTGCTCTTTTTCGCAGAATGTCTTCGAACCGGAAATGGTCGTTCCCGCCGGGACGGGAAAGGAGACGATAAAGACGTTCGGGGCTTGGAATTTCACGTCGTGAAAGCTCATCGCATTCATCGACATCATCCCCGGCAGTTCCCGTGCGGCGTCACGCCAAATTTCCGTCGCACGACCGTCGTCCATTGCCGTAAGCGGCGGAGCCTGCTCCGCCCTGAAAACGACCTCTTTTTCATGTTGATCCGCCGCTTTTTCCTCGACTAATACGACCTGCTCCGAATTGAGGATTCGCGGAATGGTTTTGACCGGGTGGGCCTGCGGTGATTGCGGGAACGAAATTTGGCCTGTTTTGATTTGCTCCAACAGGGCCGCGAGCGACTGCATTTCGCCCAGGTGCGCGATCCGAACCAGCGCGAGTTCGAGCAGGATCCGCTCCTGCGTGCTGAACCGCATTCGATTGTGCGAGTGATCCAGGATTTGCAGGGCGGCAAGAATCCGTTGAATTCCGAACGATTTCGCCGTTTCCCGAAGTTCGGCGAACCGGCCTGGGGCGCTGAACAGCAGCAGTTTCGCGTCGGCTCCCCCGGAAACGACCATCAGGTCGCGAAAAACGCCGAGCATCTGTTCGATCAGGATTCCGTAATCGACTCCTTCGCCTGCGGCTTGATCGAGTTCCGCAAAAATCGATTTCGTATCCCCTTGGAGCATGGATTGGAGCAGCCGGAAAATCCTTTGATCGTCGGCGGTCCCGAGCATTTCGTGAACGTCCGACAGTTTGATGTGCTCCGGCGCAAAAGAAAGGAGCTGTTCCAGAAGCGATTGTGCGTCCCGCATGGAACCGGCTGCGCGGCGGGCGAGCAGTTCAAAGACCCCCGCGTCGGCGGTCACTTTTTCGGCGATCGCGATTTGCTCCAGCTTTTGAGAAATGGAAGTCGCGTCGATACCGGCGAAATCGTATCGTTGACACCGCGACAGGATCGTGATCGGAATCTTGTTCGCTTCGGTCGTACAGAAGATGAATTTGACATGCGCCGGCGGTTCTTCAAGCGTTTTCAGGAGCGCGTTGAACGCTTCCCGGGTCAGCATGTGAACTTCGTCGATGATGTAAATCTTAAACGTCGAACGACTCGGCTTGATCGACGCGTTTTGCCGCAACTGCCGGATTTCATCGATCCCGCGATTGCTCGCTCCGTCGATTTCCAACACGTCGACGTCGTCGCCGACGGAGATGTGTTCGCACGCATCGCACTGGTTGCACGGGGTCGGCGTCGGGCCGTGGACGCAGTTGAGCGACTTGGCGAAAATTCGCGCGGTCGACGTCTTGCCGACCCCGCGCGCTCCGGTAAAAAGATAAGCGTGCCCAATCCGGTGCGTCGCAATCGCGTTGGACAGCGCTTGCGAAACGTGATGCTGCCCCACGAGTTCGCCGAATCCCTGCGGCCGATACCGTCGGGCAACGACCTGATATCCTTGATTTTCTTCTGACATAAACATTAGGCCTTCGCCAGAAAATGGCGGGCATGTTTTGTCATTCTGAGCGCAGTGTACTCACGAAGCGAAGAATCTGGTGTATCCTGCCAACACGTATTATCGAACGGGCATGAATTGACACCAGATTCTTCGGAGTACCTCAGAATGACAAAACCACATCATACATAAACTTGCTACTTATGCTCTTTGGGGGATTATTTTTCGAAAACTTTAATGTTCCGGAACGCGACGCCGCCGTGGTTGCCTTGGAACATGAGCGGTCCTTTCGGGCATTCCTTTCCGGTGATACCGCCGGGGGTCTGTTCCTTCATTTCGACGTCTTCCTGAACGACCTTGTCGTTGAGCGTGATTTTCACGAACTTGGCGTTCTGGATTTTCTTGCCGTCGGCGTCGAACTTCGGCGCTTTGAAATCGATCACGATACGCTGCCATTGTCCCGGCGGGAGCGACGCGTTGACTTTCGGCGGAGCGGCCCCGTAAAGAGCGCCGACATCCCCTTGCGTCATTTTCTCATGTCCCCAACTGTCGAGAACCTGAACTTCATATTCTCCCATGACGTAGATACCGCTGTTGGAATCTTTCGAGACCATGAATTCCAAGTCGATGACACAATCGCCGAATTTCTGTTCGCAATAGAAATCGACGCCGCCGCGGGGCTCTTGCGTCCAATTCCATTCGACGAGGTTGATCAGGTCACCTTCCATGAATTTTCCGTCTTTTTTCTCCAAGGGGCGGGCGATCATGCCTCTTTCATTTTCCGGATCAAGGAAAGCCCGACCGACGATCCAACTGCTTTTCGCGTTCGGATCGACCGCCTTCCAGCCTTTCAGCGTGAATCCGTCGAACGGTTTTTGGGGTTCCGCGGCGCCGACGAATCCGACGCAAAGGAAAGATGCCAACAAGATGCTCAGTACGAGTGTTTTTTGCATTGAACCATATCCTTTCATGAGAGGGAATGTGTGGGTAGACGCCGACAGGCGTCCCGAGTTCACGGATTATATCAAGTCGCAAAAAGGAAATCCAGAGGAGCGGAAATAGGGGACAAGTGATAGGTGATAGTGGATAGGTGATTTTTTTCTATCACCTATCACTTATCACGTCATCAGATCGATCACGCCGATCAGCAGTAGTCCGAGGGAGATGATCGCGTTCAGGTGGAAGAATGCCAGATTCACCCGGTCCAGGTCGATGGATTCCCCCTGACGTTTCGGGCGGACGACGAAATGCTCGAAAATCAACAACGTCGCGATCAGCGTAACGCCACCGTAATAAATCGTGCCGAATTTTTCGTAAACGGTCGGAAGCAGAAACAGCAGTAACAGCGTCAAAACGTGACACCCGGCCGCGATGCGTAGGGAACCGGCGACGCCGAATTTTGCCGGAACGCTTTTCAATCGCATTTTCACGTCGAAATCATAGTCCTGACAGGCGTAGATGATGTCGAACCCGGCGACCCAAAAGAGAACGGCGGCCCCTAAAAGAATCGGAGCCAAGGAAAATGTCGGAGAAACGGCGACCCAAGCCGCGATCGGGGCGAGCATCAGAGCCGCTCCGAGCCAGAAGTGCGACGCGATCGTGAACCGTTTCGCATAACTGTATCCGCAAAGAAACACGAGGACGGGAAGCGAACAGAGAACCGGAATCGGATTGGTCGGTAAAAACAAGCAGCACGAAGCGACAAACCCGAGTGCGCAAACCCCGGTGAAAACCAAAACCGACCGCGAAGTCAACCGGCCGCTCGGAAGATGTCGTAACGCCGTCCGTGGATTGAGCGCGTCGATCGCCTGATCGGCCCAGCGGTTGAACGACATGGCCGCACTCCGCGCAAAAACCATGCACAACAAAACACCGAGAAACGGTTGAACGACAGGACTGCCCGGCTTGAGTTCCGCAAAAGCCATACAAGCGGCGAGCAAAGCGAACGGAAGGGCAAAGAGCGTGTGTGAAAAGCGAATCAGCTCCAAAAAAGGCAGAATCATCGTTTTAGTATATGCCCATTTTTAGCCGGTACTCCGCGCGAAAACTGGGGAACAGGGATTCGAACCCCGACTAAATGGTTCAGAGCCATTCGTGCTACCTTTACACAATTCCCCAAGGAAAGAGCGGATTATACATGACCAAGACGCCTTTCGTCAAGACCGGGTAGTGGTTCCACTATTGACAGCCAATGCCGTTAAGCGTTTTTTATGGAGTGTGGGCGCCTCGCCCGCACTTGAATATCCCGGTCTTTTGCCTCCCCCACGCTTACGCTTGGGGTTGGTGTGGCCACAGGAGAGGGATGGGACGCCGGCTTCCGCTTTCATTTCTCATTTCTCATTTCTCATTTTTTGGCCTGCGATGTTTCTTCTGATTATTCCGCCTGTTTTTTCGAGAATCATTTCGCTTTTCTTCGACGTCCGATAAATTATGGTATATTCTTATTGTGGTGTATACCGTAGCACGGTAGGGCGGTCGCCTTCGGCTGAAGTGTTCCGCAGCCTCGTTGGGCTGCTGCCGACCTGCAATTCAAGCGTATTCTTGAATGTTAATTAAATCAGTGTGAAATTTGAAAACGTCAGTATATTGACGTGTTGGAGTATATCATTTTCCGACACTTCATTTAATTGTTCGGACTTCTGGAGTATCCTTCGATGAAAAATCTGTTTGGGACCGCGTTGTTTCTTGTTGTTCTCGGTCAATGCGCGGCTGTTTTCGGGCAGTCCACCCCGCCGTTCTCCACGGTTCAAACCCGTAAAACCCCGCTGCTGATCGAGCGGGAAGTCGAACGGTTCGGTTTGACCCGATCGTGGTACAACCAGATTTCGTTGAACCAGAAACGGAATACCGTCAAACACGTCCTTTATCAGGACGGAACGATTTTTATCGTCAGCAACGACGCCCGACTGCACGCCATCGACGCGGAGACCGGCGGGACGCTTTGGGTCGCCGAGCTGGGGGATCCGGGCACGATTTGCATGGCTCCGGCCGCCAATAGCCGCATGGTCGCCGCTTTGGGAGGGGTGAATCTCCAAGTGTTCGACCGCAAAACCGGCATGAAACTTTGGGAAAACGACGTTTCCGGTATTCCGGGAGCGGGTTGCGCTTTGAGCGAACGGCATATCTTCATACCGCTCGCTTCCGGTCGTATTCTCGCTTGGCCATTGGAAGAAGCCAAAAAAGATCAAGAGATTCTTCCGCAGCCGGACGTACCAGTCCCCGCGCCGCCGAAAGACGAACACGACCAGGTGATCGCGGAGATTCATGCGAAATTAGACGAAATCCGTGAATCGATTCGCGGTCCGCAGCCCGCCGCTGTCGAGGAACCGTTAAGATTGCTGCCGCCGACTTTCATTCCGATGGAATGCCAGTCTTACGGAAACGCCTTGATTCAGCCGATTGTCGCCGAAGAAACGGCCTTGGACGAATACCTCGTTTGGCCGACCCTCAGCGGCGACGTCTATTTCGGATGTATCGGCGAGTCGGTCAAAAACATCTTCGCGTTGCTGTATCGGGTCCGCATTGCTCCGCAGTCCTTTATGCTCGACGCCAACCAGAGTGTTTCCGTCGATTGGGTCGCCCCTCGAACGATTGTTTCCCAGCCGGTGTACTCACCACGGCAAGTGCTCAAAAAGGACGCCGGGAAGGAAGCCGAAACGACTCCCGCCGATTCCGCCGCGAAAAAAGCGAGCGTCCGTTCCCGATTCGCCTCGCCCCAGTTCGACGACGAGGAAGACATCTTCTCCAGTGGGCCGGAGGAGGAAGAAGACATTTTCTCCGGCGATTCTGAAGAAACGTTGCCGCCGACCCCGCCGAACGGGCAAACGCCGCCGACGCAACCGGTTCCGGCCCAAACGATCCCGGGCCAAGACACCGAATCGGACCTTCCGTTGGAAAGCGACGAAGATGTCATACCGAGCATGATTCTGGTCGGAAACGTCGCCGGATTCGTCGTCGCGATCAACGATCAGACCGGGGAGGTTTTCTGGAAATACGTTACGGAGAATCCCGTCATTCAAAGGGTCGTGATCATCAAAGATCACGTTTACGCTTGTACGCAGTTGGGAGGAATGTACTGCTTGGACGCGAGAAACGGCCAGGAAAACTGGTTCGCGACCGGGATTGTCCAATTTATCGCCGAATCGGAAGGGTGTGTCTACGGTTTGAATTCACGCAAGGAAATCGCGATTCTGGAGCGTGAAACGGGTCGTGTCATCACGACGTTCCCGGTGATGGCGTTCGACTTTTTCCTCGACAATCGTGAAACGGACCGGATCTACATCGGAATGAAAACCGGTTTGATCCAGTGTCTCCACGAAGTCAACCAGTTTCAGCCGCTCAAGCACCGCGAAAATCGTATCGACCTTGCCGCGAAAATCCAGGCGGAACTGGCCGCAGCGGAACAGCAGCAAATCCCGAAACGGCAGCCCGCGGAAACGACCGGTCCCGCTCCGGTTTCCGTGCCCGATTTCGGCGGCGGTTTCGACTCGTCCGACGAGGAATCCCCATTCAACTCCGGCGACGACGACTCCTCGACGCCGACGGACGAAGACGACGATTCCGACTCGATTTTCGGCGACGAATAGTGGGTTGCCAAGCCTGAAATTGTAAGTTGACTCTTTGGGCCAGCCCCTCGAACGGCTTGATTCTCCGACTGCCGGCTACCGAAAACTACCTGCGTAATCATACAGCGTCTCCCAGTAGATCCGATCCGTTTGGTAGGGATCCACGGGAGCTGAATAATCGTGGTCCGGCGGGAGGACACCGAAGCGGATCATCTCGCGAACATACGACGGGTGTGGAACGAACGGGCGTTGCGTGAATCGGTTGCGTTCCTCTTGGATGTACCGTTCCGCCCGTTGAATCCCGCCGAGGATCGCCTGGTAATCGGGATCGCTTGTGTCGGCGAACACGGCTCGTCCACAGCTCTGTTTCCCGCCGGCGGTTTGGGCAAGCGGAGCGGTCAGGATTTTCGACTTTTCCGGAAACGTCATATTAAAGATCAACTGCGTCGAATAACCGCCGGTGAGGCTCGAAATCGTTTCAGGAACCGCGGGCCGGTTCGTCTTATCATGACATTCCGTACAGCGGCGGGAAATCGTTTCGCTCATTCGTTGCGTTTCCGGCCAGTCGAGATCGAAGTGTTCGTATCCGAAATTGTAATGATACCCGACCGTGCCGAGGAAATTCGCGGCGTACGTCCCCGCGAAATTCGCGCCGGTTTCGATCCAATAGCGGAGCGTCTTTACTTCGCTCGGGGAAAGTTCGACTCCGGCGTGTTTTTCGGCGATCAGGCGGAGGAGCGTGCTGCTTTTCGTTCCGATTTCGTACGGCTGAAAATCGCTTTGTGCCCGGTTGCGATTGTCGCCGACCATTTTTCGCATCGAAAGCGTCAAATACCCTCTCTGGTATCGCGGTGTCCAGTCGGAACAAAGATCGACGTTCCCGTCGGCGCGATCGCGGTTATGACAGGCGACGCAATGCTTGTCGAGGATCGGCTGGATGTCCCGGGGATAATCGAACAGATCCGGCACACCCGCAACCGACCGGGGAACGGACGCTTTTTTCTTCATCACGTCGAAAACCGCGTGGGAGGAAGGGCCGACGTGATCCGTTTTGTTCTCCGGCGATTCGGTACGCGATTCATGACACCCGATACAGGTCGCCGTTTCGCCGGGCATCACGGTCGTAAAGCTGTGCATCCGTTTGACGGAGTCGCCGTTGGCGTCACGGGCGACGAACAGGTAATTTCGCAGCGCCGGCAGCTCCATGTAAGCCGCTCCGTCCGGCGTCACGGGAACGGTCCCGACGATCCGGGTCAACGCGAACGTCCCGTTGGCGGAAACGTATTCCATGCCGCCGTTGTAATGGATCGGAGCCGGGAGCGGCTCCAAAACGAGCAGATCCTTGATCGTCCCCCGCGGCAGATCCCCCAAACGGCGCCCTTTGTAAATGTCGGCCAAGGCGAGAAAACCGGTCGCTTGCTCCGGATCCGTCTGGTCGGCGATCGCGACTTCCCGGGAACGTGGTATCACCGGGCGAGGTTCGCCGATCCAGAACCCCTGCGAGGAAAGCTCTTCCGGCAGTTTGAAAACCGTTTGCGTATAGCCGTTGTCGTCGATCAGGTGCAGTTCGTCCTCGGACGCGGCCATGAATGCGGTTTCGGAAAACGCCCATGGATCGCTGTGGTTGTCGAAACGCGTGATTTCGACGGCGCCGTCCGGATCGTCCGGACCGTTGCGGGGATCGACGATCGCGATCTTGCCGTAGTGCTCCCGGATTCCGTGTCCCGGCGAAAAGCAGGCGACGATTTTCGGCGAATTCGGAATCGGCTTCGGCGCGAGCATCACTTTCCCGGGCAGCAGATTGCCGTAAAACACCATCTGCTTCGTTCCGTCGGGGTTCATCGTCCATAGATGGTGATAATCCATCTGCGAACGGTCGATGTACTCCCAACGCATGTACACGATCCGACCGTCCGGGAGCGGCCAGGGAGTGTTGTCCTGGTCGTTGTTCGAGGAAACCGGGTGAACGTTTTCCCCGTTGGGACCGCAACAATGCAGCGTTGCAACCGGCGAGGCGGCGCATTGTACCCAGCGTTTTGACCGCGTGGAGCAGAAAAGAATGTCGCCGCTCGCCGTATAAGTCGCTTCAATATCATCCCAATCGCCGAACGTCAACTGCCGCAAACCGCTGCCGTCGACGTTGATTTCATAGAGATTATAATGTCGTTTCCCCGCCGGAAGGTACGAAAAGATGATTTTTTCGGCGTCGTAATGAACCTGCGGATCGCGGATATTTCCGTGCGGATCCTGGAAAATCGGCTTCATCTCTTTGGAATCCAGGTCGTAGAGAAAAAGCCCGCCGCCGCTGCCGAGTGGAAACGGAAAATCGTTCGCGTCGTCGGCATAATAGCCGAAATTGGAGTACCAGTGCGGGTCGGTCCCCGGCTTGCGGAGAGCGAACACGATTTGTTTGACCTCTTTCATCGGCCCGGCCCGGAATTCCGTGAGAAGGTCCGGAATCGGCAACTGAGCGGGAACCTCCGGTTTTTCGCGGAGCATCAGGTAATCGTAAAGGTAAAAACTGCCGTCTTCCAAGTGGATCGAAAGGACATTTTTTCCTTGCCGTACAGCCCCGGAAGGAATCGGAATAATCAGATGCTCGAAAATGCCGACTTCCGACTGCGGCTTGTACGCGTAATCGTTCCACGTCGTCGGTTGGCGAACCGGTTCCGCGGCGATGTCGTTGACGGCAATTTTGATGAGCGACGGCTCCAAATGACTGACGAAACAGAAACCGATGATGAAGTAGAGCTCACGATCATAGGATTTCGGCGAATCGAATTCGATTTCGGTCGTGAAAGTCTTTCCCGCGGCGCCGAAATCGCGGGAACTGGGATGACTCGCCGTCCAGTCGACGTCCCTGTTTTTTCCGACGACGTGCCGATAAGCGACTCCATTGGGGTACTGCGGGTTGAGCCAATCGGCCCAGCCGCCGAACTCCCAGGAAACCGCGTCCGGTCGTCCGATCTGGAACAAAACGTCCGGCGCAGACGGTTGGGCGCCGTAAACGCAAGCCGTCAACGCGAAAAAAACCGTTCCCCAAAAAAATGTATGTGTGCTTTGCATACGCGCAATTATACAGAGAAAAAGTGAAAAAAGAAATAAAGAGCCGCACGCGAAGCTTGCGGAACACGGGGGACGTTGACGTTTATGGGGGCCCGTAGATTGCGCTGCGCTCCATCTACGGCTCTTTCAATTCGAAAATTTTCCTCTTGCATCGTTGGGCGAATTTTGAGATAATCCCGCCGGAAAGCGTTGGACGGAACTTTTTGCCCAGCTTCCGCAGACGCCTCCTTTGATAAGATACGATATTTAGTGAAAAAGTTTTTTTCGCCGATTTTTCGAGCCGATACCAGTACGGGGAGAATTCTTCCCGAAGGAAAAACGGAATTTTCAATTTCGTCGGGCCGTGTGTGGAAATAAAACCTATACTTGCTCGACGTGATTCGCGGCAGTTTGTCGCAAAAATTTTGAAATTTTACGAACACCTTGTCGTTCGGTGCGTAGTACCCCCCAGTGATGCTCGCTCGAGCATATTTGATGGAACGACAAAATAAGCGAAGCCGAATCGGGCCTCGCGTTTTTCCCGAGGGAGAACAGAAATGGACATCTACAATTCCCAATTCGCCCACAAAGCTCATACACTCTCCGCGCCGCACTTTCGTGGGGTTTCGACCCAACCGACGACGGAAACGAACCGAATTTCCAGCCCTATCCGGGATGAAGTCAGTTTTTCCCAAGAAGCACAATCGCTCGGCGAAATCGCGTCGGTTGCCAATTCCTCGTCGTCCGCCGCGCCGCGGTTGGATCTGATCAATCGAATTCGATCGGAAATTGCGGCAGGAACCTACGATACCGAGGACAAATTTGAAGCGGCCTTGGGGCGGATGCTGGGCGCGCGGTAATTAGTTTTTGAGACGTCGGCGTCCAGGACGCTCGGCTAAACGACGGGAACAAAGATGCAACAAGTTGAGACGTTGTCTTGGTCGGGCGATCCTTTCACCGGTTTTTTGCTGCTGATCGATCAAACTCTCCTCCCGACCCGGCTTGTTGAAATCGAATGTCGCTCCGTCGAAACCGTGTGGGAGGCGATCAAGTCGTTGCGGGTCCGCGGGGCTCCGGCGATCGGGATTTCCGCCGCTTACGGCGTCTGTATCGGCTTGGAACCGGTGCTCGCGAATCCGGAGACATGTACGGAAGAAGCGTTTTTCAAACAGCTTGACAAAGTCGTCGCCTATCTGGCGTCAAGCCGACCGACGGCGGTCAATCTCTTTTGGGCTCTGGAGCGGATGAAGTCCAAAGCGCTCTCGCTCCGAGGAAAATCTGCTCGAACCGCCGGCGAAATCGCGATCGCGCTCCTTGACGAAGCGAAAGCGATTCACGAAGAAGACCGCAAAATCTGTCGCGCGATCGGTCGGTATGGAAACGAGTTGATCCAAGACGGCGATTCGTTTCTCACGCATTGCAACGCCGGCGGACTTGCGACCGCGGATTACGGGACCGCGCTGGGCGTCTTTTTCGCCGCGGCGGAGTCCGGAAAAAAAATACATGTCTTCGCCGACGAAACCCGACCGCTTTTGCAGGGGGCACGGTTGACCGCTTGGGAATTAGCCCAACGCAAGATTCCTGTAACGCTCCTGTGCGATTCCATGGCCGCAATGGTCATGAAGCAGGGAAAGATCGACGGCGTGATCGTCGGAGCGGATCGGATCGCGGCCAACGGCGATACGGCGAACAAGATCGGGACCTACGGTGTCGCCGTTGCGGCCGAAGCTCACAAGATTCCCTTTTACGTCGCCGCCCCGGTTTCCACGTTCGACCTGACGCTCAAGTCCGGCGACGAGATTCCGATTGAGGAGCGGGACGAAAGCGAAATCACCTGCGGTTTCGGCATACGAACTGCCCCGGAAGGAATTCGCGTCTACAACCCGGCGTTCGACGTGACCCCGGCCCGATTGATCGCGGGAATCATCACGGAGCGCGGGATCATACAACCGGTGAACGAAGATTCAATTGCCGCTCTTTTGCGATAACGTATCGTTTCAGAACAGCGCACGAAAAAGGGCGTCCGATGAATCGGGCGCCCGAAAGATCAGAGTCGGCGATTTTCGCCCGGCTCTCCGTCGTTAACGACGGTATGAAAGGTTTCGCGTCCCGTTTCCACCACGGACGTCTGAGTGTGAGCAACTGAACACATTGTTGATGGCCGGACTCCCGTAGAGTCTATTATTTATCATGCGGCGGCCCACGTACAGCCAAACACTCTTCTGGTCAGGGATGGAAAAGAGAGACGAAACGGAGATTGTGAACTTTTCAACTCATTCCAATCCGTGATCTTTTAGCTTCACGGACGGCCCATCGGGGCCTTGTTTGAAACGGCAGGAAATCGACTACCGGCGTCGATGCGTATCGCGTCGGAAAAAAGTTACGCCTCCTAAAATAGTAAGACGAAAACAGTACCCAAAACACGAAAACCGACGGACGCACGAATCATGTCCTCCAGCAGATCTACATCGGACAAAACTCGCATTCATGCGTCCTCAAAAACCGGTCCGGAACGCGCCAAAATCATCATTTTAGCCCTCCTGTAACACTTCTCAACGCAAGGAGAAAAACCCAAAAAAACAAACAACCACGCGATTCGCCGATCTTTTCTTCTCGGCGCGTCCGGACGAAAGGAAGCAAAATCCAGACTCTTTTTTTCACTAGCTGCATCGTTCTTCTACGTATATCATACATGGTTTCTTCGGCGTTTGCAAGGAAAAAAAGAGTCTTTCTCACAATTTTTTGAAAATATTTCCCCCAACACTTGAGGTAAACTGATGTATCGTTTGCACACTTAAAATCAAGTGATATAATTGCTTGTATCTTTTCGAGGTTGTGTAAATTACCAAGTCCAATAAACACCGCACGGGGCAAGCCCCGTGGCTAACAATCCAATTCCATGGATGAACCGGATCGGCCCGATACCACGAAGTATGTTCATTCTCCCCGAACATGGAAGCGGAAGTTCAACGACGCTTTCCAAGGACTCCGACAGTCGGTTCATCAGCAAAGCAGTTATAAAGTCCATTTTCTCTTCGCGGGACTGGTCGTTGCTGCCGGGTTGTTGGTACGCTTGGACACCATTCGCTGGTCGCTGCTGATTCTTTGTATCATCATCGTGCTTGCCGGCGAAATGCTGAACACATCCATTGAGACGTTGGCCAAGGCGATCACCGATCAATACGACGAAAACATCGCCAAATCGTTGAACATCGCCAGCGGAGCGATTCTCGTCTTGGCAATCGGCGCGGCAGCGATCGGAGCCGTCGTTTTCCTCGAAGCGATTTGGAGATTGATGGGACCGTAATGCCACGCCATCGGTGTGGGAGCATGAGTCTTGCATTTGCAGAACGGAAGGAGTACGATGGGCCGATGTCGTTTACCGGACAAGTTGAAACTCTTGAAACGAGGTCGTATCCATGCCCAAAATTCTTCCGTGGTTGTCGTTGTTTGCTTTGTTGGTTTCCTCGAATTTCGTGCCGCTTCGAGCCGCCGAGGAAGCGCCGGTGCTCAAAATCGTTTCCCAGGATGTCGTGACGCCGCAGCAAAAAGAGCTGATCGCAAAGGCGATTCCGACCGAAGCGATCGTTTCTCCCCCAAAGCCCCGCAAACTTCTCATCTTTGACACCAACGCGGATTACGGCGGACACGGTTCCATTCCGTACGCCAACGAAGCGTTTCGGCAGATGGGAGAAAAAACCGGCGCGTTTCAAACGGTCGTCTCTCACGATCCCCAGGTTTTCCAAGCCGACTCCCTGAAACAATTTGACGCCGTTCTGATGAACAACAACGTCGGCAACGTTTTCTCGGATCCGGTGCTGCGCGAGAATCTCCGTAAATTCGTACATCGAGGCGGCGGATTGCTCGGTTTGCACGGAACGACCGCCGCGTTTCTCAACTGGAGCGGGCCCCGGCAAGGGACGGACGACTGGCCGGAATTCGGCGAAATGATCGGAGGACGCGGAGCCAATCACCGGGAATTCCAGGAAAAAATCTTCGTCAAAGTCGAAGAGCCGGATCATCCGCTGACTCGCTTTTTCCCGAAAGAAGGGTTTGAATACGTCGACGAATTTTTCCGTGTTTCCGACCCGTATTCCCGGGAAAAGCAACGCGTGCTCCTGAGTATCGACAACGCGAAATCGAATCTCGACCGCGAACCTTACGCTGGCGTCAAGGAACGGGCCGACGAGGATTACGCGATCGCCTGGGTGAAAAGCTACGGCTACGGACGCTGTTTCTATAGCACCGTCGCGCACAGCCCCAAGGTGTTCTGGGATCCGATGATGCTTCAATTCTACCTCGCCGCCGTCCAGTTCGCGCTCGGCGACCTGGAAGCGTCGACGCTCCCGTCCGCTTACGCCGATGACACCATTCGGCTGCACGAAAAGGCCGGTTGGCGTTTGTCCATGCCCGCTTACACGTTCCACCAGTTCTCGCTGTTTGACACCATCGATAAAACCGCCGAACTCGGGCTGCGCTACTGCGGCGGTTTGAGCTTCCAGAAAGTCGGGGACGGCATCGACAAGTTTTTCGACCCCGCCGTTTTGACCGACGAGGAAATCGCCCGAATCAACGAAAAGCTCCGCTCGAAAAACGTGAAGATGGTCTCCTATTTTTACGGCGAGATTCCGGGCGACGAAGCGGCTTGCCGCAAAGTGTTCGAGTTCGCGGACAAGTTCGGCATCGAGACGTTTCTCTCGGAGCCGAAGGTGGAAAGTCTTGACGTGATCGAGCGCGTTTGCGACGAATATGGTATCAACGTCGCGCTGCACAATCACAGTAAAAACGAATCGCCGGAATACTGGTCCCCCGAAAAAGTGATGTCGCACTGCAAAAACCGCAGTTCGCGTATCGGCGTTTGCGGCGATATGGGCTACTGGATGCGCTCCGGGATCGACCCGATCGACGCGGCCCGAACCATCGGGAACCGGCTCATGGTCGTTCAGGTTCACGATCTCGACCAATTTTCCCCCGAGGGAACCGACGTTCTTTGGGGAGCCGGAATTGGGAAGAACGCTGAATTTTTCCAAGAGCTGTACCGTCTCGGCGTCAAACCGCTCGACGTCGACGTCGAATACTCGAAAAACTTCGAGGACAACATGGCGGAATGCCGTCAATGTATCGAATTTTTCAACCGAACCGTTCGTGAGATCACGAAATAATTCGAAGTCCTGGGACCTGGGACCGCGGGCTTCCAGCCTGCATCTGGGTCGGTAGGCTTCCAGCCTGCCAAGGGTTCGCTACGGGCTGGAAGCCCATAGACCCAGGTGCAGGCAAGATGCCTGCGGTCCCAGGTTTTCGAAACAATCTTATCTCTTCTCTATTGTTACACTTTGAGCTCCTTTATCCGAAAGAGGTAACCCATGACACTATCTTCCTCATTCTCCCGCAGGCAATTTTTGAAAACGGCCGTCGGCGCGTTCGCCGCTCCGTTGGTCATTCCGGGCACATCGCTCGGGCTCGGCGGGTCCGTCGCGCCGGGCAACCGGATCACCGTCGGTTTTTGTGGCGTCGGCTGCATGAATCGCGGACATCTGAACAACACGCTCGGTTACGACGACGTGCAGGTCGTCGCGGTCAGCGATCCCGACCAATGGCGTCGTGACACCGGCCAAGCGACGGTTGAAGCCCGGTACGCCGACCGCAAGGCCGACGGGAAATTCAACGGCTGTGACGCCTATCGCGGCTTCCACGAAATGCTCGATCGGCCCGACATCGACGGGTTCGTCATGGCACTAGGCGAACAGTGGCACGGGCCCGCCGTGATCATGGCCGCCAAAGCCGGTAAGGACATCTACGTCGAAAAACCGAATGCATACACCGTCCACGAAGCGCTCGCCGAAATCGAAGCGGTGCGGCGTCACGGCGTCGTCTGCCAGGTCGGCTACCAGCAGCGCAGTTGGAAAAACTTCGAGTACGCCTGCCGCCTGGTGCGCGAAGGGGCACTCGGAAAAATCAGCAACGTCTACACGGTTCATCATGACCCGTCCATCGAAATCGAACTTCCCGCGGAGCCGACACCACCGACGCTCGACTGGGATCTTTGGCTGGGTCCGGCGCCTTGGCGGCCGTTCAATCACCGGCTGCATTATCTGGGTAACCCGCTCAATGTAGTGCCATGGTCGTTCTGCAAGGATCTCGGACTCGGCGGCATCGCCAGCGGCAGTTCGCACGCGTTCGACATCGTTCATTGGGGATTGGGACTGGACACGTCCGGGCCGCTGGAGATCATCCCGCCGCATGAGAAGTGCCCGCTGATCACGTTCAAGTATCCGGGTGATATCACGCTCCAGATCGTTCACGGGCGACTCGATCCGAACCTGCACGAAATTCCGAAAGGCTTCGACCCGATCACGAGCGTCCAGGCGTTCGGGGCGGTTTTCGTCGGCGAACGGGGCTGGATCCACGTTGGTCGCCAAGGCTATTTGAAATGTTATCCCGCCGAAATCGCGAAGGATCGTCCCAGTCGCTACGAGGGGCACAACAGCCATGTACGACAGTGGCTCGACTGCGTTCGGTTGCGCAAACGGCCCGCCTGCGACGTCGAAATCGGGAGTCATTCGACGATCGACCCGATTCTCGGCAACATCGCGTATTGGTTGAACCGCCCCTTGAAATGGGACCCGGTCAAGTATGAATTTCTCAACGACGACGAAGCGAACCGACTCCGAAGCCGGGCGATTCGCGAACCTTGGACGATTTAATTATTCCCGCACTTTCCCGCGCTCGGGGCAGGCCCCGGGGCTAACATAAGTTTTCAATATGACACCTCAATATATTTTTCGAATACTCCTTTGTTTCGGCGTCATGGTCTCACCGGCCTTCGCCGACGAACAGTCGGACCGGCTCCAGTCGGTTTTGCAGGCCCCCGACGCATCCCATTACGCGAAAACACTCGCTTGCAAACAGGCGGCGCAAACCGGTACGAAAGACTGCGTCCCCCTGCTGGCCGCGATGCTCCACGACGAAATGCTGTCCCATCCCGTCCGGATCGCGCTGCAACAGATACCGGATCCCGCCGCGACGAAAGCACTCTGTGACGCCTTGACCGGCGCCCCGGCCAAGCTTCTTATCGGGATACTCGGTTCGCTCGGGGAGCGACGCGATTCCGGCGCGGTCGGTGCCATGACGCCGCTACTGGACAGTCCGAACACACAAGTCGTTTACGCCGACGCGGTCGCCTTGGGTAAAATCGGGTCGGCCGACGCCCTGGACGCCCTGCAAAAACGGTTTGTCGACGCTTCGGCGGACCGGAAACCCCTGTACGTCGACGGCCTTTTGGGTTGCGCCGAATCACTGCTGAAACGGGGCGACAACGACGCCGCGATCCAAGTTTACACTGGGATTCGCGGGCAAAAAGATATCCCCGTCCCGGCCCGCTGTGGTGCCATTTACGGCGAACTGCTCGCCCGGGGCGCGGCGTCGGATGCCGTTCTCGACGAAGAAACGGCTTCGCCGGAAGACGGTGCGTTTTACGCCATGATCGCGGCGGTGCGAGACATTGCCAACAAGGAATTGACGCCGAAACTGTTGGATCGCTATTCAAAAATGGACGTGGATCGTAAAGTCTTGCTGTTGGACGTACTCGATTGTCGTGCGGATGACGTCGCCCGACCGCTGGTGCTCGAACAGGCGAAAACCGCCGGAGAAGAACGCGTGAAAACCGCCGCGATCGCCGCCTTGGCCGGCTTGACGGACGCGGACACGCTCGCCTTCCTGCTCGATACGGCCACCGGCTCCGACGAACCGGCCGCGATTGCGGCAAGCGACGCGTTGACCCGGACCAGCTTTGGAGGAACGGAAACAGCGGTGGTCGAGCGGCTGAAAAAGACAAGCGGCAAGGCGTGTATTCCGCTCATCCAGGTTTGTCGCAACCGAAAAATCGCGAACTCGACGCCGGTTTTGTTGCCGCTGCTTTCCGATTCGGAAGAATCCGTACGTTTAGCCGCGATCGCGGCGTTGGGCAATACGGTTTCCGGCGAAGACATCGAGGTGCTTTTAGAGCATTTGGTGCACCCGGCGAACGACGTCGAATTCGGTACGGTCGCGGCGTCCTTGAAAGTCGTTTGCCATCGCGCGGTGGATCCGGAAGCCGTCGCGGAAAAAGTCGCCGCCGTTTACGCAGATTCGTCCCTGAAAAGCAAGTGTGCGCTGCTGGACCTGTTCGGCGCGCTGGGGGGGAAAGTCGCGATCGAAGCGGTCCGAACGGCGGTCGCCGATCAAACGGTCGAAATTCAGGACACCGCGACGCGCGTTCTCGGCGACTGGCCCGATCCGGACGCCGCGCCGGTGTTGTTGGAAGTCCTGAAAAGCGACGGCAACCCGAAATTCAAAATTCGGGCGCTTCGCGGTTATATCCGGATCATTCGGCAAATGGACACCTCGAACGAACACCGGTTCAATATGTGCATGGAAGCGCTTCCGCTGGCGCAACGGGAAGAAGAAGTCTTGCTGATCATCGACGCGTTGGGCCGAATAACGACGTTCAGTTCGCTGGAAAAGCTGATCGAGTTTCTCAACAACCCGACTTACGCGAAAGCGGCGTGCGTTCCCGGTTTGAACATCGGAAAAGCGCTGATGACGCAAGCACCGGAGTACTCGGCCGTCGCGATGCGTAAAATCGTCGAAGTGACCGACAACGACGACGTGAAACGCCAAGCCGAAGAGGTGCTGCGCGCACTGGAAAAGAAGAACTGAGAGTGTTTTTCAAAATTCGTGTCACGCGAAGAGAGGTGAGGGACTTCTATTCTATGTTCGTCCTTTACAATTTTACCCGGCAAAACCCATGCTCTCTTCCGAAACACTTGCGAAAAACATTGAACTGTCCCGGCAGGGGGACAAGGCGGCATACGCCGAAGTCGTGCGGCATTACCAGTCGCTCGTCAGCGGGATCACGTACAACATGACCGGCGACTTCCACAAATCGGAAGACCTTGCCCAGGAAACGTTTCTGATCGCGTGGAACAAGCTCGGCGAACTGTCGCACACGTCGAACATCACCGGCTGGTTCTGCACGATCGCGCGGAATCTGGCGCACCGTTCGTTCCGCAAGAAGCAGGAAACGCCCGCCGAAACGCTCGACGAGCGGCCGTCGCAACAACCGGATCCGGCGGACGAATTGTTGCGCAAAGAGCGAAGCGAGCTGATTTGGTCGGCCATCGGCGAGATCGACGAAAAATATCGGGAAACGCTGATCCTGTATTACCGCGGCGGCGAATCAGTTCGGGCGATTTCGGAAGCGACCGGCGTTTCGGAGGAATCGGTCCGGCAGCGGCTCGTTCGGGCGAGAAAATCGCTCAAATCGCGGCTCGAAACGCTCATCGGCGACGTGCTGAGCGAAACCGCCCCGGGCGAAACGTTCACGCTTGCCGTTTTGGCAACTTTGCCGGGCATCGCGATGCTTTCCACCGCCGCCGAAGCGGCAACGGCGACCGGGGCCGTCGCAACCGGAACGGCGGGAACCGCAACGACGGGCAAAGCGGCGGGAATCGCGGCATTTTGGACGGTTCTTGGGCCGCTTGCGTATTTTCTCGGGATGTTTTCGTTCGCTTGGACGACGATGTGGGCATCTGTTCGCAACTCCCCCACATTGGGCAGTCGGCGATTTCGCGTGTACAATCTGTTTTTTGGTGTGTTGGTTTTCATCCCGTTTTGTTTCCTCTTGGGGGGAGCTGCCGGCGTTTGGGCTACGTATATTCCCAAAATCGCCGAAGCGCAGGGTATTCCATTGTCGGGCGCATTTTCTCAAATTCTGATGATTACCTTGTTGTCGGGGTTGGTTCCGCAAATCTACGTGCGCCGTAATTTGCGTCTTTTCAAGCAAGTGGTCCTCCACGATCTCGGTTTAGCCGGTTTCCCGGGAGAATTGTATTCCATTTCGGATATCGTGCAAGTTTTTCATCGGTCGATCATCGCTTCTATGCTGTTTTTGGAAACATTGTTTGGACTTGCGATCGTTTTGCCCGCCACGGACGAATCCGCTAATCTGCTTTACCTCGGCTGTGCGTTCGGTATCTTCGCTTTGTTCTGCTTATTATGGTTCGGATTTTACTTATTTGGACAACAGCTCATCCGAATTTGTCGTACGAAAGAGGAATTTCTCGCAGCGTCTCCTTTGGTCAACGACCCGTTTGGAATCGCACTGGGGAAAACATTGATCAGTCCCGGCTCTATTGAAAACCTGAAACAAGCCGGGCCGATGGGATATGTCGCAAAATTCACGTTGGTCGCGCTCACTTTGGCTGCCGTTTGGTTTTTGACTGTGTTCATCGATTGGAGCCGCCGCCCGATTCCGACGGGAATATGCGTTGCTTTGGGCGTTTTGTTCCTGTGGTGGTATAGCAGAATCATGAAAAGGTCCGCGAATATTAGTAAAAAATCACTTAATAATTCACTCTTTTTTCTGGCAGACGCCGTGCTTATTACCTTGATTGGCGTTTTTCAAAGTCCGGAAGGAGCGCTCGTTTCCTTTTACTCGGATGCGATCACGGGGCAAACTCGTGGCGTTCATTCGGCGTTTATGAGTATTTGCATGCTTTGCGGAGCGTGTTACTTCCTGATGGGAATCTTCTGTTTCATTCAATATCGTTTTCGTCTCGCGGGTTCAGATGATGTCAAATGCAAAATCAACGGAAAGGAATTCGACGAAACGCGACTTCAAGAGGCGATTGCCCGATATACGCCTGAAGAAACCGGCGAACGAATTAGCGACGAATCCTTGAAATTGTCGAAGAAATGGTGTGCGGTTTTCGCTGCTTACGGAATCATAATTCTTGCCGTTTTTTGGCTTGTCGCGATGTTTCCCGAAAAGATCATCGGTCAAACAGCGTTGCGTATGAAATACGTTCGCAACCATAATTACACGGCCCTGATCGCGTTGGAACCGAACAATCCGATTTTTTATTACGAGCGAGGCTGCCGGGAATTCAATCCGGAAAAAGCGCTCGCCGACTTTGACGCCGCGATCCGATTGAATCCGAACTATGTGGAAGCGTACGTCAAACGAGCGGAAACGTATAAAGATTGGGATGTTCGCAAAGCCAACGGCTTCGTGATGGCCGAGCCAGGCATGACCCCCCGGCTGGAAAAAGCCCTTGCCGATTGTAATAAGGCGATTGAGTTGGATCCGAAAAACGACAAAGCCTGGACCGTCCGCGCCGACGTATACGTCCATCTCGGCGATTTTGACGCCGCGATCGCCGACGCCGACCAAGCGATTCACTTGAAGAACGTCGGCGATAACTATGTGCGTCGTGCGGTTGTTTACGCGAGCAAAAACGATTACGCCCAGGCGGTCGCCGATTGCACGACCGCGATCCGGCTCCAGGAGGAGCAAGCGGCGGTTTACGGTGCGGAAAACACGGAAATCCATCGAACGTTTGCCGATCTCGCGAAACCGATGTACTGGCTTCGCGCCGGTTTTTACGACAAGCTCGGCGAAAAAGAGAAAGCGGCGGCGGACCGGGCGAAAGCGAAATGAAGCCGCGACGAAAACAGCCGTTAACGGCGCTTGCACCCCCAGAGGACGATGTACTCGAGATCCTTGTCGCGGCGGCTGTAACCGTTACAATTCATAAAAATCGTCGGGTACACCGTTTGATGTTCCGCAAGTTACGCTTCGCTTCACGTGCGGCTCTTTTTCAACAGATACCAACCATGATCTACGAAAATCTGGAAATTTGGTTCATTACCGGTTCGCAACTCCTTTACGGCGAAGAAACGCTTCGGCAGGTCGATTCGCAATCGACCGCTTTGGTCGAAGGGCTCAACGCGTCAGGAGCCTTGCCGATTAAGATCGTTTACCAAGGGACGGTCAAAACCGCGACGGAAATTTCCGGCAAATTTCAGGAAGCGAACGACTCGAGCCGTTGCGTCGGAATCATCACGTGGATGCACACGTTTTCCCCCGCCAAAATGTGGATCGCCGGGCTCAAGTCGCTTCGCAAACCGCTTTTGCATCTGCATACGCAGTTTCAGCGTGAGATTCCGTGGAGCGAAATCGATATGGATTTCATGAATCTCAACCAAAGCGCCCACGGCGACCGCGAATTCGGGTACATCGTCAGCCGGATGAAAAAACCGCGCAAAGTCGTCGTCGGACATTGGCAGGATTCCGAAGTCCATGAGCGGATCGCCGTTTGGATGCGGGTTTGCGCCGGTTGGAACGATGCGCAAAATCTGCGGCTCATTCGTTTCGGCGACAACATGAACAACGTCGCAGTCACCGACGGCGATCGCGTCGAAGCGGAAATCGCGCTCGGATACCACGTCGATTACTGTCCCGTCGGCAATCTGGCCGAAGTCGTTTCGCGGATCACGGAAACGGAAATCGATCGTCTGGTCGACGACTACGGCAAGCACTACGATTTTTCGCAGGACTGTCAGAAATCCGGTCCGAAGCACGGACAAGTCCGCGAAGCGGCGCGAATCGAAATCGCGTTGCGACAAATCCTGGTCGAATGGAACGCAAAGGCGTTCACGACGAATTTCGACGCCCTGCACGGTTTGAACCAGCTCCCGGGCCTTGCGTCGCAGCGGTTGATGGGGGAAGGGTACGGATTCGGAGCGGAAGGGGACTGGAAAACCGCCGCTCTGGTGCGATTGATGAAAGTGATGTCGCAAGGGCTTGGCGGCGGCTCGTCTTTCCTTGAAGATTACGTTTACCATTTCAAAGGAAAAGGCGCGTCGCTGCAAGCGCACATGCTCGAAATCTGTCCGACTCTGACGAAAGAGCGACCGCGTATTGACGTTCACGCGCTCGGAATCGGCGGAAAAGCGGACCCGGCCCGGCTCGTGTTCACCGCGGAGGTGGGGACGGGAATTACGGCGACCGTGGTCGACATGGGAGACCGATTCCGTATGATCGCCAACGAAGTCGACTGCCTCAAACCGGAAGCGGATCTGCCGAAACTGCCGGTCGCCCGAGCGTTCTGGACGCCGCGTCCCGACTTGAAGACCGCGGCTGCCGCCTGGATTTACGCCGGAGGAACGCATCACACGGCGTTTTCGTTCGCGTTAACCCGGGAGTACCTCGAAGATTACGCCGAAATCGCGGGAATCGAACTGCTCCTGATCGACGCAGCAACGACGATTCCCGATTGGAAAAAGGAGTTGAGATTCAACGATGTCTATTATCGGAAGTCGTAGTTGTACTACGCGAGTTCTATCCGAGTGGGAGATAGCCTTTAAAAACGAAACGGTCTAAACTTCGATGCATCCCTTGATTTTCCCTTGGCAAAGTCGTATAAGGTTATTCATGGCGTTTCTGTTTTCGGAGTTTGTTGACGTGCAATACCAATATAACCTCTCGTCAGCGAAACGTTTTTTTATTTCAAATTTGTGCTAATTCCTTTCGGCTCATTGGGTTGCGGCAACGCCCGCCTTAGGGAATATCAATTTCAAAATTTAACTTGCGCAGTACAAGTATTACCGGCATCCTTCTTCTCCCCGAATAGTTTCTCGAAGTCGCGACCAACCGGACGCGAAACATCGTTCCGAGCGGTCGTTCGACTTGGCCGGCGGATTGCGGCCATGTGAATACCAGGCCAATACTTCATTGTCAGATCACAAGGATAAATTGATGACAAAAATCAGCAGGAAAAAAAACAAATTATATAGATGTCCGAATAAAACAAGAGGTTTTACACTCGTGGAGCTTCTCGTCGTCATTGCCATCATCGGGATTTTGATCGCTCTTTTGCTTCCCGCCGTGCAAGCGGCGCGCGAAGCGGCCCGACGGATGCAGTGTACCAACCAACTCAAACAGATCACGCTGGCCTTGCACAATTACCACGACGCGTGCAACTCGTTTCCCGCTGTCGGGGGGGATTTCGGCCAGAACAGTTGCGGCTACGCCTGGGCGAGCATTTTCGTCAACTTACTTCCTTATTTAGAACAAACGGCTCGCGCGGAACTTTTCTCCTCGACGACGGACGGCTCTTATGCCTACAGCGGTATGTGGACGGCAACGACACAGGACGGATGTCGCGGCCCGCTCCAAACGTTCCTTTGTCCTTCCGATGGAACGCAGTTCAATTTCGTCAACGATCAACAAGTCGCGGCGACGAATTACGTCGTTTCCTACGGCGATTCCAACATCGGGGCGCACGTTCTCGGGAAAGATGGAAGACGCGGCCTAGTCGGGGGACAAAAGGTCTACCGCTCGATGGGGAGCATTACCGACGGAACCTCCAACACGGCCGCATTCAGCGAAACACTGATCGGGACGAGCGGCACGGACACCAAACTCGGTCGCGCGATCGCCGAAGTACCGCCGACCGGAGTCCCGTGGATCGAAAACATCGGAGTCTGTGCGTCGAAACGAGGTCCGAACAAGACGGTTCTGAGCGTCAGGGATACTTCCCCGGGCGGTCGCGGCTGTTCGTTCGCTATGGGATCGGCCTTGTACGTGGGATTCATGACGATTTTGCCCCCCAACAGCCCGCACTGCTGCGACTTCGGTGGCGGCCCGGTGCATGACAGCGCTTCACTGTACAGCGCGGCCAGCAATCACACCGGTGGTGTCAATTTGAGTTTGTGCGACGGGTCCGTCCGGTTCGTTTCCGATACGATCAACGCACTGTCGACGGGAATTGATTTGTCGACGGTCGGCGATCCCGGGAAGGACGGAGCCGGCGGTATGAGTCCTTTCGGCGTTTGGGGAGCCTGCGGGTCGATCAACGGCGGCGAATCCACGTCACTCTAATTTCTCCTCGCACTCAATGATGAAAAGACTACAAATGATTCGTTACGCCGCTTTTTCGGCGGTGCTTGTACTTTTGTTTTCGGGATGCCAAAAAGCGCCGACAGGGTTTCCCAACGTCGTACCCTGCAGGATCACCGTCGTCAAGGATGGCGATCCGCTCCCGCAAACGACCGTGATTCTCGTTTCCGACTCTCCGAAAGAGTGGTTTTCTTCCGGGGAAACCGACGCTTCGGGAAAGACGGAAATCAATACGACATTGAGTAATTTTTCTCGATCCGGAGCACCGGAAGGACATTATAAAGTGACACTCAACCAAATTCCTCAGCTCAAGGAAACCAAGTCGCAACAGGAACTGTTCGACATGCCGGCTTCGGAAAAGGCCGCTTATATTGCCAAACAGGAAAAGCTCATCCGGGAATCGCGGGCCTTTCCGTTGGAATTCGAGAGTCATGTCACCACGCCGATTGAAATCGATGTGAAAAAAGGGGAACCGGCCCTGACGATCGACGTCGCCCAGTGGATGGAAAAGTAAAGGGAAGAAATTTTCTTTTTTTCCTGTTGGTTTTTTGCCTGTTTCGAACACTTGTTGATAAGTGAGGAAAACCCTGGTTCTTATCGAAGTGGGAAACAAGAGAAAAAGCTGCTCAGGCGACCGGGATTCGTTCGGACGTATCGTCCGTCAATACCAAGGGATCGTCAGTTTCATGTTTAAAACGGTTCGATCTAAATTACTTTTTTGGATTCTCCTGCCGCTGTTGGTGGTCTATGGATCCGTGGCGGTCTTTGAAACACGCCGCCAGGTTCAAGTCGCCTTGGACGACGCCACGCGACTGCTCCGTGAATCGGTCGAAACCCGGGCCGCCCGCTGCGACACCGAATTCGCCGAAGTCGCCGCGATGCTGCAAACGGTCCTGAATTGGTTCGCGGACCATCCGACGCCGCCGGAAACCGACGTCGGTCCCTTCCTGACCCGCGGCGTCGACAACAACCAACGCTTGCTCGGACTCGGCATCTCCTACGAAGCGAATGTGTTCGAACCGGAAAAGGAATTTTTCGAGTACTATTATTATCGGAACGACAAAGAGATAATCGTTCCGCAAACCGAAACGAGCGATTTCGAGTACCGAACCCGCGATTGGTACGTCCAAGCGGTCAAGGCGCAACGGAGCGTGTGGGGCGAACCGTACATCGGCAACTTTCCGGTTGGTGTCAAGATGTGTTCCCATTCCGCCCCGCTTTTTCAGGGGGAAAAACTGTTCGGCGTCCTGATCGCGGACCTTTCGTTGTCGGAAATCGAAAAAATCGTCCAATCCGATCCGCCGCCGAAAACCTGGTTCACGCTCGTCAGTCCGACCGGCAAGATCATCTCCGACGCCGACGATTCGCTCCTGATCCAGGAGTCGCTGTTCACTCTCGCCGGGAAAGCCAGCCGCGACGACTTCGCTGATTACGCGACGAAAATGCTGCAAGGAACCGAGCCGCTTAAGCGGATCGTTCCGTTGCCGAGCGAATTTCCGTCGAAAAAACCGATGAGCGACGGCCAAGCGTTCTGGTTCGTCGCCGCGCCGCTGAAGGAAACCGGTTGGACTCTTTTGGCGACGACGCCGGAATCGGCCATTTTGCAGCCGATTTACACGAGACTCTGGAAGCAGCATCTTGTTTTTCTCTTTGCGCTGGTGCTGATCGTCGGCGTCGTCGTTGCCGTGACATCACGTTTGGCGGCGTCGCTGAAGCGTTTGACCGGTTTTGCCGACGAACTTGCCAAGGGAAACCTCGACGCCCGAATCAATGGAAATCCGTCCAACGACGAACTCGGGCGACTGACGCGGCATTTCGATAAAATGGTCGACGACCTGAAAACGAACATCGACGCCCGAATGAAGGAAAGTCTCGCCCGAAAAGCGGTCGAGGAGGAACTCCGGGTCGCGCGGCGGATTCAAACGTCGCTGCTTCCCCATTCGTTCCCGCCGTTTCCGCACCGCAAGGAGTTTGAATTGTACGCCAAGAACGAACCGGCGGCGTTCATCGCGGGAGACTTTTTCGACTTTTTCTTCCTCGAAGAGAACAAGCTCGGTATCGTGATCGCCGACGTTTCCGGACACGGCGTTCCGGCGGCGATGTTCATGGCGGTCGCCCGAACGGCGCTGCGAAATTTCGCGGTACCGGATCAATCCCCGCGAGAAATGATTCGGCAGACCAATGAAGTCCTCGCAAAAGACAACGACGATGGCATGTTCGTCACCGCGTTCTTCGCCTGTTACCAAGTCGACACCGGTGATTTGACGTACGTCAATGCCGGGCATAATCCGCCGTACATCCTCCGCGAGGATCGCGGTTTGGAACCGCTGTCGTCCACGGGAACGCTCCTGGCGGCGTTTGGCGACATCGACTTCGATGAACGGACGGTCAATATTCGTCGCGGCGACGCCCTGGTGCTTTTCACGGACGGCGTCACGGAAGCCCACGCGGAAGCGTTCAACTATTTTTCCGGCGAAAAGCGACTCGAAACGCTTCTTTCGGCGCTGCGCGGCGAAAGCGTGGAAACGATCGCCAACGTCGTTCTGCGCAATGTCGAGGACCACTCCCAAGGCGAACGGCACGACGACGTCACGATTGTCGTGCTGAAACGAAATTAAAGTGAACTTTTGCGGTTGAAGCGTTCGGTTCCCGCGGGATCGAGCGGAGTCCTCCCCTTCAAACGAACCCCTTTTTTCGGAACCATTCCCAAGTGATTTGCAGCCCTTGTCGCAGGGGCACCGGGGTGTAACCGAGTTCGGCCTTCGCTTTTTCGCACGAATACGCCCAATCGACCAAGAATGTCCTCACCCAGCCGGGAGTGATTCGCGGGTAGACTCCGAAGATTTCCGCTTTTTTTTTCTGAAACCACGAAAAGAGAAGCGGACCGGGTTTGAGCAGGGGAAATTTCCAACGCTTCCGACCGCTCACCTCGTCGATCAAGTTCAACAATTCCCGATACGAAACGTTTTCACCGCCAAGAATGTATCGTTCGCCGATACGCCCCTTTTCCATCGCCAACAGGTGTCCCAAAGCGACATCGTCGACGAGACCGTAGTTACCGACGTTGATTCCGCGATTCGGCAGGAAGGGGGCTTTTCCTCTCACGTAATCGAGCACCAACCGTGTTGCCGCGTTTCCTTCGGACATCAGTCCGGGACCGTACACCCGCGTCGGGTTGACGATCACCAACGGCAGTCCGTCTTGCGCTTGGCGAAGAGCTTCCCGCTCGGCCGCCGCTTTCGTTTCCTCGTATTCCGTGAAATAATGATCCACTAATCGCGGTGGACTGTTTTCGTCCCGAATTTCTCCCGGTTCCGAGGGGCCCAGCGTTACGATCGTCGAGGTCCAGACGATTTTTTGCACCTGAAATTCCCTGGCGACCTGAAAGACGTTTTGCGTCGCCTCGACGTTCAGCCGAGTGAAGACGCTCGGGTCCGGCGACCAATTTTTCGCGTATGCCGCCAAATGGAAAACAAGATCGCACCCCTCCATGCCTCGACGCAACGACTCGGGATCGGAAATATCGCCGGGAACGAACTGAAAATTCGGTTGCTCACCGAGTCGCTCCAGAACCGCGACGCGATCAGGCGACATTGATCCGTTCTGCTGTCGGGAAAAACCGCGGACGCAAAACCCCCGCTGTAAAAGAATCTCGACTAATTTCGAGCCGATAAAACCGGTCGCGCCGGTTACAAAGATCGTTTTCATCACTCTCGACGGGAAAAAAGACGACGGTCGGCAGACCTCAGACGACAGGAATTATATCCGCCCCCTAAATCTGCCGTCTGCCGTCTGCCGTCTACTCTAGTGCGTCCGAACGCGTTTCTGGACGTCGATTTCAAGGACGCCAAATGTCGCTTCGTGTCGCTGAACGGTCATCTGCAACGCGTGCAGCATCCGTTTGGCGGTGTAGAAATTCGTAATAATCCGCTGCGTGACCGGAATCGGCGTATTCGGAATACCGATCGGTTGCGGATTGAGACCAAAATCGATGATGAGCTCTTCCGGAGTTCCGGTTACCCGGCAGAAGTTGGCGTAGGTCGCCATCACTTTCGAATCGTCGATTTGAATCGTCGCACGCTGCGGCTGTTGGCCTTCGGCGGGAGCGGCGTTTTGTTCGGGAGCGGCATTTTCTTGGGGTTCAGACACGGATAACTCCTTTTTTCGTTAAGGGTTCACAACAATCTCGAGAAAACGGTCGCACGAAACGCCGAACCGAGTTGTATTCATGGGTTAATATTGCACCTTTGACACGGCGAACGTGAGAAAAGTTCCTCTAATCCATCAGCAGGATCGTCTTTCGACCGGCGAAAGATTAAGGCTTTTGAATTTCGGCGTAAAACTTTATCTAACCGTTACATTGTACCGAAAGAACGTCAAAAAAACAAGAGCCGTGATTTTTATGTGTAAACACGGGTGCGCGCAAATTTCCTTGTCTGTTTGGGCAAAATAGGGTGTCATGTCATGCTGAGGTATTCCGAAGCATCTGGTTTCAAGCCGTGTTCGCAACATAATGCGTGTTGCCGGAT
Organism: Thermoguttaceae bacterium; assembly: GCA_031549565.1. Taxonomy (GTDB): domain Bacteria; phylum Planctomycetota; class Planctomycetia; order Pirellulales; family Thermoguttaceae; genus JAVBSX01. Next base: position 29,666 of record JAVBPO010000066.1, read on the forward strand.
GCACCAGATTCTTCCCTCCGTGAGTA
>JAVBPO010000088.1:0-66097 GCA_031549565.1 Thermoguttaceae bacterium
TTGCCATTATCGTGACGGAAACGGGTGGTGTCGAAGGGGGAAACGCGACATGTGCGATTATCATAGCGCGATTTTTCCCCCTGTCGAGTGCCCGAATGCCTGTTTTTCCCGATTCATGAGGAATTTTCAGAAGTGCCCATAATTTTTTCCTCGCCAATATCCTTAACACGAAAAGGGCTATTGAGTCCATGCAGCAAGTCTAACATATGACCTACTGCTGGGATGGTTTGATCCCATTCTTCCTTCAAAGAGGTGTATCTTTCTTTCGAGTACTGCTGTTCGGCGCGAAGTATTACTTCATTTGTTATTTCGGAGCGTCCTTCAGACAATTCAATACACTTGTTTATGAAATCAATGATATCTCTTGGACGATCCCATGTTCTTTCAATCATGTAATCATCCGTCGCGATTTTTTTAGAGCTGGAAACATGCATTTCAGAACAAAATAATTGTGAAAATAATATGCTTGATTTTGGCTCATATTTTTTCTTTAGCAATTTATTTATCCGCCTTTCCGCCAATTCGATTAACTTATCTTTGTTCCAATTTAGCGAAAGAAAAAGCGGCTTGTATTTTTCGATTTGCTGCCCAGTAACTTTAACTTTTCTGAAAATACAGTCCAGCAAATCCACTCTTAATGACACAGCAATTTTCAAATTATTAGCCGAATGATTCAACTCTTTGGCAGCATCAACCAAGCCGCGCAATGATTGATACCGAAAATCATCATTAGTTGTAGTTTCATCTAATTTGTCGATAACGATATGGATATACTTACTTTTATTTTGGAGAATTTTGTTAATTACTTCAGGAATTACGCCGATTTTTGAAGCCAAGTTTTTGCTTACTATTTCAATCCCCCTTTTTTCGATAGAATAGCTCTCTTGATTTGAAGAAGAGCCTGAAGATGAACTACCTGTAGAATAATTCACATGGGAATCAACTACTCCAATACTACCCCTTGCTTGAATATCTGACTCATGAACTTGTTTGTATGCTTGAGAAAATTCTTCTGTAATTTTTCTGGTTTTTTCGAATGTGTCAAGAAAAAATTCATCCTGATGCGCCTTTAAATACTCCCGTGCGATATTCTCTTTGCTTGTATTTTGATTAAAACAATCAAACAGCCAGCTTAGCCAGGATTCTTTTTGATCAATCGGTATCACCGCTTGGATTATTTCAATCAATAGCACATGCATCCATAAAAACTTCAAATATGGAGTAAGATTTATGCCTTTTTCGGATAGGTCGCTTAATATCGTCGTTCTTTCGGTATAAGAAAACCCGCTCAAATTCGCGTCAATGAAAATACAATCCTCGTTAATTCTTTTAAAGTACTTAAATAGGGCGGTTTTTCCACTCCCAGTTCTTCCAATGACCATAAACCGTTTATCCTCAATATCTTTTAGTATATCCAATTCTCCCGTATCGGTAAAACATTCGTACAAGTATTTTTCATCCTCTTCCGCAGAGTTTACGCCGATATTGTCGTGTTTTTTAAAAATATATTCTGTCATATGGTACGGCAGTATTCTATAATGAGTATATTAATCAAAAGGGATATGTGCCCAATTTTTACCAAATCGGGAGAGAAGATTAGCAATCTTCGCATCATACCAAATCGATATCAATTTTCAACAATTCGCCGCCCTAGGCAAAGATCATTAATTCGCTTATCATTAAATAGAAAAACTTCTATTGAACGATATGAAAAACGAACTGGAAATGAATTGGATGCCTTCGGTCTTGCGATGGAGGAAGTTTTATCGCAAGAAGGAATACTGGTGGAATCCCAAAACGAATGGGTTTCCGCCGACCAAAGAAGAATCGGCGGAAGGTGCGCGGCAGTACTGGCTTCGAAAGAAAGCAGAAATCGATGCTTCTTATTCAAATTCTCCCGATGAAATTTCCAAGTTAATAGAAATTCAATCAAAAATCGGTGATATACAGATTTTGAAATTGGTTGAATTGTTGAAAGGAAATAATTCTTCAGGATCAGAATCCGTTGGATTTTATATTGATCGTTTTGTAAACAGGAAAGCCAAACAAGCCCAAGCGGAAGCGGTTTCGATTGAAAGGGTCGATAAAGTCGCTTTTGATCTTGGTAAATTCAAAGATTGGTACGGTTCGACAAAGCCTATTTCTTCCATCAACCTTGAAGTCATTGAAGACTATTACTCCCATCTTCTTGAAAAAATTGCTGAAAGAAAGCAATATCCGAAGCGGGGTTATTCCGCCAGTTATTCGTATGATTTATTTGCGATATTTCTTTCACTATTGAAGGATTTGGACAGCGAAGGTGTTCTTGTTGCTCCCAAAAAAATCTTCATCAAAAACTCTTTCCCGATCAGGAAATCGATTTCGAAGAATTTAACAATTCCAGTAGTAGATATTCAGAAGATATTGTCGTCAACGATAGAAGAAAAATCAAAGCTGTATATTCTCTTGGCTCTTAACTGTGCTTTTTATCAAAAAGATATTGCTTCTTTGCGGCAGGATGAGGTCAATTGGAAGTCTCGCAGAATTGTCCGCAAGCGGTCCAAAACTTCTTCAGCTAAAAATGCGCCAGTAGTCTCCTATCGATTGTGGGATTCAACATTTTCATTGTTGAAGAAGTTTAGATCAGATGATCCAGAGCTTGTTTTGTTAAACAAGTTCGGGAATCCATTACGGGCGATTACATTGACGGAAAATAATCGAGGATCAAAAACGGACGCGATTAAATTGGTTTGGCAGCGTGTCATGAAGAAATTGAAGATGAAGCACAAATTTTGCTCTTTGCGGAAGACTTCCGCCGATTTGGTTCACAATGAACCTGAGTTTCGGCAATTGACTTCGCTCTTTCTTGCTCATGCTCCAAGATCGGTCGCCGAAAAACATTATGTGAATGATGATGTATCAGTTTTGGATGCTGCTATCCTTTGGATGGAGAAAAAATTGGGGATAGATAAGCTGGTTTTTTAGGAATAATTTTCGTTGTTCTTATTCTTTTGACCGGTCTTTCACAGGAAAACCGGTCATTTTCTTATTGTTTGGGGCGGTATTTCGGCTCTATTCTTACATTTTTCGGCTTTTGACCGGAATATTTTTTTCTAAAAAAGAATCGGCTAATTATTTTCATTTGGATTTGCGGGAATAAACGATTTAAATGCGGTTTTGCCGAAAAACGCTAGTACATATTGATAATTTTTATGATTTAATATTATCAATAGATATTCATGGATAATTTTTTTATATATTATTAAATGATTCGTTTTCTGATATAACTATTTTGTAGACCATGCGATTATTCGGAATATTTCTTCCGCCTATTGCTTTATTTGAATAAGTTGCTATACTACTATAATAACAGTTACGGATTGTTTCGCATTCTTCCTATTTAAGGACATTGGATTTCACAGAATAATATTTCTGGATTGCGAAAAACTTCAGATGCATCGGAGTTATAATATATTGTATTGTACATATTATTTATGTTTTGTAGTGAAAGCAACTATATCGATGTTTACTAATTACATTATTACTATTTACGAGGTAAATTATGATGAAGTTTGAAGAGTTTTCAGTTCCGTTTTGCTTAAAGACTGAATATATGAAGGAAGTGCATAGTCATCTTGATTGTGTCGTAGATGACTTAGTTCGAGATGTCGAGATTTGGCTGGAAGAGATGGTTGAATTGTATATCAACGGCTATTTCGAAAGAGCTGCCGCACTTTATGAAAAAATAATGGATCATATTCTATTGCCGTATCGCGAAAGTTCGGGCGATTCCTTGTTTTTACGGGCAATCCTTCAATGCTATGCGTTTTTTAGCAAAAGTTTGATTGAAGATGATATAGACATCTATGTTTACGAAGAAATCCTTTCCCATATTTTCAAACTTGATGAAGAGCCACTAAAGAAATACATGTTTATTCAGCTATACCGCGCAATAAACAGCTACAGGAACAATGTTGAAATATTGCTGGATTTTATTGATGCAACTTTGCGAGTTGGTATTGTCTTTGTTCCTGCGATTACGAACGAATCAGCAGAAAATGTTTGTTGTATTTAATTCCTCATTGAAGTTCTCTCTCGTTCTTGGAGCCAATTTTATGAAAAATAATACTATATTTTTGCTCGATTTACGGCAAAAAAAGAAAGAAGATACTGCATGAGCAAAAAATCAGAAGCAAAACAAAAAGCCGAAAAGAATCGACAAGAAATGAAGTGGGACAAAAAAAGAAAAATATGGAGAAAAAATGTTGCTGGAAAGGAAATCTGCTTCAATCCTAGACTGCAAAATCCTCCATTACCTTCAACGGAAGACGGCTCAAGGCAGGCTGCAATGCGGTTTTTACGCCAACGCCGGTCGGAAATGGAGCAAAACGAAAAGGAACAATGGGATTGGGGAGGAAGTCGTTGATTTCGTAAATCTTATCGAGCTGGTTTTCGAGATCGAAGAAACCGAATTGTCCTTTGGTCTTTGCCATTATCGTTACGGAAACGGGTGGTGTCGAAGGGGGAAACGCGACATGTGCGATTATCATAGCGCGATTTTTCCCCCTGTCGAGTGCCCGAATGCCTGTTTTTCCCGATTCATGAGGAATTTTCAGAAGTGCCCCAAATTTATATGAGGCGATTGTTCTACCATTTTTTCCTCGAATCTTGAAAGTATCGATGGTATCCCCTGTTCACGAACATCCCGAACTGCACGTGGGGGATGATCGTATCCATAAACATCTTTCAGTTCTTCCGTCGAGATGGCCCCGTGCTTGAGAATATGGTCGATTACTGTTTTTGCACGTTTTGCCTTGACACTTTTGAGTTTGTTGATGAACTCTTCAGAATATTGTTCTTTTCTTTTTCCCATTTTACGACCAGAACAGGGGTTGGATTTGTTTCCTGAGAGGTGGTCTGCCGATTTTTTCCAACCCCGGAGAGAGGTAAAGAGATTCAACGGTTTCATCTTGCCGTCCCAGCAGCGTAGCTTGCGTTGAGCGTCCTGCCAGAATTTCAAAATGGGTGAGTTGAAAATGTTTTGGAAGTGGTTTTCCATAAACTTTTTCTCCTGTTCGCCCATCGTATGAAATCACAAAAGGTACTTGTTTCGCAATCAATTTTTCGATTTCATCGCAAAATTCTTCGTGAACAAATTGTGGTCAATAGCGAGGGTCTCTGTTTTTGCACACTCCTTGGTAAGGCGGATCCATATACACAAGGTCACACATCGTGCAATTTTTCAAAACGGATTTATAATCATATGAGGTAAACCGAACTCGATTTGAAAAGAGAAGCGATGTCCTTAATAACCGACTTCGCATTTCAGACGGCTTTGCCCCTTTTCGTCGGTTGTCGGGTGTGTTGTTAAATTCACCTTTGGAGTTGTACCGGATTGCCGCTTTTACACATCTTGCCAACAAATAAAGAAAATCTGCCGGTTCGTGCGATTGATTGAATCTTTCACGAACTTGATTGTAATACTCTCGCTCATTTCCAAGCTGTTCGTTCCAAAGATACTCATAGGAATCCGCAAGTTTCTCCGGCGTATCAATGATCGCTTTCCATAAATCCATGAGCGGTTTATGTGCGTCGTTGAGCCAAAATTTCGATGCTCCTCGACGTGAAGCAACTGCAATGGAAATCGCGGCTGATCCCGCAAACGGTTCAACAAGCCGTTCGATCTTTTCGGGAAGCCGCGGAAGAATCTGAGACGCGATTCCCCTTTTACTCCCTTGGTATGGAATCGGTTGCGGTACGCTGATTTGTGATTGCATTGCGGTTTTCTCCCTTATTCGATTTTATTCGATTATGCGTTTCATATCTTATCTGCTCTCACGACAATCCCCAATTCCTCCAACTGTTTCTCCGCAACTTCGCCCGGGGCGCCGGTCATCAGGTCGGACGCTTTCGTCGTTTTCGGAAACGCAATACAGTCGCGGATGTTGTCCAAACCGCCGAAAAGCATGACCAAACGGTCCAAGCCGAGCGCGATACCGCCGTGCGGCGGAGCGCCGAATTGCAGGGCGTCCAGAAGGAATCCGAACATCTCCTTCGCGGTGTCAAGCGACAGGCCGAGCAGATCGAAGACCTTCGACTGAACCTTCGAATCGTGAATCCGGATCGTGCCGCCGCCGACCTCGAAGCCGTTGAGAACCAAATCATACGCTTGCGCGCGAATTTTCCCGGGATCCGTGTCGAGCAGCGGAACATGTTCGCCCAGCGGGGCCGTAAACGGGTGGTGCATCGCGACGTGACGCTTCTCGTCTTCGTCCCAGTCGAACATCGGGAAATGCAGGATCCAGCAGTAATTCATTTCGTTCGGGTCGACCAGCTTCAGCTCCGACGCCAGACGACGACGCAAACCGTTGAGTACCCGGCAAGTCGTCGCGAACGTGTCCGCCGAAAAGAGCAGGAAGTCGCCCGGCTCGGCGCCCATCTTTTGCGAAATCGCGGCGAGTTCTTCCGGTTTGAAATTCTTCGCGATCGGTCCGGCCGGGCTGCCGTCGGCGTCGACCTTCAACCATGCAACGCCTTTGACGCCGAAGTTTTCGACGACATACTGGTTCAGCACGTCGATATCCTTGCGGGAATATTTTTCGGCGGCTCCTTTCGCGTTGATACCACGTACCCGACCGCCGTTTTGGGCCGGTTCGCTGAAGACGCGGAAGTCGCAATCCTTCACGATCTCCGTCAAGTCGACCAGTTCCATGCCGTACCGCAGGTCCGGGGCGTCATGTCCGAACCGTTCCATCGCTTCATCATACGACAATCGCGGTATGGGAAGCTCAAGATCCCGTCCCAGTACGTCTTTCATAAGCCGTTTGACCAAACCGCTGATAATGTCGAGGATGTCTTCCATTTCGATGAACGACATTTCGACGTCCAACTGCGTGAACTCCGGCTGCCGGTCCGCACGGAGGTCTTCGTCCCGAAAACAACGGGCGATCTGCACATAGCGGTCGTATCCGGCGATCATAAGGATCTGCTTGTAAAGCTGCGGCGACTGCGGCAGGGCGTAAAACGAACCTTGCGCGATCCGGCTCGGAACGAGGTAGTCCCGGGCTCCTTCGGGCGTGCTTTTGCCGAGCACCGGTGTTTCGATTTCGACAAATTGATTTTCATCGAAATAATCCCGCATGACTTTCATGATCCGATGCCGGAGGATCATCGTTTTCTGCATCGCGGGGCGTCGCAGGTCGAGATACCGGTGTTTGAGCCGCAATTCTTCGGCGGGAACCTCGGGAACGCCGGTCTGAAACGGCGGGACTTCGCTCCGATTCAGGACGGTCAGGTTGTCCGCTTTGATTTCAATTTCGCCGGTCGGAATTTTTTTATTGACGATTCCGTCGGGCCGGAGTTCGACAATTCCTTCGACCTGAACCACGTCCTCGGACCGGAGCGATCTGGCCAACTCGAACTGGTCCGTCCCAATTTTCGTGGAGAACACGACCTGTGTGATTCCGTAGCGGTCCCGCAAGTTGATAAACTGTACGCCGCCGAAATCGCGGTTGGAATCGACCCAGCCGCAGAGCGTAACGCTTTTTCCCTGGTGTTCCGTACGCAGTTCACCGCAAGTCGTTGTTCGATACACGTGTTTTTGACCTCGAAAATAAGAGTGGAAGAGCGACGGGCGAAGACAATGGATCACCCGAATCCCGGCATTTTAGAAAAAGCACGGTAAATGTCAACAAGAAGCCGTTTGACACAATAAACACGTGCACAGAAAAAGATTTTGCCTCATTTTGTGCTGAACAACAACTTGGAAGGAATTGGGCGGTTTTTTACCCTTCTCTCTTCTCTCTTCTCTCGAAAAGGATGCAATTCAGACCGGGCAGATGTATAACGCTAGTTTTTACAGCCCGTTACGACAAAAAAACAAGCCCGTTGCCACGTTAAAGTGACAACTTTTCCCCCAACGTGAAATCAGCGCAAAATGGCCCGAAAATTGGAAAAACCACTATATCTAGTTGTTTCGATAAAATCCATCACAAAATATTGCGTTGCACTTGTTCTCCAATGAAATCGCTATACACTTGCGAAACTTGCATTTCCGGTTTCGGAATTGACGATCCGAACCGTAAAGATTTTGGGACCTGTTCCGTCGACTACGAGGCGTGTTTAGGATTTGCGCCCGGTCGATTCACCAGAAGGGAGAAAGACACTCAAAACTGACGCAATCAGTATTCAGGTAATTACAATTCGACAGCAACGACGGAAATAGCGTCCCCCTTGTGTTTTCATAAACCTCATTAAGAGTAACTCCGAGGAACGGGAAGTGTTTCGCGTGAAGGGATTTTGCACCTGCGGGTCATTCCCCGACCACGCACTGTTGTGAGCGCTCGGGTTGACTACGGATACGGCTTGAATCGTGTTTTGGGGTTGTTTGTCTCTCGGAGGGGGACAGTGTCGCTTCACTCAGGAGGAATGCGAGGATGAATAAAAAACCGTTGATTGGGATTAACTCGGACTTTCGAGCTTCTCAAAATGGTTCTCCAGCGTTAAGTTTTTTGTTTGCCGGATATTACGATAGCCTCCTCAGCGCAGGCGCGATTCCGGTCATTATTCCCCCGTTTCGGGAAAACCGCGAACTTGGCCGAAATATCGACCAACTGCTGGATCGCCTTGACGGTGTCTTATTGGTCGGCGGGGCCGACCTTGATCCGCGACGTGATGGTTATATGCTTCATCCCACGGTCCGGCCGTTGGACGAACGCCGTGAAACCTTTGACCGGTTTCTCATGGATAAAATCGTCGAGCGACGTACTTCCGTCCTCGGAATCGGAACAGGCATGCAGTTGATCAACGTTTCCCTGGGCGGAACACTTTTCCTGCACATTCCGGAAGACCTTCCCCGAGCCTTGCCCCATCGCGACACGATGGACTCCAATCACAGGCACGGACTTGTGATCGAGAAAAAGTCAATTCTCGAAAGAGTTTACGGTGAAAATGACATCCGAGTCAACAGTATGCACCACATGGCGATCGACGACGTCGCCCCCGGATTCTGGATCACCGGACGCTGTCCGGACGGCGTGATCGAAGCGATCGAGTCGATCCACGACAATTGGTTCGCAATGGGAACGCAGTTCCATCCCGAGGCCGCCTCGGCAACGGCTTTGGACCAGGGAATTTTCCGCGAATTCGTCCAAGGAGTCGCCCAACGAACCGGATACACCGTCAAAAACGTCCCGCAACTTGAACTCGAAGAGGTGTTTGCCTACTGACAAAAAGTCCGCTCAACACGATTTTCGACTTGTCGAAGACGCTCGAAAGTTGATAAAACCAGTCGTGTATGTTTTGCGAAATTGTTATACATCCGATATAACCCCTTTTGCACAAAGAGCTTATCGATTATTTTTCAAAAAACATCAAACTAATCCGCAAAGCCCCTGCACAACACGGGATCGATAAGTATAATATTCCTTGTCGGTTGACTTCAGAATCGACAGAAAAATACTGAACATTTTGAATCAACCATCTCCTGAGGGAGCGAGAATCCTGCTCGCTCCCTCTTTTTTTATGCGCTCGGTATGTTGTTGAACTTGAAGCCCAAGTCCTCACGGACCCGTCTCTTTGTACTTTACCGTAGCACTGTAAAAGTGGAAATTTTGCTCTGGACTCGAAAGGGAAAAAACATTACTCTTGACAATCTACTTTAACATGTTTCAGCACTTTCTATGAAAACGGGATAAAATGAAAGGAATCACCTCTTTCGGTTTCGGCTTGCTCCTGATCGCAGTCGTCTTACTCGGGACGTTTTGGGGACGCTTCCCCATTCCGGAACAGGGGATTCAAGCAGCGGCTTCGGACCGGTCCGGTCGGCTCGTTCTCGCAACCGGATACGTTGCGCCGGACGTGGAAGCCGTTTATTGCCTGGACCAGTTGACCGGTCGGCTTTCCGCGGGAATTCTTTCACGGAAAGACGGTAAATTTCAGGGATTGTACGAACGGAATATCAACAGCGACCTCGCCGAAGTATTGCGACAGAAAAACATAACGACGCCCCTTTCCGTCGCGCCGCAGTACACGATGGTCACCGGTGAAATCGACACGGAAAAACGGGGCGCTTCGCTCTGGCGGGTCGCCAAGTCGGTCGTTTACATCGCTGAAGTGAATACCGGGATGCTCTTGGTTTACACGGTCCCTTGGCAACAATCGCTCCACGGAGCCGATCAACCGGAAACGGCTCTGCTCGAACTCTGGACCGCCGAACAGTTCCAACCGGGAATCCTCAAGTAACGGACCACGTTCATGCGACAATCGGTCGGTCGGTTTCTCAAATTTCTCCAGGTCGAAAAAAACGCTTCGGGTCTGACGGTGAAAAGTTACGCCGAAGATTTTGAAGCGATCATCGATTACCTGACCGATGCGTACCACGGTCGTTGTCCGAGCCCGGCGGAAATTACGACGCTCGAACTCCGCGGTTATATTGCCGCGATGCACGAAGCGGGATACGCAAAAGCAACGATTTCCCGACGTTTGGCGTCGCTTCGCAGCTTTTTCCGGTTCGGGCTTCGGGAAGGTTGGGTTCGTGAAAACCCGGCCAAACCACTCCGCAATCCGCGAGGAGGGCGGTCGCTTCCGTATTTTCTCTCGACGCAGGAAATCGACAAGTTGCTCAACGCCCCGCCGTCGGCGGATCTGCTCGGCATCCGCGACCGTGCGATCTTGGAAACGATGTACTCGACGGGCGTCCGCGTCAGCGAACTGGTCGGCATGAACCTCGGCGATCTTGATCCGGACCACGGTTTGGTGCGAGTTCGCGGCAAAGGGAAAAAAGAACGATTCGCCCCGATCGGCTCGTTTGCGAGAAAAGCGATTGCACTTTGGTTTCCTTTGCGAAAAGAGATGATCGATGAGAGTAAATACCGCATCAAGGATTCGCCGGAAATGCCGCTGTTTTTGAACAAATTCGCCGGACGGCTTTCGACGCGGAGCGTCGGTCGGATGCTCGAAAAATACCTCAAGATCACCGACTTGGATCGCAGGACGACGCCGCACACGCTACGACATTCGTTTGCGACCCACTTACTCGACCGAGGCGCGGACATTCGGAGCGTCCAGGAGCTGCTCGGACACAAAAGTCTTATTACGACGCAAATTTACACCCATTTGAGCACGGCCGGACTGCTGGAAATCTACGAAAAAGCACATCCGCGCGCGAAGTGAACGGTGTTCCCTCCTAAACCGTTTCGATCACGATGTCTTTTTCCCGTTGCAGTTGTCCAAGGACGTAACGCGGGACACGGCAGTGGATTACGGCCCGGGTGGTGTCGTATTCCCGGGCGACGATTTCCCCCTCCTTGGCTAAAAACGCGGGAATCCGACCGTTTCCAATCGGAATATCGACTCGCAGATCAACGAAACCCTGCTCAACGAAATCAAACACCGCCCGGGTCAGCTTGTCCAGTCCGTCTCCGGCGACCGCGCTGATCGGGATCGCACTGGGATATTGTGCTAAAATCGTGTCCAGCGACTCGGGCATTTCCAACGCGTCGATTTTATTGAGCACGAGCAAAACATCTTTTTCCTGCAAACCGATGCCGGCGAGAACCTGGTTGACCGCCGAAACCTGTTTCGTCAGTTCCGGCGAGGAAGCGTCGGCGACATGGAGCAGCAGATCGGCCTGGTTCGCCTCTTCCAGCGTTGCGCGAAACGATGCGACCAAATGCGTCGGCAAATCCCGGACAAATCCGACCGTATCGCTGAGCAGCACCGTTCCCCAGCCCGGCACGTTCCATCGCCGCGTCCTGGTGTCAAGCGTCGCGAAAAGCTGGTCCTTGACGTAAACGTCCGATTCGGTCAGCTTATTCAAAAGCGTACTCTTTCCGGCATTGGTGTATCCGACGAGGCAGATCATGCTCATCTTTTTTCGGGCGGACACTTCTCGTTCGCGACGGGCGTGAATTTGTTTGATTTGATCCTTCAGGTCGATGATTCGCTTTTGCGCGAGCCGCCGGTCGACTTCAAGCTGCTTTTCGCCCGGTCCGCGAAGCCCGACCCCGCCGACCGCCTGCCGCTCCAAGTGCGTCCACATTTTTCGCAAACGCGGCAGGGAGTATTCCAGTTGTGCCAGTTCCACGGCGAGCCGTGCTTCTTTCGACTGCGCCCGGGATGCGAAAATGTCAAGAATCAACTCGGTCCGGTCGAGGACTTTGACCTTTAATTCTTCTTCGAGATTCTTCGTCTGCGCCGGACCGAGATCGTTGTCGAAGATCACGACATTCGCGTCGGACGAGTGGAGAAGTTCCTTGAGTTCCTCGACTTTTCCGGACCCGAGGTACGTCGCTCCTTCCGGCTTGCGGCGTCGTTGGATCAGTTGCCCAACGACATGAGTTCCAGCAGCTTCGGCGAGGGCGTGCAGTTCGTCCAGCGGAGTTTTCGACTTCCCTTCTCCCTCAAGATAAACGCCGACGATCACCGCTTTTTCGCTCACGACGCTGTCGAGCCGGGTCATCCGGTCGGCGTGGGTCGAAGCGTCAAATCGTTCCGTTGTGTTCGGGGGAGTCGATAAGGGAGAAAATGCGGACATGCAGCGGATTTCTTAAGTGATGGTTGGATAGAATGGCAATTTCCGATTATAGTGGTCCTTATTCTCCCGGCAATGGGCTTTCCGAGTCTCGGACAGGAAAAATCAGTCCACTAACAAGTCCCGCAAAAGTGATGAATTTTTTCCTGGAAGACCCGGGCAAACAGAAAAAGCGAAGATTTATCGACTTCAACTGTCCACAATTTAGATATCAGGGGGTTGGTTGTCCGAGATGTCTGGTATAATGGGCGGCCGTCAGTGTGCCGCCGATGGGGAGACTGGAGCCGTACACACATATTCATTGTATCCGCGAGGACAGTCGATTACGTCATCCTTTAGACAAGTGAAGCGAATGCCTTTTGTGTTTTCGTTAATTTTCAGTGCGATGCCCCAAAACCGGCGGAATGATTTCGGAGTGTAATCGCAAGAGGATTCAAGTTTCAACAAACCTTCCATGGAAATCATCAACTCCTCCAAACCCGCTTCTTTTCGTTGTGCGATTCTTGATTTTGACGGGACGGTCAGTTTGATCCGCGAGGGTTGGCAGCATGTGATGATTCCGTACTTCGTCGACACGCTCCGCGCAACGCCGCTCGGTAAAGACGCCGATCCGCGTGAGCTCGAAAAGGATGTCCGCGACTTCGTCGATTACCTGACCGGAAAGCAGACGATTTACCAGTGCATCCGCTTGGCCGAAGAGGTGCAAAAGCGGGGGGGGACGCCCGAGGAACCGATCCAATACAAGCACGAATACCATCGTCGCTTGGAGTTGCGGATCGCGGACCGGCTCACGGCGTTGGAAAACGGCTCCGATCCGAACGAACATATCGTTCCCGGCTCGTACGAACTTCTGGAGATGCTCCGACGGCGGAACCTGACCGTTTATCTGGCCAGCGGAACGGACGAAAAATACGTCAAGCAGGAAGCGGCGCTTTTGAAATTGACCGATTATTTCAACGGCGGAATCTACGGCGCCCAAGACGATTACAAAAAATTCTCCAAAGCGATGGTGATCCAGAAAATCATCGCGGACAACCGGCTCGTCGGAGCGGAATTGATCGGTTTCGGCGACGGATACGTCGAAATCGAAAACGTCAAAGGGGTCGGCGGTTATGCGATCGGCGTCGCAACCGACGAAGCGAACCGCGCCGGCGTCGACCTCTGGAAACGCGACCGCCTCGTCAAAGCCGGCGCCGACCTGATTATCCCCGACTATCGGGAACTGGCGGAACTGGAAAATTACCTGTTTTAGGTTTCCAGACTTTTTTCTTCGAAAAATTTCTTAAAATACCGGGAAGGAGACGTTCGCGGAACGTCGTTCTCTGGAAGAGGCCGTTCATTGTCGCTCGCTTACGCTTCCCGCTCTGTTTTTTCGATATGTTGCTCAAAAATCAGGAATCCGTGGTCGATTCGCTCCTGCTTTTTGCTCGGCAATGGGACGAAAACGCCGCGGAAGACGTCGTGCAAAACGCGCTGGTCAAATTGTACGAGCTGAAAACCGAGCGGCCGGAAAACGCCGTCGCTTGGCTCTTCGCCGTCGTTCGGAACGAGTCGAACGATCGGTTCCGAAAACGCAAAACCCGACAAAAGCACGACGAAAATTACGCTCGATCCCGGCAAAATTGGTTCGAGCCGGACCATGCGAGTCGTTTGGACGCCGAAGCCGTCGCCGAAAATCTGCAAAAACTTCCGCTGGAAACACGGCAGGTGATCGTCGCGAAAATCTGGGGCGAACTGACTTACGAGGAAATCGCGGAAATGATCGGCTCGTCCAAAAGCGCCGTCCACCGCAAATACGTCGAGGGATTGACCCAACTGAGAAAAATGGTGATCAGATGAGAGAGGACAGAGGACAGAGGACAGAGGACAGGGAATTTTTGGAATTCGAACAGGAATTGCGTAAACTCAGACCCGCGAAGATATCCCATCAGAGCCGTGCCCGTAAGGAAGCGGTTGTCCGACGAACGCCGCTCCGGTTTTTGACCCACTCGCTTTGCATCCTGCTCGGAATGATTTGCGGCGGCGTGCTCGTTCATTCGCTGCAAAAGCCGGTCGTCGTCGAAAAGGTCGTCTTCCAGCAAGTCGAACCACAACCGACGATTCCCCAAGAAAAGCCGATCCCGCGAATTTACGAGCAGATTCCGCTCGACATCGACGGCATGATCGCGCAGTACAACAAACGAAGCAAACTTTTGGCGAACCATCCGCGAACCGATTTTTCGTACTCGTCCGACCTTCCGCAACCGTCCAGTGACCCGAACTCGCTGCTGAAGCTGCGGGAACGGATGAAATTGTAGGCTTTCGTCGGCAATACGCAGCAAACGCTGTCATTCTGAGTGGAGCGTACTCGCGAAACGAAGAATCTGGTTCCAGCCTTCGTTCGCTTGGTAATGCGTGTTGAAGACGGAAACCAGATGCTTCGGGGTACCTCAGCATGACAAAGGAATTCTCAACTCAACAATACACTCCAACACCCATATCGAAAAAATGAGAACATACCATCCGTTCCTGATATTCCTCCTGACGCCGCTTGTCGCCTGCGCGCAAGTCACGCAAAGCGTTACGGAGGAAGTCGACGGCAAAACGCAATACGTGCAGCTTGCCGAGCTGACCGTGACGCCGCAGAAGACGCCGGTTCCCGCCCTGAAATATAAACTGACCTGGGGCTTCGACCAGCGGGTCAAAAATAACGCCGCGATCCAGTACAACTATGCGATGCGGGCGCTGGCCCAAATGAAACTGAATCAACTGTCGGACGAAACGCGAAAGTTCGAGGAAAATTACGCTCGTCTTTTCACCGAGCCGGAATATTTCGACGAGAAAAAAGCGGAGCATGACGCCTTTGAAAAAATGTTGCAAGCCGTTCCCGACGACGCGATGAAAAACGTCGAAACGCTTCGATATGAAGCGAGTTTGCGGTATAAACCGCTTGCGTACAGTTGGGATTGTACCAAGCCGGCCGCGGAATTCCCCATCGAGGAAGCTCGAAATTTCGTCAGCCGGTTCCATGGCGTCTACCGTTCTCTCGAAGCGGGCAGTCGATGCGATTATTGCGATTGGGAGTATCCCATCCGGGGCAACAAAAACGTGATCGGCGTCATCATTGATGAAGTCCAGGAATGCCGCGACCTGGCCCGGGCGCTGATGGTCAAAATCCGGCTCGAAATTCATGATAAGAATTATGACGCCGCGATCCGATCTCTCCGGGTCGGCAAAACCTTGGCCCGACATCTCGGTGAAGGGTGTCCGTTCATCGTCGGATATTTGGTCGGAATCGCAATCGACTCGATGATGAACGAATGCCTGCTCGAACTGATCCAGCAGCCGGACGCGCCGAATCTCTACTGGACGTTGGCCGCGTTTCCGCCGTCTCCGTTTTCGTACGCCGATTCGATGGAAGTCGAAATGGATGTCCTCCGGCTCATGTTTCCCGAGGTCGCACGGGCCATGGACGAACCGGACGCAATGACCGAGAACGACTGGAAGGAATTCAATCGCGTTCTCGTCAAAGCGGCGCCGTCGCTGATCGATAGCGGCTGGTTTTCCAACGACATCAAGCCGGAAACGGCGGTCCTGATCGCAAGCGGTTGGGGAATCGCCGCGTATCCGAAGGCGAAATTGTGGTTGGCGTCCGAAGGAAAAACGGAGCAGGAAATCGAAAACATGTCGGTTTCCAAAGCGATCGGATTATGGAGCGTTTATCGATACGCGACCTTTCGGGACGATTGTTTGAAATCGCTTCGTTTACCGTACTGGCAATGGGAGAGAACCAACGACCTGGAACAACGAGTGATCCAACTTGAAATCGTGACGCCGCTGGACGCGATCGTTCGCCTGCTTTTCCCGGCATTTCACGCGTACCACCGGGCCGTCAGTCGCTCCCAGGCGAGCGCCGACGTGCTGCGAATCGTCGAAGCGATCCGCCTGTACGCCGCGGAAAACGGCGGGAAGCTGCCGGACAAGCTCGACGATATCACGACGGTCCCGATCCCGCCGACCGACCCGTTCACCGGCAAACCGTACGTTTACCGTATCGAAAACGGCCGCGGCGTCGTCGAGTACGATCCGGGCTACGGAATCCAGCGAACCGTCATCAAACTACGTTAACCCCAAAGAGCCGTATGCGCAGCTTGCGGAACGGTGAAACGTTTACCCTGTTCCGCAAGTTACGCTTCGCTTCACATGCGGCTCTTTTCCTCGAACAATTCAAAAACATCATGAACAAAATACTCCTCGCCATTGTACTCCTCCTTTCCGCGTCATTCGCTTTCGCTCAAACCGAATCGAAACGCATCGCCGAACAGATCGCGCCGCTGCTCAACGAAACGGTTGCGGCGGTCGCGCATGTCGATCTGGATAAAATCGACATCGACCAAATTGACGCCAAACTGCGCCCGATGCTGCTCGGCAACATCGACCGGTTCGATCTGGTGCTCAGCCTGGACCAGCGCAACGCGATTCCGAAAAATCTCGACCGGGACAAGGACGCGTATAAAAAATTTCTCGATGACGCCAAAAACGTCTACGGAATCCGGGACATTTACATTTTGATCAATCCATCGTACCTGCCCGGCAGTATCGGTGTTTACGCCATTCCGATTCTCGATCCGGAAATTGCCGAACCGCTCACGACATTTCTCCTGTCCGCGAATTTGAGTCCGCAGGAATTTAATCGCTATAAATCGAGTTTCAAGGTCGTCGATTCGTTCCTGATCATTCCACTACCAGGATTCATGGCGCATGACGCCGACAGCGATGCTGCGGTGTTTCGAAATTTTCCCGTCAAGCCGTCCCTGCGACCGGAATTGGAAAAAGCGCTCCAGGCGGTCGATGGTTCCGTCGCGCAATTTGTCGTGATGCCGTCGGCGGAGATGAAGCGGGTCTTTACCGAAACCGTCGAAACGCTGCCGGAGCCGTTGGAAAAAGTTTCGCCGACCGTGTTGACTCGCGGTATCGACTGGGCCGTGCTCGGCGTCGACGCGGATAAACTTGAAGTGAAACTTCTCGTCCAGTCGGAGCAGCCGCAAGCCGCGAAGGATCTTTATGACGCCCTGCAAACGCTCCTCGACTCTTTTCTGGAAAAGAACAAGGAAAACGCGGCGTACACGGCTTTCCTTGACGCCTCGAAGCTGAAACACGAGGAAATCGTCGGGATCGCGAAGTCGTTCCTGCCGCGACCGGAGGGGGATCGTCTGGAGTTCGTACTCAACGAAACGGTTTTTAAAGAAAAAGGAAAACGCTTGCTCGACATTCCCGCCGTGCTCATCGACGTCGCCCAAACGCAGGCTCGTCGGATGCAGTGCATGAATAATCTGAAACAAATCATTCTGTCGTTACACAACCACCACGACTCTCAGCAAAAATTACCGGCAACATACACCGTCGGCCAAGACGGCAAGCCGCTGCACAGTTGGCGGGTCGCGGTTTTGCCGTACCTGGAGCAAGTGGAGTTGTACGAAAAAATCCGCCGCGACGAGCCGTGGGACAGTGCGTACAACAAACAGTTCCACGACCAGTGTCCGTCGGTTTTCCAGTGTCCCGAAATGGCGGCAAGGAATCCGGAGATCAAAAAGAACGGCTTGACGACCTATTCGGTAATCGTCGGCAAAAACGCTTGGCCGGACGGGAATAAAAAATTCGATTTTTCGATGTTGTCCGACGGAACTTCGAACACGCTCGCGGTCGTCGAACGGAAAACGCCGGTCTGCTGGATGGATCCGACGCAGGAAATCACGCAGGAGGAAGCCGAAAAAGGGATCAACAAGACCGACGCCGGACTCGCCGGCCCGCATGCGGTCGGTAAACGGCTCGGAATGAACACCGGCTTTTTCGACGGGTCCGCCCATTTCATCCGCGAAAACGTCGCTCCGGCGATCCTCAAAGCGCTGATTACCCGCAACGGCGGCGAATCCGTCGGACCGGAACAGGTCGATAAGGACGAGTGATTCACCTCATCCGACGCTGTCGATCAAATCGTCCAGATCGTCCACTCCGGTCGGCTTTTTCGACTCGGCCCGACCGGAGATGATCGGGTCGTCGTATTCCGGGAACAGGATCGCTCCGGCGGGACAGACCCGGGAAAAATGCCCGGCCGATCCCCGTCCCACCGCCAAGCGGCTCGGACTCAAATCGTAAACTTGTTAGCGGTCTGGAAACCGCTCCGACCGAAACGCGTCTGGACTGTTCCTAAATCAAAATCTCTTTCCAGCGTTTCAAGAGCGTTTCGTTGGCGGCGCAGAGAAATCGTGGTTGTTCGAGCGAAACGGGTCCGCCGTCGGGCGAGAGAGCAATCCCTCCCGCTTCCCGCAGGAGCAGGATTCCGGCGGCAATGTCCCAAGCGTTCGTGCTGAATCCCCACATCGCGTCGAATCGGCCCGCAGCAACGTAGGCCAGATTGAGAGCCGTCGAACCGGTCCGACGTATCGCCTGTGCGATCGGAACCGCTTTGAGAAACGCCCGAAGATCCTCGGAATCCGATTGCGTATTCGTCGGAAAACCGACCGCGACCAAAGAGTTGCGAGGTTCTTCAACGTCGCTAACATGGAGCCGCCGACCGTTTAAAAATGCGCCGTTTCCCTGTTCCGCAGAGAAAAACTCTTCCGTGATCGGATTGTAGATGACGCCGCAGAGCAACTCGCCCCCATGCGCCAACGCGATCGACGTGCAGAAAAAAGGGACTTGATGAACGAAATTGGTCGTTCCGTCAAGAGGATCGACGATCCAACAGAATTTTCCACGTTCGCCGCGAAACGAATCGGCGGACGCCCCAAGACTCTCTTCGCCGAGAAACTCATGGTCCGGAAACGATCGACCGATAATGGCTCGAATCGTTTCCTGAGCCTGAGTATCCGCTTCCGTGACAAGGTCGGCTCGCTTTTTCTCGCGGAAACCAACCTTGCCGACTTTTTCTTTCAAGAGCGTCCCGGCAACGCGAGCGGCTTCTTCACAAACTTCCAAATAGGATTGGGTTGTCATAGAGTCTTCCGCTCGCTACGATCGCATTTTTTCGGGTTTTTTCGAGCCCGCTTACGGCGTGGCAACCGATTCGCCGCCGTTTCTGGAACCGAGGGCTCCCCAAACGCCGTACACGCTCGCACCAGAGGGTCTGCCCGCCCTCTGATTTTCAGTGGTGGTTCCGTTTGGCGACCAAGTGGTATTTCCGGCGCTCGTCGTATCGGAATAGAAATGGACGGACCCATCCATGAGCAATCCGTTGGCCCCGCCGGTGTGGTTACTGGACGCGGACACCAGTGTAATGTCGAAAGCGTCCGCGATCGCGGCACAGGACGGCGAGTTCGGCGGCAGGATCGTCGCGAAAGTGCAACTGGCGGGATTACCACACACCCAGGAAAGCGAGTAGTTTTGAGTGTCTTTAACCACTTCCGAAACTTTCTTCATATCGAAGGAGTTGCCGGTTCCTTTGGTCCCCGCACACACGCTGGGATTCAAAACGGCCTTGTTGCCCGTATCAAACGCTCCCGAGATGACCCCGAGCCCGACTTTGTAATCCTGCGAGCCCGGAAGACCGGTCAGGCGCTCCGCAACCGCAAGCGTGTTGCTCGTTCCGTCGGTGATCCCGCCGAACGCTTTGGATGTTCCGACCCCGAAAGCACCACGATCACGAGCGGTTGTGTAGTTCGGTTCCTGATTCGTGTAAGCCGGCAGATTCGTCGTCCCGTTGGTCACGGAGAACAGCGGCGGATAGTCGCCGACGCTGAATCGGTAGTTCGCCCGGGCCGTCACGCCGCCACCGCCGGCCTTGGCGCCGCCATCCGAGGGGCACAGGAAAGCCGGTACCGCTTCGGTCCATACGGGCCAAGTTGCATTGACATTGTCCGCCAAAACGGAAGACCAGGTCACTGTCGGCGTATCCAGCCCCTTTGCTGCGTCATAGCGAGCCCCTTGTTCGATGTAGGGGAGCAGGGAAACGAAACCGGAAACCTCGTTACGTGCCCGATTTCCCGATCCGTAGGGAATGGGATCCGAGAACGGAACCATGATGCACGCGAAATTGGGCACGGCGTTGCTGGCGTCGTGGTAATTGTGGATGGCAAGTCCGAGTTGCTTGAGGTTGTTGGTACATTGCATCCGGCGAGCCGCTTCACGTGCCGCCTGAACCGCTGGTAGAAGCAACGCGATCAGGATCCCGATAATCGCGATAACAACCAGGAGTTCGACCAATGTAAAACCCTTAATGAAAGAGACACGATTTGTTTTCATGAAGACACCTTTCACGATATTGAGGACGAATGGATTTTTTTGGGAAAGTTGGAGATAAATGGACACTCCTGCGTGAACCGGGAAAAACCACAAGTTCACTACAAGAAATTAGAATGCTCGGTCGGGAAAAGAAAAGGGGGCAGCGACGGCGATTTCACACTCCCACCTCTATCCATCTCCAGTATATAAGAAATAGCGGCGAATACAACTTTTTTTCTGAAAAATTTATCAAATTCGTGAAAAAGGGGGGAGTATTTCGATTTAGTGAGGTTAAACGAGCACATGAACCCAAGGAAATAAAGGTTGATCCCGGCGCGATGTTCGGTTTTCTCGAAAGGTCCATAGTCAAAACATCTCGCTTAGTGTACAATTCCTCCCATATATCGTAACATTCACACCATTTTCCATTCAAGGAGACAATCTCAGATGAATCTTTCCAAAAGTTGCGGAGCCGAAGTCTTTGGTACGTTTTGGCTGGTTTTCGGCGGCTGCGGCAGTGCGGTCTTTGCGGCGCAGCACATCGGCTTTGCCGGCGTCGCGGCGGCGTTCGGGTTGACCGTGTTGACCATGGCGTACGCGGTCGGACATATTTCCGGCGGACATTTCAACCCGGCCGTTTCCATCGGCCTTTGCACCGCCGGACGCTTTCCGTCGAAAAACGTCGTTCCATACATCATCGCCCAGTTGATCGGCGCGATTGCCGCGGCGGCCTTGCTGTATGTGATTCTGACGCAAAGCGGCAAAGAAATCGGCGGATTCGCGACCAACGGTTATGGAGACCTCTCCCCGGACAAGTTCAGCATGATTTCCGCATTTCTCGCGGAAACGATTCTCACGTTCATGTTCCTACTCGTGATTCTCGGATCGACCGATTCCCGCGCTCCGGCAGGATTCGCCCCAATCGCGATCGGGCTTTGCTTGACGTTGATTCATTTGATTTGTATTCCGATCACAAATACGTCGGTGAATCCGGCTCGAAGCATTTCCCAGGCGGTTTTTGTCGGCGGCGGAGCGATTTCCCAGCTATGGTTGTTCATCGTCGCTCCGATTTTGGGCGCCGCCCTTGCCGGGTTTGTCTCGAAGTTTTTCGCGTCCACCAACGAGTGATGAGTCTTCCCGAAGAGCACCCGGTCGAATGGACGACGGAAAAGGTCGGACGGTTCTGGGATTTTGAGTCCCACTTTCCGGAGCGATACTTTACGTTTTTTTCCGGTCGACGGCTCGTGAGCCATGCAAAACCGTTTTTGAAGCCGGACGCGTTGATCCTCGATTACGGGGCCGGCGCCGGACATCTGATCGCTTCGCTTCTCCAAAACGGACAGGGGCGAATCGCAGCGGTCGATTTCTCCCCGGAATCGATTGCCCGGATTGAATCACGATTCGGGCAAACTCAGGGGTTTCTCGGCGCGTCTCTTCCGGAAACGATTCTCGCCGGACCGCTTTGCGGGGCGTTCGATTTGATTTTCCTGATCGAAACGATCGAACATTTGGACGACGCGGCGCTTCATCAAACATTCGCAAACCTCAAACGTCTCCTCAAACCCGGCGGCGTCGCGATTATCACGACGCCCGACGGCGAAAATCTGGAGCAATCGCTGGTTTGTTGTCCGGACTGCGGGGCGGTTTTTCACCGTTGGCAGCATATTCGAAGCTGGAGTGAAACGGAACTTCGAAATACTCTGGAAAGGGAAGGATTCAACATTTTACGAACGGAAGTTCGGGATTTTTCCACACATCCGGCGATCAAATTCCTGAAAGGCGTTCGAAATTTTCTGCTGCGAAAACCATCCCGATCCGGCGAAGCGTCGAAACTGGTCGCGACCGTAACACGATATTGAACACAACAAAGAGCCGCATGCGCAGCTTGCGGAACGGTGAAAGCTTCACTACGATTCCGAATCGCCCTCCGTCGCATCGGATCGCGGTTCGTTTTGAAGCAGACTTGCGGCAACCAGTTTTCGCGGCTGGTCGGGAAGTTCTATCCACACTTTTTGCAGGAGAATTTCGTGAGCAAGAACCCGAGCCGGCCCCTCGGCGGTCGGGATCAGCTTTCCGAGCCCGGGCAGATTTTTCTGCAAATCGGTGTACACGTCGTTTTCATACCGCAAGCAGCATTTCAACCGGCCGCAATGTCCGGAGATTTTCGTCGGGTCAAGTGTCGCTTTTTGCAGCTTCGCCATTTTCATGGAAACGGGCGGCATTTCGATCAAGTAAGAATTACAGCAGACTTCCCGACCGCAATCGCCGTAATCGGCCAAGAGTTTCGTTTCGTCCCGAACCCCGATTTGTCGCATTTCGATCCGGGTTTGGAACTCGGAAGCGAGAATTTTGACCAATTCCCGAAAATCGACCCGATCTTCTGCGACGTAATAAACGATGATTCGTTCTCCGCCGAACAGATGCTCAACGCGAACCAGTTCCATGAGAAGATTCATCCGCCGGACAATCGCCTGACAACGCGCGAATTCGCGTTTTTCCTCTTCCCGCAGACGCCGCAGTGCCGCGAAATCGTCCCGGGTCATCCCACGAACGATGCGATTGACCTCATGGCCGTCTCCGAGTTTCGCGATCCGTTCTTCCGTCGCGTCGCAAAGAGCCAATCCGGCTTCCAAACCGCGTTCGGTCCGGACGATCACGGGCGTTCTCATCGGCAGCGGATTCCCCTCGAAAGAGAACACCCCGAGAAACCGCATCGCTCCGTATCGCGCTATGTATTGATTCATACAAAGTATCAGTGATTGCGCCCGGGGATTGCGCTTCGCTTCATCCCCGGCTCTTTTTTCTTGCTTTATGACGTCAGGGCTTTTTCTTTGTACGCTTTCAATTCCTCGATCAGGCGATAATGGTCGGTCATGTCGATGACGATCGCGACATAATGGGATTCGCGAGCGTTTTCCGCTCGATATTCGGTAATGCAAATATCCGCCCAAGCTTCGGAGCCGTCTTTTTTCCGGTGTTTGAGGATGGAGCGAATTCGGTCCGTTTTGCCGGAGAAGACCTGGTCGCGTAGATTGACGTATTCCTTCGTCGTGCCGTCGTCGTAATCGATCAAGTCGGTCGTGTGCATGTGAAGCAGCTCCGACCTCGAATATCCGGTGAACGTTTCGTACGCGTCGTTACAATAGATGATCTTTCGATTGGCGTCGAAAAAACAGATCGCGGCACTGTTCAACTGAAGAATCGCGCGAAGTTTCGCTTCGCTTTTGCGGAGCTCTTCCGTTTGTTTTTTAACGGTCTCCCGGAAATATTCGATTTGTTCTTCGACCCGCTTTTGCTCGGAAACGTCGCGCATGTGACAGATCACGGCGCAAACCTCATCGTTGTGTTCGTCGAAAATCGGGTAAGACGTCTGTTCAAACCAGAGTCCGGGCCGTGAAACCAGGACTTGCCGATAATCGAACGACTGCGCAACCCGGCCGGTTTGAAATGTTGTCTGGGCGGGGCAACCGCGACACAGTTCGTCTCCATGGGAGAGTGTATGGCATTTCCTTCCGACCAGAGGGCACTGCGTATGGTAGAAATCGTTCATCGCCTTGTTGGATCGGAGAATCACGTAATTCCGATCGATGACGAAAATCGGATCATGGAGATTTTCGAACAAAACTTGGAACACTCGGTCCTCATCTATTATCCCGGACGAGGAAAACGGCTTGTCGCCCGTAACATCGATCGCGAAACCGACCGTGCCGACGATTTTTCCGGCGGCGTCGATCACCGGGTGCATCCGCCCCGTAAAAAGGCGATTGTCGACCGGAAACGTTTCGAGGGCAGTTTGACCATGCAGCGCCCCGTCGATTTGCCGATAGGGTCCGTCGTTCGGCGTGAAAAGTTCGTAAACCGATTTGCCGAGGTATTTTTGCGGTTTGAGGTGGTTCGTTTCGAGCCCCTTGCCCTCGAAGCAGGAGTAGACCCCTTTTTCATCGGTCGCGACGACGACGGTATCAGGGGCATTACTCATCGCGGCAATCAATTGTTGCGACAAGTCGGGAGAATGGGAGAGTGCCTGATTGAACATCGCTGATCCTCCTTTTGGTGAAACGGTAAACACTTTCGCTCCGAACCGAAAAAATTTTCGGTACGCTTCCTGTAATCGGTATTATAGAGAATGGCTTCCGTGAAAGAAAGGCAAACACGGGAATATTTCCAGGAATTCCGGCCGGTCCGCGTTCCGCCGCAGGGCGGGCCCGTGAGCCGTTTGCCGGACTTGCGTGCCGATTCGGCGGGGGTACAATACCGCTTTGTTTTTCGAGGAAACGTAACGCTTAAGCGTCGTATTACGCATTGGCTTCGTTTCCTTTCTTTTGGAACCAATGACATTATTGGTAAAGATAGTGAATTTTTTAACGATATTAGCGAGATCGGGAGTGAAACGACCATCTCGCGGGCACATAACGGGGCGGAAGTTCCGGCCGACTCCTGGGTTATGGGGAGAAATCTACGATATCGGTATCTTCATTGTTCATCTTTGGTGATGAGCAAGCCTGAATAGGTATACACATCACAACAGAAATATTTCTCAAAAATGAAAGAACGAACAAAGTCCCTACAAACGAAATTGAAAAGAAATTGACGGGCATGGAGTTTTCCGGCCCGAAACAACCGCATGAAATATCCAAGCCTCCAAAATACGCAAGCGACTGAACAACAGTAAAAACACCGAATAGCAACATTGCAATGAAGTTTGCGGTGTTGATAAAGACTCGCCCGATCAACAATGCGGCAAGAGTCAACTGCGTCAACGGCAGGACCATCGCCACGACTTGACCGATGCCCGGTTCAACAATTCTGTATGCGTAGACACTTCCAAGAAAGTAATAGGGATTCTCCAAATGTGGAACTGCGGCTAAAAGCATGACGATTCCAAGTCCCCATGAAAGAAAAGCGTCAAAGGCAAGCCAAAAGGAGTTGTTTTTTTTACGGATGGGATGAGTCGATAGACCACTCACTGTATCCTCCACGAAAAATAAACACGTTGCGATAATTGTTGAATTTCAAAAAAGAAGCAATCTCATCGGCAAAACCACACCGGGAACTTTGGCAATAGAGGATGATTTTCGCTGATTTATCAATTCCGTTCAAAATGGTTTTACGTTCGCCAAGACTGGAATCAATCGGGAGATTCGTTGCGTTCGGAATTGCGCCGTGTTGAAAATCATTGCGGTAACGCGTATCGAAAATGAAGGTGTTCTTACTTTCAGCGATTCGTTTCATTTCACGAAGAGAAATTTCGGGAACGTCCACGGTATAGTAGCGATGTGTCACTTCGGCAACTGCCGCCGGATTTTTCAAAAAACCGATGTCCGTCACGGAATGAAAAAGAATCGCAACAAAACCGACGATTCCGAAAAAGGAAATGGTTTGGACGCAAAGTTTTTTGATCAAAAGGGAGCGCGTTGGAGTGCCGGAGTGTTCGATCTTGTCTGAACGCATAAACGTTTTGATAAGAAAAACACCCCCTAAAAGACACATTGCGATAGACAAATAATCGAACCGTTTTCGCCAAATCATGTCTTCTCGAATCGGATTCTTCGACAAAACAACAGCGGTTCCATCCCAGTGTGCAAGAAGTTCGGCTATTGAAAAAAAAACCAGTTCATGCGGAATATCGATAATTCGGACATGTTTGCCCTCGGCACCGAGAAATGCGACCCAGTGGTTGAAATCACGGTCGCCGCTGCCGCGGAAATGCAGGACCATCGGTTCCGCCGCCTCGAACAACTGACGCCAAGTCATATTTCCATAGCATTTGGCATAAATCCCCTGTTTTTCCGCGGCTGCGATCAATTCCTCGGCCGTACTGCCGCTTAAGGATCCGACAAATTCCGTTGTCAACAACTCTTCCATCGGCGGACGCTTGTCGAGTGCCCCAAGGCAGGCGTAGAGTGAATAAACACCGCAGTAAGGACCGGCAACGACGATATCTTTCAAATCCGGCAATGGCGGTTTCAACGGCTGCTCCGATGCGGTCATCGTCGCAGCCATCCACGAAACGAGTAGAAATATTGAAAGCGATTGATACATGATTCTTTTTCATTTCTTCATTTCGATGCGAAGTAACGACGAATTTTGACGGCGAGCGCGAAAAGAATCATTCCGAGTCCCAATCCCATGATCCAGAATCGCGATTCACGTACGCCGTGAACAAAACCGTGACCACTCACTCGGGCCAATGCCAGTTCGTCCGTCAAGGGAGCGATCCGACCATCAATCCACACATGCTGAATCTGACTTTTGTCAGTCAGATGCACCTCGGTGTTATCAGGAATTGGAGTTTCAAAGGTCAGTTTTTGATTTCTCGGAAAAGGATTAAGCCGGATATCCGTGAAAACAATCTGCGATTGTATCGTGTACGGCATGACGGGGAGAGGGATGTATTTATCCTGCTCGGGATCATATCTGAATTTTCCGTCACCTGGAACGGTTTTTTCGACGACAAAATGAGTCGGCAGGCAAAAACCGTCGTCAATGATTCTATGCTCCGTGGCTAGGTATTTGATCCTACTAAATATTCCAGGGAGTCTTTGTGACTCAGAGAGAGAAAAAGACAGAGATGAGACGCAAGGGCTATGATCAAAATCGGTTATTGTGATTTCCAGATCGCCTTCAGGCCCCTTCGACACCAAAACACATTCATTTTCCGTAATACGAGTAATCTTCGTGTCATGATTCTCCAGCCACTCCGTCACATGGCAAACTCTTTTCCCGCATGAAAAAATGCCAAAGGGTAAAACTTGATAGAAACTGCTAAACGAGATTGCCATCCCCAAATCTTTCTCCTTTTTCGAGTCCGGGAGTGATTTGCCGACAATAACAATTTCATTTTTTACATTTCGCAGTAAATCTAAATTATAATTCCTCGTGAATAGCGTTTCCGTCGGTCGATTTCCATATTTGATTTTTGACTCTACAATTTGATTCGAATACTCTTTGTCAGCCAAGTTGATTTTAATTCTCAAGAGATCCTCTTCAAGCGTCTCGGTTTTGCCCGACCCTGTTGCGGTCCTTTTTTCTGAACAGGTGAGTTGAACCGTATGGATACCTTCGTAGTATTTCTTCAAAACCGTTATCGCGGAACCGACACTCACTTCCGGATCGGTACGATTATCCTCAGCCTTTGCTCCCACCAGAACGACAAGATTGACAACGAATAAAAATATTGTACTCATTGGAAAACGATCCATAGGCGTTACCCTTATTCCTGCTGCATACCAAACGCACTTAAATTTCCCGTGTCAATTAACGTTTCACTCCGCAAACGCGGAGCAACCCCATACGGCTTGTAGAAAATTCAACGGTGTTCGGTAGAACACGTTCTTTCCATAAGCTGCGGCAATATGATTGGATATACGGCAAACTGCCGAGATTGCTGTATGTTCGACTTGAGCGGCCACCTTCGCTTAATTGTCATTGCCCCGCCGCGAGTTTCTTCGCCGCTCCGGCTCAGCGGACGGCTCACAAAATTTGACTTGGCGATGTACTCATTACAACGAGAAACCAATGCACCCTGAATAATACCTCTCTCTTTTCCGCACGTCCACTCCACACAGTATGGTCGGTTTTCACATGATGCCGGCGCCACCAGCCATCGCTCGGAAGCCGGTGTCAAGACTCAGTCTGTTGGATGATATGAGTACCGAGTTTTAAATGAACCGGTCATTCCGGTGTACAACAGGTATCATAGAGGTAGCTGGGCACACTCCCATTACAAGTGACGGAAGTACATTGGCCGTTTGGAATTGCACCAGCCGAAGCTAAAGCACGATTTACATTATTATTGTACAAATGATCGTGTCTTTCTTTGCAATCATCTTCGTTGTAGACCGGATGCCCCTCCACGGGAATGACGTCTGCGCACGAATACCAACGTTGAGTACCGGTGCAAGGTTGTCCACCGATGTTCTGAGCGGTTTGCGATGTCTGCACCGCTACAAGTCCCATTGCAACCAGAATTCCAATTCCATAACAAATGTTTTTGAACATTTTCATGATGTAATCTCCGTGTCGTTAAGAAAACCGGAAAATCGAGGACAAGCTGAAAACGAAAGCAGGCCCCTACTTCAACGATAAATTGTACCGGATGAAAAAAAAAAACAAGTGGCGAAAAAATAAATACATGTAATGAAAACAAAAAACGCAAGTAAGATATCTCGGAACTCAGTCCTTGGCGGGCCAGAGTCTAAATATATGACCACAGGGCCAAGTGATTATGGCGCTTCGTTCGTTTTTGAAGTCCTTTCGTTGGGAGTCGTTATGGCGTCAAATGAAAGCCGCCCTGACTGTCCGCTCCCCCAAAAACGCCGCCAATATCGCAGCTACACCCGAAACTTTCACTATTCCTCCCGAGAAAGCCTTCCGGCTTCTCGGCTTTTGTAAAATGTAAGCTTTGCAGTTCTCCAAGGAGCCGTTTGCCGGACTTGCGTGCCGATTCGGCGGGGGTACAATACCGCTTTGTTTTTCGAGGAAACGTAACGCTTAAGCATCGTATTACGCATTGGCTTCGTTTCCTTTCTTTTGGGACCAATGACACTATTCGTAAAGATCACCAGCTTCCAATCACAAGTCAAACAATAGCAATTGGTTATGACAAGGCACCACATTATTTGTGTAATTTTCACCTGAAAACAACGAAAAAACCGGTGTTTTCTCGAATACCGTCACACTTAAAATCTCTAATGTGGACGTAAAAGCCGCCGCGGAATACGATAAGAATTTTCCCACAAAGGAAACCGTTACCGGAACGCCCTCGCAGAAGCGATTCGAAGAACTCGTCGTCCTGCGAAGGAAGGTGGATTGAAAGCCTTAACGAAACAATGCCGTGAACCGTTCGGGAATTTTCGGTGTTGCGCCCGCTTGGGTGCACAAAAAAGCGGCGTAGGCGTTTGCCGTTTCGTTGATTTTCTCCAACGGCCAATCGGCCAGAAAACCGAGGATCGCCGCCGCCGTGAAACCGTCCCCGGCGCCGACCGTGTCCGCGATTTCCGAGTGAGAAAGCGCAAAACCGGGATGGTCCGCGATTGTCACTCCACTATCCCCTTCATTTCGGAGCAAAAC
This sequence comes from Thermoguttaceae bacterium, assembly GCA_031549565.1. Taxonomy (GTDB): domain Bacteria; phylum Planctomycetota; class Planctomycetia; order Pirellulales; family Thermoguttaceae; genus JAVBSX01. Next base: position 29,783 of record JAVBPO010000088.1, read on the forward strand.
ACTTCCTTGGGGACCGCGGGTCAAAATGAGAAATCGAAAGTCGTGAGTTTCAACGAACCACTCCGCCCGGGCAATCATTTCGGTTTGCGGACAGCCGAACATTTCGGCAAGCACGGCGATTTCCTCGTCGTTAAGCTTCAGAACATTGGCCCGGCGCAGCAGCGTTTCGAGAATTTCTCGGTCCACGAACGGAGGTCGCAGATTCAGGTCGAGAACCTTGAGCGTTTCATCGCGGCAATTTTCCAGAATCGTCAGGACCGTTTGCCGGGTCGTTTCGCTCCGGCTCGAAAGGCTGCCGAAGCAAACGACATCCGATTTTCGGGCGACATCGAGCGATTCGGGCGTACACGCGATTCGATCCCAAGCGGTGTTTTCGTGGATCGTGTACTTCGGTTGACCGCCCGGGCCGAGTTCGACGCCGACGGTTCCCGTTGGAAATCCGTCCACGCGTTGCACCAGATCGACGGACAAGCCGATGGAGCGGAAAAATTCGATCAGGTCGTCGCCGAGCTTGTCTTTTCCAACCGCCGAAACAAACGCCGCTTCCGCCCCGAGAACCTGTGCGTGATACGCAAAATTAACCGGAGCCCCCCCCGGTTTCGCACCGCCCGGAAGCAGGTCCCAAAGAACTTCACCAATCGAGAGGAAGAAAGACATTTTTAAATAAGAAATAAGAAACAAGAAACAAGAAATAATATGGCGGTGCGAATATCAGCGGGGGGATTACTTTTTGGCGATAGTTTTACGGCGTGTTTGGCCAGAATTGTAGCATTGGGGTCGCGGTAAAGAAAAACTGCCAAAAGACCAATGCGGCAAAACCGATGGCGAACGCGAGAGCCAGGAACGTCAAAATAGTCCCCACAACGCTTCGTTTCCGGTGAACCGACCAATCCGACTTCGGAAGCACGTAAGAATAGGTCCTATCCGGCGACTTGAACGCGAAGCGTCCCGAGTCCGTCCGAACAAATTCGCGATCGGAATCCTTCAGGAAAAAACGGCCCGAGTCGGTTTGAACCATCTCTTCTTGGGAATGATATTCGGTCATTTCCGAATACTCTTCCGTAGGCGTCTGCTGTTTTGATGCGGCGGGTTCCATGGAATTTCAGTTCGCAATCCTGTTTCACATCCGGGACGGTTTGAAGGGACAATGGAACACCCCTCACTCTCCCGTCAGGATACAGACAAGCGATTCGAAAAGCAACCCCATGACCGGCTTGGAGAAACGGCGGTCAACGCCCGCAAGAAATACCGAACCCGCCGATGTACGGCGAGGTTCGGTAATAAGGTACGAGCGATCAGAACGCGTTCGAGGATTCGCCGCCGTTGATCGATCCGAGAGCTCCCCAGACGCCGAACGGGCTCGTTCCGCTGGGCTGGACGTTTCCGTCGTACGCTTGGCCGCCTCGGGAATCGTTCGTGGCGCAGTTGATCGTGTCGGAAACGAAATGGACCGACGCGTCGCCGACGAGGACGTTGACGCCGCCGGTGTGATTGCTCGACGCCGAGTAGTAGCCGCTGGCCCAGCCGGGATTTTCTTCCCCCGTGTTGCACGAGGGGCCGTTCGGAGGCAAAATCGTCTGGAAAGCGGAGGTCGCGGCGCGACCGTCGCAATAGGCGGCTCCGCGAACGTAACTGGTCGTGGTCACCGTGGAAGCGAACGAATTTCTCGAGCCCGCTTCACGGTCCAAGGACGCGCAATCGCTCGGAATCGCACTGGTGATCACGGCGATGCCGCCTTTGACCAGTTTCGATCCCGCCACGGTGCCACGCACCGCTTCGGACATCATCGCGGTGTTGGACGTCCCGTCCGTCAGCGCCGACATTCGGCGATAGATCGGCGGGCTTTGGGAGACCTGACCGGGCTCATGGCAATCGATACCGCCGCCGAAAAACCCGCGATCGTTTCGAGCGGCTTCGTTACCTCCGAACCACCAAGGGGCGTCACCAACCGAGCCCATGTAGTTCAATCCGGCCACTCCGCGCGGAGACGGGGAACCGTAGGCGCCGTCGGACGGGCAACCGAGGATCGGAATCGAATTTTGATACAACGTGACATTGTCCGCGACCGCGCTGGGCCAGGTTTTCGTCGGATCCGATTCGTTGGGCGTCATCGGCATGACCGAAGTGATGTTCGAATAAAGGGCGCTTTGTTCCATATACGGCAGCAAACCGATGATGAAACTCGTACACCCCCAGGAGACGAAATCGCTCGGACCGCCCTTGAGCGCCGGGAACGAGTTGTGCGAGTCGTGGTAATTGTGTAGCGCAATTCCCAGTTGTCGCAAATGCGACGTGCATTGCATCCTTCGCGCCGCTTCACGGGCCGCCTGCACGGCGGGAAGAAGCAGGGCGATCAAGATGCCGATGATCGCGATGACGACGAGTAACTCGACCAACGTAAAACCGAACGGCCTGACGCCGCCGGTTGGTGTCTTTCTGAATGTGAATGGTTTCATGTATTTTCTCCTTGAGATAAGCGGGGATACTCCGGAGAAGAGACGATCCCCGGATACCGTGAAAGAATGATTCACCTTTTTCCCCTCCTGTTGTTGCCGTCGCGGTGCTTTCGAATCGTTGGAAAAGAGAAAATATTTCGTGTACCCCGGCATTGTTCCGTGCGATCCGCTTAAAAAAGTATTTTTGATGTTTTTTGCGGATGACTTGTTTTTTCAGAAAGGAAACACTAAACTACCCACAATTCTACTGACGCTTGTCGTTCGTGTATCAGAACCCCAAGTGCTGTTCCAGGGAACTTTTTCCCGTATAAAGCTCTCCTAACATCCGTGATCCGGTGAGAGCAGTCACTTTTTAGAAGGTCGGTGTTTATGTTTAAAAAAACCTTATTGTTATTGTGTGCGGCGTGTTTGGTCGTTCCTGTCGGCTGTGGTAAAAGCAGGCCGGCCAATATGCCCAAAGTTGCTCCCGTAAGCCTGACCCTCATGGACGGCAGCGAGCCCCTTGCCGACGCGTCGGTTCTTTTCGTGTCGGACAACCCGATCAGCAGCGTCACCGTCGGTGGAACCTCCAATTCTTCGGGTGTTGTCGAGTTGTATACGACTCTCGGAACCTACTCGGAGCAGGGCGCTCCCGTGGGCAACTACAAAATTACGGTCCAAAAGGATCAACCGGTTGTCCAAACGAAAACGGATGAGGAGCTTTCTAAAATGCAGCCGGGTGAGATTGCGGAACATAGTCGTAAGCTCTTGGCGGAGCGCGATGCCAAGCCGAAATTGGTTCCTCCGGTCGTCACGAAATCGGCGACGACCCCTTTGAAGATCGAAGTCAAGGAAAAAGATACCTCGCAGACCATTGATCTGTCGCAATACAAAAAGTAAACTCTTCGGGCGAGCCCGCAATTCGACTTGCCTTGGATTGCGCTAAATTTTCCGATCTGAATCATACTGCTTTGGAAAATTGCAATTTTGTTCCAAGTCGTTTATAATAGGGGCGTGTGATTATTCGCCGTTGATGCAGTGTTCGTCCCTTTTTCCGAGGAATGAACACAACCTCACGAAAGAGTATCACTACTTTATTCGTTTCGGTTCATTGTTTACGTCCTACTTTTTTGAAAGGATCTTCTCACATGAAAAAAAGAAATTTCGGTTTTACCTTGGTCGAACTCCTGGTCGTGATCGCGATCATTGGGATTTTGATCGCCTTGTTGCTTCCGGCTGTTCAGGCGGCCCGTGAAGCGGCGAGGAGAATGCAGTGCTCCAACAACCTGAAGCAGATGGGGCTTGCCATTCATAACTATCACGATTCGCACGGCGCGATGCCGCCGTGCCGGATGGGGATTCCGTTGCTGCCGGACGGCAACGTTCCCTCGGAATATTCGGCCAGCTATGCTTGGGGCTGCGTCAGCTTCCACGTTGCCATGCTTCCTTTTGCGGAACAACAAGCCGCTTATGAGCGAATCATCAATCGGATGGACGACGTCAGAAGCGGTGGTGGGGCCTTTCAGGACCGCCCACCGTTCCCGGCTCCTTGGGACGATGTCGGTTGCTACAAAGTGACGATTCCCTACCTTTACTGCCCTTCCGATGCGAACTCTTCGCAACCGTCCCATGTGGGTGGAGGCAACAGCCGTACCAGCTACGTCGGTTCGCTCGGCGATGAAACGATCGAGCTCGGCGAAGCCAACGGCAATCCCGCACGTGGATTTTTCGCGGGTGGCAGTGGTGTTCAGCGTAATTCGTTGAAATGTAATAAACTTTCCGCTCTCGTGGACGGAACGTCCAATACGATCGCGATCGCCGAGTGCGTCGCCGGTGCGAGGGCGCGAGATGGCAATGTCAAGGGCGGGATTTGGCAGACGATCGCGGACGGTGATACCGCCGCTCTGTGCCGTCAAAAGAAGGATCCCACGAGCCCGAAATCCCTCCTCGGAGGTGATAGCGAGCACGCCCTGAACGTCCGCGGTGAATGTTTTGCCGACGGTCGCGGTCGTGTCCTGATGTTCCAAACAATCCTTCCGCCGAACGATCCTAACTGTAGCTCATACACGGACCATCCCGGTCACGGGCGTGGATTTGTCGGAGCTTCCAGTAATCACACCGGCGGCATTAACGGGCTTTATGGGGACGGTTCCGTCCATTTCATCTCCGACACGATCGATTGCGGATCGCGGCTGGATGATTCGACGGCGTTTGCGTCCCAGCCCTCCGGTACCAGCCCGTTCGGCGCTTGGGGAGCCCTCGGCTCGGCCAACGGCGGCGAATCGGTCTCCGTGCCGTAAGAGTGGAGTCGTAAAATGAGTAGAATGGCAAACATAGAATGTTAAACAGGGAGGAATTTCGATCAGAAAAGATGGTCCCCTCGCCCCCGGTATTCCGGGGGAGAGGGTTAAGGTGAGGGGGTGGAGCTGTTTGACGCCTCATTTCCCCTCACCCTAACCCTCTCCCCGGATTACCGGGGAGAGGGGACCGGCGTTTTGGTTGCTTTAGCCTGTTTACTTCTGCTTTATTCTACCTGAATTACCACGTCCCCTTTAAGAGCGAGTTTGGAGCACGGGCATCTTTGCCCGTGACACAGGCTGGAAACCTGTGCTCCAGTTGCTAAATATTCCGCAGTAAAGAAGTCGTGATCGCTTCGAATACCTGTTCGTGATCGAATGGTTCAGGGTTCGAAGTGATCACCATCTGATCTCCGCATTGCCAAAATATGGCGAACGTTCGGCTTTCGTCGGCGAACGTTAAGACCATCGCCGTGTTCGTCAGATCGAGAAAATAGAAATTCATCTCGTATCCGAAAAGCGTATAACCGGCAATCGTTCTGCTGATGCGGGAATATTCGATGTCCCGATACTCTTTGAGCATCGTTTTCAGTGCGTCTTCGGCAAGCGTGTCCGGATTGAAGCCGAACGGTCGGATCATCAGAACCCAGAACGCGCCGCTGGGAGCGCTGAGCGTGATCGAACCTTCGTCGCCGTCCATCTCGGATTCGTCCAACTGCCAGTTCTCGGGGTAAACGAACGAATACCCGTGTTTGTCGTAGGTGTTCATTGGCGTTCGGAAGCGGTTTTCGCGGGCGCGAGAACGGCTCGCTGAATGTGGACGAAATTTTCGCCGAGATACTCCGTGTAGAATCCGTCCACGCTCCAAATCTGCTGCGCCGGGTTGTCCTGGACCGCTTTCATGACCCGCTCAAGGTTGAGATTCTCCAGGCAGATGTACCGCTCCGACTCGTCTTCGGAGAAGAGAGAAACACGGCTTCCGGATTCCCGAAAAAGACAACGCTTGTTTCGGAACGGCGTTCCTTCGCGAATCCGTTTCTTGGAGGACGCCGCTTTTTCCGACTTGTTCGTCGAATCGTTCGTCGGAACGCGGATTCCGGGCCGGTTGGCGTCCCGATCCGTCTGTCCCCAAACGAGAAAAGCGACGCTCACGAAAAATAGAAAAACAATCGAAATCCCTTTGAATCGGTGAGACATCATTATTCCGCCGGTGTGTTTTCTTCGTCGTCGTCGAAGGTGTTTTCGTCGGCTTCGAAATCGTCAAATTCGTCGAATCCGTCCGCTTCAACCGGTTCTTCGATCTCATCGGGGAGCTCGTCCGGAATTTCGATGTCGTCCAGCTCCTCTTCGTCGTTTTCGCCGAAATCCTCGAATTCGTCGTCGGGTAGCTCTTCGAAATCGTCGTCGAACTCGTCGTCGAAATCATCGTCGATTTCATCGTCGTCGAGCAGGTCGGAATGATCCCCGTCGAAAATCGCTTCCGGCGGTTTCGGAGTCAAACGCTTCATTTCCAACGTCGCGGCAACCGTTCCGAAGTCGTAGTAAGACGATTTCTCTTCGTTTTCGTTCGTGATGATTTGATGGACGGACATGGGAGAGGCTGAATAGTAAGTGATCGACCGGACGATTGGATTCCGTCCAAGCTATACGATAAAATCCCTCTCGTCAAGCGATACGGCGTTTTCGCCAAATTTTTAGGGGTCCCAGGTTGTCGAACTTGTTCGCGTTACGATTTCATTGCGTCGGCGAGAATTCGCGACGTGCCCGGCCGCATGATCCTCGGATCGACTTCCTTCCCTTCCTGAAGCGTTTTGCGGACGTCCTTGCCGGAGATGAAGACCGGTTTTTCGTCGGTGTGATTTTCCATCAGGTCGACGCGACCGACCGATTCGTAATACGCCGCGAAACCGACGTTGAGCGGTTTGAGTTTCAAATCCCCTTTGAGGTTGTTGAAGATTTCCTGGGCGTCGAAATCGCCCCAAATCGGCGTTCCGTCGTGATACGGAGCGTCGGCGTGCTTGCGACCGATGATCAGGTCGGTAAAGCCGAAGTTTTGGCGGTAAATCGCGTGCATGACCGCTTCCTTCGGGCCGCCGTAGAACATTTTGATGTCCAACCCGAGCAGAATCACGCGGTCCGGCGGCTGTTGTCCGAGCTTTTTCCAGAGTTCCACATCGCTGTCCCCTTCGCCGATCGCGCGCTCGGAAATCAGCTTTTCGTAGGTTTTCATCCGGATTTCGGCGTTAACATCGTCCCCTTTCGTTTCGCCCAGAAGCGGATTGAGGCACGCTCCGGCGTTGAAGCCCTGCCGCAGAAGCGTTTCCAAGCCGTAAACGAGAGCGTATTCGTGAGCGCGGTGCAGCGGGTTGCGAGTCTGGAACGCAACGACCCGCTCCCAACCGGTTTCGGCCAGAATCTTGCGAACTTCCAACGGCGAGTGGACGTATTGCCCGAAGGCCGCGTTTTTCGGTTGCGGCAACACTTGAATCGAGCCGCCGAGCAGATGCGTCTTGTCGGCGTCCTGAACGAGCACCATATCCGCGCCGGGATGGTCCGTCCGTTCGGTCAAATAAACGCTTTTCAAATATCGCGGTTTGTCCCAAGCGAAAATGTCGCCGATTTGCAGGATCGCGACGACTTCGCCGGTCGAGTTGACCACAGCGACTTCCTGTCCGACGGAAAGCTGTTTCGACATCGCTTCGGTGATCGGCAGCGAGAGCGGAATCGTCCACGCATAGAGTTTTCCGTTGGCTTCGATCACCGATTCGTCGAGAACGCGGTTGAATGTTTTCGAATCCATCGGGCCGGTCAAGGGGCTCAGTCCGCCGTCGCCGAAGCGGTATACGGTCGAAAGATCCGCGTCGCTGACCGGAACGTTCACCAACGAAGCGGCTTTTTGCCGAAAAGCGTCGATTTCCTGGGACGCAACGGTTCGGTTGACGGGTTCGGTAAGACCACCGTGCGGGACAATCAAATCGGACATGGGACGGGAAACTCCAGGTAAAGAGGGCATGGAAGGAAAAACTGCGGGAGATTATACCAGTAATTCCCGTGTGTTCCATGGGCGGTTTTCCGGAACCCCGAGCGGCCTGGGTGGGGTAAAATTTTGCGGACAGGCTGTTTTTTCCCGTTTGATTTTTGACAGGATCGACAAGATTGACAGGATTCAGTCAATTTGATCCTGTTGATCATAAACCCATTGGTAGTTTTTTCGGCTTTCGATATTTTCGTTTGACTTCGACACCACTTGGGCCGAAATTGAGCAGCAATCCGACGTCTTTTTTCGTGGCGACCAGATAGTTGACGAGCTGCACTTCATGCGGTACAGCAAGTTTTTGAATCGATTTGAGCTCGAGAATCACCAGATTCTCCACGAGAATGTCGGCATAAAATTCTCCCACCGGCTGATTTTCGTAGAAAACCGTGATCGGCACTTCTTCCGAAGCCGCAAGGCCATTTTGTGCAAGTTCGATAAGCAAGCTTTTCTTGTAAACCGATTCCAAAAACCCGAAGCCCAACCGGTTATAAACTTGAAACGCGCAACCGATGATTTTTTCCGTCAATTTGTCGTGCATTTTCCGAATATCAACAAGATCAAAAAGGATGAACAGGATGAGTGCATTCTCTTTCATCCTGTCCGTCCTGTAAATCCTGTCCAAGAAAACAGGCAGAAAGCGGTAACGCGATCCTTATGTCCGCAACAGGGATGGACAGTCCCCCGGAGCAGCTTGGGTTATTCCGTCCAACTCTTGTAGTGTCGTTTGTAATCCGCGACGGGACCGTTGACCGTTTGTCGCAGCAGCGGCGCGAGTTTGGGCAGTTTTTTCTTTCCGTCGGCCTGGGCGAGAAGTTGCAGGTAATTGGCCAGAAGATGATGTGTTTGCGGTGAACCGTGAATGAGGTAATGAACCCAGGCCCACGACTCCCGGTATTCGCGAATGTCGTTCATTTCGGAGACGTTTTCGAGCTTCTCCAGCCGCTCCAGCGGGGGAACCGAGCCGAATCGGGCCGCGAGACGAACCCGCCCGAGGTACGGATGATGGAATGCCCGATCGTCCGGACGGGGTTCGAAATATTTCGCCAAACCTTCGTCCAGCCAAATCGGAACCGACTCGATCGAAGCGTGGATGATCGCGTGAGTCATTTCGTGTCGCAAATCGATCTCGAAATCGTCCGTTCGTTGCAGCAGCACGATGCCGGGCCCGTCTTTTTTCACATAAAGCGCCCGACGATCTCTCGGAGCGCCGGGGAACTCATGCTCTAAAAAACTCAGATACGACTTTTCCGTGGAAAAAACGCACAGTTCGATTTTTTGGTTCGCTTCCGGAATCGCCAGGTATTTTTTCAGGTCGACCTGAAGCTGCGTGATTTCGTCGACGATCGATTGCAGTCCGGACAACGGGATATCCGACTGACAAACGACGACGCCGCAAACTTGCGAGTACGGAAGACGCTTGGAAAACGACGGCCGCAAATCAATCGCCGATTCCTGCTGCCCCGCGGTATCACCGACCGGAAGCAGGAGAAACAACAGGATGAGCGGGAAAAAGCGGAGCATGAAAATGAAATAACAAATAACAAATAACAAATAACAAATAACAAATAACAAATAACAAATAACAAATGGGAAATGGGAAATGGGAAATGGGAAAATCCGTCGCATAAATCCCTTTTCCCCTTCTACCCTTCCACCCTTCTACCCTTAATACCTATGAATAATCTTGTAAAACCAACACCCTACTAGAGTGATGAGGAGGTTGCCGCTCCAGATGAAAATGGGGGGGGCGGTGCCGGATTTGCCCCATTCGATTCCGAGCATCAAAAGCGGATAATAAAGGATCAAAATCGGAACGAAACAGGCGAAAAAGCTGGCGAAAATATCCGACTTCTTCGACCAGATCGACAGCGTCATTCCGATCCAGACGAAGGCCATACAACTGAACCCGGCGGCAATACGTCGTTGCGGTTCGAGATTCAAACGGTAAAGGTCTCCTTGAATCGAATCGAGCTGCCCGGCTTCTTCCTGCCAAACCGGTTGGGAAAAGGTCTCGAAACTTCCGGAACAAGCGGCGAAAACCGCCCGGGCGGCCGTTTGATTGTGGATCGCCTTTCTATCCCGATGATGCCGTTCGATTTCGCCGGGAATTTGTTTCAGCGGCATCTTGGAAGGGCTTGTACTGGACGAATCGGTCGGAATGACGCTCGAAAGCGGAAAACTGTCTTCGTGCTGGACGAATTCGACGGAGGTGACGCCGTCCTTCGAATTGTCGGAGACGACGCAGTTGTGGATGTCGATCACGCAACGCTCGCGCGGAAGATCGATTTTGATTTCCGCCCATTGTGCCGCGATTTTCAACTCTTTGTTCGTGATCGTCGGATTGAGCAAGCGTTTGTTTTCGACCCCTTTGACGGTAATCTCGAAACCGGAATCCTTGATCGAAAACCGATGGTCGATCCGTAGTTTGCTGTAGATGATTTCCTCCGCTCCGGCAATGAGAATGCGGGACATGTTTTTCATCCCCCAGGGAACGGCGACTTCGCTGAACCAGATGTAACCGACGCTCGCGAAAAAGGAAAACACAAGGACCGGCCAAAGGATTTTCCACGGCGAGATTCCGAGTGCTTTCAGGGCCGTGAACTCGTTCGAGCCGGCCATTCTCGCGAAAAACGTCGTCGTACTGAGCAGCAGCACGACCGGAATCGTGATTCGCAACTGCTCCGGAACCGTGTACGGAATCAAACGCAAGGCGATCATGGGGGGAACGCCGTGGCTGATCGCTTCCCGCGCAACAATGACGAGCACGAGAATCCCCGTAAAAACGATCAGCGCAAAGAAAAACGACTTGAAAATCTCGCGAAAGATATAGATGTAGATCGTCTTCATTGCGTCCAATTCGAAACACACGGCCCTCGGAAAGCCGAACTATCCGAAATATCGCAAGACGAGTCAAGGGCAAATTTCGGCGGGTGAATACCAAGCCAAGTCCACCGCTAAAACATCAGGATCATATCGATCGACGCGGTGCACTGATTTTTGGAGGAAAAATTGTCGTACACGCCGGGAAGCGAAGGGACGCCCGGGATCGTGCTGGTCAATTTCGCGTCGGACCAGTCCCAGCGAACTTCCGGCCGGATCGTGAGGTATTCGAGCGGTTTCCATTTCATGCCGAGCGAAACATCGTAAAAATTTCGACCGGTCCATTTCGCGACTCCGTTGGCGTAGACGGAGTTGGTCGGAAAACGCAGGATTCGCGACAGTCCGTCGTCCTGAAACCATTCGAACCTCATCCCGAACGAACAGCGGGGCGTCCATTGACATTCCAGGTATTGCACGAGTGAAACCCAGGTCGCGTCGGAATAGATCACGTTGTCGCCGTTGATCGCGTAGGAAGCGTTGGTTTCCGTTCCGAGATCGTGTTGGATCACATATTTCCAAGTCGGGTTCAACTGCTGGGCGAAGACGAGACTGTAATTCGTTCGCGTGTGGTCGTCCGTCGCGGCGACTTTTCCCGTTTGCAGCGTGAACGCGATCGACGATTCGCAGCAGGTGTCCCACTGAACGCCGATGATCCCCGACGCTTCGCTGTCGCTGGCGTCCCACACGTCCCAGCCGCGGGTCACACCGCCGTGAACCGAGAGTCCATGCGTCAATTGTTGGCTGACGATCACGCCGGTAAACGTCGTCGGTTCGCCGTACGTCGTCGTCAGAGAACGGCTGTAGAAAAAATTCTGCGGCGCCATGACCGATTCGTATCCCATGATCGAGTAAAAATGCCCCGCCTTGACCGTCATACCATTGTGGATCGGGAGGAAAAATTCGGCGTAAAGCTGCGGAATCGAAAGCCCGTAAAGCGACGCGGTTCCGTTGCGACGGTCGCCGCTGTTGTCGTTCCACTTCAACGTCGCGTCCGTCGGATCGCTGACCGGATACTCGGTCCCATAGGCGTCGGTTCGGTAGGTTTCCGTTTCCCAACCGAGTGCGCTGGTATAGAAGTAATCGGTTCCGTAGAGCAAATCGACCCGACCCCCGACATCGAAACGAGGCCGGTTTTTGTTGACCATTCGCCCGGCGCTGAGGTAAAGTTGGTTCATCAGGAACTCGTTTCCGCGATCGTTGTATCGGATCGGAAAATTATTATCGTTCGGCGAAAACGTCGCGCCGGCGTTGACCCAACCGGTCAAAAACCCCTGGCCGGCGTCGAACAAAGTCGCAGCCGTACAAGGCCCTCGCGGAGGACAAGGGTTGGAGCACGGATCAAAGCAGGGATTATAAACATTGCCGATCGTCCCGAACTTCGGCGAATACCCGCCGCAGCCGAACGAACCGAGCAGCGAACTGCCGCAGTGGTAGTCAGTATTCGGATGGGTATTGATCCCGTTGGCTCCGGGAAAAGGTTCCGGCGAAGGGTTTTGGTCCACGATCCCGCACCCCGCGCGTCCGGCATAGGAACCGGAGATTCCGTGAGGATCCGTTTCGCAGCAGCCGTCTTCGAACGAGTCGTCCTGAATGTATTCACCGCCGTCCGCGTATTCGTTATGGTCTTCGCCGTATTCTTCGACGTCCGTTGCGTATTCCACGTCAGGGACCGTTTCTTCGGAATCATCGTAAATCTCAGCGGTCCCGGTACTGTCCTGGCCGAGAACTTCGTCCATCAGCTCCACATCGGTTTGAGGGTAATACCGAACTTGCTTGTACCGTGAATAAGAAGCGTTTTGCGGTTGCTGTTTCGGTGCCGAATACCCGGCCGACCGGATCGAGGAAGGCTGCGACCGTGCGACCGGCTGCCGACTTCGCGCCGGGTTGGCCCCCATGGAATACGGGGGCTGCTCCGCGGGCGGGGGCGTTTTAAACAGGTTCAGGATCTGTCCGCCGCCGGACGGTGTGCGGTTTCCGTAAGTCATTTGCGCTTCGGAGATCATGTAGGAACTCAGCACAATCAACTGACTGACGAAAAAAGATCGCAGAATATTTCTCACGGGGGGAACTCCTTTTGCAAAGGATCGCATAACCTACTGTTTTAGTGATATTAAACCCTGTGTCAAAACGCAAACTCGGCTTAATCCATATATGTTATCGTCTCTGTCTAATCGGGATTTTAGGAATAATCAGAAAATTTTTTGTGGTTTTTCTAAATTAACGCTATTTTGCCTGAATTGACATCCATTGAGCTTTCGTACTTGTACGGTCCGACTTACGAAATCCGTTTTCGGGGTCAAGGCTTCAGGCTATAGGCTTCAGGCTTCAGAATAACAAGGATGGGCCAACATCTGAAGCCTGAAACCTTGCAGCAATTCGTTATAAAGGCCAAAATAAGTGAGACAGCACAAGCACAAAGTATTCAAGGCAAGAAAACTCACCTTTCTTGACTTTTCAAGGTGAATCGAATACCATCGTCCAACACCCGCCGTCTATCCTCTATCCTCTATCCTCCACGCATGCCCCATCCCGATAAAGCAACCTACAAGGATTCCGGCGTCAATCTGGAAATTTACGCCGAATCGATGTCGCGGCTGCCGAAATTGGCGGCTCGCACGTTTTCGCCGCAAGTTTTGCGGCTCGACGGCGGTTTTGCCGGATTGTTTCAACTGAATGCCGACGCGAAAAAATACGTCGATCCGGTCCTGGTCAGTTGCACCGACGGGGTCGGAACGAAACTCAAGGTCGCCTGTGCGATGAACCGGCACGAAACCGTCGGGATCGATCTGGTTGCGATGAGCGTCAACGACGCGATCTGCTGCGGGGCCAGGCCGCTCTTTTTCCTCGATTACGTCGCAATGCCGAAAGATGATCCCGACTTGCTTGAGCAGCTCGTTTCCGGAATCTCCGACGGCTGCGTTCAGGCCGGTTGTGCTTTGCTCGGCGGGGAAACGGCGATCATGTCCGATCTTTACCAGCCGGGCGAATACGACTTGGCCGGTTTCTGCGTCGGCGTCGCGGAAAAAAGCCGTATTCTCGACGGCAAAGCGATCCGGCCCGGCGACGTTTTGATCGGCATCGCATCCAGCGGCTTACATTCCAACGGATACAGTCTGGTCCGCAAAATCGTGTTCGAGCGAAACGGCCTGTCCGCTGAGACGTTCATTCCGGAACTGAATCGGACGGTCGGCGAAGAACTGCTGGAGCCGACGCGGATTTACGTCAAAACGGTTATCGGACTGCTCGAAAAATACGAAGCGAACGAAAAGATCACCGGAATCGCGCACATTACCGGCGGCGGTTTGGAAGAGAATTTGAGCCGTATTATGCCGCAAGGGTTGAAAGCGGAAATTCGAAAAAATTCCTGGAAAATCCCTACGGTGTTCGACTGGCTGCAAAAACTCGGCAACGTCGATTCCGACGAGATGGACCGCGTCTTCAACCGCGGCCTCGGCCTCGTTTTGGTCGTCCGACCGGAATGCGCTGACGAAATTCACAACCAGATCGATATCGAATCATGGATCATCGGAGCAATAAGGGAATAAGGGGAGAAGGGGAGAAGGGAGATTGCGATTCCAAATCTTCATTCTGTCCTCTGTCCTCTGTCCTCTGTCCTCTAATCCTCATCGGCTACCGCGCGACGGGGAAGACGACGCTCGCCCGGCTTTTGGCGGAGAAGTTGGGAGTTGCTTGGTACGACAGCGATGTGTTGATCGAACAGCGAGCCGGGAAGTCGATTGCCCGCATCTTTGCCGAGGACGGGGAGACCGCGTTTCGGGACACGGAAGAAAATGAAATTGCGAAAATCCTTGAAAACGCGGACCGACCGATCGTCTTGGCGACCGGCGGCGGGGCGATTTTGAGAGAATCGATCCGCTCGCTTTTGAAACGAAAAGGGTTCGTCGTTTGGCTGACCGCGTCGAAAGAAACGATCCATCGCCGCATGAAGCAGGATGTGTCGACTGCCGAACGTCGTCCCGATTTGACGAACCTCCCCGCCGAAGAGGAAATCGCGCATCTGCTCGAAACCCGAAGAGCGTTTTACGAAGAAACGGCCCACCTGACCGTCGATACGGAAACGAAAATAATCGAGAATCTGGTCGAGGAGATTTTCTTGCGGTACAATAACACTCCTCACTAAAGAGCCGCACGTGAAGCGCAGCGCAACTTGCGGAACGGCTTGAAGTTTCCACCCACCAATTTCCCCTCCCAAAAATGCGTACACTCACTCTCGTCTTGTGTCTTTTCGTTTTCGCCCCGTCCGTTTTCGCGGCGGCCGATCTTGCCCCGATTCTCGATTCCAAAACGGGCGCCGTCGCCCGGGTCGATTTGAATCAGGTGGACATTCCGAAAATCATGGATTTTCTCAATGGGGAACTGAAGGACATCGTGCCGCAGCTTATCCCGGACAAGGCCAAGGCGGGAGAAATTCTCCTCGCCGGCCAAGGCGGACTGACCGTTGCCGCGGCGACCGTTCAGCCGATCGTCAAAGCCGCCCGTGAAAAAGGAAAAGCGGACGAAATTTTCTTCATTCTCGACAAAGACGCCGCGGATAAACAGATGTACCCATTTTTCGTCGTCATTCCGGCCGGCGACGAAAAACCGAAAGCGGAAGTCGACGCTCTCCGCAAGCTGCTCCTGCAAAACCAGTGCCCGATCACGTTCCAGCGGCACGGGTTCGTCTTCGGAATACCGACCCTACCGAGCTTCGCGGAGGAGGAGGAAATCATGGAGTACGTCAAAACCCGCTTCGCCAAGCCGAGCAGCGAAAAACGCCCCGAGTTCGCCGAAGCACTCAACGCCTCCAGCGGCCCGATGCTGCAAATCGTCGTCGGAAACGCGTCCGTGTTCAACGCGGAAATGGAGAGCCAACCCGAAATTCCCGCCGCAGCGTATGAGGAATACCCTGAAATGAAAGTATTCATCGAACTGGGCCAAAAATCTCAAAAGTTAGTCTCGAAAAAGATGAACTATTTTAATGTGACGCTGGACATCAATAAACCGGAGCTTAAGAGTACTATACAGATGCAGGATGCGGCTTCCGCCAAGGAGCTTCAAGGGTACTACGATGAAGCGAGCAAACAGATTCAGCCGATGCTCAAAAGATTCAAAGAGCAAGGAGTCGGCCCCGCGGAAGGCGCGATAATCAACATTATCTCGTTACTGACAAAATCCACTACAAATTTATCCGGTCAAGAATTGACGATGACTCTGGATTCCAAGAGTTATGCGATATTGAAAAAAGAGCTTATTCAAACGTTGGAAAAAATGGTACCATTGCTTTTCATGACCAGAATGCAGCAATAGAGCCGCATGTGAAACTTGCGGAACACTGGACGAATTTTATCACGTAATGCTCAACACTTTATTGAGCAGCCCCGCGGTCATTTCGTCCTGATTTTGCATCATTTTCGTATTCGTTTCGATCGCTCGGGTGGTTACGATCATCTCGATCATCTCCGCCGCCGGGTTGACCGTGGACAGTTCGCGGGTAAACGCTTTGACATGCCGATCCATCTGCGGAACCGCCGTTTGACCGTCCAGCGAGCGGTAGACGTTCTCGCCGAGTTTGAGCATGTTGTCGTAATCGTTCGGGTGGACCAGCGCGATATTCGTGCGAATTCCGCCCGCCTGCTGCACCGCACCGTCGTCGGTAATGTGCCAGGTCGGATCGTTCACGTCGACCATGATCGGCTGCATCTCTTCGTCGACGACCGCGTACCGCCCTTTACCGCTCTGGAGCACCAAAGCTCCGTCGGAAAGAATCTCGAAATTCCCCGCCCGGGTCAGCAGCAGTTCTCCGTTGCGCGGATCCTGGACGACGAAAAACGCTTTCCCGTCGTCGGCGATCGTCAAGTCGGTCGGATTGGTCGTCGATTCGACTTTGCCGAGCATGAACTCCGTTTTCGTTCCGACGGTAATGACGCCGCCGCTGATATCGTTGATCGTGCCGCTGCCGGGATAATCGAATCCCTGATCGATCCGCTCGGTATGCCGGGCCATTTGCAGCGCGACTTCCCGCTTGAAGCCGGGCGTATCGACGTTCGCGATATTATTGGCAATCGTGCGCAGCTTGTATTCCTGGGAATGCGCCCCTTCCGCCGAAACATAAAGACCGTAAGACATGGTGATTGGTTCCTTTCAACTCCACGTTAATGCACAAACCGTGCCAAACCGTTTTCTCTTCTCGTTCGCACAGCGGTTTCCCCCCCCCCGCGAAACTTGAATCTTTCCTAAAACTTTCCCGGTAATAAACCGGCACTTTTAGCCGGTCTTCCCGCGAAAAATGCCGGTTGCGTCCGGCGGATTCTGCTCTTGACGCGTCACGGAAATTTCTTTACGATTCGCACCGTTTTTCGCATTTTCATTCAAGCAAGGAGAATTCCCATGCTCAAAACGATGGACGTCAGTACCAGCGGGCTCATGGCCCAACGGATCCGAATGATGGCGATTGCCAGCAACCTGGCCAACATCACGTCGACGCGGAACGAAAACGGCGAGCTGAAACCGTACGAGCCGCGGTTCACGATTTTTCAGACGGTCAACGAGATGGGCCCGAACGGTTCCGCAGGGGTCGCCGTCAAAGAGATCGTCCGGGACGACATCGCGCCGCAGCGGGTCTTCAGTCCGAAGCATCCCGACGCCGACGCGGACGGATACATTCATTTACCGAACATCAACATGATGACTGAGTTCACCGACGCGATCGAGTCGTCCCGCTCCTACGAAGCGAACCTCGGTGCCATGGAAATCACCAAGTCGATGTTGAATCAAACGTTAAGAATCATTACTTAGAGGACAGATGACAGAGGACAGAGGACAGACGACAGGATTTTTGATTCGCGATTTTCCTGCTTCCTCTTTTCTCTATCTCCTGTCTTCTTCCTGTCCTCTGTCCTCTGTCCTCTACTCCATGGACTCCCTACACGGTCTCAACGGTCTTTACAGTGGTTTAACTTCGACGACGGGTTTGCCGAAGCGGTTCGGGGATACGATCTCGATGGATCCCGATGCGCCCATGACGCCGGCGGAGGAGAAGCGGGTCTCGTTCCGGGATCTGCTGCTCGGCTCCATCGGTGAAGTGAACATGTTGCAGCAGAACGCGGACAAAGCGGTCGAGGTGCTCATGACCGGCGGCGAAATCGGCTCCGCCGAGGTGCTCACTGCCGTCCAAAAAGCCGACATCGCGTTCAAAATGATGATGCAAATCCGCAACAAACTCGTCGGAGCGTACCAGGAAATACAAAACATAAGAGTATAACCCCATTTAGCCGGTACTCCGCGAATTTAGCCGGTACTCCGCGAACGAAATAAGAAATAAGAAATAAGAAATCAATCAAATGAATGATACGGATTTTGCGAAAAAAAGCTATGCATTTGCCGTTCGGGTCATTAATTTGGCGAAGTGGTTGCAAAACAATCGGGAATTCATCTTGTGCAAGCAAGTGATCCGTTCGGGAACCGCGGTCGGAGCATTGATTCGTGAAGCGGAATTCGCGGAAAGCAACGCGGACTATATTCACAAATTACATATCGCGTTGAAAGAAGCGAACGAAACAGCCTATTGGCTTTTTTTGTTGAAAGACACCGGTTTCATCAAGGAAAACATGTACGAAAGTATGGATAAGGATTGCCAGGAATTGATTCGACTTCTCGTGTCCTCATTGAAAACGCTAAAACAAAAAAAAGAAACCAGACGCTAGAATAAATATCGCACTGAATATTATTTCTTATTTCTTATTTCTTATTTAAAATCCTCTCCATGGACCAGCTTAAGAACTTCTACGCCCAACTCAAGGATTTATTCCTCGGCATGACGCCGGGCAATCGGATCACCGTCGCGTTGCTTCTGGCGGGACTCCTGCTCAGTGTCGCCTTTTTGTTCATCAGCCTCCCCGCTTCGGAAGGGAAATACGTCCCGGCATTCGGGGGCAAGTTCTTCGATCAGTCGCAACAGATTACCGTTTCCGCGGCGCTGGCGAAAGCGAACTTATCCGATTACGACTGGAAAGAAGGAAAGCTAATCGTCCCGAAAAACGAAGTGAACAAATACATCGGCGCGATTACGGAAGCGAAAGCTGTCGTCGGACTCGGAGATCATCAGTTGCAGGCGATCGATAAAATGGGAGCTTATGAGACGCGGTTAATGATCGAGAAAAGATCGACCGCCGCGAAACAACAAGAGCTCAGGACCGTTCTGATGAATTGGAGCTGGATTCGCGAGGCATCCGTAATTACCAATGAACGTTCCGAACGAGATCGCAATCTGTACGACAAAAAATCCGTTCCCTCCGTCGCAGTGACCGTTTGGCCGCACAACCGGGAAGAGATCAACGAGGAGCAACGCAGTGCGATTACCGCCGTCGTCAAAACGTCGTTCGGCATCACGGATCTCAATGATATCACGATCACCGATGGAAACACATGGGCCAGCTTTTATGGATCCGACGACAAAATTCGAGGCGGTGCCAGGACTTACGAGGATATGCAACGGCACTACCAGGACGAGTGGGACAAGAAGATCAAGGAGCATTTCGCGGACATCAGCGGTTTGCGTGTCAGTACTGTCGTCAAGCTCAACGACTCGCTCGGACGTACAGTCCATGATGTCAGGCACGATCGACCGACTGCGGTTTCGGTGCGGGAACGCACGACGGATCTCGACAAAAAAGATCGTGACATCGCCGGTCGCCCCGGTTTGACACCGCAACTGGGATTGCCTGTCCCGAACCCGCAGGCTCAAGTCATCCAAGGCAGCAGCGTCAAGGAAACGACGGAAGAAACCGAACGCAACATGGCGCTTCAAGGAGAAGAAGGACAAAGCCGTATCGCCGGATTGACACCGAAAACAATCACGGCGTCTTTGCGGGTTCCGATCAGTTACTTCAAAAAAGTTTGGATCGAGCGCAATACCAAGCCGGGCGAGCCGACGCCGGAGCCGACCGATGCCGACATCGCATCGATTCAGGTCGAAATACTCGCGAGTATCCGCAAATCGACTGCGAAACTCATGGAAACCTTGCGGCCGTCGGATATGCCTGACACCACACAAATGGTCGACGTCGAACCTTATGACGATTTCCGTCCGGCAATCGATGAGAAGCCGACGCTTGCTCAGATGGTTATGGCGTGGCTTGGCATCAACTGGGAAACGCTTTCGCTTCTCGCCCTGGTGCTCGTCGGCATGGGCGTACTCTGGAGCATGACGCGGGTTCGCCAGCCGGAGCCGATCGTCATTTACGAAGCCGCCCAGCTCCCGATGGAAGAGGTTCCGATGACCGACGAGGAAATCGCCGCCCAGGAAGCGGAAGAAGGGATCAAGCGGTCGCTCGAACCGTTCAGCAAATCGATCATCTCCCTGCAAAGCGAAGTCGCCGACCTCGTTACGGAAAACCCCGACGCCGCCGCCAGCGTTTTGAGACAGTGGATCGGAAACGTGGCATTCCAGGAATGAATTCCAAATTCCAAATTCCAAATTACGAATGAAAAGTAATTCGTAATTAGTAATTCGTAATTCAATACCGTGTTTGGTCGCAAAAAAAAGAACGACAAGGATACGCCCGCACTGACGCCGGTGGAGTTGTCCGAGAAGATCGGGCAGCAGGCGGGGTTGTTGCCGGATGAAATGTACAAACTGCTCGATTCGCTCGAGCGGGTCGAAAAGAATCGCAAGATTATCCGACGCAAAGCGGTCAAGGAAAAAATCGTCGGGAAAAAACAGATCGACCTGCAAGCGGCGGTCGATTTCGCGAAAGAGCGGATCGAAGAAAACAAAAGACGTGAAGACACGCTAAGGCGGATCCATAAACGAAAACTGCTCAAGTATTTCGAGGTCGAAAGTCGTGACGTCATCGAAGATACGGAATACCCGAAAAAACTTTCCCCGTACGATATCGGCAAATCGATCGAAACCGCGAAAAAGCGGCTGATCGAGGAAGAAAAGCAGAAAGAAGCCGACCAGCCGATCCATCGCAAGACGGAAATTCTCCTCGAAGCGCTGGACCGGACGAAAATCAACGAAGCGGCTCGTGTCGCACATAAAATCGCGCAACGTCAAAACCATATCGGACTCCTTTCGCTGGAGGAAGCGGAGCGGCTCGCGAAACTGCCGCCGGAGGAACGGGAAGAACTCGATCCGGAAATCGAAGATCAAATCGAAATCGCCCGATCGCTGCACGCTTTCGCGCGACACCAGAACACGATCGTCGATGACGCCGCCAACGTCGTCGACGAAGACGTCGATGCCGCCGCCAGCGTCGTCCGCCAATGGGTCGGAACAATTCATGAAGAGAACAAGTAGTCGGTAGTCGGTAGTCAGAATTCATGTTTCAAGCAATTAGTAATTCGTAATTCATAATTCGTAATTCACACAATGCGCGGTATTGAAAAAACGGCACTTTTCCTCAACGGGCTCCCGGAAGAAACGTCGGCAACGCTTTTGAAAAAGCTCGCACCGGAGACGGCGTCCAAGGTTCGCGTCGAAATGATTCGGCTCAAAGGGGCACCGAAAGAGAAACTGAACCGGACCGTCGCGGAATTTCTCGACGCGATTAACACCACGGAAAAACCAGCTCCACAGCAACCGGAACATATTGCCCACAATAGAGTTGCGAACACTTTTGACCGCGAGGTTTCGGATTCGGGAACTTACCATCCGATCCCCCAAACGATGGATTCGTTTTCGCGGGGAATCGATTACCTGACACTGGAAACGAACCGGAATCCCTCCCCGCAAGGCGTGCAACCGGAACCTGTCGTCGAGAATATCGCGACAACATTCGGTTTTCTCAACGACTTTCAACCGGAGCAAATTCGTGAATTGCTCTTGTTCGAGACGCCTCGAATCGTTGCCGTGCTTTTAACGCAGTTGTCGCCGAAAACGGCAGGACGGATTCTGGAGCAACTGACACCGCAAGCCCAAAAGGATGTCGTTTCGATCTTGTTCGAGCTGGAAGAAATCGACGAGGAAATCCTCCAGGAAATCGAATCGGTTCTCAAAGAGCGGGCGGAAGGCATTTTCGGAAAGACCAAGAAAAACATCGGTCAAGCCGTTGCAAGGCGGATTTTGGAGTCGCTGGATCCGTCGGTCCGGCATCATCTTTTCGACAAAAGCACATTTAACAAACCTGTTGGGAAACCTCAAAAACGCACATTTGTCTTCGAGGATCTTCAGAATCTGCCTGACCGGGGATTGCGTGAAATCTTCGATGCCGTTGACGCCAAAACGGCTCTTCTGTCTCTCGTCGGGGCGCCGCCGGAATTGATCGAGCGGGTCTTCGGCAAACCGTCGCCGGAGCAGGAGCGACTCATGATCCGGCAATACCGGTCATTCGGTCCGATCCACCAGGTCGACGTCGAAGCGGCCCGGCAACGGCTCCTCGAGAATTTCCAGTTTCCCCCGTGATGCCAACTCGTTTGCCTGACACCAAAGCGATTCGGAACAAAGCAGCGTTTCCAAATGTAAGGTATCACGAATACGGAGGATTTTCATTTCGTCGGCATTTTCAAAACCAAGCGTTCTTCGCGCGGCTTCGAGAATTTCTTCCTCGGAATCATAATCGAGCGGCAGCATCGCGGCGGAGACGTGATTCGCGGCGATCGCATTGATTCGCGTTTCGTGCACGTCCATTGCTTTCAAGACAGAACCGAGACAAAATTCGGCCATGCCGATTCCATTGGCATTTCCTCCCGTTTCCGGCGTCAAGCCGCGTACGGCAATGCAATGCACGATCTGCCTATCGCCGGGCACGGCTTTGTGATCGTCGAATTTGCGACCGACGACGTTGGAATCCATGCCGGTTCCGCTGATGTTCTTGCCGATCCGGTCGATGAAAAGCAGATCGATTTCCTCGAACGGGAGTCGCGGCATCATCTCGCGTGCAAGGACGAGGAGTTCTCCGTCCGTATTCTCGATTTCGTCCGGTGGTGTCGCGCGAAGAATCGCCGTTTGATCCAGGACGTTTTCCACGATCCCGAGACCGCCGAGTAGGTTGGTTTTACCGCGAATTAACGATACCACACGCCGAATCGTCTCGTCGAACGAATCCACGGAAAGGACACGATGATAAAGACTTGCGCCGATTTCTTTGCCGAGTCCGATCATGAGCATTTTCGACAGCCCGCTCTCGATCGGTCCGGCGAAACGCGTGTGCGGTTTGATCCGGTTGACGAGAAAAACATGATCCGCTTCCGCCGCGTACCGGTCGCAATGAATCGGCAGGTCCGCGCCGAGATTCCCCAGAACAGCGGTCTCCATCGACGAACGAATCGGACAGCCGACCGCTTCTTCCGTGATACCGTACCTGGCAAGAAGTTCCGACTGACCTTGCGCCGTCGCGCCGCCGTGCGAACCCATCGCGGGAACGAGAAACGGTTTGAGACCAAGCTCCTTAAAGAAATCGACGACCGCTTTCGTTATGGTATCGATGTTCTTAATGCCGCGGCTTCCCGCCGTGATCGCGACGGTTTTGCCCGGGGCAGGCGGGTGAGAGCGGAAAAGCGAATCGAGTTGCTTGCGAACTTCGGCAGCGACGTTTTCGATACAAGTCGTTTCCCATCGCTGCCGGACGCGGAAGAAGCGGGGTGTCATCGTTAGCCGTTCCAGTCTTCATAAAGCAACGCCAAGTCGGCTAGAGACAGTCGTTCCCGAGTGATATCAAGCCAATCATTCTCCTCGCCGGGGAACCAAAAACCCCTCTGGAACGAAAATTCTCGCAATCGATTCAAGGACGGGAGCGGCTCCGCGGGGCGTGATTTGAACGTCGTATTTTCCGCGGCCGCCGCGACGATCACCGTTTCCGCAACGTCGGCAGCAGGCGGGGGCGGAAGTGTGCGAATATCTTTGGATTTGCCGTTGAAGTAAAAATCAATGTCCAGGAACGTGGGAATCGCAACGGTCGTCGGCTTTGCGTCGTACGGGTTGGGAATGGAGAGTACGCCTTGGCCACCCGCTTCGGACCAGGTGGGAGAATCCGTGGAAAAGTCGCTGTCGTCGTAATAAACCGACAGTTTGCCGTCTTGGTCGCCGGCTCCCATCCAGCGAATGTCGGCGTAACCGTCGACCGTATGTTTGTAAGCCCCGGTCGGCGTCGAGGAAACGAGCCGGCCCGGCGTCACGCGAAGTTCGGCGTCGTAAGTTCCCCAGAGGTACACCGGACCGGTCGAACCTCCGGAACCGGTCACTCTTGCGTTGACAAAGCCCCATGTACAGTAAGCGTCGCTCCGGAGGAGCCGCGGATCGTATTCGATGCGGCGGTTCAACCGTTCGTCGAGGTAAACGGTGGTGTCGTTCGTGTTGACGATGTAAACGGTGTCGCTGCCGCCGCGGATGGAATCGACGTCGACACGCGTGAAATCGAAAACGGAAATATCGAACCGCGTGTCGCCGCCGCCGAGAAAAACGGCCTTGCCGCTCTCGAAACGGACGGTATCATCGTATTTCGTGTCAACAATCATCGCCTTGTCGTTGCCGCCGTTGCCGTAAATCTCGAAAAGTTTCCCTTGCCGGACGGAGATGATCTTCTTCGTCGACGTCGTCAGTTTGGCGACCGTGTCACGAAAATCGAACTGGTCGTCCCCGGCGGTTCCATGCATCCTGACGACCGTCGTGTCGTCGTCGATAAAATATTCGTACTTCGAAAACCCATTCGCATCGATACCGCTGCCGGGAATCGTGGGGTTGTCCGGATCGATGTCGAAGTATTTCGTATTGTCGCCGTTGCCGCCGCGCACGACGATCTGCAGCAGGTGGTCCGGCCCGACGTTGAGGAAACGGAACCCGTCGTAGTCGGCAAAGCGAATCGGGAGATAAACGCCGTTGTATTGGAGAATATCGTTCTCGTAATCGATTAACACGGAGTCCTCGCGGGTCGGGTCGAGTTCGAGTTCCAGGTTGCCTTTCTCGACGTCGATCACCAACGGCGATTGGACCATTTTCAAGGATTCGAGCACGACGTCCCCTTTGACCAGCAGGACGTAGGTTTCCCCGTTTTCCACTTCCCAAGCGATGCGTCCGCGACCTTTGAAATCGACGGCTTCGGCGAGCGGCTCGCCTTCGTGGTTCGTCTTGTAAAGTTGCATCGTCAAATCGTTGATGCTTCCTTCGGCCAGGATCGCTTCCCAGTAGACCGTTCCCGATTTCGACGGGGTGAACGAATAGAGCCGCCGTCTGCCGTCGGTCCAATCCAAGTCGTCCGAGGACCAGCTTGTCGTCGAACCGAGCTCGACCGGGGTGTCGTCATCCCAAATCGTTCCGGTGATCGTCGTTTTGGGACACGCCGCTCCGTAGATTCCCGTAATGTTGAGCGTGAATTCAAGATCCTTGCCGGGCGCGTAATCGCCGGGAACCTCCAAGCGGACATACGCAATCGACTGGTCGCCGACGAAATGGACCGTCCCTTTTTTATCGCCGAAATAATGCGTTCCCAGGATCGCGGTTCCGTCGACGAATTCGTACTCGACGTAAACATCGCAACGCGGAATGTCGGAGAGTTGGAACTGGAAGACCATTTCGGTCATTCCCTGGTCCCCCTCTTCGATTTGAACATCGGAAACGGTGAGCGTTTCGAGAGTTTGCTGCCGGACGGAAACGTAAGAACGAGCGACCTGGCTCTCGTTGACCCCGTCGGAAACGAGGAAACTGACGACCCGATCGGTCAAGTCGGCCCTTTCGCTCGCGTTTCCGTATTCCAGCGTTTTCAAAACGGAGAGATAATCCTCCAAAGTCGCGTCCCCGAAGATCAGCATCACTCCGGTCGACGCGTCGTAAGTCGATTTCAGGCCGGTATGGGACGTATCGACGGAAAGAAACTCGTTCAATCCGTCCGGACGATTTTCCAGAGTAATCACTGCGGAAGTAAGGAAAACGCTGTCTTCATCGGTCAGCGTTGCCGAAGGGGACACCAGCGGGCACGGCGACCCGTTTTCGTTGAACCTCGTCTGGAAGTCGATTCCTTCATATCCCGGTCCGTTCAGGTCCAAGACGGGCGGCACGTCGCTGACGTCCCCGACGGCGAAATCGACCTTAACGTTCTGTCCGTGAATTGCGACTTGTTTGGTGATTTTTCCGGAAAAGGAGGAGCCGGTTACGGATACGGTGTAAAACCCGTTTTCCAGGTAAATCTGGTACCCACCCGCCTGATACGGGTTGAATTCCAGAATCTCCGCGTTGGGATCGTCGGGTGTGATCGTGACGATCACGTCGGAAAGCCCTTCCCCCGCTTCGTAAAACCCGGAGCCGTTCAGGTCGCTGAACACGACCCCAAGAAGGTAGGCGCCGTCCCCGGCTTGCGAGAGAGCCGGAGAAGCGAAATCGACGGTTGTGACCCAATCGCCGATCTTGGATTGTGCGTTGCTGGTTCGAAGCATGGAAATCCCGACTTCCGAGAACTCGGGACTCATGATATTGTTGCGATGCGAATGGGACGGAACCCCCCAATCGATCGCGAACGCGGCGTGTGTGAACGACGCGTCGGAAAAACCGTTCCGAGCCGCCTGTCCGTACGCGTAGACATTTTCCGAGGCCGCGACATACTCGTCCGGTTTGACGTAGGGGTCATATCCGGCTTCTTTGATTCGATCCAGCAGATTCGCTTCCCCGGGAAGCTGGTGCGACTGCTCCTGCGCCTGGATCATACGGAACGAGTGGGTCGTCGCGGCGACGTAAAGGCTGAAATTCCACGCCAGCGGAGCCGTAGGGGACAGAGCCGCCCATTCGCTGGTCAGGTGGTACGCTTTGGGATAATTCCAGGTCATCAACGCCTTCGTGACCTCCGGATCCCACGCTTCATAGGGGGAAAAGCTCTTGATGAGGCGGTTGAGTTCCCCTTGGGGATCTGTACGCATGCGGTTGATCAATTCGAGCATTTCCTGCTCTTCCGGGGTCGGACCGAGTACGGAATCGGGCCGGGGCGCGGCGAATTCCAAAGCTTCCACGGATCCCGAGGAAGGAGTCGGCGGGAGAGAAAGCAGTGGATTGGCCGAAAGAACCTCTCGCGATTCGAGGGTTTCGATGTTCAATGTCCGGCATTTCCTGATCATGGGAGCGACTCTGTAAGACCGTCGACGCAAAAACGGTTATCCTTGAAACATGATCCATCACTGATTTCAACCGACCGAAACAATCCCTCGTTTGATACGATCTATTGTACACCGAAAGAGTTCCCGAAAAAAGGCAAAAAAAATAAAATAGTGACGATTGCCGCGTCCGGTTGGACATTGCGTTCCATTATCGCCGTCGTCGCCCACGAACATTCGCCCTCTTGCGGTCTCTCGCGGAGGACTTGCATTTTCCTATGGTTCTCGTAATAATCACTCTATTCGTAATTATCAACACAATCCTTTTCAAAATCGATCCCATGCCTCGTTGGTTTGCCGGGCTGCATATCACTTCGGACTGTCGCCGCATCGAAGCGGCTTTGGTCGGTGTTCATGGACGTGGAGATGGGGCACCGATCGAATGTCGGCAAAGCATGTCGTTCGACCTCCCTCCGGAGATTGCCGACTGCTACCGTCAACTGCTCAGCGGAAAGGATACGGCTTCGCCGACCGTCGATTCCCCGCAAGGGGACCGTTTGGCGTTTTTGAGTACTGAGTTGACGAGCGTCGAAGAAGAAGCGTTCGACGAACTTCTCACCGAATCGCGCATTCCGAAAACAGAGCTCCTGGCCGTCGGCGTTCTCGATCCCGGTTATTGGCACGGATCCAATTCCTCAAAAGTCTATCGGACGCTCTCCTGTCCGGACCGGCTCGCGGAGCGAATCGGTATCAGCGTCGTCGATTCGTTTCCTTCCCGCGACATCGCCTGCGGGGGAACCGGCGGACCTCTCTTACCGTTCCCCGCCTGGATCGTACTCTGTTCCGAAGAGAAGGATCGTCTGCTGGTCGATTTGGGAAAAACGGCCCGGTTGACTTTTTTGCCGTCGCCGAAGCAGCCGGCGGCTCACGACCGCATCAGTTTTACGGAAATCTGCCCATGCGGGTCCCTATTGGACGAGTTGACGGTCCAGCTGACCCGGGGCAAAACTCCGGTGGACAGCAGCGGACATTTAACCGTACAGGGGAAACAGATTCCTTCACTTCTGAACCGTTGGCGGGAATTGTTGAAAAACATATCCGCTTCCCGCTCGAAATCTCCGTGGACTCCCTCGGGCCCCTCACCAAAATCGTTGATCCAATTCGCGCTGGAGCAAGCCGCCGAGGAAAATTGGGCGATTCGGGACGTGCTCTGTACGGCGGCGTATTTTGTTGCCGAGTCGATTGCCCGGGAAATTGAAAGCCGACACTCGAAATCCAAACCGAATCTCGAAATCCTTTTGACCGGCGGAGGTTGTCGGCACGGTTTGCTCTTGAGTCAACTCGTGAAGAATCTCAACGGTTGGTCGCATAAACCGATCAAGGACTGCGGGGTTCCGGTCGATTCTTTCGACGCCGTTTGCGTCGCGATTATGACGCTTTTCTTCGCCGACCAAATCCCGGCGGCAATTCCCGGAATCACCGGAGCGGAAACGGCTCGTTCCCTGGGACGGATCACGCCCGGCTCGCCGCAAAATTGGACCCGTATGCTCGACGAAATTCTTCAAGCCAAGGCCCAATCGCGCCCCCTGCGAAGCGCAATGTGATCGCCCGGAATATTACGTGATCGGTAATTCGTCGGTACACAGCCCGTCGCAGGCGACGGGGCTAACTTTCGCGGCGACGGGGCTGACGATCGGCCGATGAAAATGGTCGACCAATCCGACTTCGACCGCTTTCCAGACGAGATCGGTTCCCGATTTGACGTTGAACTTTTTCATGAGCTTTTCCCGGAGATTGCAGGCTGTTTTGCGGGCAATGCTCATCTCCGTAGCGCAGGTTTCGATTTTTTTTCCGTCTGCGATCAAATGAAACAGTTGCCGCTCGCGCTTCGACAATTTGTACAGCGGGTGCTCCAGGAGTTTCGGCCCGAGCTGGAGTCCTTTGCGGCGGTGGTGATTCAAATGATCGTTCGCGAACGGCGAAATCGACTGCTGCCGGTTCGCGGCTTGGATGATACCGTCGACGATCTTGTCCAGCGTGTCGTGGAACGTCCAATAACCGTGTGCTGCCGTTTCGCGGACCAGCAGACCGCCGCCGGAGCGGAATTGTTCGTCGAGAATGACGATTGTCGCTCCCTGTTGCGTCGTTTGAACGAGGTGGACCGTTTCTCGAATCTGCGGATACGATGAACCGGCGACTAAAAAAACCGTCGGCAGCGTGCTTCTCATCAGGAAGATCGGGTCCAACCCATCGGAAGCCCCAAAAACATGACGAAAAACATTGACATTCGTGAAAACGGTGAGCAGGGCGTCACGAATCAGTTTTCTCGCTTCGACAATGACCAATTGCTCCGGAAGAACGGCGGCGTACATATTAAAAAGGGTGAGCGGTTCCAGTTTCAAAAAAAATGTCGTATGCGACCGAATGGTACGCATACGACATTTACATCGAACAGGAATATGTCAGCCATGTGACAAGGACAGAGACAAAACCCACAATATTTCAAAAAAACAGGCTGGTCTCTATCGTTCACTTCGCGAAAACCGGCTGCAAACGAGCCGATTTCCGCTTTTTGACGGTTTCCTCGACCGACACAACTTCCTTCGGTCGATCGACGAACCCGCAAAGCGTATTCGAACAGAGAGGATGCTGTAATTTTTTCACGGCCTTCATCTCAATTTGCCTGACTCGTTCCCGCGTGATCGAGAAAATTTTGCCCACTTCCTCCAGTGTGTAAACCGTGCCATCCCTTAAACCGTACCGCAAACGGAGAATCTCCTGCTCCCGGAACGACAAATCCTGGAGGACGTCTTCAATTCGCCGTCGGAGATCCTCTTTGTCGATGTCGGCGAGTTGGCCTTCCGCACGACGGTCCTCCAGAGTTGTGCCGAAAGCGTTTTCACTGTGGCTGGGAATCATCTGGTCCAACGACAACGGCTGAACTCCCATTTGAAGCATGTAAACCAGTTCGTCTTGCGAAAGCCCGACTTTCTCCGCCGTTTTTTCCAGCGCGGCTTGGGAATCCGCCTGTTGAACCAAGTCGTTCTGAGCGACCGAGATGACATGATTCATCATTTCGATCATGTGAACCGGCACGCGAATCAATCGACTTTGCTCCGCGATGGCACGGCTGATCGCCTGACGAATCCACCAGGTTGCGTAAGTGGAAAACTTGCACCCTTTTCCGCAGTCGAACTTTTCCACCGCTTTGATCAAACCGGTGTTTCCCTCCTGAATTAAATCCAAAAGGCTCAAACCGCGATTCTGGTAACGCTTGGCAATGGAGACGACCAGACGCAAATTTCCAACCGCAAACTCGTTTTTGACCGATTCGTAATCCTGTCTCAAATCATCCGTTTTGTTCACCCATCGCTCAGCCGTAGACGGCGTTTCCAGCGTTCGTCTCATCAACCGCCGCAATTTCGCGCGAATCTCATCCAAGGTCGAGCCGTCCAAAAGCCGCATACCGATCTCCGGTTTTTGTCGGGAAATGCGAAGCAAATCCCGAAGCCGGGCCATCCGGTCGAAATGCCGACACATTTTTCGCTTGGCGTGGTCGAGAAGGTTCATTCTCAACCCCAACTCCATGATGATTCTCGCGGCATGTTTCCGTCGGAACCGCAGCCGATCCCACGCTTCTTTCCTTTCCTGATCGCCGCTTTGACGACGAACGACAAGGCGAAAATCGGCCCGGTTGCGTGCGAGGATCAAGCGGAGCGTTTCGAGATTCGGCTCGAGAGCATGGTAGAATACCGCTTTGGTCTTCCTGTCGTTGACGGAAATATCGATCGTTCGATCCATTCGCAAGCCTCCTTGCGAAACCCGGGTCAAAATTGCGACCGATTGGGCGATCAGGTAATCCGTCGCGAGAAAGTTTTCCCGATACTCGGTTCGCTTTTCCCCGATCTTGCCGGTCATGGTGGTTTCTTCCTTTTCCGACAACATCCGAACTCTTCCCATCTGCTTCAGATAGAGCCGAACCGGATCCTCCTCGACCGAACCCTCGCTACAGCGATTGATTTCATGCCAATTGTCTCGCGGGGGTTCGCCGTCGGTTTCATTGTCGGTTTCGCTGTCGGAATACTCTTTCTCGGCAAAATTTACAAAATCGAAATCCCCATTAGAATTGTCGTGAATTTTGGAGGAGTAGCCCTGCTCCGAACCACGATCGATGACCGCGTCGAATTCGGCGTATTCATCGTAACGAGTCGTTTGGCGGAGGGACATTTTTCTAACCAAGGTAAGGGGAATGAGGGGAAATCAAATGTATTTTCAGCAAACATCGTGCCAAATACATTAAATCGCTCAATCTCCCCAAAACCGTGGGATATTCGCGGAAATATCGCGACTCCCGGCCCACCACTCAACATTTCACTCTGCACCACACTCCATGTGTGTTGTTATGATGCGGCAAAACGATACACATGGGAAAAATGAAACACCCTCCGGGTAGCCAAGCGAATCCGTAAGAGTAGAATCATAACCCGGGAGCCCCGGTAGGCGGCAGGAGCTTCCGCTCCGAGAAGCAAGCCGCGAGATGGTCGTTTCACTCACGATCTCGCTAACATTGTCAAAAAATTCACAATCTTTTACAGTAATTGAATAACCGCCGTTTCGTCCCACTTTCCCATTTCTCATTTCCTAGTTTCCCCCCTTGAGTGTCATGTCCGAAGCTTCTTCGCCGAAAACGATGTACGAAAAAATCTGGAATAGCCATCTCGTTTGCCAGGAGGTGGGACAGGATGCGATTCTCTACATCGACTTGCAGTTGGTTCATGAAGTGACATCGCCGCAGGCGTTCGAGGGTTTACGACTGGCCGGTCGAACCGTGCGTCGTCCGAACAAAACGTTCGCCGTGCAGGATCACAATGTCCCGACGACCGACCGTTCACTGCCGATCGTCGATGCCATCGCGAAGAAGCAGATCGACCTGCTCCGTGCCAACTGCAAGGAGTTCGGGATCCGTTTGTTCGACATCAACGATCCGGACCAGGGCGTGGTTCACGTCGTCGGTCCGGAACGTGGTTTGACGCAACCGGGTATGACGATCGTTTGCGGCGATTCCCACACGGCAACACACGGGGCGTTCGGAGCGCTTGCGTTCGGAATCGGAACGTCGGAAGTGGAGCACGTTCTGGCAACGCAAACGCTGCGGCAGAAGAAATCGAAAACGATGCGGATCCACCTGAAAAACACGCTGCAAGCGGGTGTTTCCGCGAAAGATTTGATCCTGTATATTATCGGCCAACTTTCGACTGCCGGCGGTGCGGGACACGTCGTCGAGTTCACCGGTCCGGCGATCGAAGATCTTTCGATGGAAGGCCGAATGACCGTCTGTAATATGGCGATCGAAATGGGAGCCCGGGCCGGAATGGTCGCGCCGGACACGAAGACGTTCGAGTATCTGCTCGGTCGGGAATACGCGCCGGACCGGAATTTCTGGGACACGGCCGTGAAAGCATGGAAACTGCTCCCCAGCGACCAGGACGCGATTTTCGACAAGGAATACGCGTTCGACGCAGCCGCGGTCGCGCCGCAAGTGACTTGGGGAACAAACCCCGCCCAGGTCACCGGGATCCACGAAAACATCCCGACGCTCGCTTCGATTGCCAATCCGGATGACAAGAAGATGGCCGCGGCCGCTTTGGAATACATGGGACTCCAGGAAGGGATGCCGATAACGGACATCAAAATCGATCGCGTTTTTATCGGTTCCTGTACGAACGGTCGGATCGAAGATCTCCGTGCCGCCGCGAGCGTCGTCAAGGGAAAGAAAATCGCGCCGACCGTTCACGGCATGGTCGTGCCCGGCAGCGGCCCGGTCAAACGGCAGGCGGAGCGGGAAGATTTGGACAAGATTTTCAAAGACGCCGGTTTCGAATGGCGCGAACCGGGTTGCAGTATGTGTCTGGCGATGAACCCGGACCAACTTCAGCCGAAAGAACGGTGCGCGGCAACGAGCAACCGGAATTTCGAGGGGCGTCAAGGCAAAGGAGGCCGAACACATCTGGTGTCACCCGCCATGGCCGCGGCCGCGGGAATCGCCGGACACTTCGTCGACGTACGCTCGGTCAAGTAAAAAATACCAACCCTTGGCTCTCCGCTTAGCCCGCGAACTGAAGGGTCCGGTGCGCTCGGACGGCACCATGATTTCGTTCGACGCTCCCGACGACTTCACGCTCGACCCGCTTGACGCCATGGCCTTCGACCGACTTCACGCCGCAAACGATCCGGTCCGCGAACTCGGCGACGAACTTTTGCTTCATCAACGGTCAATCCCAATCCGACTCTTCCGGATTCCAATATACGGCATGTCAAGCTCCAATGTGATGATTGATGCACAAATGGATCGCTGTGATGTTTTCATCGAAAAATTGAATTTCGAGCTTGATATGATTCGAAACGAAGAGCGTCAACGTCAATGGAAGACAGATTCGAGACAAAAACGAACTCGAAAAACAGCTGAAAAACAAGCTCGGGATGATTTTCGTTCTCGAATTCGACATTTTATTGTATGACGTCACATCGACGTATTTCGAAGGACAATGCAACGAAAATCCGCTTGCCAAACACGGTCATTCGCGGGATCATCGGGGTGATTGCAAACAAGTGCGCATCGGTTTGGAGCGGGCTTGTTTGATCTCAAGGTCGAGGAGCAGGAAGGACGCGCGTCGATTTCTTGGACGAAAAAGGAATCGTGGCAGGCAACGCCGTTAAGCGTTTCGAAACCTGGGACCGCAGGCTTCCAGCCTGCATCTGGGTCGGTAGGCTTCCAGCCTGCCGTGGGTTCACTACGGGCTGGAAGCCCATGCCCTTTCATTTCAACATGTTTTCCCGTTTCGCAACCCATTGACGGTTGCCCTTTAGAGTCACTTCATGAAATCAATCGTCACATTTTTGCTTGCCTTCATCGCCCTGATTACGACCTCGGAAATGCTGCCGCTGACCTGGGACGAAGGGGAAACGATTGACCGTGCGCAAAAAATCGCGACTTGGTTCCACGACGCGAAGCCATTGTCGCGGGAATCGATTCGGGAGCATTGGATTTTTACAACTCAAATCGAAGGACATCCGGCCGGTTACGGAATTGTAATCGCCGCGGGACACGCCGCGACAAAGTCGTTTCTGCCGCCGAAAACGGCGTATCGTTTCGGTCCGATGTTCCTGTTCGCCGCTGCGGCGGCAGCCGTGTTTTGGCGGATCGAAAAGACGATTAGCGCCAAAGCCGCTTACGCCACTGTTGCCGCGATGCTGTTGATTCCACGGCTTTTCACGCATGTTCACATTGCCGCTTGCGACTCGACACTCACCGCTTGCTGGTTACTCACCTGGGCCTTGTTCGACCTCAAAACGGTTCGCCGGACGCTGCCTTGGGGGATTATACTTGGGCTGACGTTGTCCGCGAAGTTCACCGGATGGGTCGCGATTGTCCCGTTTTTCCTGTCCGTTTTCGTCTTGAAAGACGAAACTCCACTTTCGAAACGTCTTCTTCGGTTCGCCAACGGTTTGGGAGTCGCATTGTTGACGTTTTTCGTGCTTAATCCCCCACTCTGGTTCGATCCTCTTCACGGGTTTATCCAATTTTTCACACTTAACACAAACCGGAATAACTTCAACATTTCGGTTCTCTTCCTCGATCGAATGTACAACCTCGACCATCCGCTGCCGTGGTACAACACGATCGTTTGGACGGCGATCACGATTCCGCTCGGTTTTTTGATGCTACTCTTTTACGGAATCGGAAACGCGCTCTTTCGAGGAAAAGATTCTCGTCGACTGCAAACGGTGGTGGTCGTTTCCCTACACGCCTTATCGCTCCTTATTGTGCGAGCGATTCCAGGAACGCCGCCGCACGACGGGGTGCGACTGTTTATTACGACGTTTGCGTTTCTCGCGATTCTGGTCGGAATCGGGGCAGACGCGTTTTGGTCCGTTCATTTTCGGCGGATTCGCATAGGACTTTGCGCAATCGTCCTGATTTACGGAATCGGCGTGTTTAATCTCTACTGGTACGCTCCACAATGGTTGTCGTACTACAACGCCGCGATTGGCGGTTTGTCCGGCGCGGCCAAGGCGGGAATGGAGCCGACGTACTACTGGGATTCGCTCGACCGGGAGGTCGCCGATTGGCTCGACGAGCATACGAAGCCGGACGAACTCGTTCTTTTCTGTGCGTCCTCGACGAAAACGTTGTTGTTGCAGAAAAACTGGGGTGAACTTCGTACTCATTTTTACCGCAAGGGCGCCAAAGATCAGCAAGGGAAAAAAATACGGTACTATGTACTCCAGCGGCGTCCCAGCGGCGAATTTCCCGTCGACAAACGGCTTATTCAGCAAGCCAAACCTGTTTACGTCAAAGTCATTCATCGCGGCGGCTGGGGTGTATGGAATCTGGACGATGTTCCGATCCTTGAAATCTATGAGTTCGCGGATTATCACAAGGCGAGGCAAGGAGTGCAGCGGAGTAAGCATTAACCTATTTGGAGCACAGGCTTCCAGCCTGTGTCACGGGCAGGATGCCCGTGCTCCACCCTAATCCTCCCGCAATCGTTACAGTCGAATCGCGAGAGTGGTTGATTACGATCCGTACGATTGTTTTGTTGGGTTCGTACGGATTTTCTTTCTAAAGTCTCACCATCGGAAACACCGATTCTACTCATGCAAACGAATGCCATATTGAACCGACCGGAAGTGTTTGTAGGAATACAACCGGAAAATTCTTCAGGCATACACGGCAAAAGGTCTGTTGCACGGAACATTTGTTCCTAGAAATAGAACAGTCGGAAAACCGGTTCTCTACCGAATCCCGACTTTGTCTGTGTGCTTTTGGCAGAATCGTTCTTTTTCGGGGTTTTTGAAGAAATCTCCGAAAAAGTCTGGAGGTTTGGATTCATCGGTTGGACTGCGTGGAGGAAAAACGACTTATCGGCCGAAAGAACTGGAAACGACTTCCTTTCTTTCTTTTACGATATTTCCTAATTTTCGAGACGCACGAACGCCGATGAAGGTTCTACGCGGGATTGGAGGGAACCAATCCGCCGTCGTTGGACCGCCAACAATGAAGCAAAATCGTATTGCCCTGATCCAGATACTTGGGTCGCACGCAGGTCCAGGATGGCCTCGAGCACCGAGTAAGGGGCTGTCAAAGTCGCCGACGAAAAGGAGAGTCGTCAGCGACGCCGTAGGACTTAGCGTAGAAAATCGGAGAGCCTGCAATGAAGGTTTTTACAACTGGCCAAGTCGCCAAAATCTGTAAGGTGGCCCCGCGCACCGTCAGCAAATGGTTTGACTCGGGTCGGCTAAAGGGATATCGCATTCCCGGGTCGCAAGACCGAAGAATTCCGCGAGAATATTTGATCAAGTTCCTCAAAGAGCATGGGATGCCTTTGGGAGATCTGGAAGACGAAACACTCGCCAAAGTGCTTATCGTCGCCCAAGATCAGGTCTTGATCGAAAATCTCAAGCGTGAACTTCCCGGCGATCGTTCGTTCAAGGTCGCTGTTGCCGCGAGCGGATTCGATGCCGGTATTCAAGCCGAAAGTTTTCATCCCGACTGTATTATCGTTGACTTCTCGATCGGAAAAATGGAGTCGCTCCAGATTTGCCAAAATCTGCGTCGCAACGGAGAGTTTTCCGAAGTCATTCTGATCGC
>JAVBPO010000040.1:0-7860 GCA_031549565.1 Thermoguttaceae bacterium
GTGGGGAAGCGCCCTTGGTCCACGTGACCGGGCTTGACTCATGAAGGATACGTCACGAAGAGCATGAAAGCAAAGAAGTGTGCGGGATGACCAACCTATTCCCGTCCAAAGCCGACTCGCGGCGGAGCCGCTTCCGTCCAACTGTCGTAAAGCTGATTTTGTAGATCATCTCCACGGGGGAGTACCGGATCACGTTCGGATATTTGTCTTTCACGGCGACGATTTCGCCTTTCCGATTGACGGCAAAATGCCGCTCATCGCCGGAAAAAGCAACGAAAGCGTACTCGCCTCTGCAGATTTCGTAGTACAACCGTTCCCCGCGTTGGACTCTTCGATTGAGAGCCGCGGCTTTCCGCTCCATCTGCGGGAACGACGGGACCGGCTTTGGGGTCTTTTTGGCGGGTTTCTTCGGGGTTTTCTTCACGGGTTTCTTTGAGGGGGATTTTTTCATGGGTATAAATTGGTTATGCGCGCACCTTGAGCGCAGAGAGATGGTGGGGGAATCGAAGACGGGATGAGATTATGCTATTTTCACGGCTGTTTTGCTCTTGCCGGGAGGAAGAGAAGGCGATACAATTCGTAAGTCACATTGCTTCTTCCGGTTTATTACCGCTTTGGCATTGGGGTGTAAAATGTCCACTCTTGAAATACTTAAAAAATGCTTGCTTACCGACGAATTCGATCCTTTCGATATGTCGCCGCTTGAATCTCCTCCATCGTTTCATACGGAAGATATTCCAGACGATTTTCTCGCGCCGACCGATCCTTTTGCGGGGTTTCGTGAAAGTATGGACCTGCTTGGAAATGACTTAAAACGAGGAATCGAAATCCATTGCCCCCAAAGTCGCTAAACACGATGTTTTGCACAACGGCGATCAGTCCGTCGTTTCCGGCGAATATTACGAAGGGCCGTTTTTACCGCCCGAAACCCTTGCTAAATACGAGGATATTCAAAAAGGTTTGGTTGACCGCATTTTCAATTATGCGGAATCCGAGCAAAAGCATCGTCGTTTGGTTCAGGAAAAACTGGCTGACAACGCGATATTCACGACTCGAAGTAATTTCTACGTCCATTGTTTGGCTTGCGTCTGCATCACCTTGATGTACATTGCGATGCTACTCATAGGCGGTTACGCTTTGTATCTCGGTTATGTTAAAACAGCGATTACCATTCTTGCCGGGCCGATTATCCGCGTTTTATACGCTATGACCCATATGACAAACAAATCGTCGAGCGACAAGCCCAAAAATCGCAAAGACAAATAGCTTGACTACGGGTATAACATCTCCCGGCCGAGTTCGTCTTCGACCAGGATCGGACCTCCGACTTCGGGCGGGAGGGGTTCGTACAGACCGGGCAAGGCCACGACTACCTGGATTCGCTCGTATCAACCGATGAAGGGCGGGGATAAAGTATTGATTCCTTGGTCACGTACATCGTCAGCTTTTCCTGGTAATGCACGAGGTCATTCAGTAAAGCAGCGATTCGATTGAGGGCGTCAACAACTTCTTTTGCCTCAACGACACTCACGCATGGCGGTGTCGTTGATCCGCTTACTGAGCCGTGGCGAACGAACGCTTCGCGAAGTTCACGAAAAATGCTTGGCCGATCCCCGCCCCGTCGCGAAACGCTTGGGGCTCAAAAAGTGAAACTTGTTAGCGGTGTGGCGGATCACGGTGAAATCTGCCCGGACGCTTGACCCGCCGTACCTGTGAGGTATATTAAGAGCGTCTGGGGTTTTCATTTCGGACACGGAGCGTTTTGCATCTTTCCACGGAGGAGAACGCTCTTTTTTTATTTCTTGGTCTCCTCTCGGAGACGCCTCATATCTTCGTCGAAACGCTTGCTCTCACGCCGGAGATACTCGCGAACTTCCTCTTTCGTCATGCTTTCGGTTTCGTGCATCATTTCAGCGTGGACTTGCCGTTTCCATTTGACCGGATCAAAACCAGGAATCGGCTCCGGCCAAGTAAATGTTGTTTCAAGATTCATCATTGATCACCTCGTAGGGGGTTCGGATGTCAACTTGTGCATAACCCAACATCATGTTGACACCGTTGTATCCAAGGATTCGTGTTTTGTTGACCATGTGGCCAAAATTCCAACTCACAACAATCCCGGCGTTGGCAAGCGTCGCCAAGGCGATATGCTTACAATCTGCAAGGCTATTGGGCCCAACGACTTTTTCAGCAATGTACCTTTCGGCCAGAGCGTCGGATTCGTCCGTCGAAACGATTCGCTCGATCTGCGATTCCGGCAGCGATGCGAAAAATTCGCGGACACACAAAGGAGCGCGTTCAACTTCGTATTTTAGCACGTCCGAGACGATGATTACAATCTCACCATTCCGGACAGCGTTCCAAAATGGTTTCGTTTGCTCCGCGTACTGATTGAACAGCCCGCCGACCGCACAGCCATCCACGTAAACTCGTTTGATGATATTCGTCATTTCTTCATCTCCTTGCGAAGGGCTTCGATTTCAAGACGCAATTCTTCAATTTTGGATTCGAGATGTCCAGTAAGGCCACCTTCGATCAAGAGCTCAAGATAGGTCGTCATTGATACGCCTACCTTTTTCGACTCTCTTTCAAGCGTCTCTTTGGATATTTTGCTGATTCTCGCGTTGAGATATTCAACTTCTTTTTTGGTCATTTTTTCTCCAGTTGCGCAAAGCAAGTTGCATTACATAACCATACTGTAATGCAGACTGCTTTACATTTCAACAGCAAATCCAGAAACTTTTCAAAATTTCCCAAAATAATTTCTGTTGCGTTTCACTACCCATTGGAATTCGTTTCACTACCCATTTGCGGCTTTCACTACCCATTGGCCCGACACCTCCGCAAACTTACCGTAATTATTTTGCCGGGCAATCCCCGCAACCGCTGAAAACGACCTATTATTGAATAAAAAAGGGCGGGCACGGGCGGCGCCGGATAATTGATACAAGCGACACAAGCCGTGCTATTTGCGGTTTCTTCTTATGCTATCTCGGTGTAATTTTGGCATTTCGTGATTTTGTGGCATTTCGCGTATTTCTCGAAATTTCATCATTTCGCGTATTTTTGCCCCGAATCGGCTTGTCGCGTTTTTGGATTTATGCTATGCTCACGTTGTCTTGATCTTCAATTAGCGGACGCTTGTGTCGGTAAATTATCGAAATTGCCCGACATCTTTTCGCGCAAAAGTCCGAAATAAAGGGTACAATTGAGTGATTGACAGTCGCGCAGAAGCAAAGGAATCCGGAGGGACCACTCATGTCAAACATCTTTGATTCTACAAAAAGGCGTTTATCCGAGATCAAACGACAGCAAGAAAAGAAACGACGGGGGATCGAACAAGGGGTTTGCGCCTCGATCGCCCGTGGTAACATTTCATTGCAACAAGGCGAATACATCACCCAAGAGGATATGGACAAGCTCCAAAAAGAAATGGAGGATTTCTTTTTCTCGGAGCAATCTAAATGGTAGTTGACGATGAATTCCGCGAAGCGTTTTCCAAAGCCGAAGAGGATATCAAATATGCCGAACTGGCTATTTACTCTTTTTCGACGAACGAAGACGACGACTGCCTTAAAAATACAAACGAGTCGCCCCGTGGAGTTGTCGTTCCGTCGCTGAATGAATTGAGGTACGCTGCAAAGCATCTTTTGAATGCGATGCAATTGGATTCGTCGTCTCCGGAGTATCAGGAGCAAATTAGAAGAGCGACGCGACATTGCATTAGGGCAAGGCTCGACGCTCTCAAGGCGACCGTTTTGTTTTTGGTCCGGGATTTTCGCGCGTTCAGTCAGGACTATCGCCTCGTTCCGCTTCCCCAAAACGAGCGGGACCAGATGAACGCTCACCGAGAAACGATCCAAGCAGCCCTGAAGATTTTGAGTAAAGATCATTCTCAGAGCACAAACGAAGAGTGCGGCAAGCTGAAGGAATGCGTTGAAAGGTTGCACGGGTTCTATCTAGTGGTTGAAAGGGATCGAGACAAATACAATCAAATTCTTGCTGAAATCGACAATCACAACAAGAGTTCGACGATGCAATGGATGGTTGGCCTTGCGATCGCAGTGATCTCGTTTTTGCTTGGGCTTTGTTTTTGACAGCAAAGCCTAATCTTTTGCGGCGACGAATCTTTTTGCCCTCGCGTCATGATCTAAGAATACGTTACCAGAAAATGATTTCAAGACGCTTTTCCGGTTATGACGATGCTAACCGGGTTTCGTTATTTTTCGACGACAGCCGACACAACCTCTCCGTCCGTTGTGACCCGAAGCGGGACCGAATTTTTCTCGAGAGCTTTATTGAGTTGAAAAATCAACTGCTTGACGCTGTTCGGCGTCCCGCACCCGGACCGCTCCCACACCGTATTTTGCAGCGTCTCGACGGATATCTGCAATTCCTCCGATTCGTAAAGCAGCCGCAAAAGTTTAAGCTGATTGTCGGAAAGTTCGAAAATCCCTCCCTGCCAGAGAACGGCGTGAGCGAAGAAGACGAATTGCGGGAATCCGTTGTCCCGGCGTCCGTCCAAATGGAACTCCACGGTGATGTTTTTCTCGTCCGCTGCTGTAATATGAGCGTCGGACGCAACGAGCCGAAATGTAGTCTTATTCATGTTCATAATTCTGGTTAGGACGATGCTAACCGAAAACGAGTTAACGTAACCGGTATTGGAAAAAGAAACACATTGACGGTATAGCATAATCGGTACGACCGGAATCTGCGATTTTGCGATAGGGGATAATTACCCGGTTTCGAGTAAACTTTACATGAGAATTTTTCGAAGCGAGTTCCGGTTATGCGGGCGCGGGAAAAAAGAATTTTTTCGAATTTGCACAATAAGGTTTTTCGAGGTAATATTTCATCGGGGCAGAAAAGAAAAACCGTCGGGTCAGGAGCGATCTTGCTCGACGGTTTTTGATTTCAAGATTTACACAAGACAGACCGATTGCCGTAATAAATTTTCAAGAATTACACAAGAAAAATATTGAACGAAGTTTTCACTCTGTATTTTAAGTATCTCAAGGCATTACAAGCCGGTCTTGAAAACCGGCGTACGTCCGCGTACCGTGGGTTCGAATCCCTCTCCATCCGTTGCCCGGGAAACCCAATGGTTCCCGGGTTTTTTGTTGGTTACGTTATCGCGAAACCGCCGTCAATTCCATCTCGTGATCGAAGTATTCCGACTCGAATTCGTTCGGCGTCACGTGAACCTTTCTCCGTTCCGCAAGTTCCGCTGCGCTTCACATGCGGCTCTTTATTGTTCACTCGTCGGGAGCGGTTTCAATCGCAGATCGAGCTTCACCTCCTTCTGGTCCGTGAT
The DNA here is from genome assembly GCA_031549565.1 of Thermoguttaceae bacterium. Lineage (GTDB taxonomy): Bacteria > Planctomycetota > Planctomycetia > Pirellulales > Thermoguttaceae > JAVBSX01. The sequence goes on from JAVBPO010000040.1 coordinate 5,318, forward strand.
CGTGATCCGCTGCGTGTCGCCGAGAAGCTTCGTTTTGTCGATCCCTTCGTAGTATTCCTTCTTCGACGAGATTTTGAACTCGAAAGTCCCCGGCGGAAGGAATGTCAAAAACTCCTCAGGGCTGAGATTTTTCGGTTTTAGCACGCGGACACCCCAGTAGGCTCCATAGATCGGATTCGTATCCCGGCTCGTAACAATCTCTCGGGCTCTGATGTTATACCGATCTTCCCAAGGAATCGCGTTGCCTTTTTCGTTGTAAACCGTTCCGATCAGTTTCGTTCCCGGCTGGAGTTTGATCGTGATCTCCTTCGGCGAGGAGCCATCGCCGACATCTTGCCCATTGATCGAGGGGAAGACTCCGAGATTGTTTCCGTCATCATCGATGCCTATACCGGCGGTGATATCAAATTTTTCGCCGGTTTTGCTCCGGAAGATTCCTTCGCCGTTTTCATCCGAAGTGACGATCTGTCCGCGACCGTATGCCCATAGGACACTGAACGTGTACTTCGCCGCCGGAGTTCCGTCGGGATTGAGGACTCTGACGTTCACCTGATCACCGTGAGGAAGCTTGATTTCCACCGGATTGTCGGTCAAGTTCCATTTTTTGTACGCGTCGTCGAACAATTGTGTGGTCCCGTCCGCCATCTTGACGTAATCCTCCGGAGCTTTCGCGGAAAAATAAACGCTCCGCAAATCTTTCGCCGGCATCCAATCGAACGTCGCGATTCCGTGCTCGTTCGTTTTTTGATAGAAACCGTACGGCGACAAACTGATCGGACGGAAAACCGATTGCGGGCCTTCCATTTCCGCTTTTCCGGCTTGAATGTCCGGGTAAACTTTCGCCCCGGGAATCGGGTTTCCTTTTTCGTCGACGATTTTCACCTGAACGGTTTGTACGCCGTCGAAGACGAGTTTGAACGGGCCGTCGGATTTCTTCTCTTTCGGCGTTTCACCGGCCCAGGGATATTTCTCTTCCGTAATATGGTAAACGAATCCGACTCCTGGTTTCACGGCGAAAACTTGCAACAGCGGGGCTCTGCCGGGAAAGATGAACTGAAAATTTCCTTGAGCGTCGCTCTTTTCATAGGTCAAATTCTTGAGGATGATTCCACCATCTCCCCCGTTTCCGCCGACCATAGCTCCTTCAATCGGCTTTCCGGAAGCGTCGACGACTGTTCCGGTAATCTTGCGCAAACCGGCGTCGAATTTGTAAACCTTGAGTTTCAAGTTGTCCGGGGCTCCCAACTTCTGCATTCGCTCCCAGGAATTCTGGGTGAACATCCCTTTCTCGAAGGAAACGGCATAGACTTGAAGTTTGGGAAGTTTGTCGGTGGGGCAAGTGTACTGAAATTTCCCTTCCGCATCGGAAAGAATATCGTTTTTGTCTATGGATTCCCCGTCCAGCATGAACCGAAGTTGCATATTCGGGACGGGATTGTCGTCCAGGTCGATGGTTTGGCCCTGGATGAGGGTTTCGCCGCCCGAGGAATTTTCGTTTTCGGGCGCCGGCGTCAAGGACGCTCGGCTAAGCGGGGTTAACGGGCGTGTCAGGCCGGTGATTGCGATTGCCGCGACGAGGGTTGTCGCGAGCACGGTTTTCCATAATGTTGTTTTGCGTTTGCGGAGTATCATGAGGATTCGCCTTTCTAAAATAGGATCCAAACTCCGTACGCCCAGCAGATTCGGCGCCGGGAGCACCAGAGCGTACTGCCGGACCGTCTTGAGAATCACGTTTCCGTATTCGAAAGCGGATTCGGTTCCGGTCCGATGAATGATCGATTCGTCCACGGCAAGTTCGCGCTCCGTTCGCAGCCGGCTTGACACCAGCCAGGCAAACGGATTCGGCCAATGGACCGCGACGACAAGCCGACCCAGCAGATTCGTGAGTGGATCCAAGCGCTTGTGATGCATCAGTTCGTGCAGTACGATCAGCCGCAATTCGGCAAGAGAAAACTTCTTGCCGATCTCCTCCGAGAGTACGACGGTCGGCCGAAAAACGCCGCATGACGCCGCTCCCAATTTTTCCGGACTGAGGCAAAGCCGAATCCTTCGCCGCAGTCCGAGCTGTTTATGACAATCGGCAACGAGCTCCCAAAGCGGGCCGGTCCGCGTTTCGGTCCAGTCGCGTCGTCGCCGGTAAAGTGAATATTCATCCCTAAAAATTTTCAAAAGCAAAACGACGAAACCTCCGAGCCAAACGCCCGCGAAAACGTCGTAGAGCGAAATCGAAACGGAAAACGATTTCGGTCGCTCAACGGGCGCCGGAATTGTCGCGATCGTTGGAGCCGGTTGAACTTCGGGCAGGGAAACCGACGGGAACAATATCGGCGGTACGAATTCCGTGACGGGTTCCGCTCGTGGAATCACGACGACTTCTTTCGGTTTCGGCGTCAAAAAGCCGTATAATTCTACTGTATGGATTTCACATTGACTCAACCTAACATATTGTGTATAAATGCTTTCCGTCGCTCGAAAGCGGCGATTTTTAGCACGGAGAGCGAAAATGAACAAACGATATGCTATTGCCAAGGAATCGGTTTTTG
>JAVBPO010000187.1:0-21262 GCA_031549565.1 Thermoguttaceae bacterium
CTTCCGAACGATCTCACGCTCACGCAGGCCAAGCCGGTCGGCGACGTTTGGCTCCTCCATCAACTTGCCGTGAAAACCGGCCTCGCCGACGCCATCGGTGACACCGACAAAGGACGCCTGGCGTTATGGCAAGTGATGGCCATGTTTTCGTGGTGATGCCGTCATATTTATTGACACTGGAAATACGCAGGAGTTGGAGTGGTGTCGACGCCACGGTGGAGGAAGGCTTGCGGGAATTAGCGACTTTGAGTGGCGTCACGATGAAATCGAAAGGCGTCAAGGAAATCTTCACGATTCCTCGTCCGCGTCGGGAGTTGCGTCTTTTTTACGAATTGTGTAACGTCCCGCCGCCGCGGATTCTCCCGAAGGGAAGCACGAATGCGGACACGGAACGCAAGCTGCCGAGTCGTCGTAAGGTCAAATAATTCAAAGAGATACGGCCGTTTTCGCATCGACTGATTCTGGAACACCCGTTCCAATAAAAAGAAAATAACTTTCGCCGTGTTCCTCGAATCGCTTCTGAAGCGCTGCCGCCTGCACCGTCTTTTGAATCGCCTTTTTGTGACGATTCATCAACCGCTTGAAACCCGTTTCCGTCAGTTCGGCCTGACGGTGGATCGTCTTGAACATTTTCTTGACGTATTTCAACAACCGCTTCCCGTACGTTTTCGTTTCATCCAACGTCGCCAAAAACTTGATCTCGCGGATCAGGTGCGCCCAGCAGAACTGGAAAAGCGTTTCCGTTTCCTTTTTGTATTTGTACTGTCTCACTAATTTTACCTTTTTCGCGAATTTTGCTTGAATCCGCTGCGAGGCTTCAGGCTTCAGGTTTCAGATGTCGGCTCACCCTTGTTATTCTGAAGCCTGAAGCCTTGCCCCAAAAACGGATTTCGTAAGTCAGACAGTACAAGTATTTCAAATACGCCGAAAAAAAGTCGCTGCCGATGCTGCCGAGAAAATCGTCGCCGAGCGTATCGTACAAAACCTTGCTGCCACGAGAGGCGTCAATCTTGAAAAACGTGAAAAATTCCGCGACGAAACACACGCCCATTGCAACTTGCCGTTCTTCTTGAAACTCGTTTCGTCGATGTAAAGATGGTGTTGTTGTTTCAGGAATTCTTCCAACTCTTCATACGGCGATTTCAGGGCGGCGGAGGTTTTTTGAATCTGTTTCACGAGAAAGCCGGTCGAGACGTCGACGCCGACGACATCACGAAAATACTCCTTGAGCGTCCGATAAGAAACGTGACACCGGCCTTTCAGATAGGCGGTGAGCGCGATCATATTGGGACCGAAGAGTCCGGCTTTTTCGACATTTTCGGGAAGTTTGACGTAGTGGTAGCACTTGCAGTGCTTGCACCAGTACATCAACTGTTGATATTCCGTGACGCGAAAAGGTTTTTCGACGAGTTCGGTTCGGGTGAATCCCAAAGAACCCGCATCACGTCCCACTCGGCTTGGGTGATATTGACTTTTTTCATTTCAAAATTACAGGATGAAATTCACATATTCTTTATGTAATACAGCATATTCTGTTTGTAATACTTCGTCAATACAGAAAATATTTATTTTTACAGTGCGTGAAACCGGCTCAACACGACCCCGCTTATTGAAGCTTGTGAATAGAGGCTTCATAATCGTTACAACAGGAATTTTTCACCAACTCCTAAGAGACGCCTGCGTTTTTTCCATCTTACTGCCCATAATATTGTGTGATTTCTATATCTTTTATTTGATATGCGTGAATCATGACCTATTTTACTTGTAAGAGAGTTTGGTACGCTGCCCAGTTTCTCAAATGATCACGTTCCCCCAGTATAAATACACAAGCCAATCGCTGAACATTGCGGTTTTAGGAGAAAACGTTCATGAACGACATGTCTCTTGTCTTGGAATTCGTCCAGGAAGCCCGAGAATACATCGACGAAGTCGAACCGAGCCTGATTGAACTCTATCACGGCAGCGACGATCTTGGCGCGGTCGATTTGGAATTGATCAATATGATCTTCCGTTTGTTTCACTCCATGAAAGGGAGTGCGGGCTTTCTCTCCCTGACGACGGTGGTCGGCGTAACGCATGAAGCGGAAACGCTCCTGGACAAAATCCGTAACGGCAAGCTGAGTTTGACCGGCCCCATGACCGAAACGCTTTGCCGCGCTTTGGACCTTTTTCGGGATATGCTCGACCACATCGCCGAAACCGGTGAGGACAGTGGCTTCGAAGACCAGGCGGAAGTCATTATCGCAAAATTGAAGCGGCTCGTTGCCGGAGAAGATATTTCCGACGAAACCTCGACGTTGCCCCCCGCGGCGGCGAAGGAGCAACCGGCGCCGGAACCGGAACCGCCGGCCGCGAAACCGCAAGGTGGAGGCGGATTCGGCGCGTACTCGGCGTCCGAATTTTCCGTCGACAACATTCCGGCGACGTGCATGATTTCCATGGACGAAATTCTCGCCTTACAAGCGGCTGCGCTGCAAGAAGAAGCCGAAGACACGAAAAAAGCTCAAAAGGCGAAGCCCGCTCCGGCTCCGATCGATTCGACCCCCAAAGTCGATCAAGCCGCGACCCCGGAAAAGAAACAAGAGTCGACCGAAAAGGCGATGGAAGAGGAGACGACGACGCTCCAAATGTCCCCCGAAATGCGGCTCGGGTTCGTTCAGGAAGGGGTCGAACAAATGGATGCGCTGGAGCAGTCGCTCCTGTTGGTGCTCGACGAAAACGTCGACAATGTCGAGCCGCTCAAGGAAGCGTTCCGCTATATCCACAGCTTTAAGGGAAACTGCGGTTTCATGGGGCTCAAGGATCTGGAAAAGCTGAGCCATACGATGGAAACGCTGCTGGACACGCTCCGCAATGGAGAAGTCAAGCCGACGGAAAAGAACATCGGAAAGCTTTTAAGTCTCCTCGACGTCCTTCGGGATGCCGTAAGCGACTTGGAAGGGGGCGGAAACGGTCGTATCAAGGATTTGGCGTACCACGTTCGTATGCTCAACAGCTTCATTTCCGGTGAAACGGGCGCGGAACCGGCTCAAGCCGCAACTCCCGCGGCTCCGACTGTCGCGGCGCCCGCTCCGAAGCAGGCCGCGCCGAAACCGGCGGCTGGAGGTACTGGCGGAGGCGGAGCTTCCGGCGGAGGCGGAGCCGGTGCCGCGAAAGGCAAACAGGATATCCGCGTCGATCTCCATAAACTCGACGCCCTGATCAACCTCGTCGGCGAACTCGTGATTGCCGAGTCGATGGTGACCCGCTGCGAAGCGGTCGCCCATGTCGAAGACGAATATTACAACCGCGCCAAACACCAGCTCCGCCGTATCTGCGACGATATCAAGGATGTCGCGATGTCGGTCCGGATGATTCCGCTGTCCGCGACATTCCGTAAAATGATTCGGCTCGTCCACGATTTGGCGACCAAGTCGGGCAAAAAAATCAAACTGAACCTCATCGGCGAGGAAACCGAAGTCGATAAGACCGTGATCGAGCAGATTGCCGACCCGTTGGTCCACATCGTCCGCAACAGTTGCGACCACGGCGTCGAACCGTCGGACGAACGGATTAAGACGGGCAAAAGCGAGACGGGAACCGTCAACCTCGAAGGGCGGCACGAAGGGGGCGAAGTCTGGATTCTCATCAAAGATGACGGACGCGGCCTCAATCGGGACAAAATCGCGGCCAAGGCGATGGAAAAAGGTTTGGTCGGCCCGGAAGTGAAGGATTGGCCCGACGAAAAGATTTTCCGACTTGTGTTCGAACCCGGTTTTTCGACCGCCGATAAAGTGACCGATATTTCCGGTCGCGGCGTCGGAATGGATGTGGTCAAACGGAACATCGAAAAGCTTAACGGTCGAATCGACATTCAAAGCAAACTTGGCCAAGGTTCGACGTTTATCCTACGAATTCCGCTCACGTTGGCGATTATCGACGCAATGCTCGTCCGGGTCGGCAAGGGGCGGTACATGATTCCGACGCTCAGCATCCGGGAAAGTCTCGTTCCGACGATGAATCAAGTTACGATCACGCCGGACGGCAAAGAAATTTTACGGCTTCGGGATGAAATGGTCCCGATCGTCCGGTTGTACGACGTCTTTTCGCAGACGCCGGATTCCGAGCGACTCAAAGACGGAATCCTCATCGTCGCGGAAGACAGCGGCCATTCGTTCGCGATCTTCGTCGACGAAATCATCGGTCAACAGCAAACGGTCATCAAGGGTTTACCGGATTACGTCGGCAAGGCGAACGGCTTCTCCGGCTGTACGATTCTCGGCGACGGTTCCGTAAGTTTGATCATCGACATCGGTTCGCTGAGCCAGATGAGTTCGTCGTTCACCCCGCCGTCGTGCGGCAAAGAAGCTTACTGGAGCGACGCGCCGATCGGAGGCGAACCGACAGCGGATTCCGACGAACCGCTCTCGTTTGAAGACCTCGAAGCCAAGGTCCGCGAAATGCACGTCTAAGCTCAACAAAGAGCCGGGGATGAAGCCGTACTCGGCGTAATCCCCGGTCCGCACTCCCCGGGTTAAGGCGTCGATTGATAAATCGGCAGCACTTCCTCCGTCGTTTCGTACACCCGTCCCATTGCGAACTTGAAGAATCGCGGCGTGAGCATCTTGTAATCCGTGTCGAATAATTCGTTCAGGACGTAGCGAAAAAGATTGACGTTGTGAAAATGCGCCGGCAGCGGCGTGTGCCCCTGTCCCGGCAGGCGAATCGCGACGAGATTCTGATACGTGTCCAAGACCGGTTCTCGTTGAAAATCCGTAATACCGGTGAATCCACGCAACCATCTGGTCGAGTGGTCGGATAAAAGAACGATCACCGGATCGGTTTTCGAGTTCCCGATCAGCGTGGGAATGATGTCACGGAGTTGCTTTTCCGTGAAAATGTGTTGCTGAAGGTACAGGTCCGCTTCTTCTTTTTCCGAGAGAAACTTTTCGTTGTAAAATTCCGGAAGGGTTCCGTCTTCTTTGAAAACAAAAGGGGAATGTGGGCAAATAACGTGAGCGTGGACATATTTCGGTGCGATCTCCGTGAGGGTTGAAGTCTGTTTCAAGGCGGAGAAAATGGCGAGCGTCTGTCGACGATAAGCATCGCGATCGACGAAATTGTCGTTGAAGGTCGTCAGCAACGTGGAACGCCATAAAATCACGAGGAATTCCGGAGATTTCTCGAAGTTGAACGTCTTTTCCGTGTCTGGACGAAGCTGTTCCATTTCGTTAGCCGCTTCCGTGACGATGATTCGCCGATATCCTTTTTCCCGCAAAAAGTCGGATACGACCGAATCATGAATTTTCGTTTCCACGTCGCGTTCCAGCGGCGTACCGTGTTTTTTCATGGTTTCTTCCGAAAGCACTTTGTCGTGGTAATCCATGTTCATGATCGAACTCATCGAATGGATGGTTCGCGAATAATTCGAAAAACTGTTTCGGGCGACTTGAAATCCCTGCTGCTCGAGAAAAGAATAAAACGGTTCGTCGTCGTAGCCGTAGACTTTATCGAGACATTCCTTTCCGCCGAATCCGTCGACGACGATCACATAAATGTCCGGTAAAGCGGCGGAATCGGTCTCGGAACTCGAAAGGGCGAACTGCTCCTGCGACGGCTTTTCGATCTTTTGCGAGGCCCCGGCTCCGGAGGTAGGGACGATTCCCGAAAGGAAAACGAAAAAGACCAGGGTCAAGGAAATCGCGTTCAAAGGTAAATGGAGAAAATCCAAAGTCGATTTCGTCCGCCAAACGAGCCAGGCCGAGAGAGGAAAAAGGAGTAAAAACAAGTACTTAAAGTCCGATCCCAAATGAACCAGTCCCGTTTCATGGATCATGCCCAAAAACGGCATGGACCAGAAAAACACGATCGTCCAGATCGAGACGAGAACGGCCCCTTTCCGAAAATTCCGCAGAACCAGGCCGCACAGGAGCAATTCAATCGCAACCACGCCGAGCGTCAAAGCGGTGGGAATCGACGCGTTGGCCCAAAACCCGATCTTGTTATACACGACCAAAAACAAGATCGGATGAACGGCAAACAGAAACGGATGAAGCGGCACCCCGGAAAAAAAACCTTGTTTTTTTTTCCGTTCGTCTTGTGTCGTGGGAGTATCCATGGGAGCAAAAGGGGAAAGACGGGCTCAAAAAACGCCTTTTCGGCAATTGGGGTGGGGGAGTGTATCGAAGCTCAAGATGAATGTCAAGGGCAAAAAACCTGCTTTGAAGCCGTCGGAATCTCGTAAATTTTGCGCCCGAACTCAATTTGCAAGCTATATTGGTACATCTTACCTGAAGCCCAATGTCTTTTTTTTTGGCATAAGTTGCCCGAACGGCAAAATTTTCCTATAATGCGGGTAATTTTGCTGCATCCGCTATAGTCGGCAGAGCAGCTTGCCCGCGACAAAACGGCTTTTCCGTTTTACTCGCTAAACCCGTTACAGGAGCATTTGATGAAACTTTCACTCCATCTGATCGCCGTTTCGATGATCTGTGTCTTTGCGACGCAGACTGCTTTTGCGAATGGAAAACCGGAATTCGCTTCCGGTCTTTTCGATCCCTTGGGTGCCTCGGTCAAAAATGTCCTTGGCTCGACCGTCGATCTGAAATTCTTGAGAAATGTAGGCGACAACTTTGGCCGGAAGCTCGTTGCGTCCGGACAGTGTCTCGTCGAATCCCTCTACCCGCAAAAGGAGATTGCGGAAATACAGGCCGTCGTTTATGTGCCGACCCAACGGCAAGCCCGGGCGGCCCGACCTGTGAAGGAGCACATTCCGGAAAATGACTCTCCGGTTGACAATAAAGGAATCGAAACCGTTCCCGAAGAAGTGGATGGACTGCTTCTCACGATAGCCGAACGATCCGTGATCGCCATAACGAACAGCGAGCGGGCCCGGCGCGGCCTCAGACCGTTGCTTCCGGACCGGAAGTTGATGGAATCGGCTCGACGACATGCCGCCTGGATGTCCGTGACTGGAATTTTCCGTCATGGAAACGCCCGAGCGGCGGAAAACATCGCCATGGGACAACGTACCAGCGCCGCCGCGATGCGAAGCTGGATGAATTCCACCGGACACCGCCAAAACTTGCTCGCGTCCAATCACGGCAAGATCGGGGTCGGAGCTTATCTCTCACCCGGCGGCCAATTGTATTGGTGCCAGCAATTCGTACGCTGAGCCCTTTTGCCGTTAAGTTTCCTGGGACCGCAGGCATTTTGCCTGCACCTGGGTCTGCGGGCTTCCGCGCAAAAAAAGACCGGCACGAAAACGGTCTCAACCGTTCCGTACCGGTTTCATGCTCCGTAAAGGCGACATTTCAAAGCACACAGACCCAGATTGTCATGCATTGAAACTTGTTTCGCGACTTCCCAGGGAGGGAAGTTGTTCCGGTTCCCGCTGCCGCAACAACTTTGCAGAGCGATTCTCAGGCTTTGAGAAATCACCCGAAAAACTTTACCGCCGCAGACAAGGAGGGGCCTGGCGACGGTTCTTACGGCGTGTTTTCGGTGGAAACACGTTCTTCCGTAAAAGCTGGACGGATAGTAATGATTCTCTTGGAACCGATCAAGAGCAATTTTCGAGATTTTTAAAAATATTTTTTTTGCAATAGTTAGCCCCGTCGCCTGCGACGGGCTGCACACGGAAAAAATTTCGAGGGTTTATTTCTCCCGGACCGTTCGGAACCCGAGATTTTGATACGACATTTCTTGCGGTTGACCGAGCCTTGCGGAAACCCGGATGCCGGCGTCGGCGTTTTCCGAACTGAGAAACGAGCCGCCGCGAACGCTTTTGAGCGTCTTTTCGTTGGTGTCGAGAATCAAGCACGGATTGTTCCGGGGCGAATCCCGGTAGAACCCAGGATCGTAATCATCGCGACACCATTCCGCGACGTTTCCCGCCATGTCGCACAGCCCGTAATGGTTTTTCGGAAACGAGCCGACCGGGGCGAGCAGCGGGTATCCGTCGAGCCCCGTATTTTCGTCCGGGAACCAACCCTGCCAATAATTCGCCAGGAACCGACCCCCCGGTTCCCGAGCTCTGCCCCAAGGGTAATCGCAGTCGATCAGTCCTCCCCGGGCCGCGAATTCCCACTCGGCCTCCGTCGGCAAACGCCGGTCGGCCCATTTGCAAAACGCTTGAGCGTCGTCCCAGGAAACGTGTACGACCGGCCAATCGATCCACTGGTCTCCGGCGTGTTCGACCGGATCGAGCGGGAACGGCACACGCCAATTCGCCCCGGGCATTTGCACCCAACCTTTTTGATTCAAGTCGAACGTGTAACTCCATCCGCGAATTTCCGCCGTGGTCTCATAGGCGGTCGCTTCGACGAACATCCGGAATCGGCGGTTCGTCACTTCGTACACGTCGATTTCAAACGGATCCAGCTCGACCTCGTGCTTCGGCCGCTCTTCGGGGTTGCCCGACAAGTCGTTTCCCATGAAAAACACCCCCCCCATGAGCCGCTCGGTCGGGGCCAGGCGTTGCACGGGAACGCTGTTCGGTTCCTGATCGGCTTTGCCTACCGAGGCACCACGCTGCGAGGAATCGCACCCGTGTCCGACCAATGCGATGACGAGAAAAAACGGAACGTGAGCGCACGTTCTCCACGAGAAAGTTTGTTGTGTCATCCTTGTATGGGGTACAGGGACTAAGCTTTTGCAGGAAAACTCCATCCCTGCGGTCCCCTCGCCCCCGGTAAGCCGGGGGAGAGGGTTAGGGTGAGGGGAGAAGCTGTTTTCCGCTTCACCCTCACCCTAGCCCTCTCCCAGAGGGAGAGGGGACCGCGTTTTGGTTGCGATAATTTAACTGTGACCGGACTTTCGTATTAACGATATTCCTTATTCCAATGTCGGTTGAACGATCTCTCCGCGTCGTTGCGGTTCGAGGTTTTCGTACGAACCGTAAAAGTCGCCGTTGTTGTCCATCCAAACGGTCAGGCGGTGCATTTCCTCCGGCGTCAGTTGGACGTCGTAGTGCCCGTCTTCCAAAATCGTTCGCAATTTCGACGCGTACGATCCGAACTGACCCGGAATCGATTTCGCCTCCGTGAACGCTTCTTCGTTGTAATAAAAAACGTACGGGCGAAGATTATTGAACGAATCATAAAAATAGGCATCGGGGTTGCCGCGACCGAGTGAAAACGTCTTGCCTTCCGCGGCGCCTTGTTCGTGACAATCGACGCAATGTTCGTCCAACACCGGTTGGACCAACCGCGGATAGCTGAACGGTTTCGTGCCGTCGACGTCCGTACGGATGACCGACGGATCCCGGCGAAACGCGATCGGAACGCTTGCCGGCGGCAAACCTCCGCGATGCCGCCCCTCGTGACACCCTTGGCAAAACAGTTCTTCGCCCGGCTTGACGTACGTGGCGCTGCGCATCGTTTCGATCGCCAAACCGTTCTGGTCGATCGCCTGGAAATAGACCGGAATATCGACCGGCAGCTGGAAATACGCGCTCCCGTCCTCTTCGACCGGAACGGTTCCGAGAATCGCGCGGGCACTTTTTTGACTGCCGTACCCGATCACGGGGACGTTGGCGTACGGTGTCGTTTTCGGGAGCAGTTGCACGATCCGCAGTTCCTTGATTCTCGTTCCTTCCGGGAAGCGGTGCAGGCTTTGATACACGTTCGTCAATCCGACAACGCCGTATCGCGGCAATTCTTCCAGTGGCGCCGGTTCGTACGTTTCCCCGGCGGACGGGAAAAATCCGATGAGCGTTTTATTCGGTATCACGGGGGGAACCGGACGCGGTTTGACCGGGATCGGGCATTGGCAGGAAATCGCGGGATCGCGGTACAGCAGCACGCGGTTGCCGAACGCGTCGAGCAGATAAATGCCGTAATTGTTTGCCGGGCCTTTGCCCATGCCGCTTAACGGATCGTAAACGCACAGATAAAAATCTTCACTCAGCGGGTACGGCTGCCCGTAATGGGCACCGTCCCGGTGGGCGACGTTTTCCACTTCCGGAAACAACTGCTCCGGCGTAATGCGGCGGACCGGGCTCATCGCGTCGTCGTCGGCGACGTTCGGGTCGATCAGCACGAGCGAACCGAAATACTGCCCGTGGTGCATGGATGCGGTTGCGACGAGTTTTTGCGAATTCGGAATTGGCCGGATCGTTGCTTCGAATTGCGGACGGGATTCCTGGATCGGCGAGAAATTGCCGTGAATCGAGCGGGAGTCGCGTCCGTCCGGCGTCGTCGTCCACGGATGGTGCGCTTGGCAATGTCCGCGATCGACGTAGTCCCAACGGGTGTACACGATCATGCCGCTGTTGTCGACGCTCGGTTTCCATTCGTTCGTTTCATGCGGCGAAAGCATGATCAGGTCGGAACCGTCCGGGTTCATCGAATGGAGCGTAAACGACGGGACCGGCCGCCCGTGACACCGTCCGTACCCGCCGCGTCGTTCCGAAATGAACGCGACGCGCCCGCCCGGCAGGAAGCACGGGTCGATGTCGTTGAACGGCCCGTCGGTCAATTGGCGAAGGAGCCCGCCCCCGAGCGGCGTTTCGAAAATGTGGTACGTGTTGTCCGGCGACCAGGTGTACGAATGTCGCGGCGATTTCGTGTCCGTTGCGGCGAAGACGATTTTCGTTCCGTCGAACGAAAGTTCCGGCGCGAGGAATCCCCAGGTCGCATCCAGTTTGACGCCGCGAAGGCGCCCATTGGCGATTTCGGCGTGGTCCAAGACATTGCGAACGGTGGGGTTTTCGGCAAAGGCGCATTCCAGCACGAACAGACCGCCCCCGGGTCTTGCGTGGAATCCGAAGAACTGGTCGCACATGTGGTTGCCCTGCGTTTCCGGTTCCGGATTGAAATGCCGTTTGATAAACAGAATGTCGTTGAAATCGAGCAACGGGTTTTTCATCGCGATCGTTTTCCGAACGGCGACGGCTTCGGCGAACAGCGATTTCCGGGCCGCGACTTCGTTCGGGGCGGTTTCCCGATTGCGGGCGTCGAGCGTGTCGAGCGTTTTTTCCTCTTCCGCGAGGGAAACATTCGGAGCGATCGATTTCAAATGGTCGAGCAGACTTCGCGTCCGGCGCAGCACTACGTCGACGGCGTCGCGGTCGGTTTTGAAGAACGTCGCTTCAGGCCGATACGCTTGGGACGCGACTTTTTCGGAGATTCCTTTCTTCAATTCGCGATTGAGCGCAACAAATTCGCAGGTGATTTCGTCCAAGCGGTCGATCTCGTTTCCCTCTTCGTCGACGAGTCCGCTGAAGCTGGGAACGATCTGGATTCCGCTGAGGTGTTCCCGCTCGCCGTTGACGACGATTCTGGCGTCGGCCCAATCGGTGTGATCGTGTCCGTATCCTTCGGGGCCTTCGTCGACTTTGAGGACGAGTTTGGAAATCCGATCCAGCGGAACGTCGCAGAGTTTCGGTTCCTGTTTGCCGACCATGAAGCCGCTGCGCCAAAGAAGTTTCCCGTCGCCGTAGACGAGAAATTCGGCGTGTCCCAAGCCGCCGGTTTCGTCGTCGATACCGACTTCGGCAATAAATCGGGCCGGGATTGGCGGAACGAGCAGCGTGATCGAGCCGGGCGGATGATGTCCGACGCCGCGGGCAAATTTCTTTCCGGCGATGGAAATCGGATTTCCTTCGACCGACTTTCGCGACTGCGTCGTCTGCCAACCGCAATCGGTCGCGGACAGGTCGAACTCGTCGAGATATTTCGTCGGCAGATTCGGTCGCGGCGACTCGGCCAAGGAAAACGCCCCAAACCCGAGGCAGAGAAATACGGCAATAAATGCCAAACACTTTCGGAGGATTGAACTCATAATATTAATGACTTCGTAAAAACAGACCGGAGACATTCCAACGACTCCCCCAAGTCTATCTGAAATTGCCCCAAATCACAAGATTCCCGAAAAGGCAAGTTTGGGGTATAATGTCGGCGTTGGGCTTTCGCTGAAAAATTTGAAAAATTACCGGCAAAAAAAGATTAAAATAATTTTTACCACAGAGAGCGCAGAGATCATAGAGAGTCTGGATGTAAGTGTTCTCTGTGTCCTCTGCGCTCTCTGTGGTTTAAAAAATTGATCTTTGTTTCCCCGTTGTTTTCTGGTGAAAGCCTTATTGAATCCCCATTTACACAAGGAGCCCCCCAATCATGGATCCGCAACAAGTCCAATTTCCTTTGCAGCCGGTCGACCATTCGACGGAAGCGAAAATCCTTTGCCCGGTCTGCGGGTTTTCGTTCACGTCGCTGACCGGCTTGGACGGCAATTCGCTGATCACGGAAACGAATCACCGATCGATCTGCGTTTTGAATTTCATGTGCGAAAAAGGGCATGTGTTCGAGTATACCCTCGAATTCCGCCGCGGCGAAACGTTTCTGAAGCTGCGATATTAGTTGATTGGAGCACGGGCATCCTGCCCGTGACACAGGCTGGAAGCCTGTGCTCCAATGCGTGACAAAAGCGTGTATCTTTCTCTCCGAATTTGTTCTATACTGGATCTCCGTCGGCGGGGTTGACAGGGGCTTTTTTTCGCCTTCTTTTTTTGCTGAAATCATGAAACCGATGAGCCTACGAATCCGGAAACTTTGATTTCTGTTTTTATTGGTTTGCACTGCCCCGGTTTACGCGGCGGACAGTGGATTCGAGATCGACGCATGGGCGTTCGATCGGGGAAACTTCGCCGTGTTCACGGAAGAATACACCGCCGGCGGTCCGCCGATCATCGCCAACGGCGGCGGTTCGCCCGCGCTGGTCGAATACGATATTCCGTTTCCCGTCGCGGGAACCTATCGCTTTTCGATCCTGGTCGCCCAGTCGGATATCCGGCCCGTCGAAGTCTTTCTCTACGGACAGTCGCTCGGAAAATTCTGTACGAACCAAACGACGCCGTCCTGGAATTCGATAGACGCGATCTGGGAAACCCCGATCGACGTTCCGATTCCCGTTGCCGGACTGCATACGATCCAACTCAAGGTCGAAAACGGCCCCCCGCCGCATATCGCGAAACTGAAATTCGAGACAGATAAGCCGTTTCCCGAAGAATGGACCTTGGAGCGCCCCACGGCGAAAAAGCTCCCGTTCGTCGAAAAACAGGATCACGGCGATGCGAATTTCACCGCGCGCGATCCGAACCCGGACGCGATTCGCCGGGCGATTCAAGACCTGATCGACACATACGGCGAAAAATATCCGAACGGAAAAGAGTTTCTTCAAAAGCTCGACGCAATCGTCAAGTCCAATTCCGATTCGGTTCAACAGGATCTGGAGAAGCTCCGTTTCGAGGCAGTGTACCAAAACAATCCGGTCCTCGATTTCGACCAAATCCTGCTCGTTCGCCGCGGCAAAAAAGGTCCGTCCGAAGGGTTCGTCGCGAATTGGGAAAGCAATTCCTCGCTCCCGAAAAGCGGGTTCGACGACGAAATCATGATTCTCAACGCCAAGAATCCGGAAAACGATTTGACGCCGTTTTTCAAACCGGACCGCGATACGCTCGTCAACCACTTGAGTCTCGACTTCGACGCCGACCGCCTCATGTTCTCCGCCGTCGGCGACAATGGACGTTGGAATATCTTTCAAGTTCCCCTTTTAGCCGGTACTCCGCACACTTCGACCCAACTCACCCACGGCGATAAAGACGTCGACTTTTACGATTCGTGTTATCTCCCCGACGGGCGGGTGATGCTGACCTGTACGGCGGCGATGGTCGGCGTGCCGTGCGTTGCCGGGTCGTCGCATGTCGCGAATCTGTTCCTGCTCGATCCGCTTGCGAACACGATTCGTCAACTCGGGTTCGACCAGGAACACAACTGGAACCCGACGGTCAAAAACGACGGCCGGGTCCTGTACACCCGCTGGGAATACGCCGACACGCCGCACTCGAACACGCGGTTCCTGTTCCACTGCAACCCGGACGGGACGCAACAGTTGGAGTATTACGGCAGCAACAGCTATTGGCCCGATTCGATCTTTGACACCAAAGCGATCCCGGACCATCCGACGAAAGTGATCGGCGTCATATCGGGGCATCACGATTACGGACAGATGGGGGAACTCGTGATCTTCGACCCGGCGATCGGGCGTCATGAAGCGGACGGAGTGGTCCAGAAGATTCCCGGATACGGCAAAAAAGTCGTCGCCCGGGTCGTCGACGGCCTCACGCGAAATTCCTGGCCGAAATTCGTACAACCGGCTCCGTTGTCGGAAAAATATTTTCTCGTGTCCGCCAAACCGACACCGCAATCGAATTTCGGTATCTATTTCGTCGACGTGTTCGACAACATGATCTTACTCAAGGAATTGCCCGGCGACACGCTTGTCGAACCGACGCCGCTGAAAGCGACGAAGCGGCCGCCGATCATTCCGGACCGCGTCGAACCGGACCGCGACGACGCCAATATTTACGTGTCCAATATCTACGAAGGGCCGGGCTTGAAGAACATCCCGCCGGGAACCGTCAAGCAGTTGCGGGTCTTTACGTACCATTTCGCGTACCATGACGCCGGCGGACTGCTCGGAAGCGTCGGACAGGACGGGCCGTGGGATGTGCGCGGCGTTTTGGGAACCGTTCCGGTCGAAAAGGACGGCTCGGTGCATTTCCGTGCCCCGGCGAACGTGCCGATCGGCGTGTTGCCGCTGGACAAGCACGGCCAGGCACTCCAGATCATGCGAAGCTGGATGACCGCGATGCCCGGCGAAAATCTTCACTGCAACGGGTGTCACGAACCGCAAAACAGCACGCCGCCGCCGCTTTCGAAGCTCCCGACGGCGATGCTGAAAAACCCGTCGGAAATCACGCCGTATAACCCGCCGAATCCGGACGGGAAAAGCCTGTTGCAACAACTCGACGTGCGCGGATTTTCGTTCCAGGAACAAGTGCAGCCGGTTTTGGATAAGTATTGCGTTTCGTGCCATAACGGCGAACACGAGAAGAACGCGAAAACCGCGATCGTGCAGGATCGTCCGATCGGAACCGCCTTGGACGGCAAACCGTTCGCGGTCGATTTGCGTGGGGATCGCCGGATCGTCGGTTGGACGTCGGACATTTCCGGCAACTGCGGCCCGGGTTGGGGCGGCAAATGGACGCCCGGTTACGATAATTTACAGCGGTTCGTCCGTCGGCCCGGAATCGAAAGCGATTACGCGCTTCTTTCCCCGATGGAGTACGCCGCCAACACGACGGAACTGGTCCAGATTCTTAAAGCGGGACACTACGACGTTCAGCTTGACGCCGATTCGTGGAACCGCCTGTTGACCTGGATCGACATGAATACGCCGTATCACGGCAACTGGTCCGACATCAACGGCGGCAATCAACTCGACAACATCGCCAAGCGCCGGCTCGATTTGGCCGACGAATACGGTTCGATCGGAGTCGATTACGAAAACCCGCCGGCATCCCCCCCGTTTAGCCCGAGCACCACAGGTGCCGGCTGGAACGCCGTAAACATCCCGACCGTATCAACAATCCCGCCGATCGCGGTTCCCGCGATTCTCCCGGCACCTAAGGTGCTCGGGCTAAACGAGGGGGGGGCCGGGGAAACCGAGAACGAGATTCGGTTGCGTAAGGTCGGGGATTTTTGGATCGGGGAGTTCGAGATTACCAACGCGCAATTCCGTCAATTCGATCCGAATCATGACAGCGGCTGGGAATCGCGACACGGATATCAATTTGGACGCCGCGGCTATAATGTCAACGACGACGAACTTCCGGTCGTGCGAGTCAACTGGAACAAGGCGAACGAGTTTTGCCGTTGGCTGTCGAAAAAGACCGGGGAAAACGTGCAATTACCGACCGAACAACAGTGGAAGCTCGCCGCGAGCGCGGGCCGGACGACGCCGTTTTGGTTCGGCGATCTGGACACCGACTTTTCGCCATACGCGAATCTGGGGGACATATCGCTCAAGGAGTTCGTCGCCTGTACGGCGTACATGAATTACACGTCGGTCCGTATTCTCGACAATCCGAACCCGTTCGACGACCGCGTTCCGAAAGACGAACGGACCGACGACGGGCATTTTCTGCAAACGAAACCGGGACAATACGCACCGAATCCGTTCGGGCTTTACGACATGTACGGCAATGTCGCCGAATGGACCCGGAGCGAACTTGACACTGCGGACGGCGAGAAGGAAATGATCGTCAAAGGCGGCTCCTGGCATGACCGACCGTACCGCTGCACGACCGATTTCCGGATTGCGTACCCGCCGTACCAACCGGTCTTCGACGTCGGATTTCGGGTCGTCGTGGAAGAGTGATCACTCAAACTGTAAACAGTTTGAGGAAAGGCTATAGGCTATAGGCTGTGGACGATTAGACGACAGGAATTCAACAGTTTGAGAATATTAAGAAAACAAGGCGCAAAGCGTGATTTTCTTCGTATTGGTGGAATGGAAGCATAAAAATAACGAAATCGTCAAGGTCGCCCCTTTCAGTACAGCGCTCTGGCCATCGAGACGCTGTTGACCGTCCGTGAACTGTTTCCGCTTCCCCTGTGCGCAACCGAAACCGCCTGCGCCGCGATTTATCGAAGGGGCCTGGTCTGGACCGGATCTTGCTCTCGTTTTGACGCCCAACAGCGGATGCTGGGAAAATGTTGCGAGATTCGAACGGCGAGTCGCTCCATCGCGAAACGTTCACTGGCGTAATGCCCGGGGAGAATCAGGGAGATGCCGAGAGATTGGGCTTCCAAATACGTGTGAAACCGCGTTTCCCCGACGATCAGCACATCGGCGGATTCCGCCGCGGCTTGAGCGAGAAATTCTCCGGCCGCACCGCAGCCGCTCGCGACGGAAGACACCATGCCCTTGCCGGAATCGACGAACGGCAACGACTCCAAACGCAAAGCGGCCCGGGTCTTCTCGACGAAATCCACCAAGGAAATCGGCTCGTCGTAGAAGCCGATCCGGCCGGAAAATTCGTTGAGCGGTTCGATTCGCGACAGGCCGAGCCTCTCGGCGATCTGCTGATTGATTCCCGTTTCGGCGTTGTCATGGGCCGTGTGGGGACTGTAAACGGCGATTTTCGCGCCGATCAAATCCCACAACATTTTGCCGCTCGGCGTTTCGGTCGTGATCCGTTTGACGGCGTGAAACGGAAACGGATGGTGCGACACGATCAACTCGGCCTGTTCCGCGATCGCTTCGGCGACGACGTCCGGCGTCACGGTCAGGCAGGTCATAACATTGCGGACCGTTTGCCGGGAATCGCCGAGCAGCAGTCCGACGTTGTCCCACGCTTCGGCCAGTTCCAAAGGAAAAAGCGATTCGAGATAAGGCAAAAGTGTTTTCATGACGCTATTTGTCGAGTCGATCGGCGGGTTTCAATGGTTTGGGCAACATTAAAAAAAGCAACGCGACACCACAAAGGAGCGACACCAGCGGGGGAAGCGAAGAAACGAACGGAATGTGGATCTCGGAAAAGTCCTGCACATCCCGGGTGACGACGGTCGTTATGGCGTTATGCGTGAAATGATACGCGATACACGGATACAGACTGCCCGCCCTCACGGCAATCGCTCCAAGAACGCAACCGAGGACCGTCGCATTGATCGACTGTTGCAAAATTCCATGCGTGATCCCGAAGAAAACCGCGCTGACGACGATCGCTTCGACGATTCCTTCGTAATCGGTTCGTCCGGCGGTTTGACGCCGCGGAAGAAGTCCGCCGAGCAGAACGCCGCGAAACGCGATCTCTTCGCAAATTGCCGGAAGGAAAGCAAACAAGAGCACCGCGACGATCATCGGGGCGTCATTGGCCAATCGCTGCATGTCGTTCAACTGATTTGCGACGGCGTCGGAAACCGGGTAAAGCGTTTGAATCAGCGCGCCGAGGCGGAGAACGGAAGGCAGAATCAAGTAGGCCGCCAAAGCCGCGAGCATCGTGTTCCAAGCGGTCCGTCCTGCTTGCGAAAGAGAGCGAACATCCAGTGCGAGCGATTTGACGACGGAGGAGGTCAAAACCGATACGAACCCCAACGCCGGTAAGAGCAACAATCCGAGCTGCATAATGAGCGTCGAGACGACGATGTCGGAAAACGTCGTCGTAGCGGAAAACGCGAACTGCGCGAAATATTTCAGCGTTAGCAGTCCGAGGCCGAAAAGAATCGCGGCCGCATAAGTCGGGTATTCCTTTCGATTCACAAACAATGATCGACACCATTTCACTAGATCGAATTTTTGCGAATCCCCGAGCAGGATCGATTCCCGATTAAACCGCCGCACGGCGAACCGGACCGAGAGATAGCAGCATAAAATCGTGACACCAAGCACGACCGGGGTGTATTGCAATACGGTCGCGTAATTCCCTTCGAGAAGCTGCTGGAGGATCAAGGCGATGCCCGTGATCGGGAGCAAGGCCGTCCCGAGCGTCAGTTCGCTTCCCGACGCCATCGATACGAATATCAACGGCATCGTCGCCATGATCAACGGAAGGAGGTAGTATTGTCCTTCTTTCGAACTTTTCGCGAACGACGCCAGGGCGAGCGACAGAGCGCTGAAGATGAGCGAGGCGGGAATCAGCGGTATCACCATCGCCAATGCGGCACTCCAGGGAACCGTGACCGTCGTATTGCCGGGGATCTGCCGCAAAATGAAGTATCCGGAGATCCCGAGGCAAACGATATTCAAAAGCGACGACAGGACGCTGAAGCACATCACGGTCGCCAGTTTGCTGACGACGATTTCCGTGCGCGTCGCCGGTGAACACAGGAGCGTTTCGAGCGTGCCGCGTTCCTTTTCACCGGCGCAAAGATCGACCGCCGGATAAAACGCCCCGGTCAGCGCCCAGAGCAGCAGCATGATCGGGAAAAGTTTCGACCAGAATGACGCCCCTTGGAATTGACTCTTCGCCGCGACGTCGGTCGTTTCGGAAGCGACCGGCGTCATGATATTTTCGTCCAGCCCGAGTTTCTTGAGATTCTCCCCACCGAGTTTTTTGTTCCAACGCTGGAGAATCTGTTCGAGCCGGTTTTTGGCGAGCTGTGATTTTTCGTGCGCGGAACTGAAATAGATCTTCGCCGACTGTTCGTCGCCGTCGGTTCCCGGTGTCACAACCAACACGGCGTCCGCATCCTTGTTTTCCAAGGCGGTCCGGGCCGTCGTTTCAGCGTCCTCCGGATTCGTCTTTTCGAACGAGAAATCGAGCAGCGGCGCTTCCGGAAGCGTTTTTTCGACCGAATCTCGCGATTCGTTTTCGAGCAGCACCTGGACGCGGCTCGGTTTTTCCCGAACGAACTGGGACACTTGGAAGAAAGAAATTCCCATCAGCGGGTACAGCAGGAGCGGGACGACGAAAATCATCATCATCGTCCTGCGATCCCGCAACTGATCGATTAATTCCCGCCGAAACAGGAGCCGGATGGTCCGTAAAGACATGAGGTTTTTCGATTACCAATTCGGAACGAAAAGCTGGAAGTACGCCTGCGGGTGAGCACAAGCAGGGCAAGACGCTTCCGGTTCGCGGCCTTTGTGGATGTAACCGCAGTTGCGGCACTGCCACATCACCGGTTCGGTTCTTTCGAAAACGAGATCCTCTTCGATATTTTTGAGGAAATCGCGGTATCGATTTTCGTGCATTTGCTCCGCGACGCAAACCGCTTTGAAGACTTTTTCGACATCCGGGAACCCTTCTTCGGCGGCGATCTTGGCAAAGCCGGGGTAGAGGACCGCCCATTCTTCATGTTCGCCTTCGGCGGAGGCTTTCAGATTCTCTTCGGTATCGCCGACGACTCCGGCGGGGAAGGCAGCCTGAATTTCGACTTTACCCCCTTTGAGGAAGCCGAAAAAACGTTTTGCGTGGGCTTTTTCCTGATCGGCGGTTTCTTCAAAAATCGCGGCAATCTGCATGTACCCTTCCCCGCGAGCCCGGTCGGCGAAGAACGTATAGCGGTTTCTCGCCTGGGATTCGCCCGCAAACGCCTTGAGCAGATTCTGCTCCGTTTGCGTGCCTTGCAGTTTCGATTTTTGAGCATCGGCTCCCTCTTGAGCGAACAGACCGGTCGTCGACGGCAGGATCAATCCCCCCGCCGTGATAATGGTCGACGCTTTCAGAAAACCGCGACGCGTTGGATTGTTTCGTGAGGGATTCATGGGGTTCTCCGTAGTAATGGGAAAATCGTGAAAAACAATACGTCCCGTTATTATACGGGAGGCGAAACGTCGGGGCAAGTCTTACTTGGCGTTACGTGTTTGTGGGGCGAAGCGATCATGAATCGATCGACGGTCCGCGACAAAGGGACGGCGAAACGGACCAGCAGAGCGCGGGGAGGAGGTATATCAATGCGAGCAGGGCCAAAAACACCAATCCATAGAAACATTCGGCGAATCCGGGGAACAATCGAAAAGACCGGTCCCAGATGAAAAAACTCTGCAATACCAATCCGCAACCGGCGACCAGGCCCGCAAGTTGAAATACAAACCATAAACTTCCTGCGTAAACGAGAATAACCGTGTGCAGGAACCGGCGGTTCCATCTTCTTCCTTTCGATTTTCGAATCGACCAATCGGAAACACTCACGTCGCGGCGGATGAATCTGTAATTTCGTCTCGTTTTCCCCGGTTTGCGTCGATATCGATCGGAAACATCGGCGGCCCGGTAAAAGAAACGACGATCCCACGTTGTTCCCCCCGCCCTTTGAATGAGCCAACCGGAAACGTCGGCGTCGCGAGAGAAAATGGAGAGCCCGAACAGCACCGGCGCGTAAATCAAAGGAAGATAAATGACCGCTGCCAGGCAGAAAAGAATGCTCGGCCATCGCCCGTAAAATTCCGTATAGGTGCAAATATTCTCGACTCCGGAAACAATCAGGTAGATTGCACCGAAAATCACGGCAATACGAACCCTTCGGAAAATCTCTTTATGCTTCAAGTCAGGCATGGGGTTCCTCGCGGGGGTTTCCGCTTGAATCCGCTACGAGGCTTCAGGTTTCAGGTTTCAGATGGCGGCCCATCCTTGTTATTCTGAAGCCTGAAGCCTATAGCCTGAAGCCTTGCCCCCGAAAACGGATTTCGTAAGTCAGACAGTACAAATATAAACTGCACGACAAATGCGACTCCGAAAAACTCGGCGTGACGACCCGACGGATCAAATTGAGAAACGAACAAGCCTGACCGGTTCGCTTTCGAGCAGTTCCGGCTTGACGAACATTCCCGCGTCGATGATGACGAGTCCGACGATCAACAGGGTGCGCGCAAAAGCCCTTGCGCGATTGGGGGGAATGGGTAAAATACGCGGAGTTGATTTTTCTCTCACCTCCATTCATCAAGGAAATCCCATGCCCCGACACGACCAAACGCCCGAACAAATCGAAGCCGAAACCGA
>JAVBPO010000002.1:0-22278 GCA_031549565.1 Thermoguttaceae bacterium
TTCGCAATCTCCGTTGGGGGAAAGGGGGCGTTGTGTAGATTTTCAAGAATTGTGTGAAATATGTGTCGATATATCGTCAAAAAACCTTGCGACGACGAAAAATCGCGACGACCGCTCAGCGAATGAAATATCCGGGCTAACCCTCTCTCCCGGATTACCGGGGGCGAGGGGACCATTGAAGGCGTTTAAATTTTTTTCATTTTCCCCTATTTGTACTGTCTGACTTACGAAATCCGTTTTCGGGGGCAAGGCTTCAGGCTATAGGCTTCAGGCTTCAGAATAACAAGGATGGGCCGCCATCTGAAACCTGAAATCTGAAACATGAAACCTGAAGCCTGAAACCTGAAACCTGAAGCCTGAAGCCTGAAGCCTCGTAGCGGATTCAAGCGGAATTCGTGAAAAAGGTCAAAATATGTGAGACAGTACACCTATAAGCGCTAAAAAAAGAGTATATTGGCAATGAGGTTGAGTTTGAATTCGAATCAGAGCCGCGCACGCAGTAAGCGGTGTTCGATTCAACAGCATCATAACGCATTGCACTGTGTCAACCACAATACCGCTTACTTCGTGCGCGGCTCTGATTCGGAATGCCCGTTTTCCCCGGAGGTTTCCATGGAAGTCCTGTTTTTCATTTTTCTGGCTTTTTTAGGCATCGGGGCGTTCATTATTCCCTGGGTCGCCTTGGGAATAGGGCAACGTAACACGTCGAAGCTGTCCGAGCTGGAAGGGGAACATCTCCGTAAGTTCACCGTTTTAGAGAACAAACTGCTCCAACTGGAACGCCGGCTGAAGCTCGCCGAAGCGCTGCGGGATATGAAAGAACCGGCGCCGGCTCCCGCTGCGGTTCCGGTCGCCGTTCCCGTAAAGAGCAACATCGAACTTGCCCGACGGTTGCTTCGAAAGTTTGCCCCGGCTACTGAGAATCTAGCCAAGTCGCGAGCCGTTCGCAAGTTTCGCCGGATGCGGCAATACGACCAATTCCTGCTCAGCACGCTCACCGGCGTGAAAGCGGAGCCGGCTCCCGTCATAGAGCCGCCGCAGAAACCGGCGACGATCGAAAGCTTCGTCGAACAAAAGATCGCGGAAAGAACGCCGACTGCGGCTCCGATTCCTGCTCCGACTGCGGCAAAAGCCCCGCCGCAGACGGTCGCCGCTTACGCTTTCGACGAAGACCACGACTTGAAACCGTCGTCGTTCGCCGGAGAACAAGCGCACCTGGATTACCTCGAACTACTGCTGGGTCGCAAAGTTCTCGGCTGGGTCGCCGCGATCGCGATGATTTTGTCCGCCGTGTTTCTCGTCAACTACACGGCCCAACATTTCACGCTCCGACCGCAGTATCGGGTGATCGGCCTGTTCGGCTTGGGACTCGGGCTGATTACGTTCGGCTATCGCTATTACCTGTTCGGCTGGAAACGCTTTTCCCGCATGCTCACTTCGACCGGGATCGTGATTTCATTCCTCGCCGGGTACGCCGCTTACGGATATTACCAACTGATCCCGAGCACGCCGGCGTTTCTGCTGATGAGCGTGGTCGTGATCGGTTCGTTCCTGCTCGCCTACGGATACCGTTCGATCCTGATCGGCGTGCATGCGATCATCGGCGGGCTCGCGGTTCCGCTTTTGGTCAAAGGGGTTCCGGAAATGTATCCGCAGCTTTTCGCGTACCTGTTTCTCGTGAATCTCGGGACCGTTTTGCTGCTCAACACGCTCAACCGGCTCCCGATCGGCCTGCTCGCGATGCTCGGGACGCAGCTTGAGTTTTTCGCGTGGTATCTGCGGGTCGGAACGATCGAGTGGAGCGGTCGCGAATTCCTGTTTTCGCTCGACGATCCGGTCTGCGTCCGGTATGCGTTCGCGTTTCAGGCGGCGTTTTACCTGCTTTATTTGGTCGACACGTCGTTCGGAACGATTTCAACACGGTTTCGAACGACGTGGGACGACACGGTCCGGGCGATTCTCGCGCCAATGATCGGGTTCGGCTGGATTTACATCCTGTTCCACCAGGATCCGGTTTTCGGCGGATACATGGGTCTGTTCGCCTTCATCGGCGCGGCGTGGTACGCTTTGGTTCATCAACTTTACGCTGGCTTCAGGGGGCCGGCTGTCGGCTGCGGTACGACTAATTGATCATCCGAAAAGAGTCGAGGATGCGGTCGTCGCTGTCGCCGAATTGCTCTAGATGTTCCGCTTCGATTACGAAAACGACCACCGTCTGATATCCGTCCTTATCCGTGAGCAGAAAATAGACCCAACGGAGCGGTAGTCCGTCCTCGACTTTACCGTCGATGATCACTCGCAGTTCGTGGTATCCCGCCGAATTGATCGATTCGTCCGTCGAAACCACGTTCGGCGAATTTTTTTCGAGTCCTTTGACCAAGTCTTCCGTGAATCTCCGAAGCGTCGTCGGAACTCTCGGGTCGGTTTTCGGCATTGAAACGATATTGCACTGCGCGACCAATTCCCCTTTGTCGAGCATTCGCAAAAGCGTCTTGGTCGGTTCATCTTGAATCATGTACCAACTTCGCGGGTGATGGAATCTCCACGAACCTTTTCCGTTTTCGTATCGCAAACGGAGTACGGGTTCGCCGGCGTCGAGTTGGAATCCGTCGATCGTCTCGTTCGTCAAATTGTTCGGGGCGTCCAGCGGCGAGATTTTCACCTGAAGCCTTGCCTTGACCTCCAAACCGGGGCCGACATGCCCGATGGAACGCTTTTCTTCCAGCAGCATCCCGACCCAGTTGATCCGGTGGTTACGCAAATCGAACTGGTATTTCGCCTGAATCACCATTTCGCTCAAAGCCCCGAGATACGCCCCCTGCGAATCGCCGACGATTTCGATCATCGCCAAGTCGTCGACGACGCTGGTCAACGTCGCTTCAAGTGAATGTTGGGAAATGCCGTCGACATTCAAGAACGATTGGAGAACCGAGTCCGGAATCTTCCACGAATCACCGACTTTCACCGGTTTTGGCGGGAGCAAAAGGTCCAGGCTGAGCGTATTGACCGGGATTTCCTCGATCAGGAGCAACTGGTCGCTCTTGAGTGGACCTTGCGGCGAAAAGAGTTCGGTTCCCTTACTGTTGATTGTGCAAACGACGAATTTGTGATTCGAATCGAGGTCCGGCGTCTGCTGGATTTGGCCGACGTTCATTTTCGCTTTCGCCAGGGAATATTCGCGGATCGATTTGAGCGACGGTTTTTCACCCAACTGGAAATCAAGGACACGCTCTTCATACCGAAACCCGGCGACGACTTTGATCGGATCGGTCGTTTCCTTTCCCTCCATCGTAATCTGGTTCGTCATACCCGCGACTTCCAGGAGGACTTCGACCATATCGGTCGCCCCGACCGCCCGGCGGCTCGTCAAATCGTATGATTCCTGGGAAAGCTTGGAATCGTCCGCGAACAGCGAGCCGGTTGCTAAAGCAAACGCCAGTAGAAATGAAAGTGATCGAAAGAGCATGTTATTTCGCTTAAAATTCGAATCAGAGCCGCGCACGTAGTAAGCGGTCATCCGTTTTCGTAACCGAATGGTTTTTGGTTTTGAGAGTCGATCACCGCTTACTGCGTGCGCGGCTCTGATTGTCCTATCTCACTCGACACTGGAAAACAACGATGCCGAATTCGCGAGGCTTGAGCGGTTCGGTCAATTCCCAGCGAAGGATCAACGAACCGGCTTCGTTCGGTTCGACGTAGAACGAAGCGGGAACCGACGATTTCGCGCTGTCCGGCAAAAACTCCAACCGGCCCGTCAAACTGTCGAGCACCGTGATATTTTGGAGCGTTTCGTCTCCCGTATTATCGAAACGCAACGTGAACTCGACGATTTCGCCGGGAGCCGCCGTTTCCTTGTCCGCGACTTTAATCAACCGGATTTCACGAACCGTTTGGCCGTCGTCGATTTGGTAAACGGTCGCGGCTTTGTCGATGCCGTGCATTTCCCGCAAAGCGAGTTCATTGACGCGAACCAGAAGTCCTTGCGAACCGGACCAACAGATTGCGTTCGTTTTTCCTTGCGCCAAAATCGATTTGACTTTCGTTTCGATTTTCTCCTGCCGCAAAACCGTGGAGAAGCTCGTCGCCAGATCGTTCGACTGAGTTTGGCCGACCGATTTCAAGCTTGACATTTCGCCCCCTTGGAACCGTCCGCGGGTTCCTTCCAGTTGCGTTTTCGAGCGGGCGTAAAGCGCCGACTGTTCCTGTTCCGTATTTCCGGTCGGGACGGCACGGCGCTGCGTTCCGAACTTCGTCGTTCCGTTGGCCGCGGTCGCCAGCTCTCTTTGCTCGTTGACCGTGAGCCCTTCGACTTGCCGGACCGAACCGAAACGGGGACTGTAAACATGGACCCGATTCGACGGCTGTACGGAATGTCGACCGTCGCTGTTTTCGTATACGACGAGCGTATCTTCCGGATCGACTCCGCCGAGCGTCCGATCGCCGCGAACGCTTGCTCCGGGAATATTATCCCCGCCGTCGATCAGTGATTCCATACGAGGAGCCGATTGCTCCTGCGGTCGCTGAACGGAGCGATTCGCGAGGTTCGGATCGATTTGCAGTTTGTCGGTCCAGTCCTCTTTTTTCATGCTCAACTGCCCCAACGGTCGGCGGGGAGCGGCGTCATGCGGCTCCTCGAACTGCGCTTGCATGAACACGGGGCGTCGCTTCGGTGGGTTGTTCCGCTTTTCTCCCGGCGCGGCTCCGAGGTAAAGGATTTTCCGATCGCCGGCAAGCGTCATTTTATTCATTCCGGGAATCGGGGCTTCGAGCGTCGTATCGGTGTGGGCCGTTTTCTTCTCCTGGAAAATCGGTGGTATCACCTTACGAGGCGAAGAGGACGCCTGGGAAATCGGGGACGCTCCCGGTTGCGTGTATTGCGGCGGAAGCTGGTTTTGCGGAGCCGGAAGCGCTCTCGCGGCGGCTGCGTTGATATTCGCTTCGTTCAGGTGCGTCGGAGTCGGCGGATAAACCGGTCCCGGAGCGGGCGTCGTTCGGGCGGAAGCGGTTTCGGAAAACGTCGCCTCGGGAATTTTCGTGTAAGCGACTTGGGATGTCGCCGCCTTTGAATCCTGGTTGGCCCAACGGTTGGCCGGGATTTCCGATGCGACACCACTTTGAGTTCGACCGTCGACGTCGCTGGTATCGACCGCGGCCAAGCCGTTGACGCGACGCACTTCCGGATCGACCTGGTAGTATTCCGGCGAAAGCGGCGACATGAACAGGTACGCCATTCCATGCGAAAACGGATTCTGCTTGCACGCGCAACACGGCGCCAGCGAAACCGCAAGGAACAAGATCAGTATTCGACGGGACATCTTACTTGAATTATGAATTATGAATTATGAATTGTGAATTATCGTGAATCTTGAGAGCTTTCGGAAAACGTCTCCCAAAGCGGCAGGTAATTCATAATTCATAATTCATAATTCAAAAACGTTGGGCTTCCGAAAAAGGCGGTGGGGTCGGGGATGCGGGAACCGATTCGAACGACGGCGATCGGGCGGCCCAGGGTTTCGGCGACCGCGAGCGGGTCGGAGCCTTGGGGAACGTCCTGCGAGATACGATTTTCATCCGAACGCACCGGCGAGGCCGAGGTCGGACTTTCCAGGTAGACGACTCGCGTCACGAATTTTCCGGCCAAAGCCAACTCCAGGTCTTCCTGCGTCAAATCGACGACGATCGGGAATTCCGTCTCTTTGCCCGGCGGTGGGTTCAGTCGTCCGAGCAGCCGGATCGTCGGATACAATTCGCGACCTTCGTTGTACGGAATGTTTTCGATCCGAAAACGGTACGTCGAGCCGACGAGCAATCCCACCAGTCCGTCCGGGGCGATCGGATCGGCGAACGTCGTTCCGACCGCGAAGCTCGGCATCGCTCCGTCCGGCAACCGGAATTGCACCGGTTGAAAACGCGGAGCGGGAGCCGGACGAGTCTCTTGGCTAAAAGCCGTCGTCCCCGCAAAAACGAGGACGCAGCCGATCGTAAGGAGAAAACGTTTCATCGTAGTTACAAAAAAGAGCCGCATGTGGAGCGTCGCGAAACTTGCGGAACATCAAACGGTGAACCGCAAATAACGTCTCATTTTTATTCATTTTATCTCCCAGCCCTACTCAACCATCGACGGTTGCGGCGGGGCGACCAACGGGACCGGACGAACGGTCGTCGCTCGCGGAGCCCGAGTTCCCAACGGGAGTTCGGGAGCATCGGGAACATTTTGCGACGGAACCAACGATTGGGCATAAGGATCATTCGCCGGAGCGTACTGCGATGTGTCGATACCCGGCTCCTGCATCTGCTGCATCTGAATCGCTTCCATGCTCAGGTCCTTGTTTCCGATTCGGATCACGGCGAGGATCGCTCCGCGGTTTTCCGCTTCGACGATCGGATCGACGCCCGGCTCCAGTTGCGTGTTGACCAAAGTACCGACACCGGCGGTCGCAATGCTCTGGAATTCCGGATTCGGTAGATACACGACTTTCGTGATGAAGTTTCCAGCCGAAACCTGATCGAAATCGTTGTCGGTGAATTCGACCGGGACCATATTATGGGCAAGGAACGCCTGGGTCCGGGCAAAGGTCGGAGCGATTTCGATCGTCGGATACAGATCGCGACCCGGCAACGACGGAACGTTCGACAGTTTCAGGCGATAGACCGCACCTTGAGCGAAGTTATGGACGCCCGGGCAGGTCAACGGTTCCGAATCGAACATTCCGTGCGCGGAAACGTCGTAGTTGATGATCATTCCGTCCGGTCCGAGGAACTGGACCTGCGAAGTCATTTGGGAACCGGGCCCCCCCATTCCGCTCGGGTCGGCCCCGTTCATTCCGCTGTTGAACCAAGCGGGAACGGCGCCCGGATCGACCGGAGTCCGCATCGGACTGCGATCCATCAATCGCGGTCCACGTTCACCCAAGGCGATACCGCCGTTTTTGCCCAGACCACCATGTCCGGCCAAAATACCGCGACCGCCTCTCATACCGGGACTTTCGCAATCGCCGTATTCGCTGCCATCGTAAGCACCATATCCTCCGTTATGTAACGGGGCTTGGCATCCGATTGCAGCCGCCAACATTGCAGAAACCAAAGTAAATACACAATACCGCATTAGGATTCTCCCCCTTACATTTCGTTTCCTTGCTCCGAAAAAGGATCGGGAAACCTGGCTAATTGGATGTGGTTAAGTTTATTGCTCGAATCCGTCAGAATCTGAACGCACGGAATCGGCTCCGCCGCTAATATCGGATTCTTCCATCTCACACCACTTATCGGCATAATTGGTATAGACGGGACTACCATTTTTTCATAAAATTCCTCAAATTCTTGAAATTCGGAATAATCATTAAGGTCGAGTTAGTAGTCAGTAGCCGGTAGTCAGTTTTCGCTCGCTTGCGCTTCCCGCTCCGTTTTCTGACTACTGACGACTGACTACTAAACCATGAAAACCGCGTCCTTTTCGCTTGTTGCTATACTGCTCCTTTTCGGGTCGTTCCTGCTTTACGATTCGACACAGGCTCAGTCTGAAAAAATCGTCGCTTCTCACCACGGTGGGGGAGAGGTGATTCAGCACGCGATCGGGCAATTTCGGGGCGTGAAAACGATCAGTTCCTATGTGCGGCTGAAAAGCACTTTTTTCGGCGAAGAATACAGTGGGACCGGGTTTTACGATGAAAAACGGTTGGCGACCTTTCAGGAGCCCGCCGTTTCGCCGAACATGTTTTTGCTTATACTGAAATTCCGGCCCGATTCGCTCGCTTCGGGAAGCAGTTCCAGTACGCTCAAAATCGTCTCCAACGGAGCGGACCTTTGGAAATACACGAACATCGAGGGGGAGCAACGTCAGGAACGCGTCGAATTGGGGCGAGTCCAGGACATCCTGACGAAAACGCAAAAGATAAATGGAAAAGACGCGAAAATCCAACCGATCGAAGTCGGCGCCTTGGCAACGCTCGGCGGGCTGGAAGCGACCCTGATCCAACTGGAAAAATACTACGATTTTTCTGCGGCCTCCGTGGAAAGCGCCCGGCTCGGATCCGGCGATACCGAACCGCTTGACACATGGAAAGTTTCGGCGAAACTCAAACCCGAACCCTTGGCCGCGATGGTGGCCGCGCGAGGAAAAAACAAGGACATTTTGAGGCAGTCGGACGCCTATCTCCCGGCGGGAGTTAGCGTTTACTTCGGCAAAGACGATTTTTTCCCGTACCGAATCTGCTACTTCGGGGGCGTCAAGGAAGATCCGTTTGCCGACGCGCCGACGATCGACCTGGAGTACCTGAAAGTGTCCATCAACGGAGACGATATCGCAACGTCGAGATTCGATTACCGCAGTGAAAACGTCCTGATTGACGACCGCACCGAAGAATACGCGAATCGAATCCTGGAGCAACAAGAGAAAAAATAACCTCATGGGCTTCCCCGCGTCTATCACTTATCACTTATCACCCATTCCCCCATGCCGTACCCGAAATTTGATCGCAGTCGTTTGATTCTTCGTCCGCTAGCCGAGCGGGAACATGATTTGCAGATCGAAAAAACGATGCTTGCGCTCGACGGGGATATTCCTCCGTATGCGAATCCGAATCTGCCCGCTCTTGCCGATCGGATCCGGAAAGCGAAGGAGCGGAACAGCACCGTCCTGTGGATGTGCGGCGCCCACGTCCTTCGGGCGGGAGCCGCTCCGTTCCTGATCGAACTGATGAAGCGAGGATACTTGACCCATTTGGCGTTCAACGGGGCAGGGGCGATTCACGATTTTGAGTTCGCCTTGATCGGCGCAACGACCGAAAGCGTTGCCAAATACATTCGGACCGGACAGTTCGGGCTCTGGAACGAAACCGGCGTGTTGAACGACATTGCGAAAACCGCGGTCCGGGACGGCATCGGCTTCGGCGAAGCGATCGGGCGTCACATCGCCGAGAACGATTTTCCGTACAAGGAAACGAGCGTGCTGTACCAAGCGTATAAATTGCGGGTTCCGGCGACGATTCACGTCGGGATCGGCTGCGACATTATTCACGAACATCCGAACTGCGACGGTGCCGCGCTGGGCGAAGCGTCGTACACCGATTTCCTCGTGTACACCGCTTCGATCGAAAATCTCGAAGGGGGTGTGTTCTGCAATTTCGGCAGCGGCGTCATCGGTCCGGAAGTTTACCTCAAGGCGATTTCCATGTCCCGAAATGTCGCACACCAGCAGGGGCGTCAAATCGCGCACTTCACGACCGCCGTATTCGACTTGCTGCCGCTGGAAGGAAAAGACGTCCACGAAACCCCGCCGAAAACCGATCCGCGGTACTATTTTCGTCCCTGGAAAACGATCCTCTCAAGAACCGTCGCCGACGGAGGGGAGAGTTTTTATTTTCAAGGCGAACACCGCGCGACCGTTCCGAATCTCGCCAGAGCGATCCTCACACGAGATTGAAATTTATTCACGCCTGAAAGGGGCAATCCCAATTGCTAATATTTCGAGTCGCGGCTGCAGTTTTCCACTCTTTTTTTGTGGACAGGATTTACATGATCTACAGGATGAATGATAATTGTGCTAATCCTGTTCATCCTTTTTAATCTTGTTGATCCTCGTAAAATGTACGACAAATTGACGGAAAAGATTATTGGTTGCGCGTTTCAGGTTCACAACCGATTGGGTTTCGGGTTTTTGGAATCGGTTTACAAGAAGAGTTTGCTCATCGAACTTGCCAAAAATGGTCTTACGGCGATGGAGGAACTGCCGATCACAGTTTTCTACGAAAATCAGCCCGTAGGAGAATTCTACGCCGACATTCTCGTGGAGGATTCCGTGATTCTTGAGCTAAAATCGATACAAAAAATTTCCGTGCCGCATGAAGTACAACTCGTCAATTATCTTGTCGCAACGAAAAAAGACGTCGGGCTCCCGCTCAATTTTAGGCCAAGCGGTGTCGAAGTCAAACGAAAATACCGAAAGCCAAAAAATCCCCATTAACTCAGATGAACAGGATGAAAATTAACCGAATCCTGTTAATCTTGTTGATCCTGTCAAAAATCACTCAAGAGAAAAGGAGCCTGATCACATAAATTCCCCTCCCCTGAACGCCGGAAAATGTTTTTTCTTTTCGTCTTGACACAAAGACGAATTGTGTTAAAATTCCTGTGTCAAAATAAAAGAATATTGAGAATGCTTTTGTTTATGGCGATTTTTCTCTCGGGGAGTACGTCGTTTCTCCCGGCAATACATCATAGCGTCTCCGTTTGAGGGTGTGCGATTCGTCGCGGGTTGAAATTTCAATCACTTTTCACTCATAATCCTCCCGAGATGGTTTGAGAAGAATCGCTCTTGTGTCGCTTTCCGGCTTTATTCGTACAAAGCCCGTTTTCGTCGTGTCGGAAAGCGTGTCGAGGTAAACTCCGAATTCAATGGAATATTTCGGATATTTCCGCTTCGTTAATACCGTTCGGGTCGCCCCGCTGTTTTGTCGTGCGCTTTTGATGCGTTCGATGGACGGCTTGGGATCCCCGACGGTACTTCGTTAATTTCTCTTTCCTTTCACACCCTTTTTCTTACCTTTCTCACTCTCAACCACAGGTGTTTCATGGCAAATAACAACACAGGCAATACAGGAAGCAGTCGACGCAACCGCGGAGGTCGTCCTCCACAAAAACGCGGTGGTCCGAACAAGACCGCTTCTTCGCCTGGAATTCGGGCCGCGGCTTCCAAAATCGGCGTCAAAAAAGGGGGCAAACCGATCGGGACTTATCCGACGGTCGAAGATCCTTCCGATCCGGAGTCTTATTATCAGGTCGGCGGCGTTCTTGAGCTTCATCCGAACGGTTACGGTTTTCTCCGTGATCCGAATAACGATTATACCCGCGCTTTGGCCGATCCGTTCGTGCCGGGCAACATGATCGAAAAGTTCGGCTTCCGCGAAGGGGTCTTCATGAACGCGATGATCCAGCCCGGCAAGAAAAACCAAGGGCCGCGCGTCAAGGAAATCATCGACGTCGAAGGCATCCCGCCGGAAGAATACGTCAACGTTCCCGCTTTCGAGGATCGCATCCCGATCAATCCCGATCAATGGTTGCGGTTGGAAACGACTCGCGACGTTATGACGACCAGGGTCATGGATCTGCTCACGCCGCTTGGCAAAGGACAGCGTTCGCTGATCGTCGCTCCGCCTCGCTCCGGCAAAACCATACTTTTGCAGCACATTTCGCAAGCGATCGTCGAAAATCATCCGGAAGTCAAAGTGATCGTTCTGCTGATCGACGAGCGACCGGAAGAAGTGACCGATTTCCGTCGCGCCGTCAACGCGGAAGTCGTTGCCAGTTCGCTCGACCGGGAAATCGAATCCCACGTCCGCTTGGCGCAGCTCGTGATCGAACGTTGCCGACGTTTGGCCGAGATGGGGAAGGACGTTTTCCTGCTTCTCGATTCGATCACACGCTTGGCTCGGGCGTTCAACAAATGGGTCGGCAACACGGGTCGAACCATGACCGGCGGCGTCGACATTAAAGCAATGGACATCCCGAAAAAGCTGTTCGCGACCGCTCGAATGTTCGAAGGCGGCGGTTCGCTGACGATCGTCGGAACGGCGTTGATCGAAACCGGCTCCCGAATGGACGACCTGATTTTCCAGGAATTCAAGGGAACCGGCAATATGGAGCTCGTTTTGGACAAGCGGCTCGCCGAACGTCGGGTCTATCCGGCAATCGACATCGGACTGTCCGGAACCCGGCGTGAAGAAAAGCTTCTACCGCCGGAAGTGCTTAATGCGGCGACGTATTTGCGGCGGACTTTGTCGACGATCCACCCGGTCGAAGCGATGGAGCAGTTGACGCAAAAACTGTCGAAATTCCAAACGAACTACGAGTTTATCCGTCTAATCAACGGAGCCCAAAGTCGATTTGATTGATGAGAGGACAGAGGACAGGAAGAAATTGCGGTGCATTTTTCCTCTCCTCTCTCCTCTATCCTCTATCCATGCCCGATACCCCGCTCACATTTGAAGAATCGATCGCCCGACTGGAAAAGGTCGTGCGTTTGCTTGATGATGGGCGGACGTCGTTGGATGAATCTTTGGAACGATACGAAGAGGGAATCCGTCTGCTGCGGCATTGCACGCAGCTTTTGGACGGAGCCCGACGTCGCATCGAAATCTTACGCGGCGTCGATGAAAACGGAACGCCGAATCTTGAGTCGATCAGTGAAGAATCGGTCAAAACCGCCGAATCGCCCGTCTGAAAGTCTTGTCAACGGCGAGTTTCCCTGGAAAACGCGAAGTAAACCTACGCCGCGAGCGGGCCTTCACACCAAACCGGATGCTCCGGTAGTCCTGCCGTGTACGGTATAATTAAAAAACGGATTGTCGCTTTTTCCGTTTTTTCGGAAAAAAATACAGGATTATATCTGGAAAAAAATGCAGTCTGGACTATAATAGTATTGACAGACATGGAAATTAATGGAGCAAGGTCTGAAAGCCGAAAGTAGTACAAATATCGAGCTTTTCGCGGTAACGCTGCTTGATGGCTTTGGGGTCGGTTTCAGAACGATTCGGTGAGAGGTGGGCCTGCTTCGATGAAGTCGCCGATCGGAAATTCTCCGCGGTTGTACGCTCTTCTCTTCCGGTGTGCGCCGTATGTTCTGCACTTCCATTTTTACAAAAAAAGGAGAACGATTATGAGAAATGTGTTTGTTTTAGCGGCCGTCATGGTCGCACTGTCCGTCGGGTACGCCAAGGCGGCTTTGGATCCGTACGTGTTTTCGACGGGTGAAACAGGTAAGTGGAATGTCAAGGCAGTGAAACGGATTACTTCGGGCACTGGGAGCCTTGACTATTTGGATGCGGGATATGGATATCCGGGGAGTACTGGTTATGATACGGCCGCTGTAGTGCCGTCTGGTAGTCACGGTTGGGCGAGTAAGTATCCTACAAGTGCATACCCAAATTTTCCTTCAGAAGCTGGTGATACGGTCAATTGGATATCCACTGACGTGAGCGGAATGGATTATAACGGCTATTACGCTTACCAATACAAGTTCGATAAACAGAGCAACGTTGACGAGGTAGTCACGATTTTCCGCGCTTATGTCTTTACGGATGACCACATTGACGCGGTCTATCTCAATGGCAAAGAGATTACTTTCACTGCACCGGCACAAGACTTCAAAGGTTGGTACAATTTGGAGTTTATTGTTGATGACACAAGTATGTTTAAACTGGATGCGACAGATAATGAAATTGTATTCATTACTCACAACAACAACAGCGAATCAAAACCTGATCAGTACGATAACAGGGACCCGAATCCGACCGGATTTGCCAGTGTTATTGAAATTACGACGATAGAAGAGTTTGGAGTCATCCCGGAACCCGCGACGATTGGCCTGATCGGTCTCGGAATGCTCGGAGCCGGTTTTGCCGCACGGCGACGTAACAGAAAGTAATCGATTTCAATAATCGTTCGCTTGACACATGTAAGAAAAGGACCTCGGTTCATCCCCGCGGTCCTTTTCTGCGTTTAAACTCCCGTCCCGTTAGCGCCGGGGCTTGCCCCGGGCTTGTGAGGTGAAAAGTCGTTTTCGAATCAGAGTCGCAATACCAAGCCGGGTTTACCAGATACACACGTCCGTTGGGGAGCGTTTGCCGTTGGGGTGGGAGGGCGTTCTGTCTCAAATATTACGTTTTTCCTCGTCTCCACGCAAGCCGGATTTCTCACTTTGTTGCCGGCGTCGGGATCGTTTTTGACGGCTTGGTTGAGTAAAATTTGCCGTTTTTGATTCATGACACAAACTTGAATTGTATTTTGGTGGTAGTCCAGTCCGACGAAAATTGGTAAATTGAACATTCCGGTGCTCCTTTGTTGAGGGTGAGGTTGTGAAAAAAATCTTCTAATCACAGTTAAACTCACACTGGACAAGGAGTTACCGGTTTTTCATACAAACTTGTTCCATAAGCCCGAAATTGTTATCCTGTGGGGTTGTGAGGTGGATTGCATCAGTTTCACCGTCTGTGTCAAGGAAAATGCACGTCAAGGATGACAAATTGACTCGCGTTGATCCAATGAAAAAAAAGAAAAACGCTTCCGGTTTCACGCTCCTGGAATTGTTGATCGCGATCACGATTCTTTTGCTGGGATTGTCGGCGATTTATCGGTTGAACGATAATTCCCGGATCGCTTCGGCCGGCGCGGAAGAGCTTGCTCTGGTTCAACTCGCCTGTCAGACGAAGATGAACGAATTGCTTGCGACGAAAGTCCGACCGATCCCGACCGGTCCGGCGGTCTCGATTCAGGGGATCGACGGTTGGCAGATGAAGGTTACGACATTTTCTTTGAATCGGCGAGGAATCTACGGCGTTCGAATCGCCGCGACCAAACTGGGAACCGTTCCGGCGGACCCGGATGGAAACTACGAACTCGTCCGATGGGTCTTGGAATAAAGGAGAATCGGAGGGCGTAACCGCGCTCCGTTCCGTCTTCGTTTTTCAGGGCGTTGATGTGATTTTGAATCTCGGTGCACGTGTAAAAACTGTCAAAAGTGAAAGTTCCGAGGACGCCTTTAGTTTGACACCAATCGATCAACTCGACGGTCAATTCCGTCATCTTCATTTTCTTGCCCCCTTTTGAAGACCGTTTTGACTTTTCGCTCGAGGAACGTTAGAATCCACGTGTATCGTTTTGTTTCAGTCTTGATTTCAAACCCGATCCTACGAATCTGCCATGTCTACCAATTTGAATCGACGCCAATTCGTCAAAGCGACCGCCCTGGGAGCGACCATGTTGACCGCCGCCGGGATGCCGCCGCTGCCGCAAAATGCTCGGACCGTGTCCGCGGAGCCGGTGCCCGCCGAACGAAAGATCCCGTCCGCCAACCTTGCCGGCATGAACATCGGGAGAATGTTGCTCGGTGGAAATCTTCTGACCCATTACACGCATTCGAGGGATTTGCAGTACGTTTACAATCTGGCCGCGCATTACAACACGCCGGAAAAGATTTTCGAAACGATGCGCACCGCCGAAGCGTACGGAATCAACGCGGTCGTGATTCACACGGCCCCGGGAGTTCTCGAAGGGATGCGTGAGTACAAAAAACAAGGGGGCAAAATCCAATGGATCATCTGCTCGACCGCCCCGATCGACGAGGAGATGACCGAGTACACGCAATCGTGCCGCGAATGTCTCGACGCCGGGGTCGACGCTCTTTACCTTTGGGGCGTTCACGCCGACGCGCTGGTGTCAAGACCGGACCTGATCAAAAAAGCGGTCCTGACGATGAAGTCGTTCGGCGCTCCGGTCGGTGTCGCCGCGCACCAACTGCCCGTGATCGAGGTTTGCGAGAAGGAAAAAGTCAAGTGCGATTTCTACCTCAAGACGTTCCACCACCACAATTATCCGAGCGCGAATTTGAATCACGATTCGTCGTGGTGCGACGACCCGGACAAGGTGATCGAGGTGATGTCCAAGGTCGAAAAACCGTGGATCGCCTACAAAACGATGGCCGCCGGCGCGATTCCGCCGCGTAACGCCTTGGAGTACACGTTCACCAACGGCGCCGACTTCACCGTTTTCGGCATGTTCGACTACGAAATCGACGAAGACACCCGCCTGCTCAACGAAGTCCTCGCCCTGGACACCGTGAAAAACCGTTCCCGAAAATGGATCGCATAACAAGTTATGCCCGAGCAGCGTAGCTGCCGGTGCCCCGGCGGAAATTCATAATTCACAATTCATAATTAACTCATGCACCGCAGGGATTTTTTATCGACCGGCGCCGTGCTCGGCGCGGGCGCACTCATGACACCGCTGGCCGCCGGTGATACCGAACCGGAACCGAAATTGCGTACCGCCGTGGTCGGCTGCGGTCGGCAGGGACGCGTGTTGATCAACGCCGGCTTGAAGATTCCCGGACTGCGGTTTACGGCGGTGTGCGATATTCTTCCGTCGGCCAAGAACTCCGCGCAGCTTTACTTGGAATTCGAGGACGAAGACAACCCGGTCGCCGCCTACGCCGATTTCCAGGAGATGCTCGACAAGGAGCGGGACAAACTTGACGCCGTCCTGATTGCGACGCCGGATTTCGTTCACGCCGAACAAACGGTCGCCGCAATGGCCGCCGGACTGCACGTTTATTGCGAGCCGATGATGGCGTCACACGCTGCGGACGCCGTCCGGATGATCCAGGCCGCGAAAGAAAGCGGGAAACTCCTCCACGTCGGCTACGAACGGCGAAGCGATCCGAGGTATCTGCACGCCGCGCAAAAGCTCGTCGATCCGGAATCCCGGCCGCTGTTGCTCGGAACGATCACGCATTTCGAAACGCAGGCCAACCGCCGCGTCCATTCCGAACTGACCTGGGCGGATCGTGACACCCTGCCCCGAGATGTTCTCGACAAATACGGCTACGAGTCGATGAACCGATATCGGAACTGGAAACAGTACGGCAAATATTGCAACGGTCAATGCACGGTCAATCTCGCGCAGCAGCTCGACGTGATCGAATGGTTTTTCGGAGCTTGTCCGGTGGAAATCCGGGCGATGGGCGGGCTCGATTTTTACAAGTTCGGCGACTGTTTCGACAATCTGGAATCATTGTACGCCTATCGTTTTCCCGAGGGCGTCGTCCGTGGCGTCAGCCGCGTTTGGACGACGACCAGCGGTGGCGGCACGTTGCCGATGGAGCACGTTTTCGGCGAGAACGGCTCGATCCAGACTTCGTTGTCCGAAGGAATGTTCCGCCTTTTCGCCGAACCGGGCTTGGCCAAGTGGAGCGAATTTCTCCGTCGCGGCGACCTGGTCAAGGAAAACGTCGCCGACGCCGATGAAGATCCGAATCTCGTCAAGGTCCGCGAGACGGGAAACGTTGTGCCGTACAAAATCCCGATCGAGCGGCCGGTTTCGGTCTTTCAGCGTCATTTGGAGAATTTCGTCGCCGCCGCAATGGGCAAAGAGCCGTCCAACTGTACGGGCGAATCAGCCTTGGCGTCACACCTGATCGCATGGAAAACCGTCGAAGCCGCCGAAACCGGTAGGCCGATCACCCTCGAACCAGCTTCTTCGCCATGAATCGTATTTGCGTACTTGCCGTTATTTTTATCCTGTGTACAGGAATATGTGGTGCGACGGAACCAAAGAACCCGTTCTTCGCGCTTTGCATGGATACGCATGACGAAAAACATCGCACGATCGATCAGCAGAACGAGTTGCTCAAGGAGCTCGGCTTCGATGGCGTCGCGCACCTTTGGCTCGACGGTCTGGAAGAGCGTGCCGCCTCGGCGAAGAAGCACGGACTGGAACTGTACCAGGTTTACTTCGAGGTCAACCTCGCCAATGATCCGCCGTTCG
Source organism: Thermoguttaceae bacterium (assembly GCA_031549565.1). GTDB lineage: Bacteria > Planctomycetota > Planctomycetia > Pirellulales > Thermoguttaceae > JAVBSX01. Next base: position 17,317 of record JAVBPO010000002.1, read on the forward strand.
ACCAGCGGCTTGCCGAGGTGTTACCCTGCGTCAAGGACGGAAAAACGCAGCTTGCCCTGCTGATCAACGGCGGCAAGCCGTCCGATGCCACGCGGGACGATCAGGTCGTACAAATTCTCCGGCAGATCCGCGAAATCGCCGACCCGCTCGGTGTCAAAGTCGTCCTCTATCCGCACGTGCAATCGTGGAACGAAAAAATCGACGATTGCGTCCGAATCGCGAAACGGTTTCCCGACGGCGAAGTTGGCGTCATGTTCAACCTGTGTCATTGGGCGAAAATCGACCGCGGTGAAAACCTCGACAAAGTTCTTCAAGCGGCAAAACCGTACCTCGCCGCCGTTTCGCTTAACGGAACCGACACGCCGGAAGAAATTCAAACGGGAACCGGCAACTGGCTCCAACCGCTTGACGCCGGATCGTACGATATATCGGCACTTTTGAAAGCACTCGATCAAATCGATTACAACGACCCCATCGGTCTGCAATGCTTCGGCCAAACCGGCGATGCAAGGCTGCATCTGGAACGATCAATGAAAAAGTGGAGGGAAATGAGAAATGAGAATTAAACGGAGCGGGAAGCGTAAGCGAGCGCACCTTTTCCCCTTCCCCCCTTCCCCCCTTCCACCCTTCCACCCTTCCACCTTTCCACCTTTCATTTGATTCATTTCTTTTCCGACCACCTCATGGCGACCCGGTTTTCAGTTCGAATCGAGTCGCAACCCGATGACGCCGTGCGGTTGCGTGCGGTGGCGGAGGAAGTGTTCGAGGAAGTTCGATGGCTCGAAACGCTGTTGAGCCGCTTCCTGGAAGGCAGTGAAGTTTCGCAAATCAATCGGTTGCACGCCGGGGAATCGGTCGTCGTCTCGACGGAAACCCGTCGCTGTCTTGAACTTGCGCAGAAGGCGAACCGTTTGACTAACGGGCATTTTGATGCGGCTTATCTGTCGACACCATCTCGCAACATGGAACGCGTCTGGTCGATTCTTTTGCGACCCTCCCGGATTCGCAGTGAAACCGAACGGCTTCAAATCGATCTGGGCGGAATCGGGAAGGGGTTTGCGCTGGATCACGTTTCGGACATATTACGGCATCATGACGTCACTACCTATCTTCTCGGCGCCGATACGAGCACTCTCCTGGCCGCAAGCCCGTCGGGCCATCCCGGCTGGCCGGTCGTGGCTCATGAGAAAACCGTTTACCTGTGCAATGAGGCCATAAGCTGTTCCGGTGACGCCGTGCGGGGCAACCATATCTACCACACACGGAAAAAAGCGTTTGTAAGCGAGCAGTCCCGCGTTTGGATTACGGCGTCCACCGCAACAATGGCCGACGCGTTTTCCACCGCCGCATTCACGATGACGCCGCAAGAACTAGCAGTGTGGCAATCGGAAATGCCCGATATCAAGGTACTCTGAAATCCGGATGATCCTTGTATTTCAGATTCTTTCGTCCGAAATAGGTGCCGTAATATTGGCCGTTGGAGTCGATCCAGGTGGTCAGGCGAATCCAGTCTTCCCGCGGCATCACGACGTCATAATGTCCGTCGTCGAGCAGTTTGACCAGGCGGCTGGCGTGCGAGCCGAGCGAGTAAGGGGGCATGTAATGGTTGTTTCCCGCCTTGGGGTGGTTTTCGCCGACGGTGGGAAAAACTTTTTCGTTCATCAGCGTTTCGTACGACCGGTTGAACAGTTCCGTGAGCGTTCCTTCAAGGTTGATGCCACCTTGCGAATCGGTGCCGTTGTGACACGAAACACAATGCCGATCCAGCACCGGCTGAACGTCGTCGATGTAGGAAATCGGGCGGAAGCCGGAAGTTTCCCCCGGTTGCGGACCCGGCGCGTCGGGGAGACGTTGTAGCGCCAACGGCCTGGCGGTTTCCTTGAGTGTCGGAGTTTCCGAAGCGCGTTCGTGACACCCGATGCAGGAACGGACTTCGCCCGGACGGTAGTTGACGAAGGTTCGCTCTCGCTGCACCTCGCGGAAATTTTCGTCCAAGGCTTGCAGGAATATATTTTTGTCGGCGGGAACCGTGAAATTCGCAGAACCGTCCGGCTCGACGAGGACGATACCATGCTGCACTTTCAAGCCGAGATGGGCATTGAGGGAAACGACCGAATGCTGTTGATCGAAGGTATCACCATCCCAGCGTCGCCGGGCCGACCAAGGGCGCGGGACATGCTCGTTGACGCGGAGGTATTTGATCGACCCACGCGGCACGTTTTCCATTCCGGCATAAATATCCACGACGATCAATTTCGCGAGCCCTCGTGACGCCAAGTCTTCCTCGCGCGTCGTCAACGGAACCGGGGGGAGATTCGTCGCGCGAACCGGGAGCGGATTCCACGCCGACCATTCCCGGTCCCGAACGAGCAAATCGCGATTGCCATCGACGTCGATCAAGTAAAGCGAGTATCCGTCGACGGCGTTCCAAGGCTTGTCCGGATTGCACGACACCATGAAGTGATTTTCATCGACCGGAAACGGATCCATGAACAGCGGGCCGTCGGTGGTGTTGCCGTTGCCGTCGCGGGAATAATCGTTTTGCAGGCATCGTGCCGCCACGGTCGGATGCTCGAACAGCCGGACGAACGGCTTGCCGTCCGGTCGGGTCCAACCGGTTTGGGTCTGTTGATCGACTTCCGGCGTCACGTATTCGACGCCGTCGACGGACCTGCGATCCTTGCGCGTATCGATTTTCAAGACCGTACCGACCCCGAGCGGCATGTGCGGGGCTCCGATGCAGACGAACCGATAAGGCGAACCGGGAATCGGACGTGCGGTATTGAACACGGCGGGAAATGCGATATTCGCACCGTAAATTTCGGCGGAGGCACCACCGTCCGGATTGACGCTCCAGAGCCCCTTGTTGGTCACCGAGCCGTTGTCGACATATTCCCAGCGGGTGTAAAGGATCCGTCCGTCTTCGAGGACCGTCGGGCACGATTCGGAAACGGAATTATCGGACAGCTTTTCAATACTTTTTCCGTCTTGATCCGCGCGGTAAAGAACGGTCGCTGTCAGGTAATCCGCCCCGTCGCACAGGATTCCGTGTTCACAACGGGACGACACGAACGCGAACCCGCCGTCGGGCAGATAACACGGGTGCATATCGTCGGTGTGGTGCATGTAAAGATTCGGGCCGGCCCAGTGCTGGTAGGTTTCCGTTTGCCGATACGTTTCGATCCGCTGCTGCTCGTCCGGCGGCGGAAACGTCAGTTGCCGCAGACCGGTCCCGTCGAGGCCGACTTCCCAAATGCGAAAACCTTCGCCGATTTTCCGTTTGAAATCGAAGATCACTTTTTTACCGTCGAATGAAAGGTTACATCTGCCGATGACACCATCGGAAAGCGACGGCGCGAGATTTTTCGTGGAGCCGTCTTCGAGCGACAAGAGACACAATTCGCTTCCGAAAAAAACCGTCCCGTCGATGAAATCGGTATAATAATGGGACGATTGGAACGTCGGACGCTTGATGAAAACGATCGCGGATACGTCCGGCAGGAGTTCTTTCAGTTTTTGTCGGGTTGGGGACGTGGTCGCGTCGTAAATTTCACTTTCTTTTTTTTCGGAAGCGAAACCTGGAGCGACGAATGACACCAAGCACAAAATGACCGTCGTATGGAAAAATGATCGGCTCATGGACGCATTAACGGAATTGAACGGTGTGAAGCAGTGGAGCAATTGATTCTACGGTGATCGAGTTGGGATTTCAAGTGGTTGCTCCGCGCACCCAGGCCCTCTCCGCAGTCCGCTCGCCCAAGTTCCGCAGCCGTCGAATGAAATGAAAAAAATCGTGAATATTTTCTTGTCCGCTACGGAAAGACCTCGTTTAGCGCTTTTTCCACTTCGATCGTGTAGAACCGGTCGGACCAGTTTTTCATCGCATCGCCGGGGGACATGCCGATTTCGTCGGCGTCGAACGTGTCCGTCCATTTGGAAACGAGCACCTTGCCTTCCGGTGAAACGAAAAACAAGTGATTTCCTCCCTGGTTGTCGTAATATTCATCGACCGACGGCAGCCCGGCTTCCACTGTCAGACGCTCGGAAAGGTGGTGGTCCCACGGAAGCTGCCGCGTTCGAACCTTCCAATCCTCGTCCGTGAGGTTTTTGTCGACGCAAAGATCGACGATCTCGAAACCTCGGGCGTGATACTTCTTGTACAGTTCTTCCACGTGCGGGAGAATCTGGTCGAGACTCGAATATATACTCATCGCAATTTTATTTTGCTTTTTCCACCGACTTGACCTTGCACATTATTACGGCTTGGTGAATTGTCGTGATAAGACTGCGCAGCGTGACGCAAAACGCCAAATAATACACAAAAAAGAGCACGATTTCTTCGACGGCATTACGCATACCGAGTCCTGCTATGGCAGCGCCGCCATTGGACGGAAGCGGCTCCGCCGCGAGTCGGCTGCCGAACAGGAACGAACCGCCGAAACGCTCTTTTTTTCGCTTTTGCTCCGGCCGACGCGCAGCACCAAACGCGACGCATATCATAACGACATGCGTCGTGTGATGCCATCCACTATTATCGTTGCAACCCGAACTCGCTACGGATCGCCGCGCGACACCGCATCCAACCAATCGAACGAACCTCGTTCAATCTGTTCGTACGGAAACGAAATCCGTTCGCTCGCGCCAAGCAATCGCAATCGCGCACTGCCGCACTTCGGACAACATTCGCCGTAACAAGGATCGCTTTCCTCCGCCACTTCGACGCTGGGAACGTCGCTCGTCAACAAGAGCATCTCCTTGCTCGCGAACGGCTTGTGAAAAATCAACGCGATCCTCGCCGCGATTTGCGCCGTCCGCTTCGACGGGTGCCACAATCCGTAATACCGCACCTTGTGGAATCCTTTCGGCAAAACATGAATCAAAAAACGTCGCAGAAAATCCGCACCGGACACGGTTTCCGTACGCATTGCGTTCGCTTTGCGATCCTTGTAACGGAACGTGACG
>JAVBPO010000101.1:0-20562 GCA_031549565.1 Thermoguttaceae bacterium
GGCATCACACGACGCATGTCGTTATGATATGCGTCGCGTTTGGTGCTGCGCGTCGGCCGGAGCAAAAGCGAAAAAAAGAGCGTTTCGGCGGTTCGTTCCTGTTCGGCAGCCGACTCGCGGCGGAGCCGCTTCCGTCCAATCAAAGTTTTCCCATTGGCTCGGCGGCAAAATTCTCTCTGGAGGTCCAAGCTCTCACTCGCCTCGCAACGGGACAACTCTTATCTATTCTTGACCTAAATTACCTCGGCCACTCTCACCATAAAAACAGCTTGACCAATCCCTTGAGAACAAACAAGATAATGATAAACAAAGAGACAACGACAAGCGGGACAACCGGAAACCAAGCCGTCAGCGTAATGTGATTTCGACAAAGAAATTTGTAAAATCGGACGTATAACGGCTTTTTTTCCTGCATGGTCTCACCCTTTCGTTTTTCTTGCCTCTCGTTTGCGGTCGATTTCCTTGAGTAGGATTTTGCGGAGTCGGATTTGCGACGGCGTCACTTCGACCAGTTCGTCCGATTCGATGTATTCCAACGCTTCTTCGAGTGAAAAACGTCGGGCCGGCTTTAAAATCAGCGCCCGATCCGAGCCGGACGCTCGCATATTCGTCAATTTTTTCTCCTTCGTCGGATTCACGTCCATGTCTTCGTTTCGGGCGTTTTCGCCGACGACCATTCCTTCGTAGACGACATCGCCGGGCGCAACGAACGGCTCGCTCCGCGCTTGTAAAGCGTCGATTGCGTAAGCGTTTGCCCGACCGGGAACCATCGAGACCAAAACGCCGTTGGCCCGGCCCGGGATGTCCGATTCACGCGGCTTGTATCCCTCGAATCGGTGGTTGATTACGGCGTTTCCTTGCGTTGCGGTCAAAAGCCGGGTCCGCAAACCGATCAGTCCGCGGGCGGGAATCGAGAACTTCAAGATATTGTACTCGTTGCGATTCGACATTTCCAGCAAGACCCCGCGACGTCCGCCGACCAACTCCATCACCGGGCCGGTTTGCGAGTCGGGAACCTCGACGACCAGCGTTTCGAACGGCTCTTCAACGACACCGTTGTTGTTGCGAAAGATCACTTCCGGCTTGCCGATGGAAATTTCGTACCCTTCCCGCCGCATCGTTTCGATCAGTACGGACAGGTGCAGCACGCCGCGACCGGACACGGAAAAATGTTCCGTTCCCTCGACCGGCTCGACCCTCAGCGCGACGTTTTTCTCCAGCTCCCGGAGCAAACGGTCCCGCAAATGCCGGCTCGTCACGAACGTCCCTTCCTTTCCGCCGAGCGGCGAATTGTTGATGCTGAACGTCATGCGGAGCGTCGGTTCGTCGACGTGAATTCGCGGCAACGCAACCGGATGCGACGGGGAGCAGATGGTGTCGCCGATTTCGATCTGCGTCAATCCAACGACCGCCGCGATGTCCCCGGCGTCGACTTCATGAACCTCCGTTTTGCCGAGTTTATCGAACGTATAAAGCTGCGCGACCTTGCCCGGAACGACGCGATCACCGGTTTGCATCATCACGACGTTCATCCCTTTGCGAATGCTCCCCGCGCGAACCTGTCCGACCGCGATTCGCCCGACGAATTCGGACCAGTCGATCGTCGTCACGAGCATCTGGACCGGATCGCCGACTTCGACGACCGGGGCGGGAATCTTTTCGAGGATCAAATCCATCAGTGGAAAGAGATTATCGTTCGGTTCGTCAAGCGATTTTTGAACGTACCCGCTTTTCGTACTTCCGAAAAGATAGGGAAAATCGATCGTTTCGTCCGTCGCGCCGAGCTGGATGAACAGGTCGTACATTTCGTTGAGCACGTCGTTCGGCCTTGCGTCCTTGCGGTCGATCTTGTTGATCAGGACGATCGGCTTGAGACCGAGTTCGAGCGCTTTGCCGAGCACGAATCGGGTTTGCGGCATCGGGCCTTCGGCGGCGTCGACCAAAACCAGGCAGCCGTCGGCCATGCGAAGGACCCGCTCGACTTCGCCGCCGAAATCGGCGTGCCCCGGCGTGTCGATGATGTTGATTTTCACCCCTTTGTACGGGATCGCAATGTTTTTGGCGAGAATCGTGATTCCGCGTTCCCGTTCCAGGTCGTTGGAATCGAGAATCTGCTGCCCGGAAAGCTGCGACTCGCGGAACTGCCCCGACTGCCGGAGCATGCAGTCGACGAGCGTGGTTTTCCCATGATCGACATGGGCGATGATTGCGATATTACGAAGATCGTTGCGACTTTGCGGCATAGAGGGTGTATTTTCAGTAGTCGGCACAGTAGGTGCCGGCTCGTTGATCTATCGAACATTTCAGCCGCACCATTTTACGACCCTAGCCCTGTTGGAAAAGGGGGAATCGCTTCAGACGACGGTTTTCAATGTTTTTGTCTCAACATGAAATAAAACGGAGGCGAGAAAAATATCATCCGCGTTGTAGGAAAAATCAAATGCGGTATAATGGTCGCAGTTCGCGATGTGCGTCGTTCTTTTGCCACCTCATGACTCCCGATACGACACAAAACGTCCCTCACTTTCCCGTATTCGCCGGAAAGCGTGCCGAAGCCCCTGCGCGGTCGCTCCGGCTGCTCTTTGCATTGATCGTCGGAATTCCCGTACTGATTCTCTTCGGCATTCTGATCGTTTACAGCTACTTTACCACCCGCGCCGAGTCGGCCAAGGCGATGCGGGAACAGATGGTTCACGAAGTCAAAACCCGGGCGAAAACGCTCAACCATCATCTCGCGATGATGTCGCGCAACCCGGATCAGATTGCCCTGGCCATGACGATTCGCAAACCGGAAAACGTCGACACGATGCTGTCGTTTCAGTACGCGATGCTGGCCGACAATCCGATCATCTACGGTAGTGCGGTCTCCTGGGAGCCGTACACGTTCGACGCCGCGGAAAAATATTGCAGCCCGTACGTTTGGCGCGACCTGAAACACGGCGGCGCGGTCGCGAACATGATGTTCAACCCGGCTAACGATTACGATTATTTCAACGGATGGGACTGGTACGATCATCCGAAGGAAAAGTACGACAACGAAACAGAACACGCACCGTCGCTGCATTTCGTCGACGACCGAACGGAACAAGCCAAGCTGCCGCGCATCGAGCCGGGTCTGTGGTGCAAACCGTATTTCGACGAAGGGGGCGGAAACGTCCTGATGTGCACCTATTCCGCTCCTTTTTTTCGGGATAGGAAGTTTTCCGGCGTCGTCACTTGCGATGTCACCACCGATTGGATCGCGGATTTTTTGGATGAAAAATCGTTCGAGGGCGGATATTTCGTACTCGTCGGACCGGAAGGGTCGGTCATTTCCTGCCCGGATCCCGAATTCGTCATGAAAAACATCGACGAAATTCCGCACAGCGTCAACGACGAGGACTGGACCATACTCGTCGACGCCGTGAATGCCGCCTCAAAAACTTTCGATCCCGGCTCCGTCAACAACCGTCTTCCGGGCAACGAGGGAACATATCTTCCGGAATTGTCGTTCGTCCTTCATGCGACGTTTCGCGGGGATAATCTTTGGACCGAAGGCATCCAGCTTCCTTCGACCGGTTGGATGTTGCTTTGCGTCGTCCCGGAAAGTACCGCTTTCGGCACCTCGAACGCCCACTTCCAGGGAATCGTACTCTGGTTTCTCGTCGGGCTCGTGCTTTTGGGAGTTTATCTTTATTGGCAGGTGGATCGTCGAATCATCCGGCCGATCCAACGGTTGACGGTCGCGACCAACGCCGTCACGAGCGGCGATTTCGGACATCGCATCGAAGCGGACGATTTGGCGGGAAGCGAATTGACGGAACTGTCCCGAAACTTTAATCACATGACCGGCACGCTCCGGCGAAGCATCGAGCAAGCCGTACAGAGCCAATCCGCCCGGGAAGCCGCCGAGGAAGCCAATCGGGCCAAAAGCACGTTCCTGGCGAATATGAGCCATGAAATCCGGACCCCGATGAATGGTGTCATCGGTTTGGCCGACCTCCTTTCGCAGACCGAACTGAACGAACAGCAACGTCAATATCTGTTTCATATTCAAAGTAGTGCCAAGTCGCTCCTTGCGATCATCAACGACATTCTGGACATTTCCAAGGTCGAAGCGGGCCGGTTCGTTCTCTCGGACCAACCGTTTTCGCCCCGGGAAGTGCTCGACGACGTCTGCAACTCGCTCGATTTCGCCGCCCGGGAAAAATCGCTCCGGTTCGACCGGGACATTTCGCCGGGATTGCCGACGACTCTGCTCGGCGACGCCGGACGGTTCCGGCAGATTTTGTTCAATATTCTCGGCAATGCGATGAAATTCACCTCGCACGGCTTCGTCGCGCTGCGTTGTCATGAAAATCAAGAAGACGGCCGGTGCCGACTCGTCTGCGAAGTCGAAGATAGCGGAGTCGGTATGTCCGAGGAATTTCTCCCGAAGCTATTCGAACCGTTTGCCCAGGCGGATTCGTCCATCACGCGAAAATTCGGCGGTACCGGCCTAGGCCTTGCCATCGTATGGCACCTGATCGAACAGATGGGGGGAACACTCGAAGTCAAAAGTAACCTCGGTAAAGGGTCCTGTTTCCGCTTTTCCATTCCGTTTCAGTTACCCGATTGGGAGGAAACGAGCCAGGAAAGCCAAAAGCCGACGATCGCGGATCCTGCGACGACACGACTGCGTATCCTGCTCGTGGAGGACGTTCGTGTGAACATCATGGTCGCTACGGGCATGATCCGTTCGATGGGACACGACGTTTCCGTCGCGGAAAACGGTCGCTTGGCTTTGGAAGAGTTGAGTCGGAATGATTTCGACATCGTCCTGATGGATTGCCAGATGCCGATCATGGACGGTTACGAATGTACGCGTCGTCTCCGCTCCGGAGAATCGGGCGTCCGCGATCCGAAGATTCCTGTGATTGCCATGACCGCCAACGCGATGAGCGGCGATCGGGAAAAATGCCTTGAGGCGGGAATGACCGACTACATTTCCAAGCCGATCGACCGGAATATTCTCGCGGAAATGCTGTTCAAATACCGAACGTCCCGTGCGAGTGATCCCGGCGAAACGATTGTCCGCTAACAGACGCCCCCCAAGGGAGTTCCGTTCTCTTTTTCAAATGAAAAAACCTCTCATCGCGGTGATGTGAATTTTCATCTTACGAAACGGCTCTTTTTTGACGTCCGGCGGTCTCGTCCATTTCTTTCTGCTCGGCCAAGGCTTCTTGCTGGAGATGCTTGGTTTTCATCTTGTCCCGCAATTTTTCGAGAACTTTGACTTCCCGATCCGCTTCCATCAACGCGAGGTGGCGGCGTTCGATTTCCTGCCGAATCTGCTCCAATTGATAGTTCGCTTGCGTCTGTTGGTTTAAAAGAAAATTTTCATAACGTCGCAGGGACAGGAGAAAATTGACATTGATCTGCCCCTTTTGCGCCGCTTCCCGCCCCGTTTCCGCGCACTTGAGACGTTCCGCCTGGACTCGCTCCAACTCCGCCTCGACTTTGCGAGCCGCTTCGTAAGCTTGGGCAAGCTCCACCTGCTTTTCCGCCCGAACGCTTTCGCGAATCTTCAACAGCGGAGCAAGGCGGAATTTGAATTTCATGAAAAGAGAGGACAGAGGACAGAGGACAGAGGACAGGATTGCGCTCGCTTACGCTTCCCGCTCTGATTCTCATTTCTTATTTCTAATTTAAACTCAGATTTTTCCAGTTTTTTTCAGGTAGGCGAGGACTTCGTCGGCAAGTTGTTCCGGGGTTTTTGTACCGGCGTCGAGAACGATTTCCGGTTTTTCCGGCGCTTCGTAAGGGTCGTCGATTCCGGTAAACCCTTTCAGTTCTCCGGCCCTCGCTTTTTTGTAGAGGCCCTTGGGATCCCGTTTTTCACAGACCTCAATCGGAGCGTCGACGAAAATTTCGACGAAATCGCCGTCTTGGAGCGTCTTGCGAACCCGATCCCGATCGACTTTGTAGGGGCTGATAAACGCGGTCAGTGCAATGATTCCCGCATCGGCGAAGAGTTTCGCGACCGCACCGATCCGTCGGATGTTCTCTTCCCGATCTTGCGCGGAAAAACCGAGTCCGAACCGCTTGGCGAATTCCTCGCCGTGAACGTCTTTGAGCATCCCGGGCCCGGCGTTGAGTCCGTGTCGGACATTATCGCCGTCGAGCACGAAGCTGTGTTTGCCAAGCTGGTGCAGCCGATGGTCGACCAGATTCGCAACGGTGCTTTTCCCACAGGCACTCAAACCGGTGAACCAAACGACGCAGCCGCGATTTTGATTTAATGCTTCACGTTCTTCACGGGAAACCGCATGATCGTGCCAATGAACTTCGACGGAACTCATAATCTCAACAAATAAGGGTAAACACAAAACGAGCCGGGACCTACGGCCGCGACCATTCTCCACACAATATTATCGTCGTATCCTAATTCCTTCGCCCATTCCGTCAAGAGCCGCCGGAGTTGGCGGTGTGTCCAACCGCGCCCCAAGGACGAAGGAGACACTCAACACCGTTAAGTTCCTGGGACCGCGGGCATCTTGCCTGCACCTGGGTCTGCGGGCTTCCAGCCCGCAGCACGAAACGGTCGGACGCCCTGCAAACGGTGCCATACCGCTCACTGGCAGGCTGGAAGCCCGCGGTCCCAAGTTTCGAAACGCTTAAGGGTATCGTTTTGGTTGAGGATTCGGATCATGGCGTCGGGAAAACCGATCGGGAGATCCCCTTTGAAGACGATCCGGTCGAAGCAATGAAGGGTCCCGTTGATTTTTTCGTTGTATTTGCGTATAAAGTCGTTCATGGCGTTTCGTCTTTCGGAGTGAATTTGTCTTTGGATATACTCCAGTACGTCAAAAAACCGACATTTTCAAATTCCACACTGATTAAATTGATATTCAAGAATACGCTTGAATTGCAGGTCGGCAGCAGCCCAACGAGGCTGCGAAATACTTTGGCCGAAGGCTACCGCCATACCGTGCTACGGTATAAAACAAATATAGCTTCTCGAAAGCGAAACGCTTTAACTTTTTTTCTATCGTGCTAACTCCTTGGCGTACGTTGGGTTGCGGGCAACGCCCGCCTTAGGATGTAGGCCGTAGGCTGTAGATTTCAGAAGGGCAAGACATTTTCCTGATGTCTTACGTCTCTTTCACTTTTACCTTTGGGTTCCCATGACACCTTTATGCAAGTATTTTATTCACGCGACAATTCTCCTTGTTGTACTTCCCTTGTCGGTGTTCGGTGAGATCACGATTCGGGAAAACAGTTTTCAAACGACGCAGCCCCTTATTCGAGCCGAACGACCGTTTCAAATGAACGCCGTGATCGAAAACACCGGCAAGTGTTCGTTCGAATGCCGTTTGACCGGCCCGGACGGCTGCGTCTTTTCCGACGAACGGAAAGAGCCGGGTGATACCTACGGTTATGCGACCGCGTACTCCTGGAAAGGCGTTTGCTCCAACCCGGAGCAGGCCGAGTTCACGCTCCGGGTTTTCGTCGACGGAAAAGAAACGGACCGCAATACGATCTCGCAAATCGTTTTGCCGCCGCACAAAATCGAAAAGCTTTCGTACATTCCCGAGCCGAAGCCGGTGAAAACGAAAATGCTCGTCGGGGCCCACAATTGTCCGCTTTGGGAACGGGAACGCGCGGATTTGTGGAATCAGGTCGTCAAGAAGCACCAGGAGCGGACGCCGGCCTTGGGAATCTATTCGCAGGACAATCCGGAACTCGCCGATTGGGAAACGAAATGGGCCCTGGAGCACGGTGTTTCGTTTTTCATTTACTGTTGGTACCGCACGTCGCAGGGCGGGCCGATTACGACGATGTTCGAGCAAAGCGCGTTCGATGACGCCCTGTTCCAATCCCGATTCGGCAATCAAATGAAGTTCACGATCATGTGGGAAAACCAGCGTCGCGGTTTCGCCGGGATCACGGACGAAAAGGACCTGCTCGAAAATTTGATGCCGTACTGGATCGAGAAGTTCTTCAAGCGGGACAACTATCTGAAGATCGACAACAAGCCGGTCCTGTTCGTGTATCAACCGCAGGACGTGTCCGCCGATCTCGGCGGGGACGAGCAGGCGAAAAAGGCGTTCGACCTGATGCGTGACGCCTGCAAGAAGGCGGGATTCGACGGGTTGATCCTTCTCGGCGAACATCGCGGGAACGATGCGAATCATCTCGCGCGGTATAAAAACATGGGGCTTGATTACACGTTCGCTTATTGCTGGTACATCCATTATCCGCCGGATTCGCAAGCGATCATCGATTCGCAATTGGACCAGATCGCGCGGATGCAACAGAAGCATGATGTCATTCCGCAAATCGTGACGCTCTCGCAGGCGTGGAGCGGCTGGAAAGACGAGGGTTCGATCTGGAAACTGCCGCCCCAGGATTTTGAAACGCTGCTTCGCAAGGGGAAAGAGTTCGTCGAAACGAATATCGATCCGAACGAGCTCGGCAGCCAAATGGTCATTCTCGACAACTGGAACGAGTGGAGCGAGGGGCATTACATCGCGCCGTACCGGGAATACGGTTTCGAATACCTTGACGCCGTCCGCCGCGTCTTTTCCGACGCCCCGGAGGCTCACGAGGATTTGATTCCCGAAGACATCGGCATGGGCCCGTACGATTTGCCGAAATCGCTGTTCGAGAATAAAACCGCCTGGGTGTACGGAAACACCGATTACGACAACTGGAAACGGATTTTCAGCAGTCCGCAGGATTGGCGGGAACAAATGGGCGTGAGTCCTTTGAAGATCGAGAATCACCGGTTGATGTTCGAGACGACGACCGGCGACCCGGCGATTTCCGTCGGACAGGACCGCACACCCGCCGCGGCGTTTCGCAAATTCCGGATCCGCCTGAAGACCGACAGTCCGAAAGACGAAACGCTCGAATTCTTCTGGAAAACCGAATCGGAACCGGAGTTTCACCAAACCCGTTCGGCGACAACGAATATCAAACCGTCCGACGATTTCGCCGATTACGTTCTCTCATTGCGGGAAGAAAACGGCTGGAAAGGTCGGATCACCGAATTGCGTCTGGACCCGGTCATGTCCTCCGGCGTCCGAGTTGAAATCGAATCGCTCGGTTTGGAATGAGTTGACGCTGTTAGGGTGTCACGGATTTCACTTCTTCCGCTTTCGCTTCGAACTTCGCCAAAGCTTCGCGGAAGATTTCGGCTTGCGGCGAATATTTGACGGCGAGCTTTTGCGACTCGACCGCTTTGTCGTACTCTTTTCCGAGTGCGTAAACGTGGGCGAGCGTGTCGAGGTACATCGGATTCTCCGGGGAGAAAAAGAGCGCTTTTTTAGCCGCGTTGAGCGCCTGCTCGTAATTACCGTCCGTGTTCGCCATGAGCCAGGCACCTTGGTTGAACGGCTGCGCAAGATATTCGAGTTGCTCATTATTGTGAGCCTGAGCCGCCATCTCTTGTTTGAGAAGGGCAAGTTGGGCGTTGATCAGGGACTCGGTCCGTTTTTTGTACTCGGGATCGTCGTTGCCGATTTGGTATCGTAAAATCAAACAATCGATTTCGTCCGGTCGCAATTGAACCGCCTCGTCGAGCAGCTTTTTCGCGTCCTCGATTTCCCCACGATCGACCGCCAGTTTCGCCAGATAATACTTATGACGAGCCTTCACCATTTCCGGAGTTTCTCCAAAGTAATCGTTCGCTCGCCTTGCCGGTTCATTCAAATTTTCGACGACGATGCCGAACAGTTCCGCGGTCTGCTCATCATTCCCGAGAAAGGTGGCCTGTTGTCCCGCACAATAATACGCCGAAGTTTCCATTTCGGCCTCTTTTTGAGCGACCATGAGGAATTCTTTTTTCGCCCAAACGTTGAAAAAGCGTTTCCACAAATAATTTGCCGCAACGATATGAGCCATATAGGGAGGTCCCATTCGGTCCTCTTCCGAAATGACAGGATGAAGATCCAACGCCTGGAAAAGCGATTCGTCCAATTCTTCCTTCAAACCGATGGCGTCTTGAAGTTCCGCGAGGGCGTAAAAGAGGAGGATATCCGTATCCGTTCCGCGTCGTCCTTCGGAATACTCCGAATTTTCCCGAAATGCGTGAATTTTTTCCGCAACGTGACGAACCTGCCGGACGATCGACTCCGCGGGCGGTTCGGGATTCTCCTCGAACAGGTGTGCTTCGCGATATTCGAGGGCGGCGTCACGGGCGTTCGCGAAATCGGCGACCATCCGCAGGAGAAAATCGTCTCCGGCATCGGCCAGCGTCGTCTGAACGGTTTCAAACCAGTGTTGCCGACGATCGTATCGAACCGGCGGCACGGCGATGATTTCCCGGGCCGCTTCGGCGCGCACGATCGGCTCTTGTTCGAAGCGAAGAATGCGGCAAATCGCGCCGATTCCTTCCCCGCTCCGACCCCCGTAATTTCCGGACCAGTCGGTGAGCGCATTGAGAATCGCAAACTTTTCACTCGCGGTTTCCGTCTGGGAATAGCGCGTCATCAATTCGCGGATGTAAGGGGGATCGCGGAGGTCGATCCAACTCATTTCGACGGAACGGAGCAGCTCTCGGGCGCGTTCGACGACTTCCACGTCGGGATCCTTGAGGGCCTTTTGCAATTCCGGAACGGCACGAAACCCCGACTTTTTCAGGTTCTCGGACGCTTCTTCCCGTTCGCGGTATTCTTCAGAGCCAAGTTGCTTGATCCAACGGGAAACGTCGGACGTCTGCCCGAAAAGCGGCGTCACGACGAAAAAAGAAAGCGTCAGAAGAAACGAAAGTCGCATGGGAGTGATTTCTTTACATTTGTACATAACCGCGACCGCGGAGTCGGCGTCGGGTATTATCGATTTTTTCGAGCACCTCCTGCGGGTTTTCCAAGCCGTACATTTTGAGTGTTTCGTCCGTTTTGTCGGAGACGGAAAAGACTTCGACCATTCCGACACCACCGTTGACGAACCGATCCCAAAGCGTCTGCCGCATCCGCAAGTCGGCGATTCCGATCAGCTCCATCGTATCGATCGTCCGATGGAACAAGCCGTGCTCATAGTACAAATGCGCTTCGGCCAAGCGGTATTGAATGAAATTCGTTTTGTACCAATACGTACAGGCGAACCAGAGCCAGTCGATCGCAACGATTCCCAAAAGGATGCCCCAAACGATTTTCGGTTGCCCTCCCATGAGTTCTTTAGTCATGAGATAAAAACCGAGGCCGACCAAGGCGACCGTCAAAAGCCAGTTGAAAATACACCGGGCGCGAAACGCTTTGCCGGAATAGTACCAGACGATTTTTCCTTCCGGAACAGGCGTCGCGGCGGCTTCGGGAGCGCCCGGTCCCGGCGTCGGCTGTGTGGGAACGGCTCCGCACTTGGGACATTTTTGTTCGGAATCATCGACGTCGATTTGACAAGCGGGACATTTCCACATGAGCGATCGTTCCTTTCGTTGGCAGTGGTTCCTAAAGGTCGAGAAAAGCTTCTTCTGCGAAAAAGCTCCGATGGTTCCGATTATAATTGTTTTTTGGCCGAATAAAATGGACTCCACTTTGGCGGAAAACCCAAGGGTGCGCATGAATTTTCCGGGGACTTTCCTGGGACCGCAGGCTTCCAGCCTGCCAGTGGGCGATCGGGCACCGTTTGCAGGGTGTTATTTCGCTTCGCGAACGGGCTGGAAGCCCGTAGACCCAGGTGCAGGCAAGATGCCTGCGGTCCCGGGGGCTCGACTAAACGTCACAGATTTCGACGCCTTGGCGGAGCGATTGCAGGCCGTTTTTCGGGAGAAATTCGTGCGCGACGAATCCTTTGTATCCGACGTCGAGCAGCGCCTTCATGATCGGTGGATAATAAATTTCCTGCGTTTCATCAAGGTCGTTCCGGCCCGGATTGCCGCCGGTGTGGATGTGTCCGATGATGTCCTTGTACTCGCGGATCATGTTGATCAAATCCCCTTCCATACGCTGCATGTGATAAATGTCGTACAGAACCTTGATCCGGTCGCTCCCGACTTTGCGACACATTTCACCGCCCCAAGGGGTACGATCGCACTGGTAGTCGGTATGGTCCTTGCTGTTGAGCAGTTCCATACAGATATTGATTTTGTATTTCTCGGCAATCGGGGCGATCCGTTTCAAACCTTTGACACAGACTTCCAACCCTTCTTCGTCGTCGAGACCTTCGCGATTACCGGAGAAGCAGATCAGGTTCGGTACTTTCTTTTCCGCGGCGATCGGAATCCACTTTTCGTAAACTTCGACGAGCTTGTCGTGGTTCTTTTCCCGATTGAAACCGCTCGGAATTCCGCCGTTGCCGGGGACGTTCCCCATCGTCACGATCATGTCGTTTTGCCGCATGAGATCCCACACTTCCGGGTCGAGCAGGTCGATTCCGACCATTCCGAGTTTTTTGCAGATCGGAATGAACTCTTCCAACGGAATGCTGCCGAAACACCATTTCGAGACCGACTGTTTGATATTTCCTTTGGCTTTGTACTCCGCGACGTCCTCTTGGGCAAACGTCGTTTTCGTGGAAATTTGTCCTGCGAACGGAACGGCAAGAACGCCTGCCGCCGCGGTTTTTAAGAGAGTACGACGATTCATGGTATCTGATATTGGAAAAAGTGATGCGATTTCGTTCGTTTCCGCCAGGCACAGGGCCTGCCCCGTGCCTGCATTATGCCGCAAAACATTTCAGAATACCAGACCTGCTGAAGAAGACGTAAAGATTTTCGCGACACCACACGTTCGGCGCATAAAAAACCCTCGGAAAGTCGGCGTCCCAGGGGGGCTAAGGACACATATTGTTTCTTTCCGAGGGAAGGAAAGATCCTTCTCTATATTTTCAGTCGTTTCCGACATCAAAGTTAAAAAAGTGCCGCATTGACGATCCTTGCCAAGTACGGCTCTTTGGTGCCCGAAGGCGGTTGCCGGAAAAGAAAAAATCTTTCCGACGGATTGACGAAGCGGTCGCCGACATCTTGTCAACGAAGGTCACTACGTGGACCGCAGAACGCGTCGACCGTTGGTCTTTTCCGTTCCAGATGCGAGGTCCGGGCACTGCCGTCACACTTCCCTGTGCAACTCATGTGCAATGATGGGGGAAGAATACCGAATTTGGCTTTTTGGGTCAATAGCGATTTTTTGAAATTTAACGATTTTTTTGAAAAAACCGTTTTTTCGGCGAAACATTTAATCGGAACTCGATTTCAACATTTTTGACGCCTTTATAATGTAGTCAATCCCCGAATAAAGCGTGATGAGAATCGTTCCCCATAGGGAGAGCAACATAACGATCTTGAGGAAGGGACATTTCGGAGCGATGAGAAACAGTAAACAAGCCGGGACCGCGACGCATTGGAGAGCCATTTTCCATTTTCCGATCCATTTCGCGGAAAAATCTCCGCCGCTTTTTTCCACGGCGGCACGCAGGGATGTGATCAACATTTCCCGCCCGAAAATCACGACGGCCATCCACGGATGGATTCCCCCAGGAATCCGAAGCTCCGGAATCGCGCTAAGGTAAATGAAGCAGCCGCAAATCAAGAGTTTGTCCGCAAACGGATCCATGATCCGTCCGAACACGGTGATCAGGTTATATTTTCTCGCTAAATACCCGTCGAGAAAATCGGTCGCCGCCGCCGCGAGAAACAGAATGATACAAGCGACATAAAACTGAAACGGCAACAAAACGAAAATCGAGATCGAAAAGACGACCCGAAGCATCGTCAAAATGTTCGGCGCGTTCCAAAGCGTGTTCGGAGTTCCCATGAGGATAAAGTCGGGTAAGGTGTTTTACGGAACGGGACGTTTTTACATCCGCTCGACCGTTTCGATTCCCAAGAGTCGTAAGCCCAATTGGATCGTTCTCGCGGTCAGGTCGCAAAGTTTCAACCGACTTTGTTGGACCGATTCGTCGTCGGCTTTGAGAACCGGACAGTGTTCGAAAAACGCCGAATACCGGTTCGCCAATTCGTACAAATACGACGTCAACTGGTTCGGACGATAATCACGAACCGCCGATTCGATCGCTTCGTCGAACTTCAAAAGTTCCATCGCCAAAGCCCGTTCTTGCGGGGTGGAAATTTGAACCGGTTCCGGGGAGCGACGGAGCGAGCCAATGTCGATGTTTCCTTTGGTGAAAATGCTGCGAACTCTTGCATAGGCGTACTGCATGTAAGTCGCCGTATTACCGTTCATCGCGAGCATTTTGTCGAAACTGAACACATAATCGCTTTCCCGGTTTTGCGACAAATCGGCGTAAACGAGAGCGCCCAACCCGATCCGTCGGGCGGTTTCCGAAAGATCCGTCGATTCGCTTTCTTCGCCGACATTTTTCTCAAGAACGGCAAGAGCCCGACTTTCCGCTTCGTCCAGAAGCGATTCGAGCCCAACCGTATCGCCGGAGCGCGTTTTGAACGGCTTGCCGTCTTCGCCGAGGACCGTTCCGAACTTGACGTGAACCAGCTCCGGCAGCTTTTGTCCGGCTTCCATCAGCGCCGCCGCTTTGAAAAATTGCTCGAAATGGAGCGACTGCCGGAAATCGGTCAGGTAAAGCATTACGTCGGGCTGAAACTCCTTGATACGATATTGGACCGTCGCGAGGTCGGTCGTCGAATAAAGGAACGCACCGTCTTTTTTCCGGATCAAAACCGGGATTTCGTATCCGTCGAGAAAAATTCCGATCGCACCTTCCGTTTCCCGGGCGATTCCGCGTCGGAGCAGATCGTCGACCAGCGGCGCAAGCATCGGCTGGTAAAAGCTTTCGCCGAGTGTGTAATCGAATTCGACGCCGAGTCGCTTGTACATCCGCTCGATTTCTTCCATGCAGACCGGGACGAATTTCTTCCACAGCGCAAGATTCTCCGGATCGCCGGCGTGGAGTTTCGCGGTTTCCTCAAGGACGAGCTTACCGATCCGTTGACCTTCTTCGGTCGGCTGATCCATCAACTGCCGGACATGCCGATACAGCCGCGAAAGCTCCGCGACCGGGCTCGCTTCGTAGGTTGCTTTGTCGAGAAAACGGCGGTATCCGTACAGGATCATTCCGAATTGCGTTCCCCAGTCGCCGATGTGGTTGTCGCTGATCACGTCGTGTCCGTAGAAACGAAGTATCCGAACCAGCGCGTTGCCGATCATCGTCGAACGGATATGCCCGACATGCATCGGCTTGGCGACGTTCGGGGCGGAGTAATCGACGATGTACCGTTTCTTTTCGGCGGACTCGACTTCGGCGATCGCGAGTCGATTCTCGTCCGCAATCGCGTTTTGCAACAGTTCGACCAAAAGCGAATCGGCGACGCGTAAGTTAATGAAGCCCGGCCCCGCGATTTCCGGCGTCGTACACAAACCGGACAGGTCGAGTTTCGCGACGATTTGCGTCGCAACTTCCCGGGGCGGTTTGCCGAGTTGTTTCGCAAGCGGCATCGCCATATTCGCCTGATAATCGCCGAATTTCGGATCCTGGCTCGGACGGATCATCTCCAGGTACGGAGCCGGGTCGTCGACGAAGGAGGCAAGAGCGTTTTGGAACCGATTTTTAAGGAGACGTAAAATCATAAAAGAAAAATCTTCGTTTAGCCCGAGCAGCGAAGCTGCCGGCGCTGCGACTGGTAAAATTCAAGACTCAAGATTTCACCCGAACCCGACGCCCTTCGACGGTAATCCGTTTTTCCGCGAGCAATTGGAGTGCTTCCGGATAAGCAACGCATTCCATCTCGAACACCCGATCATTGAGAATGTCCGGCGTGTCGGTCTCCAAAACCGGGACCGCTTTTTGGATGATCACCGGTCCCTGGTCGTAAATGTTATTCACGAAATGCACGGTGCAGCCGGAGAGCTTGACACCATACTTGATCACGGCTTCATGAACGGCGGAACCGTAGAACCCCTTGCCGCAGAACGCAGGAATCAGCGAAGGATGGATATTCAGGACGCGATTCTCGAAATCGGGCGGAATCGTCAACAATTTGACGTATCCGGCCATCACGGCGTAATCGATTTTTGCTTCCCGACACGCCGCGAAAATCGTGTCGCTGAACAGTTCCTGGGTCTCGAAATCGTTCTTCTCGATGATCCGGATCGGAATATTCGCCTTTTCCGCGTATTGCAGCCCTTTGGCGTTGGGCGAACTGGCGATCACCAAAACGATTTCGGCGGACAATTTTCCATCCGCGATCCGCTCGAGCATATTATGCAGCGTCCGACCGGTTCCGGAAATCAAAACGGCAAGTTTCATGGTTAGGCTTCAGGCTTCAGGCTTCAGGCTTCAGGCTTCAGGCTTCAGTTTTACAGCCTCGAAGATCAACTATCTCTCCTCCTGCCGCCTGATGTCTGAAGCCTGAAATCTATGATATTAATACCGATAATGCTCCGGTTTATACGGTCCTTCGACGGGAATACCGAGGTATTTCGACTGTTTGGCCGACAGCTTCGTCAGCTTCACGCCGATCTGCTCCAAGTGCAATCGGGCGACTTCTTCGTCGAGTTTCTTCGGGAGCATGTGGACGCCGATCGGAAATTTTTCCGGCTCCGTCCACAGCGCGATTTGGGCGAGCACCTGATTGGTGAACGAGTTGGACATCACGAACGACGGATGTCCCGTCGCACAGCCGAGATTGACCAACCGCCCTTCGGCCAGCAGGATGATCGAATGTCCGTCCGGGAACGTGTACTTGTCGACCAGCGGCTTGATGTTGAGCTTTTTGATTCCCTTGTGCGCTTCCAAGCCCGCGACGTCGATTTCCACGTCGAAATGTCCGATATTGCAGACGATCGCGTCGTTGGGCATCTTTTCCATGTGCTTGGCCATCACGATGTCGCAGCAGCCGGTCGTCGTTACGAAAATATTGCCTTGCGGCGCCGCTTCGTCCATGCTCATGACCTGGAACCCTTCCATCGCGGCCTGAAGGGCGCAGATCGGGTCGATTTCCGTAACGATCACGCGGGCGCCGTAGGAACGCATCGAATGGGCACAGCCTTTGCCGACGTCTCCGTAACCGGCGACGACGACGACTTTTCCGGCGATCATCACGTCGGTCGCCCGCTTGATGCCGTCGGCGAGCGATTCGCGGCAGCCGTAGAGATTGTCGAACTTGCTTTTCGTCACGGAATCGTTCACGTTGATCGCGGGAACCTTGAGCTGCTTCTTTTCGAGCATCTGGTAGAGCCGATGAACGCCGGTCGTCGTTTCTTCGGAGATTCCTTTAACGCCTTTCATCATTTCCGCGTATTTCGGCTTGTGCATCAGGATCGTCAGATCGCCGCCGTCGTCGAGGATCATGTTCAGCGGTTTGCCGTCCGGGAAAACGACGGTCTGTTCGATGCACCAATCGAATTCGGCGTCGGTCATACCTTTCCAGGCGTAGACCGGAACTCCGGTCGCCGCGATCGCCGCGGCGGCATGGTCTTGCGTCGAGAATTTATTGCAACTGCTCCACGTCACGTCGGCGCCGAGTTTGGTGAGCGTTTCGATCAACACCGCCGTCTGGATCGTCATGTGAAGGCATCCGGCGATTCGGGCGCCTTTGAGTGGTTTGGTGCGACCGAACTTCTTACGCAACGCCATCAGACCCGGCATTTCGTGTTCGGCGAGTTGAATTTCCTTACGGCCCCAATCGGCCAGCGAGATGTCGGCAACTTTGTACTTCATCGGATTATCCTCTTTCGAAATGGAAGAAGTGAGCCTTGAGTGCCGTTAAGACGCGAGCCTGAGGATAATCCTTGCAGCACTCCTCGCGAACCATGAAACATCGGAACGCATGACTAAGAGCCCGACTTTCGTTAATTTACATATTACGCGAACCGTATTTTTGTGTCAAGAGGCCGAGACGCCGTGGGAAAGACTCCAAGCGGCGTTTATGACAGTCGGGTTTTCGAAACTTTTTCCGTATCAAAGTCGGGCGAAGCCAAAGCCCCCAGTCGTTGTGGTTTTTGTCGATTAAGGGGCATAAGAAAGGGATGGAAAAATCGTCCGTTTATAGAATTACGAGGAAAGCATGCGAATTATTTTACAATGTGAGCGAGATCGGAAGTGAAACGACCACCTCGCGGCTTACTTCTCGGAGCGGAAGCTCCAGTCGCCTACCGGGGCCCCCGGGTTATTTGCTTACCCCATCTTCCGGACTTCTTCGGCGAGGTTGCGATAATCCTCGGCTCCGTTGGAGGCGGGGTCGTATTGAAAGATCGTTTTGCCAAAGCTCGGCGCTTCGGCCAGGCGGATATTGCGGCGGATTTTCGTTTGAAATGTCCGCGCATCGGACCAAGGTGTCGACGGCTCGCTCTGCTGCGTGAAAAACGCTTCCACATCCCGGGCGACTTCCAACGCCAGTCTGGTCTGTCCCTCGAACATGCACAGGACGACTCCGCTGAGGGTGAGCCGATTGTTGAGCCGCTTGGCGACCAAGTCGATAGTACGCAGCAGCTTACTCAATCCGTGCAGAGCCAGATAGTGCGGCTGGAGCGGGATGAAAACTTCTTCGACCGCCGTGAGTGCGTTAATCGTCAACACACCAAGCGACGGGGGACAATCAACGAGAAGATAGTCGAATTTCATGTCGTCCGCCGCCAATTTGTCGCGGAGAATCACTTCCCGACCGACGACCCCGGCTAATTCCATTTCCGCGGCCGCCAGATCCAAGTGCGACGGAACCAGCCAGAGGTTGGACGCGACTTCCCGACGAACTTCGGCCAAACTTTTGTCCTCGACGAGCACATCGTAGATGGAATCGAATTCAACTTGTGGTTCGATCCCGAAATGAAGTGTTGCGTGGGCCTGCGGATCCAAGTCGATCAAACAGACTTTCGCGCCCGAATCGGCAAGAGCGGCGCTGAGATTCACGGCAGTCGTCGTTTTGCCGACGCCGCCCTTCTGGTTCATGATCGCGATGGAGCGCGGCATAGGCGTACTCGTGGATTCGTTCGACAGAAGCGGAGGGCACGGGACTCGAACCCGCAACCCGGTTAAGGGCACCTCATTTCCAATGAGGCCGCTAGCCATTCGCTTACCCTCCCGAGAAAACGATTTGCGAATTATAGTAAAGATACGTTTTTCGGCAAGACACCCTGATAAAGGGAATCAGAGGGGGTGCGCAAATTTTCCAGGTCGTGAGTTGTCATTCTGAACGAAGTGTACTCACGGAGGGAAGAATCTGGTGCATCCGGCAACACGCATTATGTTGCGAACACGGCTTGAAACCAGATGCTTCGGAATACCTCGGCATGACATGACACCCTATTTTGCCCAAACATATACAAGGAAATTTGCGCGCACCCATAAAAAAACGTCGTTTTCGGCGGGCGAGGCGTCTTATGCTCCAGTTCGGCGGGCGAGGCGCCCACCCTCCTATCCCCGGTGTTCCGTGCTGCGTCGGCTCAGATAAGCGGACAGAGCCGCGTCGAGCGGGGTGCTGGTTCGGAAAAGAGCATAGTCGGCCCGGACTTGAGAGCAGCCGCGACGGATTTCGTCCAAATACTCCTCCAGTGCGGCCAGATATCCTTTGCGGAGCATTCGCGGATCGCAACGGACCATCGCGGAAAGCTCCAGCCCTTCGAACCGCGTCGGACCGCCGAGCGTGAAATCGAGTTCGTCGTCGTCCAGGACATGCAGTACGAGAATGTCGTGGTTGCGACTGCGGAGAAAATTGAGCCCCTGAAAAAAACCGTCTCTTCGGATGAGGAGATCGGAAATCAAAACGACCAATCCGTGTCGCGGAATCGTTTCCTCCGCTTCCCGAAGCGTTTCGCGGAGATTCGGCTGGATCGTTTTGTATTGCGCCAACAATTCCTCGAACGGCAGTACATTTTCACGACTTGGGGGGGGAGCGTCTTTTTCAGAACGAACCGCCGGATCATCCTGCTCCATTGTCGCGACGATTGCCGCAAGATGCGACTGTTTCATCCGGGCCGGGAGAATCGAATCGGTTTCCTTGTCGAACGTGATACAGCCGACCGCGTCCTGCTGCCGCATTGCCAGATAAGCGAGCGACGCGGCGATCGTACAGCCGTAATCGTATTTCGTGAACGGTCCGAACCCGTATTTCATACTCGGCGACGCGTCGACCAATAGCGTACAGCGAAGATTCGTATCGACGTCGTACTGTTTGACGTACAACCGATCCTGTTTCGCCCAGACTTTCCAGTCGACGTTTTTCGGATCGTCGCCGGGCACGTATTGCCGATGCTGCCGGAATTCGACGGAGTTTCCGAAATGCCGACTCTTGTGCATTCCGCTCAAAAATCCTTCGACGACATGCTTCGCCCGCAAATCGAGTCGCGAAATACGACGAAGCGTTTCCGGGTGAAAATACGATTTCGTGGAAGGCATGAAACTCTGGCGAGAAGACGGAACTTGAGCGAACGGCAACATTGCCCCGCTTCGACGAAATGATATAATGCGCCGACCGTTTTGGCAAGTGTCCGAACTACTGCGGTTGAATACGGGTGCGAGCAAATTTTCCGGGGCCTGTCCTGGGACCGCAGGCTTCCAGCCTGCATCTGGGTCGGTAGGCTTCCAGCCTGCCGAGGGTTCGCTACGGGCTGGAAGCCCATAGACCCAGGTGCAGGCAAGATGCCTGCGGTCCCAGGCTGCCTATTTTCACAAGGAAATCTGCCCGCGCCC
>JAVBPO010000015.1:0-36889 GCA_031549565.1 Thermoguttaceae bacterium
CCGCGATCGGTTGCCAATACGCCCGACCGGCGCCGCCGAGCGGATCGACACCGAGCGAAACGCCCGTGGTGGAGATCAAATCCAGATCGACGACGTTTCGCAAATCCTGAATGTACGGAAAAAGAAAATCGTAAGCGGAAACGCAATCCTCGTGGACCGCTTTTTCATAAGGGATTCGTTTGACGCCTCTGTTTTTTTCCCGCAGCAGATCGTTGGCGCGGTTCTGGATCCAAGTCGTCACTTCGGTGTCCGCCGGACCGCCGTCGGGACCGTTGTACTTGATACCACCGTCGGTCGGCGGATTGTGGGACGGCGTGATCACGATTCCGTCCGCCAAGCCGCTGGTACGGTTGTCGTTGTACCGCAAGATCGCGTGGGAAATCACCGGGGTCGGCGTGTTTCCGTTTTTCAGCTGATAAAAACAGGAAACGCCGTTGGCCGCGAGCACTTCGATCGCCGTTCTCTGGGCCGGATCCGAGGCGGCATGCGTGTCTTTGCCGAGGTACAGCGGACCGGAGTAGCCTTGCGCGGCACGGTAATCGCAGACCGCTTGCGTGATCGCGAGGATATGCGATTCGGTGAACGACCCGTCCGCCGGTTTCCCTCGATGTCCGCTGGTCCCGAACGCGACCCGCTGCGCCGGATTGTCCATGTCCGGCACGTTGTCATAATACGCCTTTTCCAAAGCGGCGACGTCGATCAAAAGTTCCTTCGGAGCGGGTTTACCGGCGAGTGGACTAATCATATTAATTACGAATTACGAATTACGAATTACAAACGAAAAATGCAGCAAAATATGAGTGTGTGAATGTCCAGCGAATAGTTCGTAATTCGTAATTTGGAATTAGTAATTAAAAACTATTCGTGCCGCAGCGCTTCGATGGGGTCCATTTTCGCGGCGCGGATGGCGGGGTAGAGGCCGAATACGACGCCGATGACGACCGAAATGCCGAACGCCAACGGAATCGACGACGGAACGATAATCGGTTGAATGTCTTGGACGATCGGCGGCAGGTTCGCGACGATGTTCGGCATCCGCTCCTTGATCAGCTCCATGACGAATACGGTCACGGGACGACAGGAAAGTCCGACGAGCACCCCGACGGCACCACCGACGACGGACAGGACGATCGTTTCGACCAGGAATTGCCGTACGATGTCCCCCCGTTTGGCGCCGAGCGCCCGACGGATCCCGATTTCCCGGGTCCGTTCCGTCACCGTGGCGAGCATGATGTTCATGATCCCGATTCCGCCGACCAAAAGCGAGATCGCGGCGATCAGGCCCATGAACACGATAAACATCATCCGGGTCGTTTTCGCCTGCTCCAAAAGCTCCAGCGGCACCGTGACGCCAAAGTCGGCCATTTCCGAATGCGTTCGTTCCAGCGTCGCTTTGATCAGGTCGGCGGTTTCCAAAACGTCTTTGACGGAATCGACGCGAATCGTGATTTGCGACAGCTCGACGATTTCCCCTTCGAACGAGCCGCTTTTACGGATCAAAACGACGTCTCCCATTTTCGACCAAAGCGTTTCGATCGGAATATAGACGTCGTACGTAAAATCTTGGGCCGCGAACGACCCGCCGATCCCCGCGGTCGGATTTCGCGGCTGCGTGACACCGATCACGGTATAATAGTACCCGGGATCGTTGCGATTCCCTTGGATCCGAATTTCCTTGCCGATCGGGTCGTCTTGCGGAAAGAGCTTTTCGGCCATTCCGGCGGACAAAACGCAGCGGGTCGTTTTTTCCCGAAGATCCATATCGGTCAGGAACGCGCCTTGCGCCATTCTCAAGCGGGTCACGTCGGCGTACTCCGGGGTACAACCGACGAGTCGCCCTTCCGTTTCGACGCTGCCCCGGGCGAAGTTGCGCGGAATTTCGCGAACGGGTATCGATTGTTTGATCGTCGGAATCGTTTCGACGAGCCGGTCGTAATCTTCCCGGGTCAATCCGAACGTCGGCAAGCCACGGCGGCCCGCTTTCCCTTCCGGCGCATTGGCCGGCTTGATCGTGCGGATGATGATGTTGTCCGCCCCAAGACTTTCGATCTGCTCCTGCGCTTTTTTGCTGATCCCCTCCCCGATCGCCAGAAGCCAGATCACGCTCGCGACGCCTATTAAAATACCGAGCACGGTCAAACGCGACCGCATCGGGTGCAAAAACAGGCTTTTTACGCCGAGTTGCCAAGTCCTGAGCCAAAGTATAAGCATGTCAGTTCGTTCGGAATAAACAATACGTCATGTACCCATTGTACTCGAACCCCGGCAAATGCAAAGTCCGTACTGGAGCAAGGCTTCAGGCTGGGTGCTCGCAAATTTCCATGTGAGAATAGGCAACCTGGGACCGCAGGCATCTTGCCTGCACCTGGGACTATGGGCTTCCAGCCCGTAGCGAACCTGCGGCAGGCTGGAGGCCTACCGACCCAGATGCAGGCTGGAAGCTTGCGGTCCCAGGAATGCCCCCGGAAAAACGCGGCTCTCAAAACGAGAACACGTAATTCATTCGTCCGATCGGGGCGGCGTCTCCATCGGTGTAGAAGGAATAGATGTTTCCTTCCCCTTGGTAATTGTCGGCCCATTTGAACTGGAGCGTTCCCTTTTCGTTTCCGGAAATCCCGAGCACGCTTTTCGGAATCGCCAACTGGAGTTGATTTCCGTCGACTTTCATCGAAACTTTCGCGGCTTCTTCCCAATTCCAGCCGCCTTCGGAGCGTTCGACAGCAGCCAATCCTTCCGACGGAGCGATTCGGTTGAGAACGAAATCGTACCCTTCCCAGGAATTTTCTTGATTCGCGGCGCCGGTTCGTAGGAACAACGACATCCAATGCCGGTCCGGTTCCGAGATCGGCGCAACCGTTTTCACATAGAAATAGAGATTGTCCTGATCCTGCGCGACTTTCATCGTTTCAAAATCGTTGCGCCCGGTCCGGTTCGTGTAATGCAGCTCGCCGTACCCTTGCACGTCGCGGTCCGGAATATCGTTGACGTAATCCTTGAATGTGAGTCCGACCCGATCCCACTGGGCAAAATCTCCCTGAACGTCAATCTTGGCCGATTCGGCTTTCGTTTGCGGCGGCTTATTACCCTTGTACTGCCGAATGAATTCGATCGTTTGCATGTAATAACTGTCGCCGTAACCGCCGACCATCGGTTCGATGTCGCGGCTGTTGTTCACGTCGCAAAGGTCGACGAACATGACCGGTTCGTTTTCCGGTCCTTTGAAACTCATCGCGATCCACTCGTTCCAGCCGGTGATGAAAACGATTTTCGGATCCTGCTTCAACGCGTGTTCGCACTGCTCGGCGAAATTGTAACCGTATTTGTAAGCGTCCGGGGCGGGATCGTTATTCCCATTGTGATAACTTCGCGTCCAATTCGTTTGATCGCCGTAGAACGCGCTGGAGCTGAAGCGAATCGTTCCGTTGTGCTGCGCGACGGAAACATTGATCGCTTCGTTTTCCCCTTTCGCGTTTTTGAACACGTGCTGCGGTCGTTCGAACGCGATCCAGGGAAAACCGTCGTCGTGAAATTTGCCTTCGTTGGGCCATTGCGATTTTTTGATCCGGAAAAACGCTTTGACATCCTCGGAACACTCTTCCGGATGCCCCACGATCATCGGTT
This sequence comes from Thermoguttaceae bacterium, assembly GCA_031549565.1. Taxonomy (GTDB): domain Bacteria; phylum Planctomycetota; class Planctomycetia; order Pirellulales; family Thermoguttaceae; genus JAVBSX01. The sequence goes on from JAVBPO010000015.1 coordinate 3,622, forward strand.
TGCCGTCCCATTGGAACCACAATTCCGGATACAGATTTTTCTTGTAGATCCCTTCGTAAAGCTTTTCGATCGTTGCCCCGGAATGGGAATTCGTATAAAAAGTCATTTTCGGGACGGCCCAACCTTCCTTGCGGTATTCGTCGAGGATCGACATCAGTTGCAATCCCTGCTCAAGATACGGCGCGGCGTTGGTCGCGTCGATGATCAGAAAATCGACGCCGGCGTCGGTGAGCATCTGAACGTGTTTCCGTTTGACCCAGGCGTCGTCGGAGGTGTAGTACCCGAAAATCGATTCCCCCCAATGATGGAACGCCGCAAGCGGTCCCCACGCCGGATCGGTCGGATCCTTAATCGCGTCCGGATGTTCCTTCACGATTTTCGAGATATCGTAAGGACCATTTTTTCCATGTTGTGCGAGCCAGGAAAAATAGAACATGCCGACATACCGATCGCTTCTCGGTTGCGGAACGTTCGACGAAATGGAAAGCGTCCTCCCGAGCTCGTCGATTCCGCCGTAAGCTCCGTTGGCCGCCGGATACGACGTTTCCGCCGCGAAAACACATGGGGAAAATAAAAGAACGATCAACGACAAAAACGGTTTACGCATGGTGTCAATAGTGGTTAGCCGTGGAGCCTGCCTCGTGAGGAAAAACGATTCTCACAAGAGTGTAATCGAAACGGCTTCCCGGGTAAACCCATGCGAATCATCCCATCTGCCAAAGCCCCATCCGGAGCCCGTCGGCAAGCGTTTTGCAGGCGAACACCGCGGCGGGCTCGAAACCGCAATGGGAAAGACAGTGTTCGCAACGGGGATCGTTGCCGGGTCCGTATTGCGTCCAATCGGTTTCGTGGATCAAGGCGTCATACGAAGAATAGTGTGTGTCGGTAATCAAATAACACGGTCCTTTCCAACCGGCGATGTTGCGGGTCGGATTCGCGAACGCCGCACAGGAAAGCTCCCGCTCGCCGCAGAGAAAATCCATGAAAATCGGCGTCGTCGTGATTCGGTATTTCGCGATTTTATTTCGTATTTCGCGGAATTTTTCGTGGATTTCGTCTTTTGTAAGAAAGAGCGATTCGTTCCCGACCGACTCGTACCCGAACCCCGGCGCGAGCATGATCCCGTCGATTTTCAGCGGCGTCAACTGTTCGGCGAGTTCGACCAACTGCTCCACGGTCGTCTGTTTGTAAAGCGTCGTGTTCGTGTAGACGTGAAAACCCGTTTTTTTCGCCGCCGTGATACCCCGCAGAGCTTTTTGGAAAACGCCGCTTTGTTCGACAATCGCGTCGTGAACCGGTTCCGGGCCGTCGAGGTGAACGTTCCAGTAGAGCTGGGATTTCAAACGTTTGTGTCGAATCGCGAGAAAACTTTCAAGCTTTTCCTCCATCAAAACGCCGTTGGTGCAAAGGTAGATGTGTTTTCCCCGGTTCAAAATCCCTTCGATTAGTGGAACGATTTCCGGATAGATCAACGGCTCCCCGCCGCAAACGCTCACGACCGGGGCGCCGCACTCCTCGACCGACGCGAGACATTCGTCGAGCGACATACGACGGTTCATCGTGTCCGCGTATTCCCGGATCCGGCCGCATCCGCTGCAATGCAAATTGCACGCATGGAGCGGCTCAAGCATCAGGACCATCGGGAATTTTACCCGCCCCGCCCACTTCATACGGGACATGTAGAGAAAAAGCGAACTGGAAAGGGAAAAAGGAAATCGCATGGAGAAACTGAAAGAGGAAACGAATCCTTCCGGGAAGAATTCATAAAAAATCGTCCGTGAAATAACGTCGTATTTTTACCGCAGTGCTTTTTCGAACTCCGCAATCGACTCGCAAACGGCGGCGTGAACAGCCAGCGATTCCAACGAAGTCGGGTCCGTCATTCGGTTGACAGTCGTTTCGATGGACTTGGGAATCCGTGTGAACCGCATCCGAAGTACCTTTAAAAGGATGCTTCTCCCCTTTTGCGTCTCTCCTTCGGCTTTTCCTTCGACTTTTCCTTCGACTTTTCCTTCGGCGACTCCGGCCAAATACCCTTCGTCGTATTTTTCCTCGAAGATCGTTTTAATCATGGTTCGTTCCTTTTCACGATAAATCGGTTTCAGAGCTTTGTCGATCCGCTCCGCGTCCAGACGGTCGTTGTGGGCTGCCATCGCTTTGGCGACGAAATCCAATAATTCCTTTGTCAATTCGAGTTGTTGGTCCTCTTCGACGATCTCCCGCAACGGCAACAACGCCTCCGGAAATTCGTCTTCCGTTCCCTCGACCATTTTCTTCAGGATTCCCAGCGCGAGCCGCAGCACCGGACCGCCGACCAAGTTGCGGAAATCCCATGCCGGCAAGTCAACCACGTCGTACTCGATTTCCGGAATTCGTCCCAGCGGTTTGCCGTTCCGGTCTTTCGGCAACGAATCGGACATCTTCGGGTACGGTTCACGATGGGGGCGTTTCGCCGTTCGCAGCACGATGAAATACGGAGCCGAGAGCGTTTTGCGACCTTCCTTTGCTTCGGCATCCCAGATCGCGCTGATATATTTGTGCAGTTTTCGCGGGATTCTTCGAAGCCCGCCTCCTTGGTGCTCGAATACGATTACGGCGGTCAACGTCCCTGTTCCGTTTTCCAACGGGCATTGAAAAACCAAGTCGGCGATCCGTTCCGAACCGTCTTTGCCGATGTAATGCGTAGGAGCGGGGCGGATTTTTCGCAGATCCATTTCGTCGACGAATTTCGGATCGGCGTAATGTGCCAAAAAGTCGGCGAACACGAGAATCCGTCCGAACATTCGTTTGACGAACGCGTCGAAAATATTGCCCGGGGCGACCGAGGATGCCATATCTACACTCTACCGAATTTTACGGGAAAAACAAGATTGAGCGGGCAATTGCCGGAGGATCCGTACGCTTCACGATAATCGCCCGGGTTCCCGGAATGCGGTCGATCAAGGCGGTTCCCCGTTCCGGACCGAGGACGCTTACCGCCGACGCCAAGGCGTCGCATTCGGTCGCCATGTCCGCCAGAATCGTGACGATACACGAATCGACGAGCGGCATTCCCGATTTCGGATCGATGATGTGCGAATAACGATGGCCGTCTATCTCGAAATATTGATACGTATCGCCGGACGTTGCGACGGAGATATTCGCGAGCGTTTCCCGAACCAGCGGTTCCTCGGACGGATCGGACCGGACGATATCGATGGTCCATCCTTCCTTGTCCGGCGGGGCATCACCGAGCCGCATGTCTCCCCCGGCGTCAACCAACATAGTGCGGATTCCTTGAGCCCGGATCGCTTCAAAAGCCTGGTCGATCGCGTATCCTTTGGCGATTCCGCCGAAGTCGAAACGCATTCCCCCTTTGTAAAGCCGGATCCGTTTTTCTCCTCCGGAATCGTCAAGCTCCCAAAGATGCGAGCCGACCAGCGATTTCGCCTGTTCGATGTCGTCGCGGCTCGGCATTTTCCGAAGCCGCCGGGCTCTTCGCCAAAGTTGGACCAACGGCGAAACCGTGACGTCGAACGCCCCGTCGGAAAGCTTTGCGTACTTTCTCGCGGCTTGCATCACGGCGAACAGATCGTCGCTGATCTCACGCCAACCGTCGTCGCTGCAACTGTCTTTGAGGAATCGCAGATCGTTGTCCCGCGCCAAACGCAGGATTTCGCTCGATAAATCATAGTCGCTCATACTCGCGTTGATTTCGTCGAAGCGTTTGTACGCGGCTTCGGCGCAAGTCTCGGCGAGCGTTTCCGATTCGGCGTATAAAACGATCCGAACCGGAACGGCCATTTTTATGCGTTCGAATTCAAATCTGTTCGACAACGTCTTCGTCTTCCTCTTTTCCCTTTGCTTCGACGTTGCGTACAGCGTCTTTGCGTTTAATTTTTTCCTGTTCCTCGGCAATCGCTTTGATGAGCTGTTGCTGTGAATGCTGCAAAAACTCCTCTTCGCGCGTTCGGGGATCCGTCAAGGGATTGGTGATGGACATCTGGGATGAGCGGGTTCGGGTGAGTGAATTTATCCGTTCTTCTTCGCGAAATCCTTCATGAATTCGCACAGTGCGACGACTCCTTCTCGCGGCATGGCGTTATAGATCGACGCCCGGAGTCCGCCGACGCTGCGGTGTCCGGCGAGTGTGATCAAATCCGCCGCTTTCGCTTCCGTTTCGAATTTCTTGTCAAGCTCTTCCGACGGCAGCCGGAACGGGACGTTCATGATCGAACGAAATTCCTTGTCGGCGTGCCCCTTGTAATAACCGCCCGACTGGTCGATCGTGTCGTAAAGCAATGACGCCTTTTCCTTATTGATCGCGTACATTTTGTCGAGCCCGCCGATATCGTTCAAAAGCCAATCGGTGACCAGCTTCACCATGTAAATCGCGAAACAGGGCGGCGTATTGAGCATCGATTTCTGTTCCGCGAGCATTTTATAATTCAGGAGCGACGGCAGATCGGCGGGAGATTTTTCAACCAGGTCGTTCCGCATCATCACGATCGTGACGCCGGCCGGTCCGCAGTTTTTCTGGGCGCAGGCGTAAAGCAGACCGTATTTGGAGACGTCGACCGGACGGCTGAAAATGTCGGACGAGCTGTCGCAGATGAGCGGAACGTTTCCGGCATTGGGTTCGGTCTGCCACTGAATCCCTTCGATCGTTTCGTTGGAGCAGAAATAGCAGTACGCGGCGTTCGGATCGAGTTTCAATTCCGAAGCGGACGGTTTACGGCGGAATTCGGCCGCTTTTCCGTCCCAAGCGACGTTGACGGGTCCTTGCGTTTTCGCTTCGGACAGCGCTTTTTTCGTCCAGGAACCGGTCACGATGTAATCAGCGGACTTACCGGTCCCTTTGAGCAGATTCATCGGAATCATTCCAAATTGGAGCAATGCCCCGCCTTGGAGGAAGAGAACTTGATAGTTTTCCGGAACCGACAGGAGCTTACGAATATTCGCTTCCGCTTGCTCAATAATCGCGACGAACGGCTTGGAGCGGTGAGAAATTTCGAGAACGGACGCCCCGACGCCCGGCAGTTCGAGCAATTCAGCTTGAGCTTTTTTCAAAACGGGTTCGGGCAAAACGGCGGGACCGGCGGAAAAATTGTAAGCGCGCATGAGTGAAATGAGAAATGAGAAATGAAAAAAACGACTCAGAGACTGTTTGATAATTATGTACCGTAAAAACGAGGGTTTGTCATGCTGAGTGAAGCGAAGCATCTGGCTCCGGAATCAATACTTTCTGGTTTTCGAGGACGGCAACTTGAGGAACCAGATTCTTCGGAGTACCTCAGAATGACAATTGTGTGCGTAATACTTTCTGTCTGAAACCTTACTCCAATTGCTCCATAATTTCGTCCGGGATACTGTAATTCGAGGAGACGGCTTGAATGTCGTCGTGATCGTCGAGCAATTCGATCAATTTCAGGACGAGCGCGGCGGTTTCGGCGTCTTCGACCTTGGCCGTATCTTTCGGGATCAGGGACAGTTGCGTCGCTTCCGGAACGATCCCGACCGCGTCGAGCGCTTTGGCGACCGTGTCGTAAGCGGTCGGCGAGCAGGTGATCTCAAATTGTCCCTCGTCGGTCGGTTGAACATCGTCGGCGCCCGCTTCCAAGGCGAGTTCCATCAGTTCGTCCTCGCTTTTGGTTCCGGCGGGAATCAGGAACAGGCCTTTTTTCTCGAAATTCCATGCCACGCAGCCGGACGCTCCGAGTTTTCCGCCGCAAACTTCGAAAATCTTCTTGATTTCCGGAGCGGTACGGTTCCGGTTGTCGGTCAAACCTTCGCAAAGAACCGCGACGCCGTTGGGACCGTATCCTTCATAGACCACTTCGTCGTACTGTTCCGTGTCCCCTCCGCCTGCTCCCCGTTTGATGGCTCGCTGGATATTCTCTTTCGGGAGACTGACGGCTTTCGCTTCGTCAATCGCGGCCCGTAGTCGGATGTTCGAGTCCGGATCCCCGCCCCCCATTTTCGCGGCAACGATGATCGCTTTGGCTAATTTGCTCCACAGTTTCCCACGTTTGGCGTCAACGAGCGCTTTTTTGTGTTTAATCCCGGCCCAATGAGAATGTCCAGCCATAATTCTTGCTCCTTCCATAAGAGGCGATGCGTCCGACCGAGGCGGCTCTCGGAACCGGATTCGCTGAAAAAAGTATAACCGATGGTGCAAAAAATCGAAAGGGGGCAAGTGTCTGCGGCTCCGATTCGGACCGCGGCGTTTCACCTCACAAACGCGAGCCAATCCTCCTCATTTTCGATATCTTCGTCATGAAAGACAATTTAATTACTAATATTTCTTTTATAACTTCTTTCACTGGAAATAAATTGACATCTCCTGATTTCTGACCTAAATTTACAGGAATGCTTTAAAAGCATTTCGCGGTTGCACTTTCAATGGACTTAGGGCTTATACCCATCGTTCGCTCACGATCGCGATTTCAACAACGTTAAAATCCACCGGTTTCAAATGAGTACGGGAAGAGTATTGGTTCTGGGAATCATCGGGTTGTCGCTTTTCATTACGATCCTGATTACGGCCCTGCTGGTCAACGACATGCGTAATCTTGCGCAGAAAATGCACAAGGAATTGACCAACACGATCGATGTGGTCGCCGAAACGCCGAAAGACAAGGAAAAAAGCGAAAGCAAAGACGGCAAAAAGGAAGCGACGCTCGGCGATCGGGTCGCGGAAATCACGATGCAATCCGGTGAAGATCAAGTCGTCGCCGTCGCGACCGATCTTGCCAATAAAATCCGCGGCGCGATGGACGTTCCGTTCAGCTCGGCCCGGACGATTTCCGATACGATCCTCGCCTACAAAGACTTTTGCGTCAAAAACGAAGTCGAACCGGATCGAACGCTCATGAAGGCGCTGCTCAAAGACATTCTCGCCCGGGACGACCAACTCCAGGCGATTTGGCTCGCTTTCGAACCGAACGAGTTCGACGGCAACGACGAAGCGTTCATCGGCAAAGAAGTGCGGGACGATCCGACGGTAGCCCCAAACAAGAATTATGTATCCGTGGGACAATTCATTCCCTGGTTTTACAAAACGGATGAAGGGATTCTCGAAAATGTTTTGGACGACATGTACTTCAAAGAACAGGACTATTACAGGGGGGCATTCGAGTCGGAACAAGAATATATCACCAACCCGTACGACGACGAAACCTCGCTGATTTCGACGATAGCGATTCCGCTCAGGGAAAAAGGGAAAACGATCGGAGCGATCGGTGTCGACGTGAGGATCAGCGATTTACAACAGATCATCGACGAAAGCAAACCGCTCGAAACCGGAATCGGCATGCTTGTCAGTCCGGACGGAAAATTCGCCATTCATCCCAAAAAAGACGATTCGGACTGGATGGAAAAAGATGAAGACGACGACAAAAAACTCGTACCGAAAAAAATCGCCGATCTTCCCGGACTTGAAGAAACCGCGAAGTACCTGAAAGAAGGAAAACAGGCCGCGTACATCAGCAAAACGATTCTCGGCGATCCGAACAGTCCCGAGATGCAGGTGATCCATATTCCTGTCCAATTCGGCAACTACCCGGAGCCGTGGACCGTGATCGTCGCCGTGCCGCTGGAACAAGTCATGAAATCGCGGATCGAAGCGTCTACCGTGATCGCCGGCGTCGTGCAAAACATGGAGAAAAGCAGTGCCGAATCGGATAAGCTGGCAAGTCAGTCGATCCGGCGGGCTTGTATCGTCGGCGTCGTCGTGCTCCTCGTTTCACTGGTTTTGGGCGTTCTTTTCGCGAGGTACGTCAATCGGAAAGTCGACGAAAAGGACCATTGGTATCGCCAGATTCTCGATACGGTCCACGCGCCGATTTCCGTCGTCGATTTGAACAAGAGTATCACGTTCGTCAATAAAGTCGCGAAATCGCTGCTGGGAAAAACGGACGCCGAATGTGAAAAATGTCCGCACGCAAATGTCTGGGGGCCGGAAATGGACCAACCGGTCGCCCTGCTCGAATCGCGACAGGAAAAAATGACCAAGTGCGATTTCAAAGAGAAAAATTGGGAAGTGTACACCGATTTCCTCCTGCAACCGAACGGCATGAAGAACGGGATGATCGAATTCTTCAAAGATGTCACGGACCGGGAAAACGTGATCAACCTTGCCCAAGGAATCGAGAAGGTCGTGGACAAGGTGGTCGCCCAAATGGAACTGATTACGGACGACTCCGCCCAGCTTTCCGCCGGTTCGGAGGAGCAGGCCGCTTCTCTCGACGAGATCACGCACAACATGAACACGATGAGCGAGCAAACCCGTCGCAACGCGGATAATGCGGACAACGCGAATCGGCTCACCAACGAATCGGTGAGCGCGGCCAAAAACGGCCAGTCGCGGATGAGCGGCGTGATCGAGCAAATGACGCAGATCAGCGCCAACGCGAGCAACATGCAGAAGGTGATCAAAACGATCGACGACATCGCGTTCCAGACGAATCTGCTCGCCCTAAACGCGGCGGTCGAAGCGGCCCGGGCGGGAACGCACGGCAAAGGTTTCGCCGTCGTTGCCGAAGAGGTCCGCAATCTCGCAGCCCGCAGCGCCAAAGCGGCCCAGGAAACCGAAGAACTCATTATCAAGAGCAACAAGCAGATCGACGACGGTGTCAAGATGGTTCACCAAACGTCCGAAGCGCTCAATGTGATCGCCGGTCAAGTGGCCCAAGCGACGGAGTTGGTCGCCAACATCGCCGCGAGTTCCAAGGAGCAGGCGGAAGAAGTCGGCAAAATCAACGCGACCGTCGGTCAGGTGGGAAGCGTGACGCAGCAGAACTCGCAAACGGCCGCTCAAACCGCGTCCGTCGCGCACGACTTGAATGAAGAAATTCACGAACTGAGCGTGATGATGCAAAAGTTCAAATAAAGATACGAAAAAGAGCCGGGGATGAAGCAAAGCGCAATCCCCGGGCCCCAAGTCAATGGACGACATCAACTTCTACGATTTTGAACTTCCGCATCACCTCATAGCGCAACATCCGCTCACGGAGCGGTCGGCGGCCCGACTCCTGGTCGTCGATCGCAAAGCGGGAACGATCGAACACGGAAATGTACGCGATCTGCCGCAATTCTTTCGTAGCGGCGACTCGCTCGTTTTCAATAACACGAAGGTCGTCCCGGCCCGATTGATCGGTTGCCGAACCCGAAGCGGCGGCAAATGGGAAGGATTGTTTCTCGGCTTCAGACCGGACGGACTTTGGACGATCCTCGGCAAAACACGCGGAAAAGTGAGCCCGGGCGAAACCATAACGCTGATCGCTCCCAACGGTCAAACCGGATTCCCGCTCGAAATGGTTTCGAAGCGGGATGACGGAACCTGGCTGGTCAAACCGCGAACCGACGAAGAAACCTTTGCCGCGTTGGATAAAGTCGGACGAGTCCCGATTCCGCCGTACATCAGGAGCGGCAAAATGAACGAATCGGACAAGACCGATTACCAAACCGTGTTCGCCCAAGAGCCGGGAGCGATTGCCGCTCCGACCGCCGGCTTGCATTTCACACCGCCGCTTTTGCGGGAAATCGAAGCGAAAGGGGTCGAGCGATTCCCTCTCACCCTACATGTCGGCGTCGGGACGTTCAAGCCGATTGCCGTACAACGACTGTCGGAACACCGTATGCACTCGGAATGGGGAACGATCTCCTCAGAAACCGCATCGAAAATCAATGTTCGCCGAGAAAGCGGGGGGCGGACGGTCGCCGTGGGAACGACTTCGGTGCGGGTACTCGAATCGGCGGCGAGCGAGGCCGGACGGCTGCACGCTTTTGAAGGGGAAACCGACCTTTTCATTCGCCCGCCTTACCGGTTCCGGGCGGTCGATGTTCTGCTCACGAACTTCCACTTTCCCAAATCGACGCTTTACGTCCTTGTCCGAACCTTCGGCGGGGACGCATTGATTCAGAAAGCGTACGAAGAAGCGATCCGCTTGGAATACCGTTTTTTCAGCTACGGCGATGCAATGTTAATTGTGTAAGAGCGTATGGTCAGAAAAAGAACCGGAGATGAAGCGAAGCGTAATCCCCGGGGAATCGGAATCAAAACCAGACAATTCCACCCGGGGATTGCGTCGGTGTACCGACTCCATCCCCGGCTCGTTTTACCGTATTTCGACGAGTTTTTTTATTTTACCGATACACCTTGTTTTTCCAGTCTTCCCGATTGTGTCAGTCGTTTGGAAAAAACGAGGTCCACTTTCTTTTTTTAGAAAAAAACGTCAAAAAAATTAAATTTCTCATTTCATTTTCGCAATTAGCACGTACTATTTTAGATGCGGTCGGCGGTCGAATTTTGGCGTCCGGGCTCCGCCTTGAAAAGTTGCATTTGTAGGAACGTGAAAATGTATTCCCCCTGTAAAAAATCGGTATTAACTCTTGGTGTTTTTTCGACCTTTTGCGTCGGATCGCTTCTTTACGGTCAGTGTTGCGGTGTCGTTTCCGATACCCAAGCGTATCAGGTCCGATACGGCGCCGTATCCACGCCGATCGAAGTGAAAACCTACAAAAAAGAGGTCGAAACGCAGTACCGCGAAGAAACGATCACTTCCTACAAAACCGTTTGGGACACGGTCCAGCAAACGACGAGGGTCGCTCGACAGGTTCCCGAAACCAGTATGGTCCAGGAAACCTACAAGGTTCTCAAACCGGTCTGGACAACCGAACTGCGCGACGAAAGTTACGACGTAACCCGCTATGTCCCGGAAACGTCGGAGCGGGAAGAAAAAGTCATCGTTTCCAAACCGGTGATTGAAATCGAAAACCGTGAAATCACCGAAACGGTCCGCAAACCGGTCCAGCAAACGGTCATGCAGGAAAAGCGATACACCGTCCAACGCCCCGTAACGACTTACTCGGATCGAACCGTCGATAAGGGCGGATACGTCGATTCCGTCAAAGTCGAACAGGGCAAAACATACAACCGGTTGACCTGGCAAAGCGGCGGGTCGTATCTCGACCCCGTGACGGGGGAATCGCGACGACGTCTTCCCGGCTTGTATTGGACTCCGATGACGAGCGATCCGAAATATTCCGTCGAAAAGGTTTATAAACCGAATGTCGTGACCGAACAGGTCGCAACGACGTCGTATAAACCGGAAACCGTCGTCGAGCAAGTTCCCGTCGATATTACGACTTACCAGAACGAACAAATTACCCGAATCGAACCGGTTAAGGTCCAGCGAATGGTCCAGGAAGAGGTTGTCAAAAAAATCCCCGTGAAGACGTACAAGCCGATCACCGAGCGGGTTCCAAAGTTCGTTCCGGTCCAAGTGTGCAAAATGGAAGAGCAGGAAGTGACCCGGGAAATTCCCCGAACGACTTACAAAACCGTTTTTGAGGAGCAGGTTCAGGACGTCAAGGTTCCGCGTCAGGTCAAAGAGGTCCGCGTCGTCCAAAAGCCGGTCAAAGTGGAACGCTGGGTTCCCGTGACGAAGACGATCAGCGCGTCCAAACCGATTTCGACCCGGCTCGGCGTGGAAAATGAAGTCGTCGACGGCGTGATGCGTCCGCGGGAAGATTCGATGGTGTCCAGTACGATTTTGCCGCAAGCGACTTACGACGAACCGAGAACGCAAAGCGTCGCCAAACCGGAAACGATCGAGACCGTCGATCCGTTCGCGTTGCCGCCGGTCAAGAAAAATCAGTAACGCGGCTCCTGCATTAAGGGAATTTCGAGCCGAATTCGGCAGTTGTTCTTTCGGCTCCCCTTGTCAAACGAATCACCGATAGTACCATGATGCGATTCCGGTGATTGTCTCTTGTTGGTAATCGGACGTGTCGTTCTTGCGGCGTGTAATAGTTCAAGAAGTATCCTATAATATTTGAGCAGGTTGGCAAATGGATAAAACGTATATGGCCAAGCCGAACGAAGTCGAGCAAAGCTGGTGGCTGGTCGACGGATCCGACAAAGTCGTCGGGCGTTTGGCGAGTGATATCGCGATGATTCTCATGGGAAAACATCGTCCGACTTACACACCGCACGTCGATACGGGCGATTACGTGATTGTGACGAACGTCGATAAAATCACTTTTTCCGGCAAGAAACAGGATCAAAAGCGGTACACTTGGTACACCGGTTGGCCGGGTTTGCGTTCACAATCTGCTCGGGAACGATTGGAAACCAAGCCGGAACTCGTTCTAAGCGAAGCCGTTCGCCGCATGCTTCCCAAAAGCAAACTCGGACGAAAGATGCTGACGAAACTGAAACTCTACAAAAGCGATCAACAGCACCCCCACCAAGCACAGCTCCCCAAAGCGCTGGAACTGGCCAAGAAGTAGTAGCCGGTAGTCAGTAGCCAGAAAAGAGAAGAGGAAATTTCCGCAGCTCGTATTCAATTCCCTTTTCCCCTTCCACCCTTATACCCCTATACCCTTACTAGATCCAATGGTCAAACTGGGCGACTTTATCATCGAAGGAAACGGAAAGAACGACAGTCTTGGAACCGGACGCCGTAAAGCAGCGGTCGCGCGGGTTCGTATTCGGGCCGGCTCCGGTAAAATCAGCATTAATCGCCGCGAAATGGAAGAGTTCTTCAAAACGGAGCAACAGCGACAAGCTGTTTTGGCCCCATTGAACGCGACCGGTAAATTGGCGGAGGTCGACGTGATCATTTCGGTCAGCGGCGGCGGAACGACCGGTCAAGCGGATGCGTGCAAACTCGGCATTGCACGAGCCCTGAAAGTCTTCGACCCGGACACGGAAATCAAACTCCGCGAAATGAGCCTGTTGACCCGCGATGCTCGCGAGGTCGAACGCAAAAAATACGGGCTCCGTGGAGCACGCCGGGGAACCCAGTTCTCAAAACGTTAAAAACCGCATACTCAACATTACCCCGCTATTCGGCGGGGTTTTGTTTTTTAAAGGGGCGTTAGCCGGTTCGCCTGCGAACCGCCGTAAACGACCGCTGAAAATACGTGATTAGTAAATCCATCCGTGTACTGCCCGTCGCGGGCGACGGGGCTAACTGTGTGAACACTAGAAAATTTAAATTTCGATTGGCCTTTTTTTTGCGAGCCCCATTGATATTTCCTACAAACCCTCTAGAATAAGCGATCCGTCTTTATTATCTTGATCTTTTAGCGGTATTAGGGAGTTGAGTGAAATGCTTGGAGGCCGAAAGTGCGTTCGCTCACCGCTGAAATTTTAAGACTCCCCTTTTTCTCACCCTCTGACAAAAGGTTGGTTTTATGGCGACTCCGTCCCAGCGGTGTATTGATTTTTCGGAACTGCGAAACTTTGGTACACAGGAATCCGTGCATCAGATCCCGGATTTAACCGTACTCCAAACGACGAGTTACAAGAACTTTCTCCAAGAGGACACGCCGCCGAAAGAGCGGTTGAACCAGGGACTCGAAGCGGTCCTGAGGGAAATTTTCCCCATTGAAAGCTACGACAAAACGGTCCGGCTCGAATATCTTTATTACGAACTGGAAAAACCCCGTTACGAGCCGGACGAATGCCGCCAATTGCGGTTGACCTACGGAAAACCGTTCAAGGTCCGTCTGCGCATGGTCAAGGAAACCGAATCGCTCGAAGAAGACGCCTATCTGGGCGATCTGCCGATCATGCTCGGCGGCGGCGAGTTCATCATCAACGGGGCTGAACGCGTCGTCGTGTCCCAGCTTCACCGCTCGCCCGGTATCGATTTCGTGTCCGAAATGGATGCCGACCGCAAAAGCTATTCCTGCCGCGTAATTCCCGAACGCGGAAGCTGGATCGAACTCCATATCTCCCGCAAGGAAGCCGTTGCCGTTCGTATCGACCAGAGCAGCAAACTGCCCGTGATGATGCTGCTCCGCGCCATGGGGCCGGAATACAGTTCCGACGCGGACATCCTTCGGGCGTTTTATAAAACGACCCAGGTGAAAATCGAGGGAGCCGCTTCCGCTTCGAAAATCGAAGGCAAAGCCGCCGTCGGCGACATCGCTTACCCCGTCGGTTCCGAAAAAGCCGGCGAAGTGATCGTCGAATGTGGACAAGCGATTACGAAAAGCAAGGCGGAAATCGTTTGCACTTCCGGCGTTAAAAAAGTCGAGGTGATGGACGATCCGAAAAACAAACTGCTGCTCAACTCGCTCGCCGAAGATAAAACCGTTTCCCACGAAGAAGCGTTGATTCGGATTTACCAACGACTTCGGCCCGGTAATCCGCCGCAAATCGAAAAGGCACGCGAACTGTTCCGCGATAAATTTTACGACACGAATCGGTATCGGCTCGGTCGCGTCGGCCGGTTTCGCATCAACCGAAAGCTCGGTTTGAATATCCCGCTGGAGGAAATGACGCTCCGGCCCGAAGACATCGTCCAAGCGGTCATGTACCTGAACCGGCTTTGGAACGGTGATCGGGAAGCGGAAATCGACGACATCGACCACTTGGGAAACCGACGTTTGCGTACGATCGACGAACTTGCCAGTGAAGAAATCCGCAAAGGATTCCTGAAACTTCGCCGAACCGTTCAGGAGCGAATGAGTTTGCGGGACGAAATCACACCGCGGCAGGTGATCAACCAAAAAAGCATCTCCGCTGCGATCGAATATTTCTTCGGACGCGGCGAACTTTCGCAAGTCGTCGACCAGACGAACCCGCTTTCCATGCTCACGCATGAGCGGCGTTTGTCCGCGTTGGGCCCGGGCGGTTTGAACCGCAAACGCGCCGGTTTCGACGTCCGCGACGTTCACTCGTCCCACTACGGGCGTATATGCCCGATCGAGACGCCGGAAGGAACCAACATCGGTTTGATTTCCTCGCTCTCGATTTACGCCGGCGTCGACGAATTCGGATTCCTCGTTTCGCCGTATCGACTCGTCAAGAACGGCAAAATGACCGACGAAATCAAATGGTTGCGTGCGGACGAAGAGCACGACATCAAAGTCGCGCCCGCCGATGTTGCCGTCAAGGGAGGGAAAATTGTTCCCGACACGATTACGAACCAGGTCATCGTCCGATTTCGCGGCGATTACGATCCGGTCACACTCGACCAGGTGGAAGCCGTCGACGTCTCTCCGAGCCAGATGATCGGCGTTTCCGCCGGTTTGATTCCGTTTCTGGAACACGACGACGCCAACCGCGCGCTCATGGGTTCCAACATGCAACGGCAGGCGGTTCCGCTGCTGATTTCCGAACCGGCTTTGGTTGCGACGGGACTGGAAAAACAGGCCGCGTACAACTCGTCGCTCCTTGTTCATGCCCGCCGGGCCGGAAAGGTGACCTATTGCGACGCACAGAGAATTATCGTTACGGTCGGCAAAGACGACGACGACATTTACGATCTTCGCAAATTCGTCGGGCTCAACGAACGGACTTGTCAGAATCAGGTTCCGGTCGTCCGCGTCGGCGATAAAGTGACCGTCGGACACATTCTCGCCGATGGGGCGAGCATGAAAAACGGTGAGCTGTGTCTCGGACGCAATGTCTTGGTCGCTTTTATGGCCTGGGACGGTTTCAACTTCGAGGACGCGATCATCATCAGCGAAGACTTGGTCAAGAAGGATACGTACACGTCGATTCACATCGAAGAGTTCGACGTTGAAATCCGCGACACGAAACTCGGACGCGAAGAGTTCACCCGGGACATTCCGAACGTCGGGGAACGCGCCTTGCGAAGTCTCGACGAATCCGGAATCGTCCGCGTCGGAACCTATGTCCGCCCCGGCGACATCCTCGTCGGAAAAGTGACGCCGAAATCGAAAACCGAACTCACGCCTGAGGAAAAATTACTCCACGCGATTTTCGGTCGGGCCGGCGAAGACGTGAAAAACGAATCGCTCGAAGTTCCTTCCGGCGTCGAGGGAATCGTGATCGGCGCCCAGAAGTTCTCCTGTCGCATGAGCTTGACGGAAGAGGAACGCAAGCAGTTCGACGCCGACCTGGCCAAGGCGGAAGAAGAAGGAAACCGTAAGATTTCCGAAACGTTTGGCGTCATGGTTGAGGAAATGGAACGCGCGATCGGCGCCCAAATGACCGACGAAGACGGCAACGCCTTGGTTCACGACCAGAAATACAAATTCATCGCCGAGCAGGCGTGCCTGTTCCGTTTGGACATGTTCCTGCAAAACGGCGAATTCTCGAAGAAGGTCGCGGCGGAACTGGAATCGATTTACCACAAGAAGTGGCACTACGTCGAATCGTCGATCGACGCCCGGGACCGACGGCTCAACTCGATGAAGCGCGGCGACGAACTGCGTCGCGGCGTCTTACAGATGGTCAAGGTTTATGTCGCGGCGAAGCGGGTCGTTTCCGTCGGCGACAAGATGGCGGGGCGTCACGGAAACAAGGGCGTCATCGCGAAGATTCTGCCCCGGGAAGACATGCCGTTCCTGGCCGACGGAACCCCGGTCGAAATCATGCTCAACCCGCTCGGCGTTCCGTCCCGTATGAACGTCGGTCAGATTTTGGAAACGCACCTCGGTTGGGCCGCCGCGAAGCTCGGATACCAAGCGGTGACGCCGGTGTTCGACGGCGCTTCGGAAGAACAGATCAACGAATGCCTCGCCGAAGCGGGACTGCCCAGGCACGGCAAAGTGAAACTGTACGACGGCCGCACCGGCGAACCGTTCGACCAGGAAACGACCGTCGGGTACATTTACATGCTCAAGTTGCACCATTTGGTCGACGACAAGGTCCACGCGCGGAGCACCGGTCCTTACTCGCTCATCACGCAGCAACCGCTCGGCGGAAAAGCCCGGTTCGGCGGACAGCGGTTCGGTGAAATGGAAGTCTGGGCGCTCGAAGCGTATGGTGCCGCGTACACGTTGCAGGAACTCCTCACGGTCAAAAGCGACGATGTCGAAGGACGTACGAAAATTTACGAATCGATGGTCAAGGGCGAAAACACCCTCGAAGCCGGCACTCCCGCGAGCTTCGACGTGTTAACGAACGAAATCCGCGGCCTCGCACTGAACATGCAGCTCGAAAAAGGAAGACTTTAGTGAACACGAGCCGGGACCCGTGGTCCCGAAAAACGACCATGAAATACATCGCCGCTGCCATTTGTTTTGTCGCTGCCGGACTTGCCGGTCGTTCGGGATTGCTGTATGTGATTTCGGATGTCGCTGTACCTTCGATATACGCAGGGACTCTCTTAATCGCATTAGGATTTTGGGAAGAGTGCTCCAAAAGAGTGTATAGTTTCCGTTTCCTCACAATGTGGTGGGAGCATGAAAAAGAACATTTGGAGCAATTGAACCAAAAGGATGAAAAAAACAACCCGGCCGATTCGGTGACAAAAAGTGGTTGATATTGACGTTGTGAAAATTTATTCTCAAAAAATACCATGTGACCTCGAAATTCATTCTGGCTACTGACTACCGATTACTGACTCCTTACCCATCCCATGAGCCAACCGAACGATTTCACTTACGACCGCATTAACGATTACGCCGCCATCAAGATTTCGCTCGCCAAGCCGAACGATATTCGATCCTGGTCCTACGGCGAAGTCAAGAAGCCGGAAACGATCAACTACCGGACCTACCGACCGGAACGGGACGGGTTGTTCTGCGAAAAGATTTTCGGTCCGGAAAAAGACTGGGAATGCGCCTGCGGCAAGTATCGCGGCATGAAATACAAGGGAATGACCTGCGACCGTTGCGGCGTCAAAATCACGCATTCCCGTGTTCGCCGTAAACGGATGGGGCACATCGACCTGGCCGCGCCGGTCGTGCATATCTGGTTCTTCAAGGCGGCGTCAAGCCGTCTGGCGACGCTGTTGGCGATGAAAGCCAGTTCGCTCGAGAAGGTGATCTACTTCCAGGATTACGTCGTGATCGATCCAGGCGACACGCCGCTGAAACAGACGCAACTCCTGTCCGAAGAAGAATTCCGTAACGCCAAGGAAGAGTATCCCGGCAGTACGTTTCAAGCGGAAATGGGCGCCGAAGCGATCCGCAAGCTCCTGGGTCGATTGGATCTTGTTGCGCTTTCCGAATCGCTCCGGCAGGATCTCGCCGAAACGAAATCGAAACAGAAGAAAAAAGATCTGATCAACCGTCTCAAGCTCGTCGAATCGCTCCGGGACAGCGACAACCGACCCGAATGGATGGTGCTCGACGCGATCCCCGTGATACCGCCGGATCTGCGGCCGCTCGTGCTGCTCGAATCCGGGACGTTCGCGACCAGCGACTTGAACGACCTGTACCGCCGGATCATCAACCGGAACAACCGGCTCAAAAAACTCGTCGACCTGAACGCGCCGGAAGTGATTATTCGAAACGAAAAACGAATGCTCCAGCAGTCCGTCGACGCCCTGTTCGACAACGGTCGCTGCAAACGCCCGGTCCTCGGGTCGAGCAACCGTCCGCTCAAATCCTTGACCGACATGATCAAGGGGAAGCAGGGCCGGTTCCGCGAAAACCTGCTCGGAAAGCGCGTCGACTACTCCGCCCGAAGCGTGATCGTCGTCGGTCCGACGTTGCGGTTGCACCAGTGCGGTTTGCCGAAAAAGATTGCGCTGGAGCTGTACCAGCCGTTCATTATTCGACGCCTCAAGGAGCTTCAACACGCTGATACCATCAAGTCGGCCAAGAAGATGCTCGAACGCAAGGACGAGGAAGTCTGGGATATTCTCGAAGAAGTGATCCAGAACCATCCGGTGCTCCTGAACCGTGCCCCGACGCTTCACCGCATGGGGATCCAGGCGTTCGAACCGGTGCTCGTCGAAGGAAACGCGATTCGATTGCATCCGCTCGTGTGCCGCGGGTTCAACGCCGACTTCGACGGCGACCAGATGGCGGTCCACCTGCCGTTGTCGCTCGAAGCACAAGTCGAATCGCATACCCTGATGCTCTCGACGAACAATATTTTCTCGCCGGCCAACGGTTCGCCGATCATTTCGCCGTCCCAAGACGTCGTCATGGGTTGCTATTTCAGCACCATGACACTACCGGGTATGCCGGGCGAAGGAATGGTTTTCGCGTCCCGGGAAGAACTCATGCTCGCGTTCCAGTCGAAAAAGGTCGACATTCACGCGAAGGTGAAAATGCGCATGGCCAAAACACGCTGGCTCAAAAACGATCCAAGCGTCAAGGCGGGCGTTCTTTTCGAAACGACGCCGGGCCGCGTGATGTTCAACGACATCCTGCCCGACGGAATGCCGTACTATAACGAACCGCTCAAATCCGGCGGCTTGGCGACGGTGATCAGCGACTGTCACGAATACGTCGGTCGCCGTGCGACGATCGACCTGCTCGACAACCTGATGCGGCTCGGGTTCGAGGAAAGTACGAAAAGCGGTCTTTCGTTCGCGACCGACGATTTGATCACGCCGCAAACGAAGTTGAAAGTCATCGAAGCGGCGGAAAAGAAGGTCGCCCGGGTCCAGCGGCTCTACATGGATGGCGTCATCACCGGCGACGAACGATACAACCAGGTCCTTGACGCGTGGACTCACGCCCGCGAGGAAATCACGAAGCAGATGATGGTGGAATTGGAAAACGACACCCGCAAGATCGGTTACGTCAATCCGATCTTCCTCATGGCGAACTCCGGCGCTCGTGGCGGCGTCGAACAGATTCGGCAGCTCGCGGGAATGCGGGGGCTTATGGCGAAGCCGTCCGGAAAGATTATCGAAACGCCTATTAAGGCGAACTTCCGCGAAGGGTTGACGGTGCTCGAATACTTCAGCTCGACGCACGGTGCCCGTAAAGGTTTGGCGGATACGGCGCTGAAGACGGCGGACTCGGGATACCTGACTCGAAAACTCGCCGACGTGGCGCAAAACGTCGTCGTGACACAACACGATTGCGGAACGACGCAAGGTATCACCAAGGGTGTCATTTACCGCGGCGAAAAAGTCGAAGTGTCGCTGGCCGAGTCGATCCGGGGCCGGGTTTCCCGTGCGAACATCGTCAACCCGATCACCGACGAAGTGATCGTCCGGGACGGTGAATTGATCACCGCGGACATCGCCCGGAAGATCGAGGAACTCGGCCTGGAAAAGATTCAGATCCGCTCCCCCATGACGTGCGAAGCGGAACTGGGTGTCTGCGCCCTGTGCTACGGAATGGACCTGTCGACCAGTCGTCTCGTCGAAGAGGGGTTGGCCGTCGGGACGATCGCCGCGCAGAGTATCGGCGAACCGGGAACGCAGTTGACGATGCGGACGTTCCATATCGGCGGCGTTGCGGCCCGCGACGTCGAGGAAAGCGAAATTCGCACGAAATACGCCGGTACGGCGAAGTACGTCCAGCTCGAAGTGATCGAGTCGGGCGGCCAACGCATCTCCCTGTCCCGCAACGGTGGTGTCGCGATCCTCGACGCCCGCGGTCGTGAACGGGAAAAATACAACATCCCCGTCGGAGCCCAGCTCATGGTCGCCGACAACTCCGAAATCAAAGTCGGTGACACCGTCTGCCAATGGGACCCGCACAGCATCCCGATCCTCGCCAAGGTCGCGGGCGTGGTCCATTACGTCGATATCGTCGACGGTGACACCGTCCGGATCGAGAAGGACCCGACGACCGGCAAGACCCGCCGGACCGTGACCGACCTGAAAGGAGATCGGCATCCGCAGATCGACCTGAAAAACGAGAAGGGGAACGAAACGCTCGATTTCTACTACCTTCCCGGAAAAGCGTTGCTGGAAGTGGAAGATGGTGCCAAAGTCGAACGCGGGACGCTCCTGGCCAAAACGGCACGCGACGTCAGCGGTACGCAGGACATCACCGGCGGTTTGCCGCGGGTGACCGAAATCTTCGAGGCCCGCAAACCGAAAGATCCGTCCGTGATCGCGGAAATCGACGGAACCGTCGAGCTGGGCGACAAACGGCACGGCAAACGGACGATTATCGTTCGCGGCGACGAGCCGGGTTTGGAGCGTATGCACGAGATTTCGCACGGCAAGCACCTCCGGGTTCACGCCGGCGACTATATCCGGGCAGGCCAGGCGCTGACCGACGGTCCGTTGGTGCCGCACGACATTCTCCGCATTTCCGGCGAAGAAGCGGTCCAGGAATATCTCGTTCGCGAAATTCAAAACGTGTACCGCAGTCAACGGGTAAAGATCAACGACAAGCACATCGAGATCATCGTTTCGCAAATGCTGCGGAAAGTCCGGATCGAAAGCGGTGGCGACACCTCCTTGCTCGAAGGAACGCAGGTCGATAAGTTCTACTTCCGAAAGAAGAATCGGGAATTGACCAAGTGCGTCAAAGTCGTCGAGTCGGGGGATACGAATTTCCAACCGGGTGAAATCATTCCGCGCGACCTTTACGAGACGACCTGTGCCGAATTCGAAGCCCGTGGCGGCAAGGGCGCGTCGGTTCAGAAACCGGCTTTAGCCCAAGCGACGACGCAGTTGCTCGGTATCACGAAAGCGGCGGTGCAAAGCTCCAGCTTTATTTCCGCGGCAAGTTTCCAGGAAACGACGAAGGTGTTGACCGAAGCCGCCTTGGCAAGCAAAACGGACCATTTGATCGGCTTGAAGGAAAACGTGATCCTCGGGCATTTGATTCCCGCGGGAACCGGTTTTCGGACGTATCAGTTGGCACAGTGGCGTGACCACCTTGACGCGATGATCGCCCAGTCGAAGCAGGAAATGCCCAGCGCACAGCGTAGTTTTACGCTGCTGGACAGCATTCCCGATTCGGCTCCGGCCCCGTCGATCTACACGCAACAGGGATCGAATCCGTTCTTCAACGAAGCGTCAACCGACTTCCCGGATAACGACATGGACAACGACGGTTACGACGGCGGAGACGATTGAGTTTACTCGTTGGCACCGTTCCGTTAGCGGCGGGGCTTGCCCCGCGTTTGTTCTGTGAAAAGTTGCGTCCTACTGAACGCCCTCATGTGAAACCGTTCGCCCAGCCCAGCCCGGGGCAAGCCCCGGCGCTAACGGGCAAATATCAACCCGGATCAACCACTAGCGTTTTTTCCGAAAACGTCCGGCCAGCGGTATCACTCCCAAGCCGAGTCCGAGCAACAGGCACGTGGCCGGTTCCGGGGTCACCGCCTCGGAAGCGAAGAGAATTCTCGCCGTCGCTCCGTTGGATTCGATGCCTTCATGCCGGACGAAAATCGACAGGATGTTTCCGCCGGTGATGCCATCCATATTGAAATAGCTTTCTTTAATCTCGACCGAATAGACGATCAAGGGATCTCCAGGCCCCAAGGGAGCGGAGGTAAAAGCCAACGAGTGGCCGTTCAAGAGGATCTCCTCGACGCTTCCGGTAAAGGTCGCGAAGGCATCCATTCGAAGCGGAAAAACCACCGGGCCGACGGGAATGTCGACCGTGAAAAACGTGGAGAAGTATCCGCTACCGGAATCGAACGGCGCGCTGGCGATTCCCGACGGCGTCACCGGCAATCGCGAAAGCGGGGTCGCATCGACGCCGGGATGATAACCGAGCGGATTACTTTCGGGCGTAAAGTACCAAGGCGTGACGACCGCGCCGGGGGGCGGCGGAATCGTCGCATCGTATTCGTGTCCGTACAGGGTCGAATACAAATCATGGATCTGGACGTTCCCGATTTGGTAATCTCCGTTGGCGGGATCGGTAATCGCGTAAGTCTCTCCGAACGAAAGAAGCAGCGCGAAAATCAAACAGCTTACAACTCTTTTGGTCATTCTCAATTCTCCAATGGTTTGCTATCACCTCGAGTTCGCCTCCGGGGAAACGGATCGCGTCCCTAAAACGGTTGCGGAAACGAGGGTGTCATTGGAAGAATAGCTTGCCCGCTTTCGAGAAGACGCCCGACTGTAAAGAGGTAAGGCGAAAAGTTTATAGGCCGTGGGAAGAAGGCTATAGGCTTCAGGCTATAGGCTTCAGGCTTCAGAATAACAAGGATGGGCCGACATCTGAAACCTGAAGCTTGAAGCCTCGCAGCGGATTCAAGCAAAATTCGTGAAAAAGGTAAAAACAAGTGAGACAGTACAATTACCTTATTCATGCTCTGGAATAAGGTAATAAGGTTTGTTTTCTTGTCGTATCTGGGCTACTGAGGTTGTTTTGTCAAACAAAATAAGGTGAAAATAAGGTTTTCCGAATCTGTCCGATAAATTTGTGTGGTACAACGAGAGCAAGACGTGGGAGTACGGTCGACTCGAATACCGCTTACTTCGTGCGCGGCTCTGATTCGAAACGCCGACATCATTACGCATCCATGGTGAAAACGATGCGTGCATCGGGCAACGATGCTTTCGGCTTGACCGTGAAATCGTAACGGCTCCAAACGGCAAGGAGCAAGATCGCTCCGAGGGACAGGGCGATTACGGCCATTCCCAAACTCACATCGAAAAAGGAGACCTGCCGCCCGAATTTGAAGAGGAGAAAGGGAACGAGAACGACCACGACGGCGATCAGGTCCATCAGGATCACGAACATGATATTTCCGAGCGAAAAAACGCTGAGCACGAGGAAAATCACGGCAAACAGCGCGCACGCGCCGAGCGCGAGCATATCTTCCATTCGGAGGCCGGGTGCGTTCGGGTCGCGCGGCTTTTTCGGCGGCTTCTCTTTTTTGACTTTCGGCGGTTTTTCTTTCTTGACCTTGGGCGGTTTTTCCTTTTTGGCTTTTTTCCCTTTTTTGCCGGTTTCCGGTTCAGGAGCTTCAGGTTCCGGAACCGCCGCCGCGATCGGAGCCGGACTTGCGAAAACCGTTTCCCCGATATCGTCCGAAGTCGACGCGAAATCGTCGAATGGGTCGGCCTGATCGGACGATTCGCCGAATTCGTTAAACTCCTCACTCGGTTCGGCGGGGGCTTCATCGGCTGAAAAATCCGTTAATTCGGAGCTTTCGGAATCGAAGCCGGAAAAATCGAGATCGGGAAAGTCGTCCGCGGAGCCTTGCGTTTCCGAGGATTCCGAATCGAATTCGGGAAAATCGAGGGAAAGGTCTTCGTTTTCGTGGGAATGGGGATCGTTGGGATGCGACACGATTGCTCCTTTTGCGGGCAAGAAAACGTGAAATGAACGGAACCGATTTCGACAACGGCTCTCCATCGACAACGTCGGTTCGCGGCGGTCCGTCGCACGACAAAAAAGCGGAAAGGAGCTTTCCTGTCGGTTGTACGTACCGTGCGAATTGCCCGACTTTGGGAGCCTGCGCAAAAGTATAGCGGATAAAACGCCGTTTTCAAGAAAAATCCTTCGGATCGTTGTGGAATTGAACAATCCTTGCACGTCAAGCCCGAAGATTCGCACAAAGCCGCTCAACCGCCCCCGGGGTCATATGACAACACCGTAATATATCTCTGTTAGCCGGTTCGCCTGCGAACCGCAGTGTGCTACCCGTCGCAGGCGACGGGGCTAACTGCTGGTCCGCTTCTCACTAAAATTACAAAAAAACAAATTTTTTCCAAAAATTATTGTTTTTCCCATTGCGTTACGTTAGAATGCAGTGCATAGTGGATGCGGGGGCAATCCCGCACTCCCTTTTTTCGGTCCGCGGAACTCGATAAACGTTTCCTCGTGCTGCGAGGAAGTGTGAAGAGGGGTGGACGGTTTAATTTCTTCTCTTATGAAAGGCAAATATATGTCAAAAAGAAACTTTAGAACGGGTAAGAGGACGAATCTTCTCGGGTTCACCCTCGTTGAGCTCCTGGTGGTGATCGCGATTATCGGGATCCTCATTGCGCTTCTTCTCCCTGCCGTGCAGGCGGCCCGCGAAGCGGCTCGTCGTATGCAGTGCACGAACCATCTGAAACAGATGGGACTCGCGATTCACACGTTTCACGATGCGATGAACGGTCTTCCGCCGTCGGCGATCGGTTGGCATCGTGCCACGATGTTCCCGTTGATCTTGCCCTACGCCGAACAAATGGCCAATTACGATCTCGTCATGAATTCCGGGCTACCCAACTTGGATGCCGGTCCCGTAACGATTACCGATTGGTGGATGAATGGGTGGGGCGTTGGTGCCGGGGGAATCGCCATGACGGATGAAACGCGTAAAGGCATGGGGTCCATCCCATGGCTGAAATGCCCTTCGCGACGTAGTGGTTATGCCGCTGCGGAGAAGAATGACAGCTACTCTTATACCGGAGCGGCTCACGCCGGTCCGCAAGGTGATTACGGTATGATCTTTTCCACGCCGACGCTGGTCGTTTCCGGCGGCTCCGGCGGAGAATGTGCCGGCTCGGACCACCACTGCTGGGTTCGTGTTTCGCCCCAAATCGCGTCTCACGTTTCCGCGGCACGCGGTCCGTTGCGGCTGTGCAATTATAACGGAGCCAACCCCGACGGACACCCTCATTTTAAAAACTGGGCAATTCGTGACAAAATGTCCTGGTGGAGCGACGGTACGTCGAACCAAATCGTTCTCGGTGAAAAACACATCCCGATCGGAAAGGTCGGCGAGTGCAACCCGACCCCGGGTGATCCTTGGGCGACGATGTATGACTGCTCGATTTTCGTGACCGCCGGAGCGACGGACGCCGGAGCGCACGGGCGTGCGATTCAAATGGCGACAACCGACGACGGACAACCGTGGCACAACACGACAATGCGTCTATTGCGTCCCCAGGACCATAAGGAAACGCCGACGATCAACTCCGGGTTCGGCAGCTATCACACGGGAGTGTGCAACTTCCTCCTCGGTGACGGCTCGGTTCAAGCGTTTGGTGTCACGACGGCATACACAATCCTGGCTGCCTACGGGGATGTGAAAGACGGTCGTGCAGTGTCACTGCCCTAAGCCGGTCTTTTAACGGCGTCTGCTGTTTTGGGGAGGGATGCGATTCGGATCCCTCCTTGGGCAGCTATTCCTGAAAATCGTGTTTTCACGGTAAGAGCAACCCTCGGGAGCGGGAGTACCGATTTCGAGCGGAATCTCGGTTTGCGAACCCACACTGTGGAAGCCCTGCGTTTTTTGCATTTCAACATTGAACCATTGATACAATGAAACATAATACGCCTCTCCATTTTTTTCCGCTCCTTTTCACTCTTGTGTTTTTCGTCGGTTGTGGCGATCCCAAAGTGACGGGAAAGGTCACTTATTCCGATGGTACCCCGATCACGGTCGGGCAGGTGATGTTCCAAAGGGACAATTTTGTCGCTTCCGGCGACATCAAACCGGATGGCAGCTACTCGGCAGGCAAGAACAAAGACGGTGACGGACTCCCCCCAGGGGTGTATAAAGTGTACATCTCCGGCGCCACGAAATTCGGCGAAATCAAGAAACCCGCCAAAGAGGCGGCGATCGGCCAAATCCCGGTATTTCAAGTTGCGCCGACCATACAAATGGTGCATACCAAGTACACCATGCCGGAATCTTCCGGTCTGAGTGTCGATGTCAAAGGCAACACGAAGTACGATATTACCGTCGAACCGCCGCAGTAATACGGTCCCAGCCTTATTTGCCCGATGTTCAGAAGCGGATCCGACTTGGTATTACACCAATCAGAGCCGCGCACGGAGTAAGCGGTGTTCAAGTCGACCGCGTTGCGTCGTTTTACATTGCATAAACCACAATACCGCTTCTCCGTGCGCGGCTCTGATACGAACGGCGACATCGCACTTCACAAACGCGGGGCAAGCCCCGCCGCTAACGGGTGATTATTTTTTCGCTTTTCGTCCTCTTTTTTTGGCGCGTTCCTGGACTTTTTCTTCCATTTCCTTCCCCGGTTTGAAGGAAACGACGAACTTTTCGCCGACTTTGACCTCCTGACCCGTTTTCGGATTGCGCGCGGTGCGAGCGGCTCTGCGCTTGACCTCGAAAACCCCGAAATTCCGTAGTTCGATCCGACCGCTTTCCACGAGCGTGTCGATAATCACGTCGAACGTCTTTTGGACGACATCCTTGGTCAAAAGCTGCGTCAGGTCGAGCTGTTCGGAGATGATTCGAACAATGTCTTTCTTGGTCACGTGAGTTTCTCCTTTGAAAACGGGTGTAGAAAAGAGGTCAAGCGAAATCGCCGCGGATCGGGGGAGGTTCCCGATCCCGACCGCAGAGCTAAGTCTATAGAGAGTCGGGAGTAGAGTCAAGCAAGCGGAAAAAATTTTCGGCTACCCGATTCTCCACGGTTCCCTGACGGCCCGGGAACGTAAACGATTCGCTTCGTCGTCGTCGACGAATTCCCGCGTTTGCGGATCAATCGTTAATTTTCGCTTCAAAATCCAGGAAAGCGCCGCGGCGTGACAGGCGACGTGAGTTTGTCCGGCAACGTCGGCGTTACACACCGGTTGTTCGCGGGTCTTCACGCAATCGAAGAAGTTCCGGACGTGGGCTTCCGGGGCGATACCGCCGAAATTGCCGGAAGAGCGCAATTCGCTCCGGAGCGATTCCGGATAAAGCGCAACGCGGCCGGTATCGCCGGTTTCGACCCAACCTTCGTCCCCCTCGAACCGGACCGGACAATCGCCCAGCCCCATCCAGCCGTCGGGCCGCATAACGAGCTTGACGCCATCGGCATATTTCGCGTACACGGTTCCGCCGTCCGCTTCGTACTCGACGGGAATCGTCGTGTCGCCGTTGACCGCCCATTGGCACAGATCGACGGTGTGCGCGCCCCAGTCGTGCAATTTCGCACCGGAATCGAAATCCTCCTGCGCCCGCCAGTCTCCCAGGATGTACGCTTCGTTGTACGGTCGCCACGGCGCCGGGCCGAGCCAAAGATCCCAATCGACGATCTCCTTGTCCGGAACCGGCTGCGCGGGGAGCCAATCGCGGCGGAGATTCAGATGATAAATCGAAGCGTGAACAGTGTGAATTTTCCCGAGCTTGCCGGACCGGGCCAGATCGACGGCGAAACGGAAATTATCGACGCTTCTCCGCTGCGTTCCCGCCTGAAAAACGCGGTTGTAACGCCGCATGACGTCGGCGAGAATTTTGCACTGTCCGATCGTAATGCAGCACGGCTTTTCACTGTAGACGTCTTTTCCGGCTTTGGCGGCGTAGACGGACGCGGTCGTGTGCCAACGGTCTCCGGTCGCGATAAACACGGCGTCGATGTCTTTTCGTTCGAGCAGTTCACGAAAATCCCGATACATGCCGCAGTCCGTATTGTCGTAAAGCTTATCGATTCGGGCTTTGACCGCTTGACGCCGATCGGCGCGAACGTCGGCAATCGCGAGGAAGCGCACATCCGGCTGCGGCAGCATGTAATTGAGAACATACGAGCCGCGATGGTTGATCCCGATCCCGGCGAACGTGATCCGATTGCTCGGCGCAACGGCGCCGTCTTTGCCCAAAACGGAACCGGGAATGAATGTCGGAACGGATAATCCGACGGCAAGACCGAGCCCGGTTTGAAAAAAATCACGACGTGAAAATAGTGATGGCTGTTTCATGGCGGTGAATTGTCAGAGGATCGGCAAAGTGCTGTTTCCCTCGGAGTATATCAATCGTCCCGCGAGAAATCAATTCCCGGAATTTTGGACACTGTGTCTTGCAGGAGGACGCGTCCCGACCCCTTTTTCGTCCTTCGCCCAAAAGATTTCGCCCCACTCCTATTTTGTCCGGGCGAAGCGGATAGAATTCTTTCCTGACTTACTTACCTCAGTTGCCTCGATCTGTCTTGAGGCGGCGTTCTCATGAAAATGGGCGAGCGAATTGATCGCGGATCCGTTTTTTCTCTTTTCCTCCACCTTTCATGCAAAATACCGATTCCGTCGATTCTACGTCGACATTGTCCGATTTTCTCCCGATGACCCGCGCGGAAATGGAAGCCCGCGGCTGGGATGAAGTCGATTTCGTGTTCGTCTCCGGCGATGCTTACGTCGATCATCCGAGCTTCGCGACGGCCCTTTTAGGCCGCGTTTTGGAAGCCGAAGGATTCAAAGTCGCGATTCTCGCCCAGCCCGATTGGCATTCCTGCGAGCCGTGGACCACGTTCGGTCGTCCCCGGCTCGGGTTTTGCGTCAGTGCGGGCAACATGGACTCGATGATCAACCATTACACCGCGAACCGGAAAGTTCGCAACGACGACGCGTACAGTCCCGGCGGAAAGATCGGTCTGCGGCCCGACCGTGCGACGCTTGCCTACTGCCAACGCGCCCGGGAAGCGTATCCCGGAATCACGGTGATCGCCGGCGGCGTGGAAGCGTCGTTGCGCCGTTTGGCCCATTACGATTACTGGAGCGATAAAGTCCGGCGCTCGATCGTGATGGACTCCCGGGCGGACATTCTCGTTTACGGGATGGGAGAGAAACCGCTGCTGGAAATCGCCCGGGGCTTGGCGGAAGGCAAGCCGATCGCCGAGCTTCGCGAGATTCGGGGAACCGTTTACCGGCTTAAAGCGTCGGAAGATCTCCCGCCGGATGACGAGACGACCCTGCATGTTCCGAGCTGCGAGGAAGTGAGCGACGACAAGAAAAAATTCGTCGAAATGACCCGTATCGCTTACGAAAACCTCAATCCGTACTGCGCCAAGCGTTTGATCCAAGAACACGAAGAGGAAGCGGTCGTCGTCAATCCGCCCGCTTTTCCGCTTTCCGAAGCGGAAATGGATCGGTATTACGGGCTTCCGTTTACGAAAAAGGCGCATCCTTCGTACGGCAACGAGGAGATTCCGGCGCTGACCGTGATCAGGGATTCCGTGCAGATTCTTCGCGGTTGTTTCGGCGGCTGCGCGTTCTGTTCGCTCGCGGCTCACCAGGGAAAAATCGTTCAAAGTCGCAGTGAAACGTCGATTTGCGACGAAGTTCGCAAGCTCGCCGATTCGCCCGATTTCAAAGGGGTCGTGAGCGATCTGGGCGGTCCGACGGCGAATATGTACATGCTCGGTTGCTCAAACCCGGAAATTCGCGATCGCTGTGTGCGGTTGTCCTGCCTGCAACCGAACATCTGCCCGAATCTGGAGACCGATCACGACGCGTTGATTCGGCTGATGCGAAAAGTCCGCGAGCTTCCGAACGTAAAACAGGTTTACATCGCGTCGGGAGTGCGGGCCGATTTGGCGCAGCTTGATCGGCGGTATCTTGAGGAATTGGTCAAGTATCACGTCGGCGGACATTTGAAAACCGCGCCGGAGCATACGGATCCGGAAGTCCTCCGATGGATGAACAAACCGCCGATCGAAAATTACGTGCAATTCTGCGAACTTTTTTCGCAAATCAGCCGCGAAAACGGAAAGGAGCAGTATCTCGTTCCGTACCTGATTGCCGGTTTGCCCGGCTCGACGCTGCCGAAAATGGCCGAAGTTGCCGAATTTTTGCATAAAAACGGCATAAAGCCGCAACAAGTTCAAGAGTTTATCCCGGGACCTTTTGAATTAGCGACTTGTATGTATTACACTGGTATAGACCCTGTTTCGAATCAACCCGTTCACGCCGCGCACGGGCTCCGGGAACGGCGCCTGCAAAAAGCGCTGTTGCTGTACTACGATCCGCATTATTATCACGATGTGAAAACGGCGCTCAAAGAAGCCGGTCGCGAGGATTTGATCGGGTTCGAGCCGCATTGCCTGATTCCGCCCTACCCGTCCAAAGCGGACGCGATGCGGCAATCGTCCCGACTCAAACGTTTGAAACGGAACGAAAGCATCGAAAAAGAGAGAAAAGAAGCGAATCGAAAAGAGTGGCAGGAAAGAGGGAAAGGAGTCAGGAGACAGGAGACAGGGTACAGAAACGAACGACCGCGACCGTTCGGCGAAAATCGTGATCGCCCCCCACGAGCCGGGAGCTTCGCTCCCGACCGAGACCGGGAAAGAGGAGACAGGAGACAGGATTCAGGAGACAGGAGACAGGAGACAGGATTCAGGAGTCAGGGGGCAGGGTACAGAAACGAGCGGCCGCGACCGTTCAGCGAAAATCGTGATCGTCCCCCACGAACCGGGGGCTTCGCTCCCGACCGGGACCGGAAAAGAGGAGACAGGAGACAGGAGTCAGGATTCAGGAGACAGGAGTCAGGAAACAGAGCGGGCAGCGTAAGGGAGCGTCCCCCACGAGCCGGGAGACCCGCTCCCGACCGAGACCGGGACCGGGAAAGAGGAGACAGGAACCGGGAGTCAGGGTACAGAAGTCGGGAATCGGGATACAGAAACGACCGACCGCGATCGTTTGGCGAACAGCGGGACCGTACTTCCCCGCCCAATCGGCGTGAGTGGAAAGATCGCGGCGAATCCGGCAACGAAAGTGAGAAGAGAAGAGAGAGAGGGCAAGAAAGAGGCCACCGGGATTTTCGGGATTCCCGCAACTCTCGTCGATCTTCCGAGTCCGGCGACAAGCCGAGGGAATCGAACCAACGCGAGCGGCGGCAATTTCCCCCTCGCAAACCAAGGGTAAATCATGGGCGACCGCAACGAGGAAAACGGACCTCCGATTCCGAATAAGTCTGAAAAGACAAGGTTCGGTCTTGCGCCGAATTTGCTTTCCGACGGAGAACCGAGACCGCATGAATCGCCGGGGCAAACCCGGTTCAACATGGCTGCCCCGACCTTTACGCAGGTTCCCCGGACGGCGCAATTCCGATTCGAAACTTCTCCGGAGGTGGATTCGGGTGTCGACGAACCGGGATACGAGACATTCGAACGAGAATCAATTCTCTCGCACGCTTCCGGAAAAGAGAAGCTCAAGTTCGGACAGATGTTTTACCTCTTCTTTGTCCGGGGACTTCAGGTTTTTTCGGTTCTCTTTTTGCTCGCGGTTTTGTTCGGATTGATGGGGTATTTTCTCTTTTACGATTCGATTTACCAGGGGAAAACCGGTTCCTTGAAACAACCCGCCGGTGCGGAGTTGAGCATCCCTCCGACGAATGTTCGTTTTTTCGATCTTCTCGTCGCCGGACGGCGGTTTGCCTATCTGATCGACGCGACCGAAACCATGGGCCCTTTCGTGGATTCGCCGAAGTTTTTGTACGCTGAAAACCGTGTCCAACAATCCTTGAAAGAGTTGCAGGAATTCGACTTTTACGAAGTCTTTTTCTTCAACTCGAAACTGATTCCGACCCACGGTTCCGAAACGAGGCCGTCGCTTGTCGCGGTGACCCCGGCTCATCTTCACGCAACGTCGGAAATGATCGGCAACGTCGAACCGGCCGGGACTTGCGATTTGAAAAACATCATTCTTACGACCTTGGAAGCGAAGCCGGACATCATACTCCTCGCGTGCACTTCGAGCGTCGCCGAACAACTGGGAACGACGGCCCGGGAAACCCTCAAAACGGCGGCAGGGGAAACGAAGATTTACGCCGTGGAAATCGGCGACTCGTCCAAACCGCTCAACATGACGCCGCTGGAAAAACTCGTCCAGGAAGTCGGCGGTCAATATCAATGGTATCACTTCGACGATTCTTCCGATTTGATCGGCGAACTCCATGCGGCCAAAAGAAATGTTTTTGAAAATGTTTCGATCCCGCCGTTGACCGAGATGATCGAGGGGGATTTCAAATTCTACGACGACGTGTCCCGCGAAGACACGCGAAAAATCAGTCCCTTCGGCAAGGAAATCGTCGCGAACCTGGATCGCTCCGGAAGTACGGATCAATTATTGACCGATTCGCCGAAAGTCGTCCGGCTGTCGAATCAATCGATCCGCGAAATCGAAACCGACGCCCGAATCGTCTACCTGTCGGGTTTCGCCGGAATGCCGCAGAGCCCGAATCATCCGGCAATGCTCCGGGTCGGTGCGGAAAACCGTTTGGCGCTTTGGATTCAAGGAGCCAAAGCGGAACTCCCCGCCGCCGAATACCTGATCGGCTTGTGCTACAAAAACGGTGTGCGAGTCAAACAGGACGAAAACAAGGCGTTCCAATGCGAATTGCGAGCCGCCCAGCAGGGGTGTCAACCGGCAATGTACCTCGTCGCGGCGGAGTATCATGAACAAGGCGAATCCGGTTCCACTGCCGATAAGAATGCGTTGTACTATTCGAAATACTGGGCGGAAAAAGGGGCGAAGCTCGGCGAGCCGCTGTCGCAGTGTTTCTGGGCAAACCACTTTGCCGCCGGCGCGGAGGACCGTTTCGCCTGGTTGGAAAAATCGGCGAAACAGAATTTGCCGGAAGCACAGTATCTTCTCGGAAAATGCTACGAAACGGGAAACGGCACGGCTCAGGATATGGACAAGGCGGGCCTGTGGTACGAACGTTCTTCGAAACAGGGCTTCGCCGCCGCCCAAATGGCGCTGGATAAAATCCAACGCAATAAAGACATCGGCAATGAGGGAAAAATCGAGCAATAATCGAATAAGTAGACGGAACCTGTTCCGCACTACTGGTTCGTCAAGTCTAAAATTGCATGTTGACTCTTTTGGTGGTAATAGAGGACAGAGAACAGAAAGAGAATTACTATGCAATCCTTGGAGCTTAACGAGACATGTGTTCCTGTCGACTGTCCTCTGTCGTCTGTCCTCTTTAACAACCATTCAGGTCAACATGAAATTTTAACATTGACGAACCACT